>CAXRBI010000035.1:0-17199 GCA_964229075.1 Alteromonadaceae bacterium | reverse complement strand
TTAGACATCGTATTCAACTTTATGATTGGAATGTACGGACTGATGGCGATTCCAACAATGTTATCTGCGTTCTTGCTGGCTCCCAAGGTAAAAGCTGCGGCTAAAGTTTACTTTGCTAAACTCTAAGCTGAATATCGCGTAGTCAGTCATGTAACAGCACCCACTGCATCATGACTGACGTTGATTTCAACCAATAAATAGCCACCGATGGAATAAAAGCCCATGAAACTTGGTTTATCACTGCTTTTAATCACAACGTTAAGCACTGCAGCCTTCGCCGAAAACAAAGAGCAATGGCTCGAGCCCGATGTCAAAACATCGCGCACCGAACACAGCGTTCGAGTAAAGGGAAAGAAAATTGAGTACATGGCCGTCGCCGGAGATACTCTAGTTTACGATCAGCAAGGAAAAGCGAAAGCACAAATTTTTTCCACAGCGTATTTTCGTGATGACGTTAAGAACAGGTCAAACCGTCCCATCTCTTTTATATTCAATGGCGGCCCTGGCTCCTCGTCGGTTTGGTTGCACATGGGGATATTTGGGCCTAAATGGGTCAAGCTGCCGTCCGATGCCAAGAATCCCGGGGCACCGCCTTATGAACTAGCCAACAACCCATACAGCCTATTAGATGTTACGGACTTAGTGTTTATCGACCCTGTGGGCACAGGTTATTCAAAAGCCGTTGGTCATGCCAAAGGCAAAGACTTTTGGGGGGTTAAAGAAGACGCAGAAGTTCTGGCAGAGTTCATTCGTCAATTTATTACTGAACACAAACGATGGAATTCACCTAAGTACATAGGTGGCGAGAGTTACGGTACGACGCGAGCTGGAGCTTTAGTCAAAGAGTTGCAAGAAGGCTGGGGGTCCATTGATTTAAACGGCGTCATCTTAATCAGCGCAATATTGGATTTCCAAACTGGTGATTTCACTCCTGGGAACGACCTACCTTTCGTGTCGTTTTTACCTACTTACGCCGCCACGGCTTGGTATCACAGAGCCCTTCCGGCACAAACTCAAGCATTGCCACTGGCGGAGTTAGTCCAACAAGTTCGAAAGTTTGCCATCGAAGAGTATTCTGTCGCGCTTTTGAAAGGTGGCTTGATGTCCGCCGAAGAAACTCGTGACATTGCTAAAAAATTGCATCAGCTTACTGGCTTGAGCGAAGAGTATTTACTGCAAACTCGCTTGCGCATCGACGAGTTTCGTTTCATGAAGGAGCTTCTCAGAAGCCGCTCAGTCGCCGTTGGTCGACTTGATAGCCGTTTCCTCGGTGATGAAGCCGATGATGCAGGAGAACGCTTTGAGGCCGATCCTTCGGGCTATGGCATCGATGGCGCGTATACCGCATTAGTTAACGACTACTTGCACAATACCTTGCTCTATCAACGCAGCAGCAAATACCACGTATTAAGTGGTGAGGTGTTTCGAAACTGGAAGTGGAGTCTTGGCGGCAATCCTCGAAATGAAGGCGCCATCAACGTCACACCATTCATCGCTAAAGGCATGCGCCAAAATAAAGACTTAAGAGTCTTTGTTGCCAACGGCTATTATGACTTGGCAACTCCGTTCTTTGCGACCGAGATTTCTCTAAATCATTATGACATTGATTCACAACGAGTCGACATGCATTACTACGAAGCGGGTCACATGATGTATATTCATCATCCTTCGTTGCAAAAATTGTCCGAAGATTTAAGAAACTTTTATCGTAAAGGTTCGTCCAACAATGACCGATAACCTAGTTGTCGTCGTTGAATCAATAAGTTGTAGTGAGCTGTGAATAAGTCGGTTGTTTATATCAGTCTGTTTTTTGTGTTTGCCGTAGTTGCCATCATTTTGTATGAGCGCATGGTTAACAAGTGGGATCCGAAAGCCTACAAACCACAGTACACTCAGTGTGCCAGCGTCTATGTGCGCAAAAGTCCGCACCCATGTAATGCCGGCGATCTCATTTACATCGATCGCGATGTGGCAGAGGTCTATTGCACAGACAACATCATTGCAGATTTTGGCGATGCAGTGTATTGCCAATACAACGGCTTTAGAGAGGATTTATCGGAACTGACCAAAGACGTTTACGACAAGTCTGAAGAAAAAAAGAACGGCAGTTAACCAAGGGAGCAAACGCTCCCTTTTTAGTGCTTAGAATTTTGCCGCGAGTTTAAACAGCTTTTGTTTTAAGCTGGTGTAAGGCGCATATCGAATTGGCGCATCAGCAAGGAAACTGCGGTGCATAACTGGCTTGAGGTGCGAAAAGGTATCAAAGCCCCATTGGCCATGATAAGACCCCATACCGGAATTACCTACGCCTCCAAACGGCATGTGATGATTGACCATAAAGATAACTGCATCGTTAATACACAAAGTACCTGCGCTGGTTTGCTGACTTATTGCATCGACCGTTTTCTGATCATTGCTGAAGACATAAAGCGCCAATGGTTTTTCTCTTTCATTGATAAAATCAACGGCCTGCTCCATCGATTCAATTTCAATAATTGGCAAAATCGGCCCAAAGATTTCGTTGGTCATTAACGGTGACGTCAGTTCCGGGTTTAGTACCAGTGTCGGAGCGATGTATTTTTGTGACTCATCAAGCTCGCCGCCATGGACTATCTTGTCTTCTTGCCCAGATAGATAACCGCTAATTCGCTGATAGTGCCGCTGGTTTATAATTCGGCCAAAATCGTCTGAGTGCTTCGGTTCACTTGAGTACTGTTTGTTTAAGCTGGCTTTGAGTGCTTCGATAAGCGCTGGTCTCTGTTTGGGCGTGACCAAAACATAGTCTGGCGCTATGCAGGTTTGGCCGGCATTTAAAAATTTTCCCCAAACAATTCGGTCGGCGGTGACTTTGAGGTTTGTTTTATCATCAACAACACAAGGACTTTTACCACCTAACTCCAAAGTAACCGGCGTCAAATGCTCAGAGGCGGCCCGCATGACTATCTTGCCAACCATCTCGCTGCCGGTATACATAATATGGTCGAATCGTTGCTTGAGCAATTCAGTAGTTTCTTCGATGCCACCTTCATACACTTGAATGGCTGAGGCATCCAGATAGTTAGGCACAAGCTCTGCGAGTAACTTCGAGACCTCACCGGCCAACTCCGATGGCTTTAATACGATACAGTTGCCGGCACCAAGTGCTGCCACCATAGGACTCAAAACAAGCTGTAACGGGTAATTCCAAGCGCCCATAATTAAAACAACACCATAGGGCTCTGGTACTAGTTTTGAATTGCCAGGTTGGGCAAGGACTGGAGTAGGTAAGCTGCGTGGCTTACTCCACTTATTGATATTCTTTAAAAACAGTTTGATGTCTTTTAGGACGTATTCGAACTCTGAGACGTAAGCCTCAAATTGACACTTATTTAAATCTTGTTTCAGAGCGTCATAAACTGCTTGCTCGTTTTCTTCCAGCATTCGTTTCAGAGCTAAGAGTTGGCTTTTACGCCACTCGATAGACTTGGTTTTGCCCGTCGAAAAAGTGGTTTTCAGATTATCAATGATTTGCATAAGCTTCAGATGAGTGATTGAAATAAACTCATCCGACCTTACTTAAAATCGCTAACTTTGGCAACTGCCGCAGTAGACGGACGCTCTCTGGCCTATCTTGACTTCTTTGAGCTTTTCGCCGCAGGTAACGCAAGCCTGCCCGCCACGGCCATACACCAAAAGCTCTTGAGCAAAATAGCCGGGATTGCCGTCGGTTTGGGTGAAATCCTTAAGCGTGGTTCCGCCCTGCTGAATTGCCGCAGCGAGAGTATCTTTGATGTGTTGTGTTAATGCTTGATAACGCTTCTTGGAAATCTTACCTGCGGCTCTGCGCGGGTCGATACCAGCTTTGAACAAACTTTCATTGGCATAGATATTACCGACACCCACGACAACGTGGTTGTCCATAATAAAATTCTTCACCGCCGATTGTTTTCCTCGAGACATTTCATACAATCGGTCGTCGTCAAAATCGCTTGTGAGCGGCTCTGGCCCAAGTTTCGTCAACAGTTCGTGGGTTTCATCTGGTGCTTGCCATAAAAACGCGCCAAAACGTCGAGGGTCGTTTAACCGCAAACACTGGCCATTGGCAAACACGATATCAACATGGTCGTGTTTCTCCACTGGAGTCCCACTGTCGATGACTCGCAACTTGCCTGACATTCCTAAGTGCAATATTCCAGTTCCAACTGGTGTTTCTAACAACAAATATTTGGCTCTTCGAGCAACCCGGGAAATCGGTTGTCCAATCATTTGTTGGACGTCTTTCGGCACAGGCCATCTCAGATTAGGATTTCTAACCGTGACGGCGGTAACCGTTTGTTGGTCAATGTGAGGTTGTATGCCCAGTCGGCTAACTTCAACTTCTGGTAATTCAGGCATGCTTTAATTTCTCAATAAAACTTCTGGGATCAGTTGATTGATTTGATGGTATGGAATTGAATACCAAGTGCCATCTGCGTGCGCTTTCGCATAAGCTTGCTGTTGACGATGCTCAATTAAGAATTCGTAAACCCAACCATTGCTTTGGCCAGCAACCCAAACAACGACTATGCTGCTTTGAACTTCCGTGGATAACTGAGGTGGCTCGCTGGTGATTACAAATGGCTGCTGCAACCAAACATCCAAAAAACGTTTTGGGGATTCAATTTGTACATCTTTAAGCTCGGTTAATGTACGCCAACCGGTACCTAAACGTTCAAACTTAATGCCGTTAAAATCAATGGTCTGTACTAAGGTGCTGGCGGGTAACAGGCTAGAGACATCTCCGCCGACGTTTGAGCCTTCGCTGAACATTTTATGGGTGTAATTGAACAATACGATCATAAACATCGAAGCAAAAATAAGAACGTTGTTCCAACCGCGTTTAGAGAGTCGAATGGCCATAAATCACATTGCGTAGTTAAAAGTCGCAATAGGTTAACAATTTGTCTTCTAACAAGAAACTAATTTGCCCAAGTGGTCTTCGCTGTTGATAACCAACAACTTTAGAAATGAAGGAAACCGTTCGGGTTTGCCTGGAGTCACGGAAGATACCAAGATTTTAGTAAACCGAACAAACAAAAAACCCAGCGCTTGGCTGGGTTTTTATAAACTTTTGCAAAAGTTTTAAATCAAATTACTTGATCTTAGCTTCCTTGAAGATCACGTGCTTACGGATCTTTGGATCAAACTTTTTGATTTCCATTTTTTCAGGCATGTTCTTTTTATTTTTATCAGTTGTATAAAAATAACCAGTACCGGCCGTTGAAACTAAACGAATCTTATCACGCATGATTTAGTTCCTTAAACTTTTTGACCAGCTGCGCGCATATCTGCAAGCACTGTATCAATACCTTTTTTATCAATGATACGCATACCTTTAGTAGATAAACGTAATTTAACGAAACGCTTCTCGCTTTCAACCCAAAAACGGTGAGTTTGTAGGTTAGGCAAGAAACGACGTCTAGTAGCGTTACGAGCGTGTGAACGGTTGTTACCTACCGCTGGACGCTTACCTGTAACTTGGCAAACTCTTGACATGTCAATTTACTCCAAACAAAAATTTCTTAGCCATTTCAAATTAGCCATATGGACTAATTTAGGCCCGGGGCTCTCGAAAGGGCGCAATTTATACAGTTTTTCAGGGTCAAGATCAAGGAATAGTTTCGAATTGATGTGTTTTTTGCTCAACTTTTTTACGATCAGCAAATGTCAATTAGAAACTTACTTGTCATAGCCCAATAACTCGAAATCTAGACGATAGATTTCGTAAATGCGTTGTTTAGCTTGATCGGTCAATTCTAAGCTCGCACATTTCCCTTTTGTTTTGTTTTGATGGTCAATGACTATCTCTGCGCCAAGTAATCTACCGAGGTGATCAGAAAACTGCTCCATATGTTCAATTTTTTCAACATAATCAACTATTAATGTAGAACAATCGTCATCGAACAGATACTCATATTGAGGATCGAAATGCGGTCTTTGGCGGCATTCTTCTCGACCTAAGCCATTCATCACAAAATCATTTAAGCCGTCAAAGTTACTTAAGTAGTGTTCTCGGAATCGCCTGTCTTTGTCACTGAGACGCGAGCCACCATTCAAGAGATAACTGTAGGCCGAAATAATCCGGTCATATGGATTCCTGACAACAGAAAATTTAATGTAACGGTTGAATTTTTTTGGGTTATCACTGCGGTAACACCTTGCGGTGTAATGGCTGCTGTTTGGCGTTCCAAATACCGCCTCGCAAACCGACGTACCCGCTGCCTTCGGTATGTGGACAAAAATCGCATTTTTTTCGTCCATTTCTCGCCGGTAAAGAGTTTTACCGGCTAATCTTCGTAACTTCCTTGTTAAGAATCGATAATTCTTAACTTTCTTTTTCACACACTATCTCTCAAATACTTCAAATGAGGATATCGCGCCGACACTTACTCGTTTTTTCGAATAAAATTGCTCAATTTCTTCTTCATAAACTCAAAGTAAAGAAACTTCACTTTGTAATCCAGTGCGTAGCGAATATTCTTCGTTAGTGCACCACTTGAAACCCGACCTTTGCCTTTAGACATATGTTCGATCTCGCTACTAAAGTCAAATCTGTCTTTGATCAACGGAGGATCGATGCCTAGGACGTTGATGCCTTTTTCCCAGTAATGTTTCATGTCGACATCAACAGGTCGGAAAAAGCACTTAGAGTTCTCTAGAAGCTTTTTTGCGCCCTGTAAAGACACAGCCTGAGCCAACGTATTGATCGGGACTTTTTTGTAATACACCAAGTCATAAACACTTGTAATCGGCTCGCGTTGACATATGGGGACATTTCTTGATGAAAAAGCTAGGCGTACATAATCCCAATCTTGCAGTTGTTCAAACAAACCCTCAAAGTCTTTAAATGCGTCATTGAGTTTAAAGTCATCTTCTAAAATGACAGCGTAATCCAAACCGTCATCAACAATTTTTTGCCAACACTTTATATGACTCAGATAACAGCCAATCTCGCCTCTTCCCAAAACCTTTTTATATCGGCGTTGATTTTGCCGACTGTCGTAGACGCGCTCAACTTCCTCATCCGGAACGTCATTACCGTAGACGCCAGCGACTCTCTCAAATGGAATTCCATACTTATTTAACTCAGCTTCGCACTTTTCTCTTCGCTCTGTACTTTTATCTAAGTTAATCAAAAAGACTTTAAACTTCATTTGTACTTATTCCTTTGTTTCTGGCTGATAAGGCTGCTCTAGCCTTTGTTTCACCGCTGCGAAATGGCTACTGGGCTCAGATAAATTGTTCCAACTTTGGGGCAAAGAATATTCATTTCGCACATATGAAAGAAACTTTTCAACGAACGCCAAATCGACTTGTTTTTGTTCTATTTGCAACAATGCCTGATTGAAACTGGTTTGGTCTTTACAGTGCTCGACCAAGCCATCAATATTGAAAAATGCATTTCCTAGTGTGATAACCGCTTTTTCGAGCAACAGAGCCTCGATGCCAACCGTGGAGTTAATGGTAACAACCGCAATCGCATTTTCGACTAGCGACTGAGTATTGTTGTTATTTGCAAAGATGATATCCGGGTTCCGTTGGTGCAAATGAGTAAAACTTCTAGGCCAACTTGGGTGCTCTTTGATGACAAACTTAAAACCTTGCCACTGTGCTTGCTGCTGCAAATATTGCAGTGCAGACTCCAACGCTTGATAAAAAGCGTCCATATCTTCAACCCATGGCGAGTGACAGACGATTTGTGTGTCATTTGGTACTTGGAATGGAACAAATACGTAACGCTCCGGTAGTTCGATTTCTGCTTGCACAGCCTTACGGTTTTTGTGGGGAGCTCGAACCACAAGCTGCTTATCAGAGTTACTTGACTCGCCCTCCCAGTCGCGATAAAAGTCACTGTTTCTTGGCAGGGAATTCATCGCATTCACCCCTTTGGCGTCCAAGACCGTGGTATGAGGTAACAAGCCATTTTCAAACAATTGAGTCTTTTTTCCTGCGGCTTTTGCGACAACATATGGCGTTCGGTTTGGTTGTTTCATGCCATTCCACATCACAACCGTTTCACAAGGATGCTTTTGAAACAAAGAAAAATAATAGCTAGCCCGTGACTTTTCTCGAAATTCATAAAATTTGCGAACCAATTTACGTAATATCACGTTGTTTTTTAACAGCGGGTGACGCACTTGCTTGCGCTTCATGTGCACATCGACTAGGTCATTAATGTCGAGTTTATTCACCTTATGCCATTGCGAAAGTCTCGGAAATACGAGCGTTTTGAGCTTTCGTAATTCGGCATTTCCATCGAGGTAATCGACTATTTTTTGGTAATAGCGATAATGCGAAGATTTTCGTGATATGAACAAATACGTCGGTTTCTTTTCATCTGCGTTCAAGGGCAATTCCACTTCGTTATTCGGCGTGCTTTATCCGCGCCATGTTAACGCGGAATGTAAATAATGTTAATCGCAACACCATCAAATTAGACCGTACACACAATATCTTGAACTTTTTGCTATTTCTTGTTCTAACTCGCCGATACACAACTGCCTACGAGCCAAGTGATTAAGTCTTTGAATATTCATAATTCATTGGCGACTTGTGGTAAGATTCGGCCGAGCAAAAAACAGAAAAGAAACGCAATGAAATATCTACTGGCATTCATCGGACTGTTGTCTCTACCTAGCTATGGCAACCTATGGATTGATTCATCAAATTATCAAAACAAAACAGACGTGAAATATCTCTCCGATAGAGGTGTCCTCAACCTGCCAGTAACTACGTTTCCGTTATTGTGGCAACCTATCATTGAACAACTCTCATCTCAGCAATCAAGCTCCTTGAGCAAAGCAGAACGAGCGGCTATATCGCGCTTAATTGAAAGTTATGGGCGGGTAGAAGATTGGCAATTAGAAATTACAGCACGCTCACAGGTTCCTTCTTTGCCTTACACATCGAGTGGCGTGAACGGCAGAATTGAAACCAAGATTGGCAAAAGTTATAGCAATAATGTTGTGTCAGGGAGGCTGGAAGCCGACCTCGTCAATGGTGAACTCGGAGGCAGTTACGTAGCGTTATCAGGTTTGAATTGGTTAGCTTACGCAGCCGCGAAAGAGCAATTTTGGGGGCCTGGACATGATCTGAGCCTGATATATGGAGATTATGGCAAACCACTACCAAGCATCGGAATCCAACGGAAAAACCCGCAGGCTTTTGACCTACCAGTTTTGGAATGGTTAGGCCCTTGGAACGCAAAGGCTCAGTTCTCCAGAATGGAAAGTGCTCGGGCCGTTCCTGACACACTTTTGTGGTCGGCACGAGTAAACTTTAAGCCGTGGACTTTTTTTGAAATGGGCTTCACTCATGTCAGTCAGTGGGGCGGGCAGGGTTATGATAGCAGTCTAGGTGGATTCCTAGATATGCTTTCTGGTCGCGAGGTTTGCGCAAGTGGCGTGGATGATTGCGACATCGATGATAAAACTCGTCTGGGAAATCAACTGGCGGGCATTGACGCAAAATTGAACTTCAACCTTAATTCACTCAGTTTTAGTTTGTATTCTCAAGTTGTTGGCGAGGACGCTCCTGTAAGCGGAATCGTACCTGCTGATAAGGTCTGGATGTATGGAGTGAGCACTTATGTCCCAATCGACGCTGGTGTTATTAAAGCTTACCTTGAGTACGCCGACACTAATCGCAGTTGCACGCCAGGAAGCCAAGTTCAAAATTGTCTTTATGAGCACAGTACGTATAAAAGTGGCTATAGATACCGAGGAATTCCCGTGGGTTCTCAGTATGACAACGACTCTTCAAGCCTAGTTTTAGGTCTGGCGTTTAACTATGGTCTTCATGCCATTGAAACCAAACTCAAACGATTACATCTAAATGAAGATGATTCCGACAGAGGGAGCAACAGTCAATATGGTGGACACTACTTGACCCCTACCAAGCAAGAGTTGACGGTGCTTGAATATCAACATAAGTATCGCTATTCAGATAATTCGAGTTTAAATTTCTCGATACAAAGCTTTCTTTCTGGTGAGTTAACCGATACTGATGACAATACATTTTCACTCAGCTACCACCTGAGTCTTTAACACAGGTTCAAAACAACTTGCGCGCAGTTGACTTCAAATAAGTCCTTTGCGCGCTAAACTGACCACTTTTGAGCCTGCAACAATGAAGTGGTCGAGGATGTTCACATCGATTAATGCCAACGCTTCTTTCAAACGAGACGTTAGCTCGATATCAGAATGACTCGCATCAGCTACTCCTGAAGGGTGATTATGCGCCAGAATAACCGCGGCGCTGTTATTTCGAAGAACGGATTGAACGACCACTCTTGGAAAGACAGGAGCACAATCTATCGAACCTGAAAACAAACATTCACTAGTGATCACTCTGTGCTGGGCGTCTAAATGCAGAACTAAAAACTTCTCTCTGTCTTCTCCTTTCAGCGTCATCAACAAATAGCTCTGCACATCTTCAGGTGACTGAAAGCAGACCGTCCTAATTAGGCGTTCTTTTTGATAGCGTTTTGTTAATTCAAAAAAAGCCTGCAATTGAGCAAACTTTGTCAGCCCAACCCCTTTAATAGAAGCAAAGTCGTCGAGTGATGCGTGAAATAACTGGGTTAAGGATGGAAATCGCAGCAAAACCTCTTCAGCCACTTGGCCAACTGAACGATTTCGGTAGCCCGTTCTCAGAAAAACAGCCAGCAGCTCTTGGTTAGTGAGTTCTTTTGCGCCAAACCTCAGTAGTCGCTCCTGTGGCATGCCAAATGGCAGCGATTCACTACAATCAAGCATCTTCAGATTCCTTCCCTGTGACGAGTTTTTAATGGTGAAACTACAAGAAAAACGTTATTGTATGTTCACTTACATACGAGTTATTTATAGCAAGTCTTACACATATCATGGTCCAGATTGTTAATAAGAAAATCCTACTGATTGTCAGTGGTGGCATTGCCGCCTATAAAATGCCCGAGTTTGTTCGAAGAATTAAGGAGCACGGAGCAGAAGTGAAGGTCGTCATGACCTCAGGTGCAAAAGCGTTTATTACGCCATTGACGATGCAAGCAGTGAGCGGAGAGCCGGTATCTGAAGACTTACTTGATCCGAATGCCGAAGCTGCAATGGGGCATATAGAGTTCGCCAAATGGGCTGACTTGGTTATTGTCGCACCGGCAAGCGCGGACATGTTGGCCAAAATGGCAATGGGTTTAGCAGGAGAGCTGGCATCTACATTGTTGCTAGCGACACCGGCGCCAGTTGCAGTTTGTCCTGCTATGAATCAACAGATGTACGCCCACCCAGCCACCCAAGCCAACCTAAAAACATTAGCCCAGCGCCAAGTCCAAATTTGGGGACCGGCAAGTGGTGAGCAAGCGTGTGGCGATGTTGGCCAGGGACGAATGATCGAACCTATGGACATAGTTGATCGCACCGTGGGGTTTTTCCATAACGCGGAACAGCCACTGGCGGGTAAAACTGTGACAATCACCGCCGGGCCGACCAGAGAAGCACTCGACCCTGTTCGCTATATCTCCAATCACAGCAGCGGCAAAATGGGTTTTGCCATCGCCAAAGCAGCTGCAGACCTTGGCGCGACGGTCAACCTTATAACTGGCCCGGTAAGTCTGAACACTCCAGAGGGCGTTAATCGATTTGATGTAGTTAGTGCTTCCGATATGCATTCTCAATCTTTGCAAGCTGCTGTCGATTCCGACGTGTTTATCGCCTGTGCGGCGGTTGCTGATTACCGACCAAGTTTGGTTTCCGAGCAGAAGATCAAAAAGAACCAAGACGACGGCATGACCGTAACTATGGTTAAAAACCCAGACATAGTTGCCGACGTCGCAGCAATGACTGACCAACGTCCATATGTCGTAGGTTTCGCCGCAGAAACTCAAAATGTTGAACAATATGCCAAAGATAAGATGGCGAGAAAGAATTTGGATATGATCTGTGCAAATGACGTTTCAATTGCCGGTCAAGGCTTTAATTCTGATCAAAATGCGCTTAAAGTATTCTGGCAAGACGATAGTAAGGACTTACCCCTAAGCTCGAAAGAAGAGCTCGGTGCCAACTTACTCACGCTGATTCAGTCACGAATGAGCGAAAACAAATAAGATTCGAGGACAGGTATGCCTGCAGCAAAAAAAGGTAACAGAAAAGAACAGATTTTACAGTGTTTGGCGGAGATGCTTGAAAGTCACTCAGGCCAGCGAATCACCACTGCAAAATTAGCCGAAAAAGTAGGAGTGTCTGAAGCCGCGTTGTACCGCCACTTTCCTAGTAAAGCGAGAATGTATGAAGGCTTAATCGAGTTCATTGAAAATACGTTACTTTCTAGAATTAATATTATTTTAGAGAAAGAAAAATCGACCGAAGCTCGAATCGTAAACATCATGAAGCTGGTGTTAGGCTTTGCTGAAATGAACCGCGGTATTACAGCAATATTGACTGGTGACGCTTTGATGGGTGAACACGACCGCCTGCGTGAACGAGTCGCGGCTTTGTTTGAAAAGCTTGAAACGCAGTTAAAACAAGTCCTAAGAGAGCGCAAACTAAGAGAAGGAAAAGCGTTTCCAATCGATGACAATGCCTTCGCCAATATGCTTTTGGCCTACACCGAAGGTAAGATGAACCAGTTTGTTCGCAGTGGTTTCACTCGTAGCCCAATGGAAGGCTTCGATGCTCAGTGGCAAGGTTGGAAATTATTCTGGTAGTGTAAGCCTCACACACTGACTAAATCAATTGTTAGAAACGGCGGTGCGTTGAAAAACGGTCGCCGTTTTTTATTGAGTCGGCGACGCTTTGACTTTTGCCTCGATAACCAAAATTACATTTTCCAATATGGCATTGGTCAACTGCCGCCAATCAAAATAAGGGGTTACCACAATATTAGAGGCCGGGCGGCAAAGCACCTTCGCATCATTTTCTAGTGGCAAGAATTGAGCTAAATCGACTTGAGTATCCGCATAGGTAAAACCAGCGACAATACAAGGCACTGCATTGCGACTAACCTGTTCAACCGATTCGAAACTTATCGTCTCAAAGCCTTCTGCGGTCAATAATTTGGTGTCCCGATACTGTTGCCATGTATCACACCCTGTCTCGAATAAAGCAAAGGAAATTTTCGCCATGATGGAAAATAACTTGCGCCAATGATTTGAAGTTTTTTGAATAATCTCAGCCGCTTCACCGAGTTTCAGGGTAGTAAAGATCTCATGCTGAAACTTGTCCAATTCGGGACGATTAGCGATGCACAGCACCCACTGAGGTTGTTCGCTTCCAATACCGACTTTCACTTCACTAACCATGCAACCTGTCCAACCATTTCGAGGCAATAAAAAAGCCTCATTATGAGGCTTTTTTTTAATTTTTTCGCTAATTACTTAGCTGCGCGAGACGCTCTCTTACGATCCGACTCAGTAAGATGCTTCTTACGAATTCGGATGTTTTCAGGCGTAATCTCGACTAACTCATCATCGTCGATGAATTCCATCGCTTGCTCTAGTGTCATTTGGATGTGCGGAGTAAGAACCTGCGCATCATCTGTACCAGAAGCACGAACGTTAGTTAGCTGCTTACCTTTAAGGGCGTTAACCGTTAGGTCGTTGTCACGAGCATGAATACCGATAACCTGACCTTCATAAACTTCCGTACCATGACCTACCATCAAGCGACCGCGGTCTTGTAGGTTAAATAATGCGTTAGTTAGGGCTTTACCAGTTGCGTTAGCGATAAGTACACCGTTCAAACGAGCGCCAATGTCGCCGCCTTTGTGCGGGCCGTACTCATAAAATGTGTGGTATAACAAACCAGAACCAGACGTCAGCGTCATGAATTCAGTCTGGAAACCAATCAAACCGCGGCTTGGCATGATGAAGTCCATACGAATACGACCTTTACCGTCAGGCGCCATGTCAGTTAGTTCCGCTTTACGAATGCCCATTTTCTCCATGATGGAGCCTTGGTGCTCTTCTTCAACGTCAACGGTAACCGTTTCATACGGTTCTTGGATTTCACCGTCGATTTCGCGCATGATAACTTCAGGACGAGAAACCGCTAGCTCATAGCCTTCACGGCGCATGTTTTCAATCAAGATACCCAAGTGCAATTCACCACGACCAGAAACGCGGAACTTGTCCGGGTCATCAGTCTCTTCAACGCGAAGTGCCACGTTGTGAACCAATTCGTCTTGTAAACGCTCAAGAATGTTACGTGAAGTAACGTATTTGCCTTCTTGGCCAGCAAACGGAGATGTGTTTACTTGGAAGGTCATTGTAACAGTAGGTTCGTCAACTGAAAGCGCTGGTAAGCCTTCTACTTCCGTCGGACAACATACTGTGTCAGAAATCTTAAGTTCACCTAAACCTGTGATAGCGATGATGTCGCCAGCAGAAGCGCTTTCCGCTTCGTAACGCTCTAAGCCTAAGTAACCGAATACTTTACCTACTTTACCGTTATGAACTGGGCCAGCCGCCGTTTGAACTGTAACTTGTTGACCCGGCTTAACCGTACCACGCATAACACGACCCACACCGATAACACCTAAGTAAGAGCTGTAATCAAGCTGAGAAATCTGCATTTGGAAAGGACCGTCTACATCAACTGCAGGCGCTGGAACTTGCTCAACAATCGTTTCGAATAGAGCAGTCATGTCTTCAGCTGTTTCGCCTTCTTCAAGCGTCGCCCAACCGTTAAGGCCTGAAGCGTAAACCACTTGGAAGTCTAACTGTTCGTCAGTCGCACCTAAGTTGTCGAATAGGTCGAATACTTGGTCCATAACCCAATCAGGGCGAGCACCTGGCTTGTCGATTTTATTGATTACAACGATTGGCTTAAGGCCTTGCGCAAAAGCTTTTTGTGTAACGAAACGCGTTTGAGGCATTGGGCCTTCCTGCGCGTCAACGATTAGTAATACAGAATCTACCATCGACATTACACGTTCTACTTCACCACCGAAGTCAGCGTGTCCCGGGGTGTCTACGATGTTTACACGGTAGCCGTTCCAGTCAATTGCAGTATTTTTAGCAAGGATTGTGATACCGCGTTCTTTTTCGATATCATTTGAGTCCATCACGCGCTCGTCTAAATCCGTGCGTGAATCCAATGTACCAGACTGCGCCAGCAGTTTGTCTACAAGTGTGGTTTTACCGTGGTCAACATGCGCAATAATTGCAATGTTTCTTAACTTATCAGTCACAGTCTGTCTCTCTTAAATGGAATAAATTTTATACTGGCTTTACAAAAAGCGGCGGTATTTTACATAGGTTGCCGGCATTTTGATAAGGAAAATGTGTTTTTTTTGCCAACACATCATAATTTATAGCGAAATAATGCATTTTTAAGGCATTTCCCTACTAGAATTTAGAGGTAGTTTTAATAAACTTGACCCACTAAATACTCGGAGTGGTGAATGAACCGGATCGCTTTCTTTCAAGAAATATTTTCGACAGTAATGGATTATAGTCTAGATCTGTTCGCCTACATTGACATTGATGGTCGATATCAATATGTGAGTCGCAGTTACGCTGACTTCTATGGTTGTGAGCCTAAAGATCTAGTCGGCCACCAGCCAAAAGAAGTGTTTGACGAAGAAACCTATAAGCAGGTGATCGAGCCAAACTTAAACAAATGTTTAAACACAGCAAAACCTGTTAACTATCAAGCTTGGATCGTACCGAAACATATCAACAACCCATGTTATATGTACACGTCCTACTTACCGCATTTTTCAAAGGATAAGAATAAAGTGGTTGGTGTTATTGTTAGCGCCAGAGACGTGACGGAGTTTAAACGTGCGGAAGGTTTGTTATCGAAGTCAGCGAATACCGACGCATTAACAAATGTCCCTAACCGCTTGTATTTGGAGAATAGATTAACGGAACTAACCAAGTCATCAGGTCGCAGTTCAGACCGTTTTGCATTGATGTTCTGTGACTTGGATGGATTTAAGGAAGTTAACGATACCTACGGCCATGCCGTTGGCGATAAAATCCTCTATCAAGTTGCTTCGAGGTTGCAAAAGCATATCCGTCGAGATGACACCCTAGCACGGTATGGTGGCGACGAGTTTGCTATTTTGATCACCGATTTTGGTGAAGACAACATCCTGGATGTGATTAAAAACAAGATTGAGCACTCCATCGCGCAACCATTTGAAGTGTCAGGTAACAAAATTCGCATTGGCATCAGCATTGGCACCTCGATTTATCCAGAAGAGGCCGATAACAAGTCTGATTTGTTAGATGTTGCAGACAAACGGATGTATACAAACAAAAATGCGAAAAACTAGCGGCAATTGCGACTATGTTCTAAATTGCAAGTGTGCTAGTTTTAACAGTTCAGAGTCAGATTCGTTAAGATATTAATTTGTGACGTTTTTTGAATCTTCTGGCTCCCTTAGAAAACTAAGAAAAAAGAAACCTAATCATTATGAATGTAGAATTTATTAATCCTTTTTTAAGCTCATTGATGAACGTACTGGAAACAATGGCGATGACCAAGCTCAAGCCTGGTAAACCAGCTATCAAAAAGGAACAAGTATCTCGCGGCGACGTCTCAGGTCTGATTGGCATGGCCTCTCCACAAACCAAAGGCTCTCTGTCCGTAACATTCGATGAGGAATTAGCGCTGACCATTATGGAGCGCATGTTAGGAGAGCGTCCAACCGCCATTGATGAAGAAGTGACTGACATGGTTGGTGAAATCACTAACATGGTAACCGGTGGCGCCAAGAACATCCTAGGTGACAAAGGCTACGATTTCGATATGGCTACGCCAGTGATAGTGTCCGGCAAAGACCACACAATTAACCACAAATGCGAAGGCTCCACTCTAATCGTGCCGTTCACATCTGATAACGGTCATGCCTATATAGAAGTCTCATTCGACGTATTAGACGATTAATTGGGTTAGCCCACCAATACCAATTGTTGAGCCGCTTGAGAGCGGCTTAATTTTTTCAGTAGAACTTTAAAAAGTTTCCTTCAACTTGTTTTACGAGTTGATGATGCTTCTACTGGCGTTTAGAATACGACCGCACTCATATTAGGAATTCAACCTAAAGGAAGAGAAATGGTCAAACTGCTCAATAGCTCTATTGCAATCATTATCCTGTCTTTGCTTTCCGCTTGTAGCTCTGAAGGCGACAGCAGCGACGGCGAAACCGGTGGCAACGATAGAATCGATAATACCACCAATATCATGCAATCCCCCGGGG
>CAXRBI010000034.1:0-54662 GCA_964229075.1 Alteromonadaceae bacterium | reverse complement strand
CGTCGTTTTGAGTTCAATAAATGAAATTAAATCAGCTTTTTCCGTTATCTCTAATCAGTGCTGCAATTTGCGTTAGCCCAAACGTTGTGGCAGATGAAGACTTCTTCAACATGTCAATTGAAGAGTTGTTAAATGTCGAAACCGACGTTGCTGGATTCCGCTCTGAATCATTGGCAAATTCACCCTCAATTGTCACTGTCTTTACTGCTAATCAATTGCAAGCATTGGCGGTGAATAATTTATACGACTTGATGAATTATGTGCCGGGCTTCCAAACGGTGCTAGGGGAGTGGTTGTCAGGGCATAAAAAGCTGCAGTCGCGAGGCGTGTATTTAGATACTGGTTACGTGTTGGTAATGAAAGATGGGGTTCGTTTAAATGAGATTTCATTTGGTAAAGCCTCTGTTTATACACCTTATATTGACGTCTCAGGCGCGGAAAAGGTAGAAATAATCCGTGGTCCGGGCTCTTCTGTTTACGGCAGCAACGCATTTTTAGGCGTTATCAATATTATAAGTAAAAAGACCAACGATTTATCGTTTGAGCTTGGCAGTAATGGCCACACCCGTTTAACTACAAATATGGTAAAAGCAGTGGGCGAGGGTGAATTGGCGTTTAACTTGGCTATGGTTGCGGGCGATGGTGAGCGGTTTGAGCTTGCAAACGCGAATCAGGATCAAGATTTATCGATCAGGCGGCCTTATCAACACACGGAATTTTCGCTGCTTTATCAATATGGCAATCTAAACCTTGGGTACTATTTTGATCAGCACGAACTAGATAAGTTTGTGAATCTAAATGGCTACCATCCTCAAAACCAATTTGAATCGAAAAACCAATATTTGAAAGCCGGATATGATCATGAAATCAGCCAAGCACTGAGCTTAAATTTTGAGGTGCAGTATGCGGATCATGACGTGGAGTCTGCAGGTTTAATATTTGCAGGAGACGTCGCTCCGTTGACTTATGACTTCCTGACAGGCCCTAATTGGGGCACGGACCGATTTACGGTCAATCTCAATGCGACATATCAGTACAATGTGCAGTGGGATTTGGTATTTGGTGGCCAATACCAGAAAGAGAGGCAAGATTTAGCGGGTGTTGTCAGTACGCACATTACGCCCGACGGAGCCAATGTTATTCCAATAGATGATTATTACTTGGGTAGACTAGAACCCGGTTATTCTGATCCTGATGGCCCTGTATGGATTCAAACTTTCGATAAACTGGGGGAATTTGAGCAGTTCTTGCAAAGTGTCGAAAGTAGCGCGGTATTTGCAGAGGCCAAATACCAACACGATGACAAACAGACGATTCACTTTGGTGGCCGTTTTGAAGACTATAAATCGGCTGGCAGTGCATTTTCACCGCGAATTTCATACATAAATAAATTTGCCGAAGGACAACAAATAAAAGCAATTTACTCAGAAGCATTCAGGGCTCCGGTGACCAATGAACTTTACTCTGACGACGGGGTAACGTTGGGCAATCCGGATCTAAAGCCTGAGTTGGTAAAAACCATGGAATTGCAATATCTCATAAATCGCGAGGCATTAGCATTCGAAGCAACGTGGTTTAACACTCGATTGAGCGAATTAATCGCTTCTGAGCCAATTGACGATACTGGGCGAACGACTTTTGTAAACAAAGGGTCAGATCGAGTATCGGGATTTGAAATGCTTGCGCATTATACTTTCAGTGAACAGATTTCAGGTCGTGCAACTTACACCCATTATTTGACGGACACCATCGAAGGGGCATACAACAACTTTGCGTCGTTTAACGTATTCTTTGACTTTGACAACATCAATGCCAGCTTGAACGCCGTGTATCGTCCGAGTGTCTCAATCAGTGAGGGCATTCGTTTGGGCAATCAAAATATGGAAGTCTTTAGCGAGAATTCTCTACTGTTGTTGGGTGGTCAACTAAGCTATCAGCTGGGCCGTAACCTGAAGTTACGCCTTGCCGTTGAAAACCTTACAGACGAGTCTTACGCGGTTTATGAGCCTAGGCAAAACATCAACGAATATCGTATTTCTCAGTTGGGAAGAAACGTAAGATTAAGTGCCTCGTATCAATTTTAATGAAAGATAAGTAGTAAATTGTAGGTCTTGGTAAGCAGACGTTCTTTATTTTTAATTGAGTATGATAAAAAATCTTATTTACCAGCTAGTTGTCGTTGTCTTGGTGTTTAACTTTGTCTCTTACCTACGAGAAACCGCACTTTTAGAAACCGACATTGTTGCACCTGAATTTCATCTAACGACATTAGATGGCCAAGTGTTATCAAATTCCGATCTCAAAGGTAAGCCTAGTTTGGTCTATTTTTGGGCGCCTTGGTGCGGTGTTTGTAAACATAGTCTGCCTAACTTGGAGTCGTTTTATCAAGAAAACAAAATGGATGTTAACGTTATATCTGTGGTCTTGAGTTATGAGTCAATTGATGATGTCCATATGGCGATGGTCAAACACAAGTTAAGCTTTCCAACCTTACTCGGCAATCCTGACGTAGCAGATAAGTTCAAAATTACCGGGTTTCCAACGTATTATGTTCTCGATGCCGACGGTAAAGTCAGCGGAAAATCCTTAGGTTATTCTACCGAAGTAGGAATGAATTTGAGAACGTTCAATTTGTAGCCAAAGATCCCTGCAATAGGTTAACAAGGCTGGTCTTGATCTCAAACAATGTGTTAACCTTTTGAAGTTTACATTTCTAGGATCAATCTAATGAGAATTAGCAGTAACTTCGACAGCGGAAACATAGAAGTTGTCAGTTTAGAGTCTGCAAAAGATATTCAATTGAATATCAAAAAAGACAAGGACAGCGATTTTTATCAATGGTTTCATTTCAAGCTCGAAACCAGCGCTGGTGAAGAACATCAATTTTCTATTTTGAACGCCAAAGATGCTGCTTACCCTGAAGGTTGGGAAGATTATAAAGTTTTGGCGTCTTATGACCGCGAGACTTGGTTCAGAGTCGACAGCGAATACACAGACGGTCGCCTAGTGTTTAATCACATTCCTGAATTTGATCATGTTTTCTATGCCTATTTCGTGCCTTACAGCTACGAAAGACACCTGGATTTATTGCACGAAGCGCAAATGCAAGCGGATACGCAATTGATCACACTTGGTGAAACTATTGATGGCCGTGATATCTCGGTGTTGCAGATTGGTCAACCTGGAGAAGGAAAAAAGGCTATTTGGATTACCGCGCGCCAACACCCTGGTGAGTCAATGGCAGAATGGTATGTTGAAGGCCTGTTAGATCGTTTATTTGATCTCGACGACGCGGTTTCTCGTTTGTTGATGGACAAAGCTGTTTTTTACATCGTACCAAATATGAACCCAGATGGTTCTGTGCGCGGTCATTTGAGAACGAATGCCAATGGCGTCAACCTTAATAGAGAGTGGTTAATACCGAGCAAAGACAACAGCCCTGAAGTTTACTTCGTCCGTGAAAAAATGAAAGAAACGGGTGTCGATATGTATCTAGATATTCACGGTGACGAAGCAATTCCTTATAACTTTGTTGCGGGCTGTGAAGGAATTAAGAGCTACGATGCGCGTCACCAATCGCTCGAGGAAAGCTTTAAGGCGGCGTATGCGGCTGCAACACCAGAGTTTCAAGATGTTCATGGCTATCCGAAAGATGAGCCAGGTCAAGCATTAGAAACCGTTGCCTCGGCATGGGTAGGTGAAGAGTTTAAATGTCTTTCTTACACAGTGGAAATGCCATTTAAAGATCACAATGACGCGCCAGACGAATTTTACGGTTGGAACCACGTGCGCTCTGCAAAGTTCGGCGCCGATGCGTTGACCGCCGTACTAGCAGTCGTTGAAAAGCTAAGATAAAAATGAATGGGTCGGATCTCCGGCCCATTTTTGTAGATTAATAAAACAATAATTATAAGGATTACAAAGTGAGTGCGTTAAACGACTTTCTATTACTCCTAGACAGTTTATTGGGAAGCTCTTGGTGGTTTCCCTATGTGCTGTTAGGCGTAGGTATCTTCTTCACCCTATATTTAAAATTCCCTCAGATCCGCTACTTTAAGCACGCATGGCGTGTTGTTACCGGAAAATACGACAAAAAGGACGCAGAAGGGGATACAAACCATTTCCAAGCGCTGTCAACGGCACTTTCAGGTACCGTAGGTACTGGTAACATCGGTGGTGTTGCCTTGGCGTTGTCTATAGGTGGTCCTGCCGCACTATTTTGGATGTGGATGACCGCGTTTTTTGGTATGACAACCAAGTTTGTGGAAGTTACCTTATCTCATAAATATCGTGTTAAGACGGAAGACGGTACGATGGCCGGTGGCCCAATGTACTACATGGATCGTCGTCTAAACATGAAATGGTTGGCGGTAGCGTTCGCAATTGCCACGGTCATTTCTTCATTCGGTACTGGCTCATTACCACAAATTAACAATATCGCCGTTTCGATGAACAGCTCTTTTGGTATCGACCAACAAGTGACAGGTTTAGTGTTAGCGACGTTGTTGGCGTTGGTTATTCTTGGCGGTATTAAGCGTATCGCGTATGTGACGTCTCGTATCGTTCCTGTGATGTCAGTAGTTTACGTCATTGGCGCACTTGCGGTTATTTTCTATAACATCGAAAATCTCGTGCCTTCTTTTGTTTCTGTGTTTGCAGACGCATTTACGGGCTCAGCGGCTACCGGTGGATTTATCGGTGCGGCGTTTGCCTATGCCTTCACTAAAGGTGTTAACCGTGGCTTGTTCTCGAACGAAGCTGGTCAGGGTTCTGCACCGATTGCCCACGCGGCTGCTAAGGCAGATGAGCCAGTGTCCGAAGGTATGGTGTCTATCTTAGAGCCGTTCATCGACACCATCATTATTTGTACTCTAACTGGTATGGTTATCTTGTCTTCAGGCGCATGGCATAAGAAGTATGAAAACGATTTCCAGCCTTCTGACATGGAAATCATTGCTGGCGTTTATCAGCAAGCAAAAGAAGCTGACTTTCAGCAGATGTCCGCTTATATGAATGCGCAGCCGTCGGATATTAAGAAATATACTGGTGAAATTCGTGTGGTCGACGGTGAAGCTACTTCCTCTGGCTTTACCATTATGAACGCCCGTTCTTTCGCAGAAGATGTGAAATTCTTATTGCCAGGTGACCACGCTTACAACGGTGTTTTAAGTGTCGAAGACGGCAAGTTATTAGATAAAGAAGTCATTGTTCGTGGTAAATCTTTGATCCACTCGGCGGCTTTAACTACGGAAGCATTTACTCAAGGTTTCTTTGGTGAGAATGGTAAATACATAGTGACAATTGGTCTGTTGTTATTTGCATTTTCTACCGCAATCGCTTGGTCTTACTACGGTGACCGTGCAATGACCTATTTGTTGGGGCCGCGTTCCGTTATGCCTTATCGCGTTATTTATTGTGTGGGCTTTGCATGGGCTGCGGCTGCAGATACGACACTTATCTGGACATTGGCAGCCGTTGCTATTGTTGTAATGACCTTACCAAACTTGTTTGGTATTGTGATGTTACATAAAGAAATGAAAGAAACTGTAAATGACTATTGGGACAAATTTAACAAAGAGCATGGCTCTGATAAATAGACTCAATTTTGATTTGAAGTAATAAAAAGCACCTGATCTTTTCAGGTGCTTTTCTGCGTTTATACCCTGTGTAAAAAGATTTTCCTTTGAGGTAAGTATTATGGCGATCATTAAATGCCCACAATGCAACAATAGCATTTCTGACAAACATAAAGTGTGCCCACACTGCGAACTTGATATGACAGAAATGTCAGAAGATAAGCTGGCATCACTGAGTAAGATTCGTTCTTTAAAACATAATCAGTCGTTACAAACACATCTGATTATCGCCATGGTCTTAATATTTGCAGGTGTTTATTCAGTAAATACCATAGAAGATCAGTCTACGCCTCAGTACACCGTCGCTTGGGCGAGCATTGCGGTTGGCTTTATCTGGGGTATCGTCAGTCGAATCCGGATCATTTTGGCAAAGCGTAGGAAGTAATAATGAACTTAGAGCAAATGCTGCAAAATCTAACGCCAGAAACCTTTGAGAATCTTAAGTACGCAGTAGAAACAGGTAAGTGGCAAAATGGTACAAAACTCAGCCAAGAGCAAAGAGACAATGCCCTGCAACTGGTGCTTGCTTATCAAGCAAAAATAGAGAAATCAAACCAGCATTTCACTATCGGTGACGACGGAGAAATGGTGGTAAAGTCCAAGCGCGAGCTGAAAAAAGAGTTTTTAGCAGAGAACGACATTGCAAGGTTTGATCAAGATGATATTTAAGACTCTGTTTAAAAAGAAAAAGTGGCTCAGTGAAAAAGTCAGTGACCGACTTGCAGCGGTCGCCGAACTAGAATTATCGGATTCAGGCAATAAAGCAGTTTTTCATGAACTTGCGTTTAATGACGGTGACGACAAAGTTCGTAGAGCGACTCTAGACAAACTAAATGATTTCTCACTTTGGTGGCAGGCTTATAAAAATGACAGCAGTCCTGCGATACAGCGGCATGCAGAGAAGGTCATTGTTGAGGCGTTAAGTGGTGAAAGGGAATGTAGGCTCGACAATAAACTTAAACAACAATTCATTCAGCAATGCAATAAATCTTCTCTTTTAGAGAAGATTGTTTTTAAGCTTGAAGACGAAGTGTTAACTTTGGATGTCATTGAGCGTTTAAATAAAACACCAATCATTGTTAGTGGCATTCTCAATGATGCGTTGCCTTTATCGCTGCGGATGGCGCTGATTGAGCGATTAACTGATGATAATCAGCTTCGCAAAGTTCAAAAACGTTTGCAAGGTGAGCTGTTAGAAGCCGTCGAGCGGAAATTACATACAATCACTGATCAAAAAGAGCGACCAGTTCGAATAGAAAAACAGGCGAGGTTGCTGTTAGCACAAATTAATTCTTTAAAAGAGAAACAAGATTTTCAGCTTATCGTATCAAAGCGAGAAGAGCTTGCTGAGCAATGGGATGAAACCAGTAAAGAATTTGACGCGTTATCAAACGAAGTGGAAAAAGAGTTAACAGAGAAGTTTTCTCAAATTCAGTCGCAACTAGAAAGAGTCACCGCGCCACTAAAGCAAGCTTATGAACAGCAAACACAAGAACAGCAGCTACTAGCTCAGCAGCAGGAAAACGCAGCTGACATTAAGCGTGCATTATTAGAAATCGAATCGTCTATTACGGAAGCGATTGCTGCTCGTTCGGAACTCAACCATGAGGAGGTCGCCGGTAAAGTTGATAACGTACTGACCGCTTGTGCGGACAAGTCGTTGACCAACGAAGATGGTGATTGGCTAAAAGACAAAGCCCACAAAGTACTTAAGCGAGCGAGTCAAGTTCCGTTGATAAAGCAATGTATCGTAAATGCAGAGCATATTTTGCAGCAATTAGAAGCGCTTTCTATCCCACAGAATATTGAAGAGTACAATTTAGTTGCTGATCAATATTACGATCTGAAACGCATTTGGTCTGAAAACACCAAAGAAGTCGACATTGCATTGCCACAAGCAACTCTACAAGAGTTTGAGTCTTTAGATCGACAATGGTTTGCTGTCGTTAAACCGTTGGAAAAAGAGCAGAATCAATTGTTCTCACAGTTCAAACGCAAACTTTCTGAGTTACAAAGTTTAATTGAACAAGGCCGTTACAATAATGCGTTTGGCCTTTATAAAAAACTTGGCTTCTGGCACAAAGAACTTAACTCTAAACAAAGCGCATTGGTTGAAAATAAATGGTTACTCGCGCAGGAGCAAATGAACTCTTTGCGCGAGCTGCAACAGTCTATTTCGGGACCTAAACAGCAAGAAATTTTGGCTGACATTCAGCGTTTGGCGGAAAATCCCTTGAGTGACCCTACTGAACAGGCGCATCGTGTTCGAATGTTGAGAAGTAATTGGCAGTCATTGGGCTTGTTTGGCGAAGAAAATGACGAGGCAAATGCTCAATTCGATCAGTTCAGTGAGGCCGCGTTCGCACCATGTCGCGAACATTACAAAGCACTCGAAGATGAAAGAGCGGACAATCTAAAAGCCAAAAATCAGATTGTCGAAAATCTTACGATGTTGTGGACGAACTTACAGTCTTCTGAGGTCACTGACTGGCGTGAGGTAGAGTATGCTTTTGTGAAAATGACGAAACTTTGGCGAGAAATTGGCCATGTTGATCGAGAAGTATTAGACGAATTAAACAATAAATATCAGTCTGTAACAAAATCGATTCGCAATGCGATAAACGATCATCACAAAATCAATGAACAGGGCAAGCGAGCGGTTTTAGATGAGGCGGAACAGGTTGCTTCAAGTGAACTTTCTGTCGAGGAAAAGATTGTTAAACTGAAGGCGTTGCAACAGAAGTGGCAAAAGATTGGTTTCGCTGGTCGCAACCAAGATCAAAAGTTATGGAAAGCGTTTAGAACAATTAATAATCCGATTTTTGAGCAACGTGATAAACAACGCAGCGACGCGTCTGAAGCCGAAAAGCTCAAAGTTGAAACTGTTTCGAAGGAGCTTGAACTGCTTGATTCGCAAATACAGTCTGCAACAGATGTTGCGGGTGTCAAACAAGCGACCGATGAACTCGTGAAGTTATTGGAGCCTCTAACTGGTATGTCTCGTAGTGCTTTTGAAAAACTGAAAAAGCAACAAACCAAGTTACAGAAAATGGCTGATGATAGAGTTTCTGAGTTTCGAAAGGTTAAAGAGCGACAGGTGTTTATTGATTTATTTATCGTTATCGAAAACCTGATTGCCGGCGATGCTGCAGATTTGTCGACATTGAAGCCAGCGTGGACAAGCGCACTAAACAATTCTGGTCAGTTCGATAGAGAAAAAGTTACTCTACAATTAGAAATCCAGCAAGGGGTTGAGAATAGCTCCCAAGATAAAGCGCTTCGCAATCAAGTGCAGATGGAAATGTTAACTGCGAAGATGGAACAGGGCGTTGAATATCACAAAAATGAACTGTTGGAAAACTGGTTGGCAGCGGGGCCTTTTTCAGAGCAGGACAGAGTTTTGCTCGAGCGACTCAAAAAATTGTTTTGATAAAAAGGCTGGTTAATCCAGCCTTTTTTTATGTCATTTCACCACGTAAATCAGTTTCAAACAGCGTTCTGCTTTGTTGGTAATCTAGGTTTTGACTCAAGATGTAGTGAAGCTTGGTTAAACACGCTTCCAGCGTCATATCCTTGGCTGAAAGAACGCCAGCGTCCTTAAGTGCGTGACCGGTGGCGTAACCATCCATATTGACTGTGCCGCTATAACACTGTGTTCGATTGACCACCAGAATACCTCGTTGATGCGCGGTTTTGATTTCCGCTAACAAAGCAGGATCTTCAGGCGCGTTACCAACACCATAACTTTGAATAATCAGTGCTTTTACTGGCTGCGCTAAGGTATTTTTCACAACCAATGGCGAAATGCCTGGGTAGAGGCTGACAACACCTATTTCCTGATTTTGAATTGAAGTGACGTTCAGTTCGCTTTTGCACTCGCTGGCAAGTATTTGGCCTTGTTTGACCTCAATATCGATGCCGGCGGTGATCAGGGGTTTAAAATTTGGACTAGAAAACGCTTCGAATCCGGTAGAATTTGATTTTGTGCTTCGATTTCCACGGAACAAGTGATTATTGAAGAATAAACCCACCTCCGCGATAGGATAATGCGCCGCAAGATACAAGGCGTTAAGCAGGTTTGCTTGGCCATCGCTTCTAATCTCTGATAAAGGGATTTGACTGCCTGTGACAATAACCGGTTTGTCCAGATCCTCAAACATGAAGGATAGGGCGCTGGCGGTGTAAGCCATGGTGTCTGTTCCATGCAATACGACAAAGCCGTCGTAATCAGAGTAGTGTCGCTTAATATCGTCAGCAATCGTTTGCCAATCATTTGGTGTCATATTGCTGGAGTCCAGCAATGGTGAGTATTCCTTGATAGTGAACGCGGGCATTTCTGCTCGGTGCAACTCGGGCAGCGAGTTCACTACATTGGTGATGTATCCTTCTACTGGTATATATCCGTTTGGGGATTTTTTCATCCCTATGGTACCGCCCGTATAGGCGATATATATTTTCTTATTTGACATTAAAAAAGCCCGGCATAATTGCAGGGCTTAATTGTAAATTCGGCAGGGCTTAGATTACAAGAAAAGTTATAACTCGCCGCACTCTAAACAGTAAACATACATGCCCAAAGGATCGTTAAACTTGGTCCAACTGCTGGTTTTGGATAATATCTGTTGCAAGACGTCAGTTAACTCGCCCGCCTTAACACTAGAAACTTCTGGCGTTGGCCCATAGCTTTCAAACAGTTCCTGCATAAACATTTCCATTGGTGACAATGATTCACGCATGTATTTAATCTGATAGTCGTCCAACTCTGCCATACTAGCCGCTGAGTTGATTGCGTCCTGGAAATAACCCAGTTTATCAACCAAGCCAAATTCATAGGCGGTTTGTCCTGACCATACTCGTCCCTGCGCAACTTTATCTACATCCACTTTGGACATTTCTCGCTCGTCAGCAACTAAAGAAATAAAGCGGTCGTAACCTTGTTCGATCGCTAATTGAATGACATCGCCCATTTGTGGATCAAGCTTGCGATAGGGTGACAGGCCGGCCATTTCTGTAGTCGCTACACCGTCCGTATGAATGCCCAAATATTCAGAAAGTGTATCTTCGAAAGTCATGAACATGCCAAAAATACCGATTGAGCCAGTGATTGTTGTGGGAGCTGCCCAAATTTCGTCTGCTGATGCAGAGATCCAATAACCGCCTGACGCTGCCAACGAACTCATTGACACGACCACTGGTTTTCCGGCCTGTTTTAACTGTTCTATTTCATTTCGAATAATTTCAGAAGCAAAGGCGGAACCACCGGGGCTATCTACTCGTAAAACTACCGCTTTAACATTTCTATCTTGTCGCGCTTTTTTCAACAGTTCTGCAGTGCTATGGCCACCAATTTCACCGGGCTTGCGTTTGCCATCATAAATCGTCCCTTTGGCGACAACGATAGCGACATTAGCGTTTGTTGTTTCTGGACTTAATTGATTGCCGATATAAGCGAGGTATGTGCGGTTATCGACATAACGGACTTTTTTATTTATTCCGTATTGATCAGCCATAAATTGATCAAACTGCTGATGATTCATCAGCTCGTCTACCCACATGTTTTGCAGTGCGAACTGGCCAAAGTCACCATCAACTTGTTTAAATTTACTAAGAAAGCCGTCAAAGGTTTCGACAAACTCGACATTGCTTGCTTGTCTGGCCGCTGTCACGTCAGCTTTGTACATGTCCCACAGTTGCCCCATCCACATTTTGTTTGACTCTTTCGCGGCGTCTGACATGCTGTCGCGCAAATACGGTTCGACAGCTGACTTGTAAGTTCCGACTCTAAACACGTGAGAATTAATTTTCAGTTTTTCTAAAGCTGACTTGTAGTACATGCGGTATCTGCCGAAGCCGTCTAACCCAATCGCCCCCATAGGGTGGAGTACGATTTTGTCGGCATGAGAGGCTAAATAGTACTGGCCTTGACTGAAATAATCGCCATAAGCGATTACAGGTTTACCGGAATTTTCCTTAAATCGGTTAATAGCGATGCCTATTTCTTGCAATTTACTCAAGCCAGCAGAGCGAAGCCCTTGCAAGTCTAATAGCACTGACTGAATGTTATCGTCTGTTTCGGCGTATTCTAACGTTTCTAACACGTCAACAAGAAGGGTTTCAGGCGCACGATTGTTTCTTCCCAGAGCGTCATTTACGACTTCGTCATAAGGATCTACAAACGTTAGCTCTTCTACTACGTCGCCTACAATAGCCAGTTTTAACACGCTATTGGTTTTGATGTCGATTGGTTTTGGTTGACTGGCTGCAAACGCCATTAGGATGACAGCCAAAATCAATAAAAAGACGATGTTTAAGATCATATTGCGAGTGAAGTTAATTACTCCCCAACACGCTCTTAATAGATCGGTAAACCAATTTTTATTTGTTCTCAATTCGCTTTGCATAAATTTTCCGACTTAATTTGTCTACTGCCCATGAAGGTCGGGGCAAAGATCGCTACCTTTATATAATAGGCTTTCGCCATCTTTTTTAAACCCTTTACTGAGACAACCTTGTAACAAAACTATGCAAAAACGATGAATTCCTCTAAATTTGTAAACCTTTAGAAAGTCAAAACGCTATTTTTACTGAATTTGGGAGAGATCATGCGACACCGAGGAAGTTGCCATTGCGGCACCGTCAAATTTGAGGTCGATTTGGAAGAGTCTATTGAAGTGGAAGATTGCAACTGTTCCATTTGCAACAAGACTGGCTTTCTACACGTCATTTTACCTTTGTCTAAGTTTTCGCTAGACAATTACGGTGCATTTAGTGAACACCCGGATTTATCGTGTTATCAATTTAATACAGGAGTTGCCAAACACTATTTTTGCAAGCGATGTGGAATAAAGCCGTTTTACATTCCACGGTCTAATCCTGATGGCATTGACGTAAATCTGCGCTGTTTAGATACCTGGCCGGAAACCATTAATATTGTAGAGTTTGACGGCCAGAACTGGGAGGACAATGCTGCTCGCCTCGCGCACAAATCGCAGTGACAGTACGTTCGATCAAAGTAGATTTTTCAGCAACTTATCTATTTGCGTTAAACGCAATCTTTTCAATAATTTTTGTGGCTTGGTAGGATAGTCTCGAACAGTTTCAATGTCTCGACATGACTTCACAATGGTTGTGTCGTCATAGATATTCTGGAGTTCGCAACTGACATCCGCCGTTAGATGGCCTTGAGGATCATCAATCAACAATCCATTCTCGATATCTAATGCCCATGCCCTTGGGTTAATATTGCTGCCAGTGACTAAGTGGTATCGGTCATCCGCTATCAAGCCCTTTAGGTGGTAACTGTTATCTTCATGTTTCCACAAACGAATAGTAAGGGTGCCTTTATCGATAAACTTTTGCCAACGTTTCACAAATCGATACAACATCATTTCATACAAGTAAGGAACAATACCGATGGTGTTGAACTTTGATTGGTCGGCAATATAAAAGTCGTTAGCTGTTTTGTCACCCACTGTGATCGTAACTTTGACCCCTCGCCTGAGCGCTTTGGCCACGTCCCGAACCAGCACTTTTGGGAGGTTAAAGTAAGGGGTAAAAATCACTAAAGAGTGTTGTGATTGTTGAATGGTTTTGCGTATCGTCGAATTGAGTCCATTGCGGCGCTTACCAAAGCCAACCAAAGGCTCAATTTGAATGGCATTGTCTGTATCGGCTTTACCCGTGCTAGCAACTGAATATTTTGCTTTGGCTAATCTGGGCTTTTGTTTAGCAACGATCTTTTTGATTTCCAAAAGATCAGGGAAGTTCGGTTTGTTGAGTTTGGCAGCGAAACCAGTCTCTACAAAATTAACCAATAAATACTGACAAAAGCTATTGGTCAGTTCGTGTGATTGGATGAGATAATAGCGATCTAATCGATATTTGTCGCCTTGATGACAATAAACATCGTTTATGCTTGCGCCGGTGTATAGTAATTTATCGTCAAACACCATGCCTTTTAAATGCAGTACGCCAAATATCTCTTTCCCTTTAACACTGACACCATGGATATCTATCGGATGTTTATAGTGCTCGGCTTTACTTAGATACAGTCCGCGATTGCCGAGTTTATCTCCACTACCGATCAAACCTCTTTGCGCACGGTGGGCATCAACAAAAACTTTTACTTCTAAATCTGGGTTTGCCTGCTTCGCTTCATATAGAGCATCGATGACCTTTCTTCCAGCCTCATCGTCTTGCAGATAGAGCGCTGTAATATAAATTCTAGATTTAGCCGCCGCTATTTGCTCAAGCAAACACGCGAAATAGTCTTTGGCGTCGCTAAGGATATTTATCTGTTGTTTTCCAACAGTGACGTTGTTGTTTTTGTTGATTAAAGTCGTGGTCATAGAAGTGTAGGGCGTGAAGTGCAGTGTCTCGTTGTTATTATGGCAGACGGCAAACAAGTCGCTATTAAGCGACTTGTTCTTCAATCATGCCTAACCTTTTTAGAAGGTTTTTCAGTTTGTGTGGAGAAATGGGCTTAGCTAAAAATCCTTTCGCACCCATATCCCATGTAAGTTTTACATTTTCAACCGTGTTGTGTGCGGAGCACATAACAACTGGAATCGACGGATAAGACACTTGTATCTGATCTAAAACTTGTTTCCCGTCCATGTCAGGGAGTTCAATATCTAAAAACACCAAATCAAATTTGTGTTTTTTCAATGCTTCCATCGCAGTAGTGCCGTTAGACACTAAGGTAATATCCTGATAACCCAATTGATTGAGTAGTTGTTCGAATAAATTCAAAATGTCTTGAGCGTCATCAACAACTAATACTTTTTTACTCATGGATATACTCTTTGTTCTTGGCCTTGTGACTTAAGCGCTCCTCAAAGCATAGGTATAAGCCGTATTAAAAGCCTGTTCTTGGAATTGGCGCAGTTCCAAATCCTTCATTGCATATTCCAACGGGTTTTTCTTAAGGGTTTCCTTGATCTCCGTGTTGGCGATTAAGTCAACTGTAACCCCTTCGATTAGCTGTATCGCAGCTTCCATCTTAAAACTGTTGGCGCTACCAGAAAACTTCCCTTTAGTAGGGCGTTGCTTAATGGCTATGACCTCGACTTTATAGTCTTCTATCAGCTTCTTTATTTTGTTATGGAAGTCGATCACGCCTTCCGACGTTTCGCTACTTGTTAAAGGAATGCCTCTGGTTCGGCATTCCTTTACATTAAACAAGCCGCTGTCGATGCTTAACAAGCAAAGTACAGCTTCTTTATTGTTTAATTCTATACCTAATAGGTTCATTTTAATTCCTAGCGCGTATGCTTAGTAGTTAGCATTACCTGGAGTACGTGGGAACGCAATTACATCACGCACGTTTTGCATGCCAGTAACGTAAGCGACTAGACGTTCAAAGCCCAGACCAAAACCTGAGTGTGGTACTGTGCCGTAACGACGAAGATCGCGGTACCAGCTGTAATCCTCTTTCGATAAGTTCATTTCTTCTAAGCGCTGATCAAAAACATCTAGACGTTCTTCACGCTGAGAACCACCGATGATCTCACCTATGCCTGGCGCTAATACGTCCATCGCTGCAACCGTCTTACCATCGTCATTTTGGCGCATGTAGAAGGCTTTGATGTCTTTAGGGTAGTTTTGCATGATGATTGGTGCACCAACGTGCTCTTCTGCCAGGTATCTTTCGTGCTCTGACGCTAAATCGATTCCCCACTCAACTGGGAATTCAAACTTCTTGCCACAGTTCTTCAAAATTTCAATGGCGTCGGTGTAGTCCATACGAACAAACTCAGAACTAACCAATTTTTCTAGACGAGTAATCGCTTCTTTCTCTACTCGCTGGGCAAAGAACTGCATATCGTCAGGCAACTCTTTTAATACTGCCGCGGCGACATACTTGAGCATGTCTTCCGCTAACTGCGCGATATCGCTTAGATCAGCAAACGCTACTTCTGGTTCGATCATCCAAAACTCAGCCAAGTGGCGAGACGTGTTCGAGTTTTCTGCTCGGAACGTTGGACCAAACGTATAAATCTTGCTTAACGCACAAGCATATGTTTCGCCGTTTAGCTGACCCGATACTGTAAGGTATGCTTCTTTACCAAAGAAGTCTTGGGTGTAATCAACATCGCCTTTATCTGTAAGTGGGATGTTAACCATATCCAAAGTAGATACGCGGAACATCTCACCGGCACCTTCTGTGTCTGACGCTGTAATGATTGGAGTGCTGATCCAATAATAACCGCGCTCGTGGAAAAAGCGATGAATAGCTTGTGACAAACAGTTACGTACACGAGCGACTGCACCAATGATGTTTGTGCGTGGGCGCAAGTGCGCGTGTTCACGCAAATACTCAATCGAGTGGCGCTTTGCTGCCATTGGGAAAGTGTCTGGATTTTCTACCCAACCAACAATTTCAACTTTTGTAGCTTGAATTTCAACGCTTTGGCCTTTACCTTCTGATTGAGAAAGTACGCCCGTTACGATGACTGAACAGCTTGTAGTCAATTTAGTAACGTCGTCATAATTATTCAGTTCATTAGGTACTACGGCTTGGATTGGGTCGAAACACGAACCATCGTGGATAGCTAAAAATGAAATGCCGGCTTTTGAATCACGCTTTGTGCGAATCCAACCCTTTACCGTCACTTCCTGTCCTGCTGTTACATCACCAGCTAATAAAGTTTTTACTGAATAATCTGCCATTTTTCTCGGTCTGTTATTGGGTCAAGAATAAAATTAAATAGAGCGTAATCTTACTTAGTTGAAACTTATATACAAGCGTTATTAAATGTAATCTGATCGGATTACAATAGTCCGACTAAATATTCAGCAGTTTTGGAAATTAAATATATGTGGGATGGCGTCGATAGACGAAAAGGACCTGACTTTGTCAGTCATTTTGTAAACCTTTTGAATGTGATCTCATGGGGCGTATTTTTGGTTGCGTTGATCTTTTTTCATTACGCCCGCCCGGAAATGAATACCATCATTCATCAAATGCACGACATTCCTGTGCGCTTAGGGTGGGTGAACAGTCTCCGCGATTGGATGATTTTAAGTTTGTATGTGTGCATCGGTATCAGTGTTATGACGTTAATATTTAACAACTTTAGATTAAAACGTAAAACAGATTTCCGCCGATACAATCAAGTATTCTTATTGCTCGTTAGCGCCGCATTTGTCGGTGTTGTGACGTATTAACTGACCGCTAAGGGTAACCATGCAAAGAAGAGAGTTTATTAAACTGGCAGCCGCGTCAATGGTCGTAGCAACACCAATCGCCGCTATAAGCATGCAAAGTGAAACGGTCTCATTGCAACGACTTCGAGATGTATTAGCCAATAACGATTTTAAAACCGTCAGCAGTGCGGGTAATGTGTTTGCATATTTGCACTGTGCACAGAGCATAGAGTTATCGATATTAGGTTATCCAAACCATAAATCAGATTTATTCAAAAACAGTCTAGGAAACACAGCGTTTTCGGCGTTTAAATGGTTTGCCACTATGCATCACGATGTGAATGAGCCGATACCAGGGGCGCAAACTTTACCAATTGGACTAAGTGAACAGGAAGCGAAACAGCAACTCGTTGCGGTGATTGATAGATATCTTAACCATAGTGGTCCATTGGCAGAACATTTTGCTTATGGCGAGTTGTCAAAGGCTGAATACAATGTGGCCCACGCACTGCACATTCAGGACCACTTTCCTGGTTTAGCCGTCTAACTCGGAAATCACCTCGCACATGCCTTGAGTCAATTGATGAAGCTGCTCATCGGTCATAATGTATTGAGGCATGACGTATATTAGTTTGCCAAAAGGTCGTAACCACAAGCCTTTATTAATGAAAGATTTTTGAATTTCAGCTTGATTGACTGGTTTTTTCATTTCAATTACGCCAATAGCGCCAAAAACTCGGACATCGCAAACCAATGGCGAAGCTTTGGCCGGGGCAAGGCCAGAGAGCAATTTTTCTTCGATATTTAGAACGCGACCTTGCCAGTCATTTTCGACAAGTAATTTTAAGCTTGCATTGGCCGTGGCACAGGCGAGGGGGTTGCCCATAAATGTCGGTCCGTGCATTAAGACGCCCGCGTCACATTGGCTGATATCTTTAGCCACTTGATCTGTACATAAAGTGGCTGCCAAACTCATATATCCGCCAGTGATGGCTTTACCAAGACAAAGAATATCTGGTGTGATATCAGCATGTTCGCAAGCAAACATCTTTCCGGTGCGTCCGAAACCTGTCGCTATTTCATCTGCTATTAGCAGTACGCCGTATTGCTGACAAAGTGTTTTCGCTTCTGCAAGAAACTGAGGGTGATAAAATCGCATGCCACCAGCCCCTTGAACTACGGGCTCCAATATAAGTGCGGCAATTGATTCATAATTGTTTTCTAATGTTTGTCTTAGGCAATCGATATCTGCTGGGTTGTAAACTTCATTTGGCGATGTACTCGGGGCCTCGACAAAGAAGTTTTGCGGCAATATTCCGCTGTATAAGCTGTGCATCGAATTTTGTGGATCGCAAACCGCCATTGCACCAAATGTATCGCCATGATAACCGTTTTTGATTGTGACAAAGCGGTTTCTATCTTTAAATCCACGGCCTAATTGGGTTTGAATTGCCATCTTTAACGCTACTTCAACCGCAACACTGCCACTGTCAGCTAAAAACACCTTGTTCAGTCCTTGAGGCGTGATCTCAATCAGAGTCGCACATAAATCAACAGCCGGTTGATGGGTTAAGCCTCCAAACATTACGTGAGAGACCGTATCAATTTGCTTCTTCATCGCGGCGTTTATCGTTGGGTGGTTGTAACCGTGTATCACGGACCACCAAGAGGCCATGCCATCTATCAATCTTTCACCAGTGTTAAGGTTGATATAGACGCCTTCAGCAGATTCCACTTCATAACACGGCAACGGATCTACCATCGAAGTATAAGGATGCCATACATGTTGACGGTCAAATTCAATCAATTTGCTCATATATTAACCATATGTAAACTTGTGTATTCTTATTAAATTGACAATATTGGGGCGGAGGATAGACTAGCACGTCTAAAAATTCATTATAAATTTCTTAATTGGTTTCATTATGACTGCTGAAGTACGCAATAACTGGCAACTAGACGAAGTAAAAGCTCTGTTCGAAATGCCATTCAACGACTTAATGTTTAAAGCACAATTGGTTCACCGTGAACACTTTGATCCAAACCATGTGCAAGTCAGCACTCTGTTGTCGATTAAAACCGGAGCTTGTCCAGAAGACTGCAAATATTGTCCGCAAAGCGCACGCTATTCCACAGGTTTAGAAAAAGAACGTTTGATGGAAGTTGAAAAGGTACTAAAACGCGCAAAAGAAGCCAAGGAAATCGGCTCAACTCGTTTCTGTATGGGAGCCGCATGGCGTAACCCCAAGGACCGCGACATGCCTTATGTCATCGAAATGGTAAAAGGTGTGAAGGCACTAGGATTAGAAACGTGCATGACATTGGGGATGTTGAGCAAAGAGCAGGCGGAGGCTCTAAAAGAAGCAGGTTTGGATTATTACAATCACAATCTCGATACGTCTCCTGAATATTATGGCGATATCATCACTACGCGAACGTATGAAGACCGCTTGAATACGTTACAAAACGTTAGAGACGCAGGGATGAATGTCTGCTCTGGCGGTATCGTTGGTCTGGGCGAGAGTGCAAAAGACCGTTACGGTCTATTGATGGCATTGGCTAATTTACCACGTCACCCTGAAAGCGTTCCAATTAACATGTTGGTAAAGGTTGAAGGCACTCCACTGGATTCTGTTGACGATTTAGAATCTTTTGAATTTATCCGTACCATCGCAGTTGCTCGTATCATGATGCCAAAGTCGTATGTTCGTCTTTCAGCAGGGCGTGAGGGCATGAATGAACAGATGCAGGCAATGTGCTTTATGGCTGGCGCTAATTCTATTTTCTATGGCTGTAAACTGCTTACCACAGCTAACCCAGATGAGCATTTTGACCGCAAGCTGTTCAAAAAGCTTGGTATCAACTCTGAGCAAACGAAAGACTATTCAGATGAAACTAAAGAAGCGGCTTTGATGCAACAGTTGCAGGAACAGCAACAACCGGAAGAGAAAGAGTTGTTCTATCCGGCCTAATCCATGTTTAAACAGCAGATACAACAACAGCTGGACGCTCGAAAAGAACAAGGGTTATTGAGAACGGTTAATGATTTTGATTTTGTACAAGCGAGTAAATTGGGATTCAAAGGCCGTGAATACCTTAACTTCTCAAGCAACGATTATTTAGGCATTGCTCAAGATAATCGAGCGCCTATTTCGGGAGCAGGTTATGGTGCAACCTCCAGCCCTTTAGTTGTTGGAAGTGAGCATCATCACCAAGCCCTGAAGAGCAAATTGTTAACATGGCTGGAAGTGCCTTCTGACTTTTCCTGTGTCTTGTTTAGTTCTGGTTTTGCCGCCAATAGTGGCGTTATAAATGCACTGTTCAATCACCGGGGTGGTAACGCGTTTCTTTTTCAGGATAAGCTGAATCATGCGTCTTTATTGGAATCTGGGAGTTCGGTGCAAGCCAAAGGTAATTGTCGGCAGGTTCGTTTTAAACATAACGATATAAACGATTTGCAGCGCTTGTTTTTGCAAAAAACTAACCGCACAAACGCTAATCTGATCGCAACTGAGGGTGTGTTTAGTATGGATGGCGACTCGCCAGACTTAACGTCGATGCAAGCCTTCGCCCAACAAAATGACAGTCTGTTACTGATAGATGATGCACACGGTATCGGTGTGCGAGGGGCATCTGGTGCCGGCAGTATTCAAGCAACTGGTGCGACATATTCTGAAGAAACCATCCATATCGTTACCTTTGGTAAAGCGCTCGGGGCGCAAGGGGCTGCTGTTATTGCTCATGAGTCAATCGTCGAGTACTTGACGAATTTCTCCAAAGAATATATTTACTCTACCCATCTTTCTCCGATTCAGGCGTTGGCTGCTGAGAGGAATATAGACAGGGTAATGGCCGCTGATAGTGCGAGAACTAATCTCAAATCCAACATAGAAACATTCCGCAGCTTATTGTCGCCAATGTCTTATCAATTGTTGGAAAGCGATAGCGCAATTCAAGGCATCGTCATTGGCGACGAACAGAAAGCGGTTGACGTTGCTCAACATTGCCGAAACCAAGGTATATGGTTAAGTGCTATGCGTTATCCAACGGTTGCCAGAGGAACAGCGAGATTGCGCGTTACGATCACAGCCAAACATACTGAACAAGACCTGAACAAATTGGCGATGGCGTTAAAGGATTGTAATGTTTGATAAGCATGAACGTCGAGGTTTAACGACTCAAGTCCTTAGACACTTTACTCATTCTGCAGAAACCTATCACTGTGGTGCCCAATTACAGCGTTATGTTGGCGAAAAGTTATTGAGTTTAGCTAATGAAGCAAACAACCACGTGTTGGATTTGGGGGCTGGTCCAGGACTGTTTACTGAGTCACTCTCTAAATATTCCGGTACGGTCGTTTCTCTTGATCTATCGCGGCAGATGTTATCGCAACATCAATATTCCTCATTGCGAGTAAATGCTGATGGTCACGCGTTGCCTTTTTCTGATGCTGTTTTTGATATGGTTTTCAGTAGCTTGATGATTCAATGGTGTGATTTTCAACAAGTCATTGAAGAAATACTACGAGTGTTAAAACCGGGACAGAAAGCGGTGCTGTCGACACTCGTTTCAGGCTCTTTAGTTGAATTGGAACAAGCTTGGGCTGAGATTGATAACGACCAACATATACATGAATACTTATCTGAACTCGAGATCGCAGAAGCGCTTAAAGTTTTGAAGTGTACTGAATGTCGAATCACTAATGAGCCAGTCTCCTTGTACTTCGACTCGGTGCGTGATCTTGCCAAAGAACTTAAACAACTAGGCGCCAATTACGTCAAGGGGCGTAAGAGTAAAGGGCTAATGACACGAAGAAAATGGCAACGACTTGAGCGGTGTTACGCTGACAAATTTGCAGATGCAACGGGTCGTATTCCAGCGACATATCAAGTCTTATTCATCGAATTAGTTAAATAGAGGGCTGTGAGTGGTAGATTTATTACCGAAACGATTTTTTGTCACTGGCACCGATACTGAGGTCGGCAAAACCTATGTTTCAAGCTTAATCACAAAACAAATGCGACAAAATGGATTGACGGTTTTTCCGTTTAAGCCGATTTCTGCGGGGACTGAGGTGAACGCAGAGTTTGGCGGCGTTGCAGTCAATGAAGATGCCGCAATGTTGCATAAAGCATGTAAAGGCGATTATTCGATAGAACAAATCAATCCAATTGTTTATCAAGAACCAATTGCTCCGCACATTGCCGCGGAACGAGAACAAAAAACGCTATCCTCGCAAACGCTTAACCAAGTGTTATCGCAAATACCGGATGCTGAAGTGACACTTATTGAAGGCGCGGGCGGTTGGTTACTTCCGCTGAATAATAATGAATTATTGTCAGAATGGGTTGCAGCACAACAGTTACCGGTGTTGCTAGTGGTTGGGGTGAAATTAGGCTGTTTAAACCACGCCTTATTAACTGCACAAGCGATACAAAATTCGGGCGCTAAGCTGTGCGGCTGGGTCGCCAACTTTGTTCAGCCAGAAACAGAAGTTGCAAGAGAAAACGTTAACTATCTAACTGCTAAACTGAGTCAAATATATGGAGCACAGTGTTTGTTTGAAGTGGCTTTTAACGGCGATGAACTGATGAAAGCTAAGTAGCCTAGCTTCTCCCGCACAATTGGAAAAGTCGAAAGTGAGTTGACCATAACGCTTTGAGACGAAATATGCTATTCTCAGCGCCATTCAAAAAACAGGTTGAAACAGTTTTGAAAAATAATAAAGATAACAACGCATTAAAGGCGACTATTTTTAAGGCAGATATCTCGATCACGGACTTGGATAGAAACTACTTTGCCGATCATTCGTTGACCATCGCAAGGCATCCGAGCGAGAGTGATCAGCGCATGATGTTGCGGGTTTTAGCCTTTATTTTAAATGCAGATGAGAAGTTGGAGTTCACCAAAGGCCTGAGTGAAGTTGAAGATCCTGATATATGGTTGAAAGACTACAGTGACCAGGTTTTATTGTGGATTGAACTCGGCACACCTTCTGAGCAAAGAGTTAAAAAAGGCTGTAATCAATCCCGTCAAATGCGCGTTTATGCATACGCAGATAATGCTTTCGAAGAATACTTGAAGAAAGAGCAGGGTAAACTGGCGATGAAGAACAACATTGACTTCTTTAGCTTTCCAAATGAGGTTGCAGAGCAGTTGGCGAATATTGTTGAGCGCAATATGCAAATCCAAATAACAATTCAAGACGGTGTTGTTTGGTTTAATGTTGGTGAAGTTACTTTGGAAATTGTACCGTCAAAGCGTCTTTAATGCGGTGCATTTCAAAGAAACCGGACAGACAATGCCCGTTTAATTGTTCCGAATTGCCAAAACCATATGCTAACATCGAAATAGTAAAACACGCCACAGGCTGAATCAGTCAGCAACAATTTCTAGTCTCACCTTATGTTCAAGGCAACTAGATAACCTTCTATGTTGATTCGACTTTCTTATTTTTTAGTTCTTTGTCGATGTAGGGAAGGATGTTTGGCGTTTCCCTCTGAGCCCATATAGATGTAACTATGAGTATTGACGCTAAAAACCAAGCTAGAGAAAAACTGAAGCTTGTAAAGAATAGTATGAACAAGGCAGGAACAAAACTGATCGCACTTAAAGTGTATATGCGCTGCATCAAGTTGATTGGTTTATCCTTACGATAATTTTTGATGGCAGAAAGAATTATTGCGTCTCTTTTTTTATAGTCGAATTTAGTTAGCCTTTCATCATCATAAAGTAAAAATTGGTACATGAGCCGTCCTTGTTTTCAATACGTCATTTATACAGATGAAACTATAGTTTATGGTTCTTCCAATGGGCAAATTTTGATACTAATGTTTTTTCGATAAATCTGATTAATACGAATAGTAAAATATGCTTGGTCTGGAAAGCGCCTTAAAAAAACTATTGAAACTTGGTTTGTTACGGCTAGAGAACACCAAAACTCTAATTCTTCCGAGTGTCTTGCTCTGAGGATTGTTTTAGGTATTCGATAAATTCCAGAGTCATGGCTTTCATATGAGCCTCTCGTTTACTTTGCATATAAGCAGACTCTTTTGGGACAGTAATTTTTGGTAGAATTGAGTTGACGATGGAATCAGGGTTAAAGCTTGTCAATAATTGGCTTTCCAAGGTAATTCGGAATTTAACGAACTTGTCTTCGGCGATGAAAATATACGCTACAGAATAGCGTTGGTTATCGTAGCGATCTTTTATTAGGAATTCCGACTTACGCCCAACATATAATAGCTGATTAGCTTCAACTTGGTATTTAGATGAGCTGATGCTCGTTGCTTCTCTGTAAATTCCATTTTTTACGGCTAGGTTCATATCGTTCAAAACTGTGGCCATTTCTCTTGTGGTTGTTTCGACATGATCATCCCAAAACATTGAGTTGACTGGGTAAACAAAAACAGAAATGTTGTCATTGGAGAGCAATTTGTGGTCATACTTAATACCGACGCCGTACGCAGGCTCATCATAAAAATGTGTATTTATCTTGATTAGATCTTCGGTTTCAAACGGCACTTTTTAATTCGGTTTTGTAATCTGAAGTGGGGTTATTTCCATATCCATTCGTTGCAATCGACTTTTCTGTGCTACTACACGCAGACAGAAGCATCAATAAAAAGTAAGCGCATGTAAGTTTTATAGCCATAATGTTCCTTCCATTCAATTTTGTTTGAACATCTATGATCTGAAGGTAATTATCCGAGACATGTGACTGCTCTACATTTGTATTACTAATCGAATCCGTCTTCCAGTTGAATGAGAAGCCAAAAAAAGGCCCGTTATGGGCCTTCTATTAATCCAGTTTGAATTGCGAAATGTGTTGGTTGATATCGTTAGACACTCTAGCTAACTTACCTGCCGCAGTTTCGTTTTCGATGGCGAGTTTATCAGCGTGCTGTGACTGTTCGTCAATCATTAACATGTTCTGGTTGATATGGGCGATAGTGTGGCTCTGTTGTTCAATAGCAGTCGCAACAGACTCAATATTGTGCTCCATCTCATTAATCTTTTCAGACAGTCCAGTAAGGGTCACGCTCAAACCGGTCACTTTACTGGCAGATTGTGAGGCGACTTTGTTGGCTATGTCCATGCTGTTAACCACGCCTTTTGTGATCTTGTGTAAGGTTTCTAACTTTTCTTGAATTTGAACCGTCGATTCCTGAGTCCTAAGCGCAAGGTTTCTTACCTCTTCTGCAACCACAGAGAAACCTCGACCATGTTCACCAGCTCTTGCCGCTTCAATCGCCGCATTAAGAGCCAATAAATTGGTTTGGTCGGCAATCGACGTAATTACATCTAGTACAGAGGTAATATCACTCACTTCTGTATTCAAATCGTCAATTACGCCTGAGGTTTGATCAAGGTTGCTCATTAAATTCTTAATGTCATTAGTCGCTTCGAGTGCACTTTGACTGCTGTGTAAGCACTCTTTGTTGACAGCTTCGCTGATTAACTGACTGTCACTGCTATTACGTGCCACTTCGCCTATAGAGGCTTCAAATTGTTCAAGCGCGGTCAGTGTATTTCGGGTAGCATCCACTTGTGAATGAATTGCAGCTTGACTGGCTTTTGCACCCTGGTTAACAACATCAGATTCAACCAATATTTGTTGGGAGGTATCTCTGATCTTTGTAATTAAACCATGGAAGTTCTTGATGATTTCGTTGAAAGAACGAGAAATATCGCCAAATTCATTCTCGCCATCGTAATCAATACGGGCGGTTAGATCGCCTTCACCTTTAGAGATGTCATCCATCACATCTGAGAGTCTAACCACATGGTCACTGATCCGTTTTGACACTAAAAATCCGATGCTGCCTCCTGCCGCGAGAAATACCACGACGGTAAGTAGTGACATCCAGATGAGATCGTCTTGAATTTCGTGGTAGGAGGAAAACGCTTCGTCCGCATCCATTTGTGCCACCACGGCCCAACTCTCACTTCCAAACGCTAACGGCGCGTATGCGGTCAATACACGCTTTTGCTGTGAATTAATAAAGTCTCCATAACCATCTTTATTGGCAAACGCTTGTTTTAGGTAGGGGTTGTTGATCTTAATTAAGCCAACACCACTGTTCCTGATGTCCACTTGGCGGCTAATATCACTTCCCGAGGAGGCTTTGATTTGCGCGATAAAGGCCGATTTCTGTTCCACAAGAAGACGACGTTCACTGCGAAGTGTACCGTCGCCGCCAACTAAAAATGTCTCGCCAGTGCGGCCCAGACCAACTTGCTGCCATTTACCATCGTCTGTCATTATCGTGGTGATACGCTCGATTGGCATTTGGAAAATCAGTACACCAAGAGCTAAGTCGCCATCGTAAATGGGTGTGGAGATAAAGGCCGAAGAGGCGCCGTAAGACGGCAGATAATTAGAAAAAGACGTGGTAAAGATTTGACCTGCTTGCAACTGCTTTGCACTTTTATATGCCTGAGCAAGACCTGAGTCAGCTAACGGCCCGTTTAGTAGGTTGGTAGCAAAGTCTACTTTTTTCTTCACAGAATAATACACGTCACCGTTGTCATAACCGACGATGTATATGTCGTTGAATCCGAACTCTTGCAGGTAGTTGCGAATGCTTCCATGGTAAGCTTCGTGCACCTTGCCATAGGTAGAGGAATCTTCAGCGTAAGGTAGAAGATCCTTTTCATCTATCGAATTAGGGTTATCAGCTAAATAGGCCGATTGCAGGCTGGAGTGATTAGTGTCGCTTAGTGGGAAAATCGCGTTGATATCGATGGATTCTCCTGACAAAGTTTCATATTTTTGTGCAAATTCAGACTGATAGAATTGACGCAGGGAGGCGTTGTCATTGTTTACCTCGCCAATGTAATCTTCAAACGAATAGGTAAATTCATCCGTCGCGCCTATTATCATTGAATTACTAGCGAACGTGGTAATCTGACCTTCAATGGTCGAAAGGAAACTCTCGAGTTGTCGTTTCTTTTGTTCTCTAATTGAAATTAGCGCTTTTCGATTGGACTCTGTTAACGCCTCATTTGCCAGAGAGAGGGAGTTCTGACCTGTCAAAAATACACTGAGAGCTAATGGAACTAACACTAGCCCTATAGACATCATGATCAGCCGAGCCTTGATCGTGAATTGCATAGAGTATCTCACCTTGTAGTTGGTAGTTGTCTACCTTGTTATTATTATTCATCGGATATTCTAATTATCGGTCAATATTCTGAACTTTTGACTCTTTTTTTTCTTCCAATGATTGTCTCGCGCGCTCAATGGGGTCTTGATTAAAGTTCTTCATAGAAAACTTAGCGCTGTGTTTCAGTAACATCAGATTACCGATTATCACCCCTAAGACTAACAAGGTTATTAACAAAGCGAAACTGGTCATACAAGTTAAGTTATTCGATTTACGTTTAAAATGTAACGATCCATGATCAGATCGAAGTGAAGTAAAACACTATCACGGCCCGCGATATCTGACAATTCAAGCCATTCTCGCAGCGCCTCCCTATGGGCTTCTTGTTCTCGTGTAAGTGCTTCAGAAATTGGTTGGAAGGACAAATGCCAGGGCTCGGGGCTAATTCCGCCACGATCGATGTCGTACGGAAAATAAAAGCCAAAATCCTTGGCATTAGCTGACAGCCACCTGTACAGAGGATTAAATGGTCCGTTGTTTAGATACTCGTCACCGACAAGTTTAACTGAGTAATCAGCCGGTACTGCTGATTTGTCATAGTAGTCAAAATCGGTACCCCAGTGATGACGGCTAGCGCCGGGAAGGGCGGAGAATCGCAAAATGGATTGAATTTTTTCCAAGTCAGAGAGTTGAGATACATCTAATTCTCGATTTTCATCGTCGTATATCGGACGAAGTCCTAAATACTTGCCATTCCATATTTTTAACTGCCGATTAAAATCTCGGAAGCCAGATGCTATGGCTAAGTCAAAGCCCGACACCGACGCTGACACTTTGAGCTCTTCAAAAGCGGCTGCCATCTCTCGGTGCAATCTTTGCCCGCTAGGCAAAGATATTAAGTGCGAGTTGTCGATGCCAAATAGACTTTGTTTATTCATAGCTTAGGTTTAAATCCTCAAAGCAAGGTGTTTTCGAGGATTTTTTCGTACATGTCTGTCAGCTTTTCTAAGTCATCAACAGAAACACTTTCATTGATCTTATGGATGGTCGCATTACACGGTCCTAACTCAACAACCTTTGCACCGGTAGGGGCGATGAAACGACCGTCACTGGTGCCTCCGGAGGTTGAAAGTGTCGGCGGCTTGCCAACGACATCCTCAATCGCTTGGTTTACAGCGTCAATAAAATTTCCGGTTTCAGTAATAAAAGGTAAACCGTTGTACGTCCATTTAATGTCGTAGTTAAGTTGATTGTTCGCAAAGATTTTTTCGACTTCGGTTACCAAGTACTCTGCGTCAACTTCGGTGCTGTAGCGGAAATTAAACATGACATCCAGTTCGCCAGGTATGACATTACCTGCGCCTGTGCCACCGTTGATGTTCGATATTTGAAAACTCGTTGGTGGGAAATAGTCGTTGCCCTTATCCCATTCAATTTCTGTGAGTTCTAACATTGATTTAGCTGCGCTGTGAACAGGATTGTCCGCTAGGTGAGGGTAAGCTACATGACCTTGAATACCTTTTACCTTCAGATCGCCGGTCAAAGAACCTCGACGACCGTTTTTAACGATATCACCGCAATAGTTAGTACTTGACGGTTCGCCGACCAGACAATAATCAATTTTTTCATTTCTGGCCTCCAACGTATCGATCACTCGAGTCGTCCCGTTGATAAATGGGCCTTCTTCGTCGCTAGTGATCAAAAACGCAATGGAGCCTTTGTGGTCTGGGTGCTTGGTAACGAAGCGCTCGGTCGCTACAACCATTGCGGCCAGGCTGCCTTTCATATCGGCGGCGCCTCGTCCATACAGCATACCGTCTTTGATCGTCGGCTCAAACGGTGGTGTATTCCAAAGTTTAGGATCACCTGTTGGTACGACGTCAGTGTGTCCAGCAAAGCAAAAAACTGGCTTTTCTGTGCCTTTGCGAGCCCACATGTTTAACGTGTCGACAAAAAACATAGACTCAATATTGAAACCCAAGGTCTCCAACCGACTAGCCATCAATTGTTGACAACCTGCATCTTCAGGCGTAACTGACTCTCTTGAAATCAGTTGTTTGGTTAATTCAATGGTTTCTGACATGTTATTTCTCAAACTTTGCTTGGTATTGGTCGGCTTTAAAACCTAAGATAAGTTCATCATTCACACTCAGTATAGGCCGTTTGATCATGGCTGGTGCAAGTAACATTTGTTCAATGGCAACTTCTTCATTAAGGTTTGATTTTACTTCGTCGCTCAACTGGCGATAGGTGGTACCACGTTTATTTAGAACCGACTCCCATCCCAATTGTTTGCAAGCCGCTGTCAACCAATCTTTCTCAATACCGTCTTTACGATAATCATGAAAGGTAAATTCGATGTCTTGTTGTTTTAACCAATTTTGCGCTTTTTTGATGGTATCGCAGTTCTTGATACCGTACATGGTGATATTACTCATAGTTTACTTCTTCTTTTTTACAACGAGCGTAACCAATGCGTCTTGTCGTGCTTCGACATAGCGATAAGGTACGTGGATTTTCTTATACATATTTAAGTTGAATACTTTAACAAATAACAACAATTGCGAGAGGTTGTTTTTCATCTTAAATAGATCTAAATGCAACAAGGGTTGGCCCTTTTTGACTGCCATTCCAGATTTAACTAACGGCTTAATTCCTTGTCCCATAAAACGTTCGTAAGACTGGGGGAACGCAAGTTCAAACATTAATCCGGAGCGTGTCTTTAATTCGATCTTTCCGAAACTGTAGTGAATGTTGGTAATGATGGCACTAAGTGGTGAATACACTGCGTCGTTTTCAATTTTTATGGAAAAGGTCTCGCTGGATAATGGTAACGGCGAAGCAGGGTGCCACTCCACCTGGCCAGTCGCAGGCGCTAGTAATGGCGCACCTTCTGCTTGGGTAGGGTCTGAAATTGAAACTACGGATTTAATTCGAACGACGGCCATGTGTTAACTGTCTTTTAAGACTGTGTATCCGTCTTTCGTTAGCTTTTCCATTGCCAGTTGCACGTTTTCCGCTTTTACCAATATATAGTCGGTATCAAAGGTCGAAATTGCAAAAATACTGATATCCGCCTTTGCTAATACGCCGGAAATATTTGACAAAATACCCGTGAGTGAAAAGCCCAAAGGGCCAAGTACTTCTAGGGCTTGCCAACCACTTTCTTCTTCGTCGCTGTCCAGAGTTAGATTTGAGTCAGCAACAATAGAAAGCTCATCATGGGTCTTGCCGATAAAAAACACATCTGATTTTAATACGGCTGCGGGGACCTCGGTTTCAGGCGGAAAGCTGTGAACGGTAAACTCTCTGTTGAGCAGTTGCAGTGTTTGTTTAGGCATTCGCACTCCGGCGATTAGATAAAGGTAATTGTTTTCAATACTACTATGAAAATAAAAACACGTCAGTGCAAAATCGTAAAATTTATGGCGTACCAGTCAATGATGGCAGTTGTATTAATTTTTTCCACAGATTCTGTGGATAAGTATGTTAAGTAACCTAGGTCAAGTTAATAACTATATGTAATTTATAAACAAAATAATTTGGTTGAATTTTGGCATGTAAGTTTTCTTAGCACTAACATGGTGCAGTTGCGCAGTGATTTATCGCTGGGATAGCGAGTTCATTTAAATTTTTTCATCTAAATTACAGGGTGAGTATGTATTGCCATTTTTTGATCTTTTTTGTGGATAAGATCGTAACGGCCGATGTTTCCCTTATTTTCCGGGAATGTGAGCTAACTAATTAATAACGTTCGCCTTGTTAAAAATTGCACGTGTCTTTGTTATTTTTGAGTTTGCTTAAGGTCTATATTACGTTATCTTTAACTTATACAGTATCAGTAAAGGTGAGTAGAATTTTGTTCAAAACCTTTGAGACCGGCTATCGATTTAGTCAAGCCTGGCCAAAACAAGAGCCTTATTTAGTCGCTTTTCCGCAAACACGAGTGGTCAAGTTGGCGGATCTTACTCTGACGACCGCACCAATCATCGCGATATTTACTGCATTCTTCCAACTGAAATTTTTGGGGGATAGCAGCCTTAATCTGACGCTTGCAATGTCCTTGTTAATTTTGTCTATACCTCTGCATGCATTTTATGTGTTGGGCAAACAAGCGAACGAAAAGCTGCCGATAGGGTTACAGTCTTGGTACAAAGAAATAGAATCAAAGGTAAAGCAAAAAAACCTTGAGTCTGGCACACGAAGACCAACAGAGGGGAGCTACAACAAGGCTCGCCATAAACTGACTTATATGGATCTTGCTCAGTTGTTAAAGCGCTTGTTTGAAAGAGAGTAACTCAGAATTGACAAGAGGCGTTCAACAACGAGTTAAATTGAAATTTAGATAAAGAGGCGGTGTTGACCGCCTCTTTTTATTGGGTTTTAAGGTACAAAAACTAGGTTGAAAGTCACTGGGACGCTCGTTGCAATTGACGGTAAACCAGCGATTTTCTGCAGTGCTTTAACACCTGGTTCCAAACCAAAATCAGCTACATTAACAATAATCGGGTACAAAGTAGTCACAGTCACTCCGCTGTTGTTGTTTTTCAAAACTTGCACTGTTGCATCAATCGTTTTTTTAACGCCCGATAAGGACAGCTCAGCTTTAACGTCTAGAATACGAGTTTCGCCCGCTTGCATTGCTTTTAGCTGTTTTACATCAACATTCATAGATACAATGGCCTTTGCGAATTTTGCTGTGTCAAACAGCAAATTTTGCATACGTTGATTTCTAATTGGGATGTTGGTTTCCACGCTCGAAAGGTCAATTATCAAGCTTGCGTTGCCATGGTGGTCAATGCCACCTTCAAGTGCTTTAAAATGATGAAGTTCACCAATGCTATCTTTTTTGATAGAGACAAAATGCAGTGAAGAATTGGTGTTATCTAAACTCCAAGCCGCACCGTGGGCAATAACGTTGGTCGTAGTCAACAACAAAGCGGCTAATAGTAGAATGAGTTTTTTCATAACATTTTACTCCTTAAGAGCGGTTATATCGTGAATGTTGACCAGATTGGCGCGTGATCAGATGGTTTTTCGATACCCCGAAGTTCGTAGTCAATATCACTTTCGGTTAAACGCTCTACCAATGAATCTGTCGCCAAAACAACATCAATTCTGAGCCCTCGATTGTCGTCAAAACCTCTAGAGCGATAGTCAAACCAAGAATACTTATCGCTGACGTTAGGGTGTAAGTGTCTGAATGTATCGGTAAAGCCCCAATTTAGTAGCGTCGATAGCCATTCTCGCTCTTCTGGTTGGAATGAACATTTACCTGTTTTAAGCCAGCGTTTTCGGTTTGGTTCGCCAATGCCAATATCTAAATCAATCGGACTGATGTTGATATCACCCATTACAATGACATTATTGCCGCTGTCTTGTTCTGTTTCTAGATAATTCATTAAATCAGAATAGAACTGACGCTTGTATGGGAATTTGATCTCGTGTTCAATGTTATCGCCTTGTGGGAAGTAGCCATTCAGGATACTGACATCTTCGCCGCTTGCCATTTTTAATGTGACCATTACCATACGCTTTTGGTGATCTTCATTATCTGTAGGGAAGCCTTTTTGAGTCTGAACGATGTTGTCGACCAAGTCGTTTCGAACTAACATAGCGACGCCATAATGAGCCTTCTGACCGTGGAAGATCGGTTTGTAGCCCAACGCTTCTACGTCCTCTTGAGGAAACGCTTCATTATGTACTTTGGTTTCTTGCAAACCAATCACTTCTGGATTGTGTTTGTCGATCAAAGCAGACAGTTGATGCAGTCTGGCGCGCAGGCCATTTATGTTAAAAGAGATTACTTTCATATTATTATCGTTTATTGGTTTTTGTTGTGCCGGATCATGCCTTGAAGCAGAATTCGGATCAATCAGATATCGGTTTGAATAAGGAGAAAAACATCTTTCACATAGCTTTACACTTCATCGTGCCATTGGCGGTTGCATTATTATTTGCAGGCCCAAAATGGAGAGGCGCTTTTTTAGTCTTAATTGCAACAATGATCGTGGATATCGATCATATTGTCGCAGATCCCATTTATGACCCCATGCGCTGCAGCATTGGTTTCCATCCATTCCACCAGCACGCTTTTATCGTGGGATATTTGTTACTGACAATTCCATCCAAGACTCGTTGGGTCGGAATCGGTCTGTGTATTCATATGTTATTGGATAGCATTGACTGTTACACCAACCTCGGGATTTGGACCACACCGGCGTTTTAGGACTGCCAATGCGGCTTTTCTATTTCCAAGCGAGCGATAAATTGGTTTAGCCAACCAAATGCCAGGCTCGGTTTATAGGCGAGTTGAATTGACTCACTGGTATTTAATAACGGTTCGGTTAACTCGATTTTCCGCATATTGTTCTTTTGCATAAATTCGGGCAGATATGCCAACGCTAGGCCTTGGTCGATAAACTTGGTTAAGGTGAATAAATCATCGACTTTGTAGCGAACATTTCGCGGCAATAAATCGTCTTTCCAGCCATCTGAACTTAGCCCTCGTTCTTCGCCACAAAAAGGTGAAACAATTGGAACAACAAAATCATAGGCAAGCAACTCTGACTTATCCAGAACGCCATTTTTATGCTCTCTAAATACCTTGTGGTTTACGTTGCCGTATAGATGGAATTCAGTGTTACAAAGGCCAATGCTGGTCAGGTTACTTTGATGATTCATAGCGACATTTGTGACCAATGCAATATCTGCTAGCCCCTTGTTGATGGCGGTAATTGCTTCTCCTTCAAATACAGTTTCTGCGTGTATTTCAAATTGTTCAGATGGAAACAAGCTAGCTAATGCCGGTAGAAACTGCTGCAGCAGAATAGAGGGGCCAGCAATTTTAACGGTTTGTTTAATTTTGCTGCCCATGAACTTACTGATCAACTGATCACTTTCGTGGACAAGGTTCATAGCGAGCGACTGCAATTGGATTCCGTGCTGGTTTAGCTTTAGGTTTCGCCCCTCGCGCTTAAACATCTGTTGGTTAAATTCATTTTCAAGGCGTTTGATTACTTTTGATAGAGCACTTGGCGTTAAATTCAGCTTCTTCGAAGCGTTTTGTAAATTGCAGTCCTGGCTTATCACCAAAAACTTTCTCAGATCTTCAATGTCCATAATTCCTACAACGACATACAGTGGCGATTTTCTGAATTTTAAGTTGATAATTGACCGCGAACAAGCGCGCGTAGGTCATTCTTAAAAAAAACTAAATTGTTCCCGAAATCAGTCGATTAAACTGGTAAATACGGGGTTAGATGTCATAGTTACAGAGGTAACTGGGCGGAATAAATTATGAATCAAATGACAAAACTGACAATTACTGTGCGTGTTGAACCGGGAAGCCTAGGCCCCAAGGGTAAAGACTACGTAGAGGATTATTGCAAACTAGCCCAGAGCGCCTTTTCCAAGAAAAAAGGCGACTTTGCCGACTGGGCTATCATCCCAAGGTACGACAAAACCCTTCCGGAAATTGAATTCTCATTACTCGGCCAAACATTAGACGAGGCAAGGGTCAATCAAGCGTTGCAGGTGCTTGATACGAATATTGAGGAAGTAGAAGAACACACTATGGGGATGATTTCGCAGTTGATTGACCGATATTTAGGTCATAAGTATTAATTGCGGTTTAGCCTGTATTCTCCCAAATAAAAATAGATTAGACTGAAAGAAAACTTTAACTAGCAGAGTATGTTGCAGCTTTTTCAGTCAAACCGAACCGAAGTTCTGGTAACACTGGTTGCCAGCCAGATCCGTGAAAACCCATTGCCAAGTCCATTTTTGCAAGAGCATATCTTAGTGCAAAGTCCAGGTATGTCGCAGTGGCTGAAACTAGAATTGGCCGAAAAAAATAGCATTGCGGCGAATATAGCGTTTCCATTGCCTAGCAGTTTTATCTGGGGGCTGTATCAAAAATTGTTGCCGAATGTCCCCAAGCAAAGCCCATTTAATAAAGACAGGCTCACCTGGCGTGTTGAACAATGTTTAAAGTCGCTGCCAAACAACGAAGTTTTTGCGGATCTCGTTGAATATATAAATGGTGGGGCTGAGACTACCCAACGTCGACACTCCGTTGCGATGACGGAACTCCGTCGTTTTAGGTTGGCAGAAAAAATTGCCGATGTGTTCGATAATTACCTAATGTATCGCCCGCATTGGCTGTCACACTGGGAGCTAGGGCATGACGATTTGCCTGATCAAGGATTGCAAACCGAGTTTTCTGATTTAACAAATTCTGTCGCTTGGCAGGCACAGCTTTGGCGGAGTTGCCAAAGTTTGATTTCACAATCAGTTGAAGGTTCTTCCGGACTTGCTCTGCATCGTGCAGAGCTACATCGACAAGCTTTGAATGTTCTAAAAACCTTAGACGAACGGCAAGTCGACCAATTATTGCCAAAGCGACTTTTTATTTTTGGTGTGACAAGCCTAAATCAGCAGCAACTCGAGCTGTTCGATGAACTCTCTAAAAAAGTCGATGTGCAACTGTTTCAACTAAATCCTTGTAAAGAATACTGGGGAGATGTCGTCAGCGCGAAAACCATCGCTAGAATGCAACTGAAGGAATCAGTTGCAACTGAGAAGGCGGAGTCAGTTGACCAGCAGTACTATATAACTGGCAACCCCTTGGTCGCAAGTTGGGGTAAAGTTGGTAAGGATAACGCGGCTTTGCTGCAAGAGTTTTCTCCGGAGCAGCAAGAGTTTTACATAGACACGAACGCAAAAGACAGCCGACTTTTAGCAGCAATTCAACAAGATATTTTAGAACTTCGATACCGCCAACAAACTGAGCCCATGACGCCTGAAGAGTTGATCTCGGATATGGGCAAGAGAGAACTTGTAAACGGCGATGACAGTTTGACGGTTCAACGCTGTCACAGCCAGGTTCGAGAGTTGGAAGTGTTAAAAGATCAGTTAATTCGCTGGTTTAACAGCGAAGACTACTCGCCTAAAGACATCATCGTGATGGTGCCTGATATCAACCAATACGCACCTTTTATTGAGAGTGTTTTTGGTGTCGATGAAGAACAATCTGGTTTGATTCCTTATGCCATCGCCGATCAGTCGGATTTGAGTCAGCACCCAATACTACAGGGCTTCCTGTCATTGCTGTTATTGCCACAATCTCGTTTCAATGCGACTGACATTTTGGATCTTTTGGAAATACCGCAAATAAGTCGAAAGTTTGAGTTGGATAGTCAAGATTTAGTTGTTCTAAAGCGATGGCTAAGCGAGGTTCATGTTCGATGGGGAATAGACCAAAAGCACAAACAAAATTGGGATCTGCCAGCGTTTGACACGCACACTTGGATGCACGGTTTACGTGCGCTTGTAGCAGGGTTAAGTCTTCGTACATCTGGCCTTTGGCAACAAGTTTATGCCAACCCAGTGGTTGAAGGTCTTGAAGCTGAACTGTTTGCAAAGTTATTAGATTTTATTTCATTCCTAGTAGAGAAAGCTGAGCAATTTTCACAACCAGCCACTCTAAATCAGTGGCAGGGTCAGGGGAGTGATCTGATAGCCCAGTTGTTTGATGGTTATTCAGACGAGCCAAATGAAAGTATTGTGGTCGAAAAGTTGCGAGGGGCACTTGCTCGAGTGTCCGATTATCAAAACAATGGTGATTATGACGGCAAGGTTAATTTCCCTGTTGTCCATCAATTGCTGCAACAACAGTTGTCACAAAGTGGTGTCAATCAGAGCTTTCTTGCAGGGAAAGTGAACTTTTGCAGCTTGATGCCGATGCGCAGCGTACCGTTTGACGTTATATGCGTTTTAGGTCTGAACGAATCAGACTATCCTCGAAGAGTTGAGCCGATCAGCTTTGATCTTGTTGCACAGTTTCCGCCTAGGCGAGGCGATCGCTCGAGAAAGTTGGACGAGCGATATTTGTTTTTGGAAGCCATTTGTTCTGCCCGTCGCAAGTTTTATTGCAGCTACGTTGGTTTTTCAATCAAGGACAATTCAGTCATGATGCCTTCAGTCGTGCTAAGTGAATTGCTGGATTACATTGACGACAGTTTTGTATCGGTGGCAGAGCAAAAAGCCACTTCGGCAATTTGTCGAAATCACAAACTGCAGCCATTTGCCTCTGAGTATTTTGATAGTGAGGAGAAGGATCTTTCCTCCTTTAACAAAAAATGGGCGTCGCTTGCCAAAAATATAGGCGCAAGCACTGGTTTGGAGGGCACGAACTCAGGCCCAGATAAAGAACTACTCCCTCATGACCGTGAGAGCTCGGGCGTCACTCGAATAGAGTCAGAACAATTGTTGCGCTTTTGGCGCCACCCTGTGAAATATTTTTATTTAAATCAACTGGAAGCGAACTTAGAGTTTGCTGAGAGTAATACCGTCGATATTGAAGTGTTTGCTCATGACGGTTTGAACAAATATCAGCAATTGGCGCTCATGGTTGAGCAAGGGGTCATTGGTACGTCGGATTTTGACAAGAATGTCGCTTTGCAAAGCGGGACTTACCCTAATGGTGAGTGGGGACAAAGTTTGCTGGAACAATATCAAGCGGTTGCAGAATCTGTCACCGTTAAACTGAATTCAGTGTTAGATCATCAAACTTCTCGATTCATTGAGCCAGTATCGTTTGAGCTTTCAGATATCGCCGACACCACTGTCGCAGTTAATTTGGAGCTTTATGCCGGTGTTAACGTGTTAATAAGGCCCGGAAAAGTGAGGTTCATCGACAAACACTTGTGTTGGATTCAACACCTTTTGTTGTGCAGTTTAAGACCTGTTTGTTCTTTGGTTGCCAGTATTGATGATAAATGGCAGTTATTTAAACCATTGCCGCAAGTCGAAGCCAAGGTAATGTTATCAGACTATATAAAGCCTTTTATTCAATCTCAGTCTAATCAGTTGTACATATGGCATCCAGACATAAATGCTTTGTTGGCTAAAAAACCAGATTTAGATAGCCCAGAAATGTTACAGCCAGAGATTTCAAAATTATTTGAGGTCAACACTTTTACTCGAAACTTGAATGATGATGTTTATGCGCTTCGGCATAGAGAAGAATTCACTAATATTAGCACGGAACAAATCACAACAATCAAAGCTCAACTCCAAGCGATGGATGGCTACATGATCCAAGATAAACCAGTAAAATTGAGAGATACGATGGGGGAGCAGTCGTGAAAGTGTTAAATCCCTATGACATTCCTCTTAACCAATCGGCATTGATTGAAGCCAGTGCGGGTACAGGTAAAACGTTTACGATAACGACTTTGTATCTGCGCGCGATTCTCGGCCTTGTGGATGAAAGTAACGAGATTAAGCCGATAGCCATCGATAGACTATTGGTTGTTACTTTCACTGAGGCGGCCACTCAAGAAATAAAGGATCGAATTCGAAGTAAACTGACTGAAGCACAGTCAGTGATTCTCCGTTGGAATGAGACCAAACAGGGCGCATTGCATCCTATTGCACCTGTAGTAGAAGAGTACATAAAACGTTCTGATATAGCAGGAATTTCGAGTTCACAGGCGTTGTTAAACGCTTTCAAAGTTATCAGTAATTCACTGTTGTTGGTGGATGAGGCTTCAATTTTTACTATTCACGGTTTTTGTAATCTGTGTTTGAACCGTTTTGCGTTTGAGTCGAAAATCAGTTTTGAACAATCTTTTGAGATGGAGAACCGCGACTATATACAGCACAGCGTTTACGATTTTTGGCGTAAAGAAGTCGTGAATTTAACGGGGATTGAATTTAATTGGTTTAAACGTAATTGGTCGTCGCCTGATGCTTTGTTCAAAGCACTCATTCAAATTGTAGATAAACAAATGGTGATAACGCCGCTTGTCAGTGATAGTGAACTGGAACTAGCGTATGCAGATTATCAAGCGCTGTTAAACCAGGTAAGACAACAATGGACACAAGCAGAATTTAGCCAAGTCTTGTTGAACTCCGGGCTAAAAAAGACCAACAAAGCGATTTCACGGTTATCTCAGCTTTCAGACTATCTGTCAGGCAAACACCAAGAGGTAATGTTCGAAAAAGACGATGGTTGGCATTATTGGGGCAGCGAAACATTAGGGGATGCGTCGAATTATCGTAAAAACCAACCACTTATCGAGTCTGATATAACCCCACTTATTGATAGCTTGAGTCAGGCTCACCAGACGTTGAAAGACGGTATAGTGACGGCGCATTGGCTTAACAAAGCAAAATCTTATGTTGAGACAAGGAGTCAGCAGTTTAAATCAGAAAAGTCGGTGTTAACGCCTGACGATTTGTTGATAAATCTTTATCGCGGTATTGAGTCTTCGCCAAACAATCGATTGGCAGAAGCGATTGCAAGTCAATTCCCGATCGCCATGGTAGATGAATTCCAAGATACTGATGCAGTGCAATATGGAATTTTTAGCCACATTTTCTTACGGGGTACAACTTCATCGAATATGTTGATGATCGGTGATCCAAAACAAGCTATCTACAAATTCCGCGGAGCGGATATTTTTACTTATATCGGTGCCAAGAACGCGCTGCCTAAAGAAAACATATATACCTTGGATACCAATTGGCGTTCACATCCAAAACTCGTGAATTCGGTAAACACGCTGTTTGGCACCAGTCAGTTTGGCTTTAATCATGATGCCATTCAATTTCAAAGTGTCAAAGCCGGACAAACTGATGCTCAAGGCTTTTATCAGAACAGTAAACTTCAATGTCTGGAGTTGAATCATCTGGTTCCTAGTGAAGGTAACAGTCAACTGAAAGGCGCTGAGGCTGAGTTGTATCTCGCCAAACGCTGTGCCACGCAGATCAAAGAAACGTTAATCGCTGCGCAAGAAGAGCAAAGCTATATTGAAAAGAGCGGCGTCCGTGAAGCGGTAAAACCTGGGGATATATGTGTTTTAGTTCGAACCAGAAAACAAGCGAGCCTGATAAAACGCGAGATGGCGAAACTGCATGTTGATTCTGTTTTCATTAGTCGTGATAACGTATTCGATACCCAATTAGCCAAAGACTTTGTCCGGCTCATTAAGGCCATTCACCAGCCTCAAGAGGAGGGGCTTGTTCGAGCAGCCTTAACGGCAGCCTACTTCAATCTGGATATCACAGAATTAAATGCGGTCTTACAAAAGCCGGCTTTGTGGCATCAGTATCAAGATTTATTCTTCAAGGCAAATGAACTGTGGCGCAAGGGGCGTTATGCCAGTTCTGTCCAACTTGTATTGGCATGGCAAGACAATTTGACCCGGTGGCTTGCGCAGCGCAGCGAAGATACCAATCGATTAGCGACCGACTTTAGGCACCTTACGGAGTTGATTCAGTTGAAATCAAAGGACTTTGTCGGGGCTGAAAAATTAGTAGCCTGGTTTGAATCGCAAGTAGCTCCGAAAAATGAGGATGCAGAGGGCGCAGAGATTGGCCAGATACGTTTGGAGTCAGATTCAAATTTAGTTCAGATCGCAACATTGCACGCATCGAAAGGCTTGGAGTACCCAATCGTCTATTTGCCATTTATCTGTGAATTCAGGGCTTCAAAACAGGCCATATATCACAGCGAAAAGATGGGTACGGTGTATCGAGCTGATAATCGCAAAATTGACGTTCAAAGAGCTGAGCAAGAGAGGATTGCTGAAGATGTTAGGCTGTTGTACGTGGCGCTAACACGGCCTGTTTATAAGTTAGTTGTTAGCTTGTACAACTTGAGAGACCAGTATAATAAGCCAACCTTAGCATTGACCGCGCTCGCACAACTGTTGAATATGCAAGAGGTTAAAAGTGACGAAGAGTTGAAGGTGCAACTCGAGCTTATTGAGCAAAACATCAACAGCAATCACGGCCAGTGTACTGTGTTCGAATGTGACCCAGAGCACATTCAGCAAGAGTTTCAAACAATGATGCAAGTTGTATTCAACAGTGGTGTTCCCACTTCCACACTGGCAGCTGAGATTAGTGAGCGAAAAGTGGAACGAGACTGGCAGTTGTGGAGTTACTCTTCTCTAGTCCATATTCTCTCTCCGCTGCATCAACATGAAGTAGAAAATGAGCTTGCCGGCCTTACAGATGAAGGGAATCGCTTAGTGGCAAATGAGCCAGAGAACAATTCAAACCTAAACCCATTTACCTTTCCAAAAGGCGCAAATGCGGGCACATTTCTCCACTACATTTTAGAGAATTTGGAATTTTATCAACCCGCCAACGAACAGCAACAGGTCATAATCGACGCGATGGCGGATTACGGTATCGAAGAAAAGTGGTTGCCGACGCTTATACAATGGCAACAACAAATATTAGAGCATCCATTAGCAGGTTTTAGTCTGAGTAAGATACATCCGAACTCGATGTTAGTTGAAATGGAGTTTCATTTAGCCGTAGAGTCAATGCAACTCCCTGCCTTTGGTAACGCGTTGTCGATGATAGGTATAGATATCAATTTATCAAACTTGAGTAAATACGCTGAAAAGGGCGCCATTAAAGGCTTTATAGATTTGACGTTTGAATTCGAAGGCAAATATTACGTGCTCGACTATAAATCAAATTATTTGGGTGACAGCCCCACAGATTACAATCAATCCAATATGCATTTAGCCATGTCCGATCACAATTATTATTTGCAATCACTGATATATGTTTTGGCGTTACACCGCCACTTATCACTTTGTTTGCAAGATTATGATTTTGACCGTCATATTGGCGGCGCCTTATACATGTTCCTCAGAGGTTGCGATGGCACCAGCGAAGAACAAGGGGTTAGAAAAGTTCAGATTGACAGAGGTGTTATAGAGTACCTTGATAACGCGTTACTAATTGATGAAAAAGCAAGCCCTCCGCCAAAGCGAAATAATACAAACGCACCGCAACAAGCGTTTGATTTTTAGGAGGGGAACAAAATGGACCTTATTCAAGAGCAAACCGCTCCTTCTATATTCGCAGTAACACAAAGCGAGTTAGTTTGGGCCGAAAATCTACTGAGCGGTTTTAAAGCGTTAAAGTTGAACGGTGAAATGGCTAGCATTACCTATCACTATGCGGCGTTCATCGCCAGTGAAGTGGAACGACTTCACGGTCAAGCTGATTCTAAAGCCAAACGATTGTTGGTTTATACTGCCGCAGTTTTAATGCAGTCTTTGCAAAAGCAAAACGTATGTATGGTCTATGATGACTTGCATAATCATATGGTGAGTTGGTCGCGTAGGATTCAATTTGAGCATGAGTTTTTGCTTCCTTCACCGCAGGAATGGGTAAGGTCGCTAACCACATTCTCTGGAATTGTTGAACACTCAGAGTCAAAATCAAACTCACTTTGGGTAACAGATAATGCTCGGGTGTACCTGCGTCGTTATTATGAGTTTGAAACCGATTTAGTAGCTCGTATTTCCCAAGCGTTGAACCAGGAACAACGACCTTTGTCAGCATCGGATTTGCAGTTTATTGAATCGATGTTTGACAAACATGGTGCGGACATTGACTGGCAACGCATTGCGGTGCAAAACGCATTGAACAAGAAGTTTTATGTCATCACCGGAGGTCCAGGTACGGGCAAGACGACGACTGTCGTGAAATTACTTTTGGCGCTTCTACAGCAATCCAAACAAAACGCTAAGGCACCAACAATTCGTCTAGCGGCACCTACCGGAAAAGCTGCCGCGCGTTTGTCTGAGTCTATAAGAAACAGTTTGCCACAGTTCGATAGCCAACTAACGGCAAACCTGCCAACAGAGGCGGTTACGCTCCACCGTTTGTTGAGACGCAAGGCGGATGGCAGTTTTCATCACAATGCGACAAGACCTATTGACGCCGACGTTATCGTAGTAGATGAAGCGTCTATGGTCGATTTGAGCATGATGGCTAAACTGCTTAATGGCGTACACCCTGGGACACAGTTGATCTTGCTTGGCGATAAAAACCAGCTCTCTTCAGTAGAAGCGGGTTCGGTGCTTTCTCAACTGTGCGATGCCCAAGAGGATCTTTCTGTAGATTTGGTGACTGAGCTACAAAAAAGCTATCGCTTTGACGGCAAAGGCGAGATTGGCTTACTTGCGACCGCCATTAAAGATGGCAATCAAAAAACGGTCAGTGCACTGTTGAATAAAGCATTAGCGAGTGGTGGGCAGGTAACGTATGCAGAGCCAACGGTTTCGGCGACAACTCAATTAAAAAATCAAGTTGTGGCGCACTTTTCAAACATTTCAAAGTTGTTATCTCAAATAAGCCTTAACAATGAAGCGCAAATTATAGAGCAGGTGTTTGAGCAGCAGTCTCAACTACAGGTTTTGTGCGGTATTAAAAAATCAGAACAAGGTGTCGATTACATCAACTTGACGTTTGGGCAGGCAATCAAACAGGTGCTCAACGTACCATCTTGGTCTGAACATTACATTGGTAGGCCGATAATGGTGGCAGAAAATGCATACCACCTTAGTTTGTTTAACGGCGATTTAGGAATTGAGGCCCTTGATCCAGAAAGTGGCTTAATGGTGGCGTACTTCCCAGACGTATCGGAAGTTGGTTTTCGTAAAATCCCGAGTCAAAGATTGCCCAAGCACGACACTGTATACGCAATGACAGTGCACAAAAGCCAAGGCTCGGAATTTGTTCATACTATTTTGATCTTGCCAGCGGCCAGTGGACAGACGGATGTGATGACGCGAGAGTTATTATACACGGGCTTAACTCGAGCAAAGCGCCAATTTACCTTGTTAGGGGAAATAAGTGTTGTGCAACGGGCGATAAGCAACAAAACCGCGAGAAGTTCAGGTATTGCAGAGAAATTGGTGCTTGCCTGTCACTCATAAAAAAGGCCAGCGGGGAGCTGGCCTACCGTAAAGAACGGAACAAAATATGAATAACAATGAATATAGTCTCAGTACTCATTGCCTATATTAAGACCGGGGAATCTGGAAAAAGTTTCCCATAATAGGAAATATTTCATCGATTGTTCTTTTTCACAAAAACAACCACGTACAAGGCAAGAGCAAAGCTACCTACAAAGGCTTCCACCGTTGCAATAAACCGAGAAAAACCTACGGGCTGAATATCTCCGTATCCAAGTGTGGTAAAGGTAACGACTGAAAAATAAATGGCTGAGAAGAAGTCATTGAGGTTCTGCCAAAGCGAGTTTTTTGTCGAGAGTTGTATCATTCCGTCACCGCCTTGGATGCCAAAAATGAAAAAGAAAATCGCGCAAAAGAAGATCAGTGCCATAGAAAACCCGATGACATTGACTGGGCTTTCACCATAGCCGCAAAACAAATCAACAAACTTAGACACTATTCGGTCTTTTGATAATTTGGGGTATTGTTTTCGTCGCATGGTGAGCTCTTTACGAGCACAATGACCGGCCAAAGTATAAAGACCGTCTGACTCCGCTGCTTTACGCAAATTTCGGTATATCTCTTCACTTTGCTCAAAGTGATCATGCGCTTTGTCGTGCTCTCTGGCCTTTTCTGATTTTACCGCGATAGCTTCTTGTTGAACGTGGGTACCAATTTTGACGTTGTCCAGGCGAGCACCGTGAAGTTTCACCCCCAACAGATTGCAATTGTGCAAGTTAGTGCAATGCAGGTTAGCTTCAATGAGGTTGGCTTTCATTAAAGATGCGCCTTCCAAATTGAGGTTAAACAGGTGTGCTCCCTTGAGGTTCGCTCGGTACAGATCTGAATTACGCATGTCGTAGCCTGTCGCACATCCGGAGCGAACCAAATTTACGTTAGCTAAATTTGCTCGCTTGAGGGCCAGGCCCTGCAATATACCACCAGACGCTGCATAATCTTCGAGGCGCTCGCTCAAGTCCATTCCACTTTTATCTATGGTTTTGTCGTGCCAAAAACAAAAGCCAGTGCCCATGTCTCTTTCTTTGCACTGATGGCCTTCGGAATCAACAAACCCACAAGTATGTTCAGGCGCCATAGTTAACGATTTCCGCTAAAGATATGTTCTTAATGTAAAAAATATAGTTTAACTTACAGTGGATGGCCTAAAAAAATGTATCAATTTTGCCGCCGTGCATTTGGTACTGTCGCCAACACTTGATAACATGACCTGAAAAGGGGACGAATCTTTAATGAAACCAAGGCTCTTTATTGCGACCGACATTTTTGGCCAACAACCTTTTCTTACGAAGCTTGCAAGTGATTATCTTAAGAACGGGTATGAGGCGCTATTAGTGAGTCCGTATACCGAAAAGAGACGATTTAAAAGTGAGAAAGACGCTTACCAATCGTTTGTAGATTGTGGTGGTATGGACGCGTACATAAAAAAGTTAAAAGTCTTAGTGGCTAAAAGTGAAACAAAGCCAATAATGTTGGGGTTTAGTGCTGGGGCCAGTGCTATTTGGGCATTATCTGGTGATTACCAGTTTAGTAGAACCTTGCTGTTTTACCCGGGACAGATTCGACATTACTTAGCAGTTGCACCAAAAAGCCCAGTGCGAATTGTTTTTCCGAGAGCAGAAGCACATTTTGATCTGACCACAGTGATAAATCAATTGCATAAAATAAATGGTGTAGCGTCGGTTAAAACGCCTTTAGAACACGGTTTTTTTAATCCAATGTCATTAAACTACAGTAGTGAATACAGTGCCCCGTTAAACCAATTTTTGCGCGTATGGCCTAAATTAACTGAGAGCGAGTCGCTCACACGCCTAGAACGCGTTTTTACATCAAACGGTGAGGGCCGAATAGAAACATGTTAGAGAATTTTCCCGACATCATTTGTGGACCGTTTGTTCGTCGTGTCGAATCCGATATGTCCGTTCTATGGCTGTGCACACATAACGAAGTAAATCCTGATGTAAAGTTGTTTGCTGGCGACACTGCTCTTGAGTTTGAACAATCATGGCAACAAATTCGCATCGGAACTCGATGTTTTGTCCACTTAGGGACTCTGAGGCCAAGCTCTGGCCATTGGCCAATAAACACGGACATTCAATACCAACTGTTTGATCGTGATGACCAGACCCAACTGAGTCATACTATCGAACCTCTACCAGGCCAGAGCGCACTCAATTTTCGCTGTGCAGATAAATTGGTCAATGTGATCCAAGGCTCATGTCGAAAGCCAGAGCATAAATCTCCGGATGCCTTTGCTGGCATTGTTAAATTCATTGCGGATGGAGCGCCGAGGCCAGATTATCTGATCATGGCAGGTGATCAAGTTTATGCAGATGATGTTGCCGCACCAATGTTAATTGCCTGCCAGTTACTGAGCGAAAAATTGGGTTTAATGACAGCACAGTATCCTAACGCCCAGTACGAAAAGGAAGATTTGGATTGGAGTAAATGTTTGGATCAAAGGCACCATATGTTGCCTAAAAAACAAGACCAGAACATGTGGCAAAAATTCTGGCATGGCGACAATATTGTTTCGTCTCGATTTCACGACAACCACTTAATGGCGCTCGATGAATTTTTCGCTTGTTACCTTTTGACCTGGTCGAGCACAGTTTGGAAATTGGTTGCAGAAGAAGTCGAAAGCCATATCAATAATCTGGTCAATAAAGCAGAAATGGCGCAGGCTGATTGGCAGAATCTGAAAGGGTTTATTAGTACGTTACCTCAGTTTGAAAGCGTACTCGCAAATACGCCTTCGGTAATGATCTTCGACGATCACGACGTCACAGATGATTGGAACCTCAGTGCAGATTGGGAACATCACATATATGGTCACGACACCACTCGGTTAATGATTCGGGACGCGCTGTTGTCTTACTCAATATTTCAAGGGTGGGGAAATTCACCAAAACGAATGGAACCGGTGATTGAGCAAATACAAGAAGCGCAGAACTTTACTTGTGATTCTTTAACTGAACTGCTCTTAGAATTTGGTCATTGGCATTATGAAGTAGAAACGACACCACGAATTGTTGTTTTGGATACGCGAACGCATCGTTGGCGCAGCGAAGATTCCTTGAAAAACCCGTCGGGCCTGATGGATTGGGAACGACTAGAGCATCTTGAAAAACAGTTGTTTAAAGCCAACAACAGCATTTTATTGGTGTCGGCTGCACCTGTATTTGGAGTGAAATCCATCGAGGTTGTTCAGAGCTTTTGTGAGATGATCGGCAAAGAGCTACTTGTGGATGTCGAAAACTGGATGGCTCACAAAGGCGCAGCAAATAAACTAATGAGCTCATTAAGACACGACAAAGCGCCCGACGAAGTTATTATTTTGTCGGGTGACGTCCATTATTCGTTTTGTTTTTCGGCGCAGCGTCGCTTTAGTTCAAATACAGATAAAATTTGGCAGTTAACCTGTTCTGGTTTTAAAAACGAATTTCCGCAAAAGTTACTCAAGTTTTTCGATTACATCGATCGCGTGCTTTACTCTAGGTACAGCTTATTAAATTTGTTCACCAAACGTCGTCGTATGGCAATTGAGCACCATCCGTTGTTTGAACCAAGTAAACCAAATAAAAAAGGCAAACAACGTCATTTACACAGTGAGTCGGCGGCGGGGCTAGTGGAGCTGTGTGACACTGGACTTTTACAGTCTTTCAGTCTGATCACCGCTCATGGTGAAAAACTGACGTTTGACTTAGAAGACGAAGATTAAAAAAGGGGATGTTAACATCCCCTTAGTAATTAAAAGACCTGACAGACAAAGCCTTTCAAGTAATAACCCTCTGGATATGCAGAACCAATCACATGATCCTGAGCTTGGTGAAGTTTTTCAACAAACACCATCTCTCTTTTGGCGTCTAACGCGGCGTCAGCAACGATTTTTTGGAACAGTGGTGCGTCCATCAAGCCCGAGCAAGAGAAGCTCAGCAAATAGCCACCAGGGTTGATCAACTGCATTGCCAACATATTAATGTCTTTATAACCACGACTTGCACTGCGCAATTGACCTTTGTTCTCGACAAACTTAGGCGGATCCATGACGATTACATCAAATCGTTTGTTTTCTTCACGGTATTGGCGCAAAAGCTTAAATACATCGGCTTTTATAAAGCTCATTGTGCTGAGGTCTAGCTTATTCAGTTGCGCATTTTGCTCTGCGATGTTTAACGCATCGGCGGACATGTCAACTTGGGTGATGTGATTAGCGCCACCCCTTGCTGCATACAATCCAAATGTACCTGTGTATGAAAAACAGTTAAGCACATCAGCATCTTTACAATACTTTTCTAATGCCAGGCGATTGTCTCTTTGGTCGTTGTAGTAACCGGTCTTATGGCCATTGACGATATTCACTAGGGCCTTTATACCGTTTTCTTTAATTTCAATCGGTTGTTTTAACTCACCAGCGATTAAACCAGAAGTTTTCTTTAGGCCTTCTTTTGAACGAACATCGACATCCGAACGTTCGTACAAGTTAAAGTCAGGGAAGGCTTTTAATAGGGCGTCAAAAATATTTTGTTTATGGAACTCGGCCCCAGCACTCAACATTTGGCAAACGATAGTATCTTGATACACGTCTACGGTTACCCCAGGCAAACCGTCAGACTCTGCGCATAGCAGTCGATAAGCGTTGGTGTCACTGCGCTCAATTATCGGTTGCCGAATGGCTATAGCGCGCGCGATCTTGTTTTCAAAAAATGCCAAATCAACAGCTTCTTCTCGGTCAAATGACCAAATTCGAGCTCTGATTTGCGAATGCGGTGAATAAGCGGCAGTCGCCAGCCATTCGCCGTTTACAGAGAAGACATCTACGTTTTCTCCGAGTTTAGGATCGCCTTCAACTTTGCTGATAGCTTTCGAAAATATCCATGGGTGTTTGCGTTTTATCGCTTTGACACGATCTTGTTTAATGTAAATTGCAGGCATGTTTTATTTGCTTATGAAAATTTGCTGCTAATTTTAACAGTGCAACACAGAATAAGAAACGCAATTTATGAAAACCATGATATTCAGAGTGGAAGGAAAGGTACAAGGCGTTTGGTTCCGTCAATCAACTAAACAATTTGCCGATCGTTTAGGCGTGGTCGGTTACGCAAAAAATATGAGCGATGGTTCCGTCGAAGTGGTTGCTCAAGGAAATGAGACTGAAATAGCAGAACTGGGTGCTTTTATCAGTCAGGGGCCGCCATTGGCAGAGGTGTCTAGTATTGTGTCATCGATGACTGACGCTGATCCAATGTTCGGCTTTAAGACGTTTTAATCCAACGGGTTAAAACTTGAACGGTCGCTTCTGGTCGCTGGCGCACGTACTCTTGAACAAGGGCCAATACACGGTGTTTTTGACGACTGTTTTTTTGTAGCTGAGAGCGTTGTTTTTTTAGCTTTAATTTTGCCGCGGCTATTTTGTCCGTTTTGCTGGCATTGGCTTTTTCAACCATTTGTTTTTTCCTAATAGGGAAATTAATTTTAGTGATGCCCGTTCTTATAACGTAACACACCACAAAAGAAGCATTTTAATGAATCAACTTTACAGTAATTATCAGTCGCTCTTAGGCAAAGCTCAACTATTTGATGGATTGGCTCCGTTACTTTTGCGTTTGTATCTTGCCCCTGTCTTTATTCAAGCGGGTTGGACTAAGTGGCAGTCGTTTGACGCGACGGTGATGTGGTTTGGCGATAAAGAGTGGGGTCTTGGGATGCAGTTTCCTGAACTCATGGTGACTTTAGCAATGAGCGCAGAGATTGTTGGTGGCGCACTGTTGTTGTTGGGGTTGTTGACGCGATTGGTGGCGATTCCATTGATGTTTACTATGGCTGTAGCAGCTATAACCGCTCATTGGCAAAACGGTTGGTTAGCGTTAGCGGACAGTAACAGTTGGTTTGCTGATGGTACTTTGTTTTACAACGAGTCAATAATGGCAGCGGCAGAGAAAAAGCAACGTGCCATAGAAATCTTACAAGAGTATGGCAATTATGAGTGGCTCTCATCGAGCGGCTCATTCACTATATTGAATAATGGTATAGAGTTTGCGGCGACGTATTTTATTATGACGCTTGTTCTATTTTTCACAGGCGGGGGCCGATTCACCAGCGTCGATTATTTTGTAAAGCTAAAAGTTGAACGCACTGAGTAGACGAAGTGCCTGCTTGTATGGCTTCAATGTTGTTTTGTCGGTAGTATTGTAGCTATTGGCAACAGCAATAAAGATCAAACAAACTATATGGATGCACTAGACCTTCTACTTTCCCGCTCATCTTACGGCAAGCTGATAGAACCTGCTCCGCAGGGCCAAGCGCTTGATAACATACTCAAGGCAGGGCTAAGAGCGCCAGACCATGCCAACCTTAGCCCGTTTGAATTCATTGTATGTACCGGAGCTGGGTTGGATAGGCTTGGCGAAATTTTTCATGATGCTGCGATTGAAAGCGGCATGGCAGAAGCGACGATTCAAAAAACAAAGACAATGACCAAGCGGGCGCCGATGATCATTGTCGCTATCGCTAAGTACAAACCTCACGACAAAGTCCCTCGAGTAGAGCAGATCGCTACGACCGCTTGCGCTGTTCAAAACATGCAAATGGCATCCTACGCTCAAGGGTATAACGGCATGTGGCGGACCGGCACCTTTGCCACTGATGTTCATGTCAAAACCGCACTGGGTTTGAGCGATGAAGACGAGATTGTTGGATTCTTATATTTGGGCACACCTGAAAATAAAACCCCAATTAAAAAGCAAAAGTCACCAGAAAACTTTGTGTCGTATTGGGATTAAAACCAGCTTAGGCGCACAATCGCGTGCGCCATATAAGATATACAATATTCAAGTTAAATTAATAACCCTCATACCTCGAACAAATAAAACTTATCAATTGTCACAATATAATTAGGTAGAAGGCCGACGAATAGCTGATCTAGAATGCGGCAAATTACGTGGTCATAAACTATTTTTAATCCATTCGACCGCACCTTAGCTAACTTTGAGGATTTGATTATGTTGTTTAGCGGCAACCTAGTTACCAATTGTGAAATCAGACAAAAAATTCGCGACTTCTATCGTATTGATGAAGATACTGCGGTTGAGCATATTTTACCGTTAGCAGAAGTTGATCTTCGCGCTAAAACACGAGCTTGGGAAAGAGCTCGTCAATTAGTGTTACAAATCCGTGAAGAGTCAGAAGGCAGTGGTGGTATTGATGCACTGTTAAATGAGTACTCGTTATCCTCAGAAGAAGGCGTGGTTCTAATGTGCTTGGCAGAGGCATTATTACGTGTGCCTGACAAAGCGACTCAAGATCAACTTATTAGAGACAAGTTATCTCAAGGCCAATGGAGTAGCCATTTAGGCGCCAGCGATTCGATGTTTGTTAACGCCTCTTCGTGGGGATTGTTAATGACGGGCTCTATGGTTAAGTATTCCGACGCCAATCAGAAACACAATTTTGGCGTGTTAAAGCGCACGCTTGGTAAAGTAGGTGAGCCGGTGATCCGAAAAGCAATGAATATTGCGATGAAGATCATGGGTAAACAATTTGTGATGGGTGAAACCATAGAAGCGGCAACGGAGCGTGCGGTAGAGAAAGAGGCCATAGGCTACGTATACTCATACGATATGTTGGGCGAGGGCGCACGTACAATGGAAGACGCCAATCGCTACCACAAGGCCTACGTCGACGCGATCCACGTCATTGGTAAAGCCGCCAACGGCCGCGGTACTCGCAAAAGCCCAGGTATCTCAATTAAATTGTCGGCGTTACATCCGAAATATGAATTCACTCATGCTCACCGTGTAATGAATGAGCTGGTGCCAAAAGTAAAAGAACTGTGCCTGTTAGCAAAACAATATGATATTGGCCTGACGATTGACGCAGAAGAGTCGGAAAGGCTCGATATCTCTCTTGATATTATCGAAACCGTATTTAGCGATAACGATCTTGGTGATTGGACCGGCTTTGGTTTAGCGGTACAAGCCTACCAAAAACGTGCAATTCATGTGATTGATTGGTTAAAGCAACTGACAGATAACGTCGGTCGTAAAATGATGGTGCGTTTGGTGAAAGGCGCTTATTGGGACACTGAAATCAAAAATGCTCAGAAAGATGGTCTAGAGCACTTCCCTGTGTTTACCCGCAAGCCGAGCACGGATGTGTCATACCATGCCTGTGCTAATAAACTGTTAGCGTACAGAGACACAATTTATCCTCAGTTTGCAACGCACAATGCTTACAGTGCTTCGGTTATTTTGGAACTCGCTGGTGAAGACAAACAAGGTTTTGAATTCCAATGTTTACATGGCATGGGCGATACCCTGTATGATCAAATCGTCCGTAACGACAACGTACAGTGCCGCGTGTATGCACCAGTCGGTGAACACGAAGACTTGTTAGCTTACCTAGTTCGTCGTTTATTGGAAAACGGCGCCAACTCGTCATTTGTTAACGCGATTGTGGATGTTGATAAACCCGTAGAGCAGCTGCTAGAAGATCCAGTTGAAAAGGTTCAACGAGTGAAATCAAAATACAACCAGCAGATTGAATTACCAATCGCCATGTTTGGTGATGAGAGAGCCAATTCAAAAGGCATGGACCTTACCGATATCAACGAAATCACGCCTCTGAGAAATGAACTTAACGAATGGTTTGCAAATAACCAGTTAGATAAAGCGTCATTGGCCGACAATGCTGTGGGTGTTACAAACCCTGCTAACTTAGATCAGATTGTTGGTCAGCACGTATACCACTCAGCTGATGATATGAAGGACATGTTGGGGTTAGCAGACGAAACCTTTAAGACATGGTCTAACGTGGCGGTATCAGAACGTGCGGAAATTTTGCGTAAAACCGCAGATGCACTTGAAGAGAACATAAGCGAGTTAATCGCTTTGTGTATCAAAGAAGCGGGTAAAGTGGCTCAAGACAGCATCGATGAAGTTCGAGAAGCGGTTGATTTCTGTCGTTATTACGCGGCGAAAGCAGAACAATTGGTAACGGATGAGCGTTTGTCACCACGCGGTGTCGTACTGTGTATCAGTCCTTGGAACTTCCCATTGGCAATATTCCTAGGTCAAGTCGCTGCGGCATTGGTTACTGGTAACACGGTTATTGCAAAGCCAGCTGAGCAAACCAGTTTAATTGCAATGCGCGCCATTGAACTAATGAAAGAGTGTGGTTTACCAGAGAATGCAGTTCAAGCCGTTATGGCCAGAGGTTCTCTTGTTGGCGGTACTTTGTTACCTGATGAACGCATCGCAGCGGTCATGTTCACTGGCTCTACCCAAACGGGCACGCTAATCTCACAAATATTAGCGCAACGCGGCGGTGAGCAAGTGCCATTAATCGCTGAAACTGGTGGTCAAAACTGTATGATCGTTGATTCAACTGCTTTACCAGAGCAAGTTGTTGATGATGTGATTGCTTCAGGCTTCCAAAGTGCTGGTCAACGATGCTCAGCATTGCGCGTGCTGTTCGTGCAAGAAGACATAGCAGACAATTTGATCCGTATGATCAAAGGCGCAATGGCCGAATTACACGTGGGTAACCCAGAATACCTAGCAACCGATGTTGGTCCAGTTATCGACGAAAAAGCGTTAGCGGCCTTAACAGAACACGCGGAATACATGAAATCCACCGGCCGTTTGGTATACGAGTGTGCCTTGGGTGACGAATGCGAAAACGGTCACTTCTTTGCGCCGAAACTGTACGAGATCGATTCAATTGACGTGCTTAAAAAAGAAGTCTTTGGCCCATGTGTCCACGTTGTTCGCTTTAAAGGTGAAGACATTGAGAAGGTCATTGAGCAAGTAAATTCGACTGGTTTCGGTTTAACTATGGGCATTCATACGCGTATTGAAGAACGCGCACAGCGATTTGCACAATTATCTCGTGCGGGCAATGTCTACGTGAACCGCAATATGATTGGGGCAGTGGTCGGCGTACAACCGTTTGGCGGTCGTGGATTATCTGGCACAGGTCCTAAAGCTGGTGGACCTAACTACTTGCCGCGCCTAATGAAGGAAAATTCAACGCCAGAAAGCGTTGACTTCGTATTAGATGACCCTGCATTAGCAACCGACGAAAAGTCAGTGAAAGAAGCGAATAAACTGATGCAGCAAGCGGCTAAGGTAGAGGGCAAGTGGCGCTTGACCGAACTGAATGCTCGCATTTCTCATGTTCGCCAGTTGCTAGCTGAAATCGCCAAGTTAGAAAAAGTCGAGAACTTCGCCGATGATTTGACGGGTACGTTGGCAACTGCTCGAAATCAATTGATCAATGTAGAAAACAAATTGAAAAAACCAACGGTTCTGCCTGGGCCGACGGGCGAGTCGAACATCTTGTACCTCGAGCCACGTGGTAACTTAGTTGTTTTTGCTGACAAAGAAGTTTCGTTCCATTATTGGGTGATGGCGATTGTGACAGCATTGTCGACTGGTAATACTGTAACGACGGTAGTTTCTGATCTGTTCTACGACGAGGCAATTGCATTTAGAGACAAGTTCATCAAGACAGGCGCAGATGTTGGTGTATTCCAAGTCGCACGATTACGTCACTTCGAACCGTTACTGGCAAATGAGCGTTTGGCAGGGGTAGTCATCAAATCTAACTGTCGTCGCAGCGCTTATGCCGCTAAACACTTAGCTGCTCGTGAAGGCAGTATCTTGCCAACCATTAAGGCTGAGTACGATGACAACCTTATTCAGCGACTGTTGACTGAGAAAACAGTGAGTATTGATACGACCGCATCTGGTGGTAATACTTCGTTGATGACCTTAACTGACGACGAATAGTTTCAATCACTAGAAAAATAAAAGGAGAGCTTAGGCTCTCCTTTTTTTGTATTGACTTATTGGTGTTGCATCTGAGTCGCGAGTTTTTTTGAGGTGTAAAACAGTTTCAGTAAAAACATCAACGAAGCCGCTGTGAGTCCAAAAACAATGCCTACCCAGAATCCTTGAGGTCCCATTGCTGGC
>CAXRBI010000033.1:0-8311 GCA_964229075.1 Alteromonadaceae bacterium | reverse complement strand
CTCTTATGTAAGTTTTGTACTGATTCAACACTACCACGGTCGTCTGCAGAGTTTGCTAAACAAGTAGCAAATGCTGCATTAAGCGTTGTGGTGTAGTTGGCCTTGTACTGTAGTGCGCCGCCACGTAAAACTTTTGAGTCTTCAATCGCCTGACGGCCTTCTACCGTGTTAACGATGTAGTTGTACTCGCCGTTTTTAATGCGGTCTAGAATGTGTGGACGACCTTCAAATACCTTGTTTACCTTGCGGCACTCGATACCTGCTTCTTCCAATACTTTTTGACAACCGCGAGTTGCATCCAGTTCAAAACCAGAATCAATCAATTTGCGAGCTAAGTCAATAACACGAACTTTGTCTGAGTCGCGAACAGAGATTAAAGCGCGACCGCCACGAGCGATTTCGACGCTGGCGCCGAGTTGTGCTTTCGCATACGCTTCTTCAAAACTCTCACCAACACCCATAACCTCACCGGTTGAGCGCATTTCTGGTCCGCGAATTGGATCAACACCGTGGAACTTGCTAAACGGAATAACAACTTCTTTTACTGAGTAATAAGGTGGAATAACTTCTGATGTGACGCCTTGCTCTTCAAGTGACTGACCCGCCATTACACGAGCCGCTACTTTCGCTAGCGGCACGCTGGTTGCCTTTGAAACAAACGGCACGGTACGCGCGGCACGAGGGTTCACTTCGATTAGATAAACCTGACCATCTTTCACCGCAAACTGAGTGTTCATCAAGCCGATTACGCCTAACTCTAGAGCCATATCACGAACTTGCTTACGCATTACATCTTGGATGTCCTGTGGAAGCGAGTATGCAGGCAATGAACATGCTGAGTCACCCGAGTGAACGCCCGCTTGCTCGATGTGTTCCATGATGCCGCCAATGACAACGTCTTTGCCATCGCAGATAGCGTCAACGTCAACTTCGATTGCGTCATCTAAGAAGCGGTCAAGTAATACTGGTGCTTCGTTAGAAACTGATACAGCCTCAGTCATATAACGGCGCAAGTCAGCTTCGTCGTATACGATTTCCATTGCACGACCGCCCAATACGTATGAAGGACGAACAACCAGTGGGAAACCAATCTCTTTCGATTTAAGCAGTGCTTCATCCATCGAAGTAACGGTTGCGTTTTCAGGCTGTAATAAGTCCAAGCGCTCAACCATTTGTTGGAAACGCTCACGGTCTTCTGCACGGTCAATAGCATCCGGAGATGTACCGATAATTGGCACACCGTTAGCTTCTAATTCACGCGCTAACTTGAGTGGCGTTTGACCACCGTACTGTACGATGACACCTTTAGGCTGCTCAACGCGAACGATTTCTAACACATCTTCCAATGTGATTGGCTCGAAGTACAAGCGATCTGATGTATCGTAGTCTGTCGACACTGTTTCAGGGTTACAGTTAACCATGATGGTTTCATAACCGTCTTCGCGAAGTGCCAAAGACGCATGTACGCAACAGTAATCAAACTCGATGCCTTGACCGATACGGTTAGGGCCACCGCCGATAACCATGATCTTATCTTTGTCTGACGCATTTGATTCACACTCTTCATCGTATGAAGAGTACATGTACGCAGTATCAGAGCTGAATTCAGCGGCACAAGTATCTACGCGTTTGTATACCGGAAGAATACTAAGCGCTTGGCGCTTCTTACGAACTTCTTTCTCGCTGATGCCTAAAATATCGGCAATGCGCTGGTCGGCAAAGCCTTTGCGCTTAAGTGTGCGTAAGAAATGCTCATCAAGGCCAGCAAAACCGCGTTCTGCAATTTCACCTTCAAGCTTGATGATGTCTTCAATTTGAATCAGGAACCAAGGGTCGATTTGAGTCAGTTTGAATACTGCTTCAAGATCAAGACCGCTACGGAATGCGTCACCAATGTACCAAATACGCTCAGCGCCTGGTTCTTTCAATTCACGAATGATCTTTTCGTGTGAGTCTTCAGCATTAATATCGATGATTGGGTCAAAGCCAGACACGCCAACTTCTAAACCACGAAGAGCCTTTTGCAACGACTCTTGTTGGTTACGACCAATCGCCATGACTTCACCAACAGACTTCATCTGCGTGGTCAAACGGTCTTCTGAACCGGCAAACTTTTCAAAGTTAAAACGAGGGATCTTAGTCACAACGTAGTCAATTGTCGGCTCAAACGATGCTGGCGTTGCACCGCCAGTGATATCGTTTTGCAACTCATCTAGCGTGTAACCAACTGCCAACTTGGCAGCGATTTTCGCAATTGGGAAGCCGGTTGCTTTTGATGCAAGCGCAGAAGAGCGAGATACACGTGGGTTCATCTCAATGATAACCATACGGCCATCTTTTGGATTCACACCAAACTGTACGTTTGAACCACCGGTTTCAACACCAATCTCACGCAATACCGCACAAGACGCGTCACGCATGATTTGATATTCTTTGTCCGTTAGAGTTTGCGCAGGCGCAACCGTGATTGAGTCACCAGTGTGAACACCCATTGGGTCAAAGTTTTCAATAGAACAAACGATGATGCAGTTGTCGTTCTTGTCGCGAACCACTTCCATCTCATATTCTTTCCAACCGATAAGAGACTCATCGATTAGAAGTTCGCTCGTTGGAGATAAATCCAAGCCGCGACGACAGATGGTTTCGAATTCTTCTTGGTTATACGCGATACCGCCACCGGTGCCACCCATGGTGAATGATGGGCGAATAATACAAGGGAAACCAATGCGAGATAAAACGTCGTGCGCCTCATCCATAGAGTGTGCCGTTTCTGCGCGCGGACACTCAAGGCCAATCGCCTTCATCGCTTTGTCGAAACGTTCACGGTTTTCCGCTTTGTCGATGGCATCTGCAGATGCACCAATCATCTCAACACCGTACTTTTCTAGTACGCCGTGTTTTTCAAGATCTAACGCACAGTTCAATGCGGTTTGGCCACCCATTGTAGGAAGGACCGCGTCTGGACGTTCTTTTTCAATGATCTTTTCTACCACTTCCCAGTGAATTGGCTCGATGTAGGTCGCATCAGCCATATTTGGGTCAGTCATGATAGTAGCCGGGTTCGAGTTTACTAGGATGACTCGGAAACCCTCTTCTTTTAATGCTTTACACGCTTGTGCACCTGAGTAGTCAAATTCACAAGCTTGACCGATTACAATTGGACCAGCACCTAATAACAGAATGCTTTTAATGTCGGTACGTTTTGGCATGGTATCTCTTCTCTTAATTCTGTCGGTACGTTATTGGGCGTTTTTGTATTCTTCGATAAGCTCGATGAAATGATCGAACAACGGTGCCGCATCATGTGGACCAGGGCTTGCTTCAGGGTGTCCCTGGAAACCAAACGCAGGCTTATCGGTGCGGTGAATACCTTGCAATGTACCGTCAAACAGTGACTTGTGCGTGGCTTTTAGATTCGCAGGCAACGTCGCTTCATCTGCAGCAAAACCGTGGTTCTGTGCCGTAATCATGACCTGCCCATTTTCAAGGTTTTGTACCGGGTGGTTACCACCGTGGTGACCAAACTTCATCTTAACCGTTTTCGCACCTGAAGCTAATGCCAATAACTGGTGACCTAGACAGATACCAAAAATTGGAATGTCGGTTTCCAAGAAGGTTTTAATTGCCTCAATAGCGTAATCACATGGCTCTGGATCACCAGGACCATTAGATAAGAAAATACCGTCTGGGTTTAATGCTAGGACGTCCGCCGCAGGTGTTTTTGCAGGCACAACAGTCAATCGACAGCCGCGATCTACCAACATGCGTAAGATATTGCGCTTAACGCCATAATCGTATGCGACAACGTGGAATTTTTCTTGCTCTAGCTCTTTGAATCCTTCACCTAATTGCCAACTGCCCATCGTCCATTGGTGCGTCTCTTCACACGTAACGACTTTCGCTAAGTCCATACCTTTTAGACCTGGGAAATCTTTTGCAGCGGCTAAGGCTTGCTCTTCATTGATGTCACCAGCAATGATGCAACCATTTTGCGCACCTTTGTCACGCAGAATTCGAGTAAGTTTACGAGTATCAATGTCGGCAATACCTACAACGTTATTCGCTTTTAAATAAGAACTTAAATCTTGTTCACTACGGAAGTTGCTCGCAACCAAAGGCAAGTCACGAATTACTAAGCCTTTGGCCCAGATCTTGTCGTTTTCTTCGTCTTCGGAGTTGGTACCATAGTTACCAATGTGGGGATAAGTTAGAGTGATGATTTGTTCGGCGTATGAAGGATCAGTAATAATTTCCTGATAACCTGTCATCGAAGTGTTGAATACCACCTCACCAACAGACATGCCTTCTGCACCAATGGCAGTACCTCGGAATATTGTTCCGTCTTCCAGAACTAATAAAGCGGGTTGAGTCAAGATAACCTCCTAGCAAATTTATGCAGCTTTAACGGTCTGCTGCACCGGTTAATCTTAGCCTAAAAAAAAGTGTTTCGGAGTTGGTCGAAACACTTTATCTATAAACTGTAGGCAAATTCCGGTTATTGTAGCGGAGAGTTTAAATTTACGCTAGAAGAAATTAACAAAAATGTAAAAATACTACGTTTAAACGAAAATAATGCTTAATGCGGTACTTTTACAAGTTAACATCTTTTAAACCGAGCACATCTTGCATATCAAATAGGCCTTTTTGTTTTCCCTCTAACCACTTCGCAGCCCTTACTGCACCTTTAGCAAAGGTCAAACGACTAGACGCTTTATGGGTAATTTCAACCCTTTCACCAATATCTGCAAATAAAGCCGTATGTTCACCGACTATATCCCCTGCTCTGACGGTTGCAAAGCCAATGGTTTTTCGATCTCGCTCACCAGTATCACCTTCTCGGCCATATACTGCCACTTCATCTAAGTTTCTATCTAAGGTGTCCGCAATGACTTGGCCAAGGGCTAAAGCAGTGCCCGACGGTGCGTCTTTCTTAAATCTGTGGTGTCCTTCAATGATCTCAATGTCGCACTCGTCACCAATGGTTCTGGAGGTTAACTCGAGCAATTTATACAACAGGTTTACGCCAGTGCTGAAGTTTGCCGCAAAGACAATAGCAATGTGCTCAGCCGCTTCCGCAAGTTTTTGTTCAAGTTCTGCAGACAATCCCGTGACCCCAACGACCATGTTCAACTTGTTGGCAACGCAGTAATCAATATTGTGCTCCAGTGCTTCCGGCAAGGTGAAGTCAATCCAAACACTGGTTTCTTTGGCCGCGGTTTCTAAATCAGAAGTTGAAACCACACCACTTTCGCCAATACCGGCAATTAACCCAGCGTCCATCCCCAAAAATGGCGAGGAGTCGCGCACAGCCGCCACCGCTAACGAGGCTTGTTGATCTTCAACCGTCGCTTGAATCAAGTTACGTCCCATACGGCCATTGGCACCAAAAATTCCGATCTTCGTCATGACTTTCTCTTAAACTTTATAACTGGTCGGCATGTTAACGTTATTACAGGCAATAAAAAACCCGCTGATTGCGGGTTTTTAGGATACTTTTCTATTAGCTATAGCAAAGTTTGTTTATGGTGCTTTAGATACCATAACCATCGCAGGACGCAGTAAACGACCGTTTAAGGTGTAGCCTTTTTGCATGACAGCAATAACAGTGTTTGGCTCAACCTCTTCGCTCGGCTGCATAGACATTGCTTGATGGAATTCTGCGTTAAATTTCTCGCCTTGAGGATTCACAACTTCAACACCAAATTTTGCAACTGCATCAACAAATGACTTCTGAGTTAATTCAATACCTTCAATGATAGGCTTAATGGCATGATTATCTTTGTCTGAGAATTCAATTGCTCTTTCCATGTTGTCGATAACAGGCAATAGTTCATTGGCAAACTTTTCCAATGCAAACTTATGTGCTTTTTCAACATCTTGTGCAGCACGGCGACGAACATTGTCAACTTCTGCAGCCGCTCGAACAACGGAATCTTTTTGATCTGCGATCTTATCATTTGCCGCTGCCAATTCCGCTTCTAAAGCCGCAATATGGGCAATTGGGTCCAGCTCTTCAGACTGAATTTCAGCTTGGCTTTCTGTCTGTGTTTGCTCCGCTTCTTGCTCGGTTACGTCTTGGTTTTCTTGTTCGACTTGATTCTCTTGTTCAGACATGAGTTTACTGCTCCAACTAGTCTCAATTGGTTTAATTCGAAATATGCCCGCTATTATGGGGATTAAAGGACGGGATTCAAGGCCGAAGACAGAATATTTGCTGTCATATCCACTGAAGAGATAACGGTTTCATAATCCATTCGAATGGGGCCCAACACGGCGATGACTCCGGCTGCTCTGCCATCTTTGTAAAAGGCCTTGCTGACAATCGCGCAATTTTTAAAGGCTTCGATGCCAGTTTCTTCGCCAATATAGACTTGGACTTGCTGGCTTTGTTTGCATTGTCCAAATATGTGATTTAGCGGCGTAACATCGTCAAAGAACTTCATGATCTTTCGCAATTCCGCGGTATTATCAGAAATCTCCGATGTCAGCAGACGCGTCTCACCAGTGGCGAACACAAGTTGTTCGTTTAACTCAATTGTGTCACCAAACAACGCTTGTTTAACTAAATTGGAGATTTCAACGTCAACGTTCTTCAAGGCAAATGCCAAACGCTCACCGCCTTCTGTCAAGGTGTGTCCCGCCAACGCCGTATTCAAAAGCTGTAACGTTTGATTGAGCAACATGTCGGTGACTGGAGTCACCAACTCGATAACGCGGTTTTGCACCTGGTCATGCTCGTCGATTAACACACAAAGCAAACGTCGGTCGGCCAAACGCACCAACTCAAGTTGCCTGATGACTGCATCATGGGTTTTCGGCATCACGACTAAACCGGTCAATCGCGTCATATCGGCGATCAATTGGCTGGCTTTTTGACACATGTCTTCCGGTCGGACTGCACGACTCAAATTGGTTGTGAGTTGCTGCAGCGCCAACTCTTTGGGCTCATTTTTGCAGAGTAATTCGTCGACAAATAATCTCAGACCTTGAGCGGTAGGTATGCGTCCAGCGCTGGTGTGAGGCGAATAAATGAGTCCCTCTTGTTCCAGCGCGCACATGACATTTCGGACCGTTGCAGAAGAGGCACCAACAACGGGATCGTTGGCAATCACTTTGGATGCTATTGGTGTTCCTTCGCTCAAATAGTGGTCCATAATTATGTTGAACACCACACCAGAACGTTGGCTTCTGCAACTCTTTGTCATCTGAAATTTTTACTCTTACTTCAATTTCTTAGCGAAAAGCGCTATAACGCTAATACAGCTTACTTATTTCCGTTATTTGGGCATTTAGGAAAAATACAATGGCGCACCACTTTAAATCGATCGGACTGATTGGTAAAGCAAACCATGATGCAACTCGCGGTACTGTAACGGCTCTTTATGAGTTTTTACAACAACAAAAGTACCAACCGATCGTTGAAGAGAACGTCGCCGACTATATTGATGACCCTAAAATGAAAGTGACTGATTTAGTATCACTTGGAAAGTGTTGCGATCTGGTAATCGTAGTAGGTGGTGATGGCAACATGTTGGGGGCCGCAAGAGTTTTGAGCCGATACGATGTTGCAGTCATTGGTGTGAACCGAGGAAATTTGGGCTTTTTGACTGACCTTAATCCAGACGATTTCGCCGAAACGCTGGCCGAGGTTCTGGCTGGGGATTACACGACTGAACTGCGTTTCTTGCTTGATGTCTCAGTGATTCGTCACGATAAACTGAAAGCAAACAACTCGGCCATGAATGAAATTGTACTTCACGCCGATAAAGTTGCGCACATGATTGAATTTGAGGCATTTATCGACGGTTCTTTTGTTTTCCACCAACGTTCTGACGGTATTATTATTTCGACGCCCACTGGCTCAACTGCCTATTCGCTGTCTGGCGGCGGGCCCATTGTCCATCCGAACTTAAACGCTCTGACACTGGTTCCAATGTTCCCACATACCTTGACCAGTCGTCCGGTTGTGGTGAATGCTGACAGTGAAATCAAAATCATTGTCTCAAAAGCTAACGATGCCCAATTACAGATCAGTTGTGATAGTCATATTGCCATTTCTGTCATGCCCGGGGATGAGCTAGTCATTAAAAAGCACGACTTACCGTTGCGTTTAGTTCACCCGAAAAAATATGACTATTACGACGTATTACGCAAGAAGCTACACTGGGGTCGACAAAATTACTAACTCCTTGCTGTGGGTTACTCACCTAATATTTTGAGATCTGCTCTTTACAGTGAAAAAAAAACAAACTACTGTATACATCAACAGTTACTAGTTTTTTGGAAATAAATCATGTTGGTCTCATTAGCC
>CAXRBI010000032.1:0-20045 GCA_964229075.1 Alteromonadaceae bacterium | reverse complement strand
CAATGGGTGGTCAATTCTGCGGACACATGTTCTGTATTAACTGAGAGTGCGTTTACAATAGCTGGTTCTGACGAGTTTTACCTGGATGATACCGTTGGTTACGCCTTAGATGAGTCTGATACCGGTGCAACCACATACTTGTTGTTTGTAGATGGAACCGATTCGGTGACCGCCAATGGTGGTTATATCACTCTGCCGTTTAATGCTCCAGGGGACATCGGTCTAATTGAGATTAACGTCAATCTCAGTTCTGAGCAGGACTGGTTGCAGTTTGATTGGGATAATGACGGCTCGTTAGACGTTGGCATGCCAACAACAAACGTTCTCTTTGGCCGATATCGAGGCAACGACAGAATAATCTTCAAGCGCGAACGTTAATTGCTTGATGTTGTTTGTCGTCACAGCATTAAAACTGGATTTTTACCGATTTTGTTGAAAAAAGGCTGTTTAGGCCTTTTTTTTCATATTTTTGACATTTGACTCAATCCTTTCTTGCCCCCGCCGAGCGCCTTAGGTAAAGTTAACCTCGTTATAATTTTATCTAGTCTCCAAAGGAATAAATGCGCCATGTTCAAGAATTTGCGCGGTATGTTTTCTAATGATTTGTCGATTGACCTTGGTACGGCAAATACGCTTATTTATGTAAAAGAACAAGGTATAGTTTTAAATGAACCTTCGGTAGTCGCCATTCGTCAAGAACGTGTTAGTGGTCCAAAGAGCGTGGCTGCTGTAGGTGCAGATGCAAAGCGTATGTTAGGCCGTACGCCTGGTAACATCAAAGCGATTCGCCCAATGAAAGACGGTGTTATTGCAGATTTCTACGTTACCGAAAAGATGCTTCAACACTTTATCAAGCAAGTACACAGCAATAATTTCTTACGTCCAAGTCCTCGCGTGTTGGTATGTGTACCTTGTGGTGCTACTCAAGTTGAGCAGCGTGCAATTAAAGAGTCTGCTTTAGGTGCCGGAGCACGTGAAGTATTTTTGATTGAAGAACCAATGGCTGCCGCAATTGGTGCAGGATTGCCTGTATCTGAAGCGACCGGTTCCATGGTTGTTGACATCGGTGGTGGTACAACGGAAGTTGCGATCATCTCGCTTAACGGTGTGGTTTACTCATCTTCAGTTCGCATCGGTGGTGACCGCTTCGACGAAGCAATCATTAACTACGTTCGTCGTAACTTTGGTAGTTTGATAGGTGAAGCGACAGCTGAGCGCATTAAACAAGAAATCGGTTTTGCATATCCTTCGAGTGATGTGAAAGAACTTGAAGTCCGCGGTCGCAACTTGGCGGAAGGTGTTCCTCGTTCGTTTACGTTAAACTCAAACGAAATCTTAGAGGCACTGCAAGAGCCACTTTCAGGAATCGTGAGTGCGGTTATGGTCGCGCTTGAGCAATCTCCACCAGAACTAGCTTCGGATATTTCTGAGCGCGGTATGGTGTTAACAGGTGGTGGTGCGTTACTTCGAGATCTAGACCGCTTGTTAATGGAAGAGACGGGTATTCCAGTGATTATTGCCGACGATCCGTTAACCTGTGTTGCTCGTGGCGGTGGTAAAGCGCTTGAAATGATTGATGTTCACGGCGGCGACGTATTCAGCTACGATTAATTCGAGATTGACGTTATAACATTAAATAGAGCGGCAGTAATTACTGCCGTTTTTGTATAAGAAATTATTTATGAACCCCATTTTTGGTGCCGGTCCTTCATTGCCTTTGCGATTTTTCTTCGCATTTGTCATCAGTGTGATCACGATCACAACTGACGTGTATACGGACAGCAGCAAGCAAATACGTACCTACCTAAATACACTTGTGGCCCCGATCCAATATTTGGCGTCGTTGCCCCAAGATGCGTTTGATGCAATGGCAAAATACGCCGCCAGCAAACAGTCGTTATTGGATGAAAACGAAGCACTGCGAAAACTTCAGTTATTGCAGAATCAAAAGCTGCAAAAATACGACATGTTGAAAGCCGAAAATGACAAATTAAGAGCGCTTCTAACCACCAATCCAAGGGCAGAGTCGACCAAAGAAGTGGCCGAAGTCATGGCCGTCGCAAGCAATCCGTTTACCCAAAGTGTCGTGGTCGACAAAGGCTCATCTAACCAAGCGTTTGAAGGACAACCGGTATTGGACGATTTGGGCGTTGTTGGTCAGGTTGTGTCGGTTGGCAATACCACCTCTCGAATTCTGCTGTTGACGGACCAAACCCATGCTTTGCCAATTAGAGTTTTGCGCAATGACGTTCGCGGTATATTGCAGGGTACTGGCAACATTAATCGTATGGAATTGTTGAATTTGCCTCATGGAACAGATGTAAAAGTTGGCGATCGATTAGTCACTTCCGGTTTAGGTGAAGTATTTCCCGAGGGCTATCCAGTGGCCGATGTTATAGAAGTTCAGCCAGACGTCACTAAACCCTTTATGCGTGTGATCGCCAAGCCAGTGGCTCAGGTAGACCGCATTAAGCACATTCTGCTGCTGTGGGATGAAGGCCAACGGGAGGAAATGAAGTGATTAAACTATTCCGTTCGTCTTGGTGGTTTATTACCATCAGCGTGTTAATAGCCTTGGTATTGAGCATTATGCCGCTGCCGCTTGAGATAAAAGCTTGGCGACCAGATTGGTTGGCTATGGTGATCATATACTGGACCATAGCGTTACCCCATCGCGTCAATATTGGGACTGCTTGGGTTGTCGGCTTTATGTTGGACATATTACTAGGTACGGTGCTTGGTATTCACGCGTTTGCGATGGCGTTAGTGGTATTTGTTACTGCATCTAACTTCCAAAAGCTTAGAAACTTCTCCGTTTGGCAGCAGGCGGCTCTGATTGGGGTATTTTTATTGCTCTATCATATGGTTATCTTTTGGCTTAATCGCTTTTTGGTACAGATTAATTTTAGCCTCGACCTCTTGTACCCTGCGTTTACCAGCGCGCTCATTTGGATTTGGTTGTTCCCTGTGATGAGAGGCTATCGCAGACGTTTTAAGGTGCGTTAAATGAAAGTTGTTTTGGCAAGCCAATCCCCACGAAGAAAACAGTTGTTGTCTTACCTCGTTGATGAGTTTGAACAACAGCCTGCAGACATTGATGAAACTCCCCTCGTTGAAGAGACGCCAAGTGAGTATGTCGCTCGATTGGCGGAAGGCAAAGCTCAGGTCATAGCCGCTAAATCTCAGCCCGGTACGGTTGTAATTGGCTCGGATACAACAGTGGTTGGAAAGGGACAAATACTTGAAAAACCAGTGGATCTAGACGATTGTAAACGTATGTTGTTAGCACTTTCTGGAACCAGCCACGAAGTGTTAACCGCGTTTTCTGTGATTCGAGATCAACACATTGTTACAAAAGTGGTCTCGACAGAAGTCGTATTTCGCGAAGTAACAGAGCAAGATATAACAGAATACTGGCACACCGGTGAGCCCCAAGATAAAGCGGGCGCTTATGCCTTGCAGGGCATTGGCGGCAAGTTTGTCGAAAAAGTAAATGGCAGCGTATCCTCTGTCGTTGGTCTACCGTTGGTAGAGCTAGAGCAAGTTTTAAAGGAAGTCATATCGAAATGAGTGTGGAATTACTGATCAATGTTACCCCAAGTGAAACCCGCGTTGCCCAAGTTGAAAACGGCATGCTGCAGGAGTTGCACTTAGAGCGTCAAAGTACCACAGGTATTGTTGGCAACATTTATCTGGGTAAGGTCAGTCGGGTATTGCCGGGCATGCAAGCCGCATTCGTCGATATCGGTATGGAGAAAGCTGCGTTTTTGCATGCTTCTGACATCATTACTTACGATGAAGAAAAAGATCAGATATCGCCACACTCGAATACCGCTCGTGACATCAAGGAGTTGGTCCGTGAAGGTCAGAAAATTATTGTTCAGGTGGTAAAAGACCCGCTTGGAACAAAAGGCGCTCGATTGACGACGGATATTACGTTGCCTTCCCGTTACTTGGTATTTATGCCGGATGCCAACCATGTTGGAGTGTCGCAGCGAATTGAAAACGACAGTGAACGTTCAAGGCTAAAATCCATCGTTGAAAACCACTACGAGGAAGGGCAAGGTGGCTTTATTGTTAGAACCGCGGCCGAAGGCGCAGAGGAAGACGAGCTGGCTCAAGACGCTGTATTCCTAAAAAAGCTGTGGCAAAAGATCATTAAGAAGAAAAAGAAAACCCGCAACCAAGCGGTGTTGTATGAAGACTTGAGCCTAGCCTTTCGGATCATTCGTGACTTTATCGCCAACGAACTTGAACGTGTACGGGTTGATTCAAAATTAATGTATGGCGAACTAAAAGCGTTTACTGAAGAGTTCTGTCCATCGATTTCGGACAAACTTGAATATTATCCAGGCGAACGTCCCATTTTTGACATGTTCGATGTTGAAACCGAAATTAAACGCGCGTTGGATAAAAAAGTGGATCTTAAGTCCGGTGGTTATTTGATTATTGACCAAACCGAAGCAATTACCACCATTGACGTTAATACTGGGGCGTTTGTTGGGCATCGAAGCCTTGAAGATACTATCTTTAATACTAATAGTGAGGCGACACAAGCGATTGCTCGACAGCTTCGATTGCGCAACCTTGGCGGTATCATTATTATCGATTTTATCGATATGGAAAGCGAAGACCATCGCCGTCGAGTCTTACACTCACTTGAGATTGCGCTGTCCAAAGACAGAGCCAAAACCAATATTAACGGCTTCTCAGCCCTAGGTTTGGTCGAGATGACTCGAAAGCGAACGCGTGAAAGCTTAGAGCATGTTCTATGTGGTGAGTGCCCGGTGTGTAATGGACGGGGCTACATAAAAACAGTGGAAACCATTTGTGCTGAATTGCTGCGTGAAATTGTTCGTGTAAATCGTGCCTACGACGCTGATCAGTTTGTAGTCTATGCGTCGACGCCAGTTTCTGAGGCCTTGCTAAACGATGAATATCATAATTTGGCCGAACTCGAAGTTTTCATTGGCAAACAGATTAAAGTTAAAACTGAACCCCTGTATAATCAGGACCAATTTGACGTAGTCATGATGTAATTTTTTTCGACCATGAACACATTTTCAAAAACTTTGACAGATCAAGACGCTACGGTCGCTATAGGGAAAAAGCTGGCGGCAAGCTTGGAAAAGCCAACGGTTATTTTCTTGCATGGCGATCTTGGCGCTGGTAAAACAACCTTTAGCCGCGGCGTTATATGTGGCTTGGGCCATGAAGGCAATGTAAAAAGTCCAACCTATACGTTGGTCGAGCCTTATCAGTTAGCTGGGTTAAATGCTTACCATTTTGACTTGTACCGTTTGGCCGATCCTGAAGAACTCGAATTTATGGGTTTTAGGGACTACTTAGACGACGCTGCTGTATGCTTAATTGAATGGCCAGAAAAAGGTCAGGGGATGTTACCTAGTCCAGATTTAGACATCGAGCTAGCGTACATGGGCGAACAAAGAAAAATAGTCATCAATGCCAACAGTGCGATTGGTGAAGAGATATTAGTAAGACTAGAAAATAACAATAAATAACATGTTTGCGTTATTCAAATCGACTGCGAAAGCAGCAAGCCTAATCGTAATACTGGTGACTATGTTCACTGGCGAAGTGTGGGCTGCGCAAAAAATAAAGAACGTTAGGGTTTGGCCGTCGCCTGACTCGACTCGCGTGGTACTCGACCTTTCAGCACCTATCAAATACAGCTACTTCTCCTTAAAAGGACCAGACCGCTTAGTCATTGACCTACAAGGCGCTACCATCAAAACTAAACTGAAAGGGCTAGCAAAAGACAGCAAGTTATTGAAAGTTATTCGCACCAGTAAGGCGAAGAAAAAGGGTGATAGCCGGCTTGTTCTGGAATTGAGCAAGAAGATTGAACCAATGATCTTTGCCCTAAAACCAACCGGGCCTTATGGTGACCGTTTGGTGATAGACCTGGTGGACTCTGCTGCTAAAGTGGCGAGTACGAAGAAACCTCTAAAACAGAATCGCGACATTGTAGTGGCCATTGATGCTGGCCATGGTGGTGAAGACCCGGGTTCGATAGGACCTAAAGGTAATTACGAAAAACGCCTGACGTTCCAAATTGCAAAGAAACTGCAAAACCTGATCAACAAAGAAAAGGGCATGACCGCCATTTTAACGCGAACGGCAGACTACTATTTAACGCTGCACCGTCGCACAGAGAAAGCCCGCTCTGCGGATGCGGACTTATTGATTTCAATTCATGCAGATGCATTCCACTCCCCTCAACCTCGTGGTGCGTCGGTTTGGGTACTAAACCTCAAGCGAGCCAACTCTGAGGTAGGTAAATGGTTAGAAAAACGTGAAGAGCATTCGCAGTTGTTAGGCGGTGCGGCTGAGTTAATCAAAAATTCAAACTCGGAACGTTATCTAGTTAAGACTTTGCTGGGTCTTTCTATGGATCACAGTATGGAGGAAGCGTTTGAAGTGTCGCAACTGGTGTTAGATGAAATGAAGAAGATCACTAAGTTGCACAAAAAGCGTCCTCAGGCGGCTAACTTTGGTGTTCTTAAATCGCCTGACATCCCGTCTATTTTGATTGAAACCGGTTTTATTTCTAATCCAGAAGAAGAAAAGTTATTGACCAATAACTGGCACCAAAACCGAGTTGCGAAATCGATTTTTACCGCAGTGAAATCTTACTTCCGCAGTAACGCGCCTGAAGGCTCATGGTTTGCAAATAATGCCAATCTCACCCACAAAGTGAAAGCGGGAGAGTCTTTGTCGATATTGGCTCAGAATTACTCTGTTTCGGTTACGGACATCAAACAAGCAAATAACCTCAAATCCAATATGCTGAGAATTGGCCAAGTTCTTACCATTCCTCGGTCATAACATGTCCATTCAAATATTACCGCCACAACTTGCCAACCAGATTGCCGCCGGTGAAGTGGTAGAGAGACCATCTTCGGTGGTGAAAGAGCTGGTGGAAAATGCGTTGGATGCCGGTGCCAACCAAATCGATATTGAAATCGAGCGCGGTGGCCACAAACGTATTCTTATTCGTGACAATGGCAAAGGCATCGCAAAGGATGAACTGCAGCTGGCGCTGTCTCGCCACGCGACTTCAAAAATCAAATCGTTAGATGACTTAGAAGCAATCATAAGCCTTGGTTTCCGCGGTGAGGCATTGGCGTCGATCAGTTCGGTATCCCGCTTAACAATGACCTCAAAACCAGAATACCAAACTGAGGCTTGGGCGGCGAACGCCGAGGGCCTCGATATGGATGTGAACATTAAGCCGGCGGCGCATCCTAAAGGCACAACCGTCGATGTGGTCGATTTGTTTTTTAATACGCCAGCACGTCGCAAGTTTTTACGCGCGGAGAAGACTGAATTTAATCACATCGATGTGCTGATCAAACGCATTGCCTTGAGCCGACCAGATGTCACCTTTGTGTTAAAACACAACAAAAAGTTAGTAAAACGTTATCGTGGTCAAAGCGCTGAGCTACAACGAGTTGAACAAATCTCAAATCGAATTGCTGAAGTCATAAACAAGGCGTTTGTTGAGCAAGCCGCGGTTAATCAACTCAGTTATGACGACATAAAAATGGCCGTCTGGGTAAAGCGGCCGATGTACTGCGTCAATGTGAATCCTGCTCAGTACTCGTTTGTGAATGGTCGTATGATGCGGGATAAGTTGCTTCAGCATGCCATTCGTCAAGCGTTCGCGGAACAATTAGGGCCTGAGCAACAACCTGAATATGTGGTTTTTATCGAATTGCCAGCCACTGATGTTGACGTCAACGTACATCCCGCTAAACACGAAGTTAGGTTCCATCACGCGCGTTTATTACACGACCTTTTAGTTCGGGTAATTCAAGATGCCCTGTTATCGGCTGAACACACCATGAATGACCAAGCGACCTTGGATATGGATGATGAGATCCCCTCACAAAAGCCAGATTGGATTGTTACTCCGGCGGATGGTTATGCCCGCGCAGACAACGCGACTCAGATCGAAAAAACTGAATTAAAACCGCGAGCAGAGTCTCCTAAACCCAGTTATTCGGCGTTGAAATCCAGAGCTGGTGGTAGAGACCAAATCTCAGGTGCGCAGCGAGCGTCGTTTGAACATTACCTCAGTGCCGCGACAACAGAGCCAACTGTAAACACAGATGCAATTAATCCTAAGGCGTCGCCAATTACTCCTCAGCCGTCGCCAATGACGACTGCGACAGAGACATATCAAAAGCCGCAGGCAAAAGCGGGTTTAAACTTGGTTCATATTGACCAAGACCAATTTGTGTATTTGATGTTTGCTGGTGATCTGTGGTTGTGCCAACCGCAAGCGTTTTCAGGACAAGGTTCTGACCAGCTAGAGACTGCGAGTTTTGAACCTACGCCTTTGCTTGTGCCTGTTCGCTTTAAACTAAGCGAGGCTGAAATAACATGGTTAGATGAACATCTACCTATGTTTATCGAAGTAGGCTTTGATTTGAAATTGCACGGCGTGTCATTGATTATCAAACAAGTTCCTAATTGTTTGAGGCAAGGAAATAAAGCGCGTGCGATTCCGGAGTTGATCTCTAACGTTATTGGTCAACAAAACTTAGATGCACAGAGCTTAAAGCGGGCGCTCGTTCAAACCGACCTCAGTGAAAGCTACGAACAGAGGGTGAATACGACCCTTCGCACAATGGCGTCGAATGAAATCGATGCGTTTCTTAATAATTACGCTATACCTTTACAAGGCAAAGCCGTTTTCCAGCATTTACAATCACGCCGTTAATATATGAAACAAAACTTACCAAACCCTGTCGTAACAATTATGGGGCCAACAGCCTCCGGTAAAACTGATTTGGCTATGAAACTTGCAGACCGAATCAATGGTCAACTGATCAGTGTCGATTCTGCTCTGATATATAAAGACATGGATATAGGAACGGCTAAACCAACCGCGGAAGAGCTTGAAAGTTACCCGCATAAGTTGATCAGTTTTCTTGACCCTGCAGAGAGTTATTCTGCGGCAGACTTTCGTCGCGACGCGTTAAGTGAAATTAAAGCGGCTTATGAAAATGGCAAAACCCCCATTTTGGTCGGTGGCACCATGATGTACTTCAAATCCCTTGTTGAAGGTATCTCTAATCTGCCAGAGGCGGATGCTCAGATTCGCGCAGATATTGAAAAAATGGCGACAGAACACGGATGGGGATATGTTCACGACAAACTAGCGGAAGTTGACCCTAAGTCCGCCGAACGAATTCACCCCAATGATCCACAAAGAATTAATCGCGCCTATGAGGTCTATTTATTAACTGGAAAGACCATGACTGCCCTGATGGAACAGGAAAAGCAGCCGATACCTTATCCAGTGAGACAGTTTGCCTTCATGTGTGAAGACAAAGCGCTACTCCACCAACGCATAGAGCAACGTTTCCACATTATGCTGGAACAAGGTTTTGAACAGGAAGTCCGTGCACTATACAACCGCGGTGATCTGCATTTGGACCTGCCGAGTGTGAGAAGTGTCGGTTATCGGCAAATGTGGGAGTACTTTGATGGTAAGTGGGACTGGGACGAAATGATCTTTCGTGGTGTGGTCGCAACAAGACAATTAGCAAAACGCCAATTGACTTGGTTGCGCAGTTGGCAAGATATGATTCCGCTTGAAATAGGCAAAGAAAAAGAAAACTTGCAACAAGTGATAAACTCGCTAAGCTAATCATGAGGTTTAGTTTTTGGTACAGCTTTGCATGTTTCCAAAATCAAAACAGGCAGTTAGCGAATAATTAGGGTATAGTGGTCTCAGCGGTAGATTTTTTGCCGGCGAAGCCTTGAATTATTTTGCTCAGACCTCAAATAGAAGCCAAGTTGAGTTGGCTTGAACGGAAACTTAGTAGAAAAGGCTTTCGCACCTGTTGGAATTTAGTCACCCGCAGTAGCTGGTAGACAGGATGTTTCACCTGAGTTTTCATGGACTAATATAAAAACAACAAAATAATAATAAGGAAACACAATGGCTAAGGGGCAGTCTCTACAAGACCCGTTTTTGAATGCACTACGCCGAGAGCGTATTCCCGTTTCTATTTATTTAGTGAATGGAATTAAGTTACAAGGCCAAGTGGAGTCTTTCGACCAGTTTGTGATCTTGCTCAAAAATACACTGAGTCAAATGGTCTACAAACACGCGATTTCGACAATCGTGCCTGCGCGTCCTTTCCAAACAAACCCCCATTATCAAGGTGGTAACGACGACGCAGAGTAACTGCTGAATCATACGTCATTCAGTAGCATGCTTTGAATTTGTTTTGATATAGGAAATACGCTTTTGCGTATTTCCTTGTCGTGTTTATTTTTTAGGTTGTACTATTGTTTGATAGATATGAAGGCGGTGAACAGGCGGTACTTGTTCACGTCAACTTTTCGGACGAAAATGCCCGAGAAGACATTGAAGAATTAGGGTTACTGGTATCCTCAGCCGGTGTATCCACACTTGCGGTTGTTACCGCTTCAAGAAAATCCCCGGACGTAAAATATTACGTTGGAACGGGTAAAGCAGAAGAAATTGCGCAAACGGTGAAGGCCGAAGGCGCCGATATTGTCATTTTTAACCACTCTCTGTCACCTTCCCAAGAGCGAAATCTAGAAGCTTTGTTCCAATGCCGAGTGCTCGATCGCACCGGACTTATTTTGGATATATTCGCTCAACGAGCGAGAACTCATGAAGGTAAATTACAAGTTGAGTTGGCACAATTACGTCACATATCAACCCGCTTGATTCGAGGCTGGACGCATTTAGAACGCCAAAAGGGTGGTATCGGTTTGCGCGGACCCGGCGAAACTCAGTTAGAAACTGACCGAAGATTATTACGCGCACGTATAAGTCATATACTTGGGCGACTGGAGAAGGTGTCAAAGCAGCGAGAGCAAGGGCGCCGTTCACGAAAGAAAGCGGAAGTTCCAACGGTGTCGCTGGTGGGGTATACCAATGCGGGCAAATCAACATTGTTTAATGCGGTAACGGAAGCAGAGGTGTACGCTGCCGATCAATTGTTTGCAACTTTAGACCCGACATTGCGTCAAATTGAAGTAGAAGATGTTGGCGATGTCATCTTAGCGGATACCGTTGGATTTATTCGTCACCTTCCGCATGATTTGGTTGCCGCGTTTAAGGCAACGTTAACCGAGACTCGCGAAGCCGACCTGCAATTGCACGTGGTTGATGTGGCGGACCCAAGGCGCAGTGACAATATGGCGTCGGTCCATGAGGTTTTGCAAGAGATTGACGCTGACGATATTCCGCAACTTTTAGTATTCAACAAAGTTGACTTACTTGAAGATGTAAAACCGCACATTGAACGCGGTGACGATGGTAAGCCAATTTCAGTTTGGTTGTCGGCGCAGAAACAAATAGGGCTGGATTTATTGTTACAAGCTATTTCAGAATTGATTGGCTTGTCGATGGTTGATATGAAGTTGTGCCTGCCGCCTTCCGAAGGCAAGCTACGCGCGGCATTATACGAGATAAACGGAATTCAATCGGAGTCCTTTGGGGAGCAAGGTGAGTGGCTGATCGACATGCGAATCAGTGAAATTGATCACCAAAAACTGAACAAACAGTTGGGCTACGATATTGAAAAATGGCAACTGAGTAACTAAATAGACATAAGTCGAGTTACGCATAGTTAAATTGGCGAGATAACATAGAGTTATTGAGTCGACTTTGCTAAATTATTTGATAATTAGATAAAAGGTACTGGAGATTAGTATGGCCTGGAATGAGCCGGGAAATAACAATAACGATCCGTGGAAAAACCGCGGTGGTAAAGACCAGGGACCACCTGATCTGGATGAGTTATTTAAAGACCTAGGTAATCGATTTAATGGACTGTTTGGTGGTAAGGCTTCGAACAAAGGCGGCACCGCACAAACGCCATTTGGCTTTGGCTTAATCGCGATCATCGTGGTTGTGGTTTGGGCATTGTCTGGCATATATACCATTAAAGAAGCGGAGCGCGGTGTTATGCTGACGTTTGGTCAATACACAACAAACGTTGAACCTGGTATCCAATGGAAAGCGACGTTCGTTCAAAAGGTTATTCCAGTGAACGTTCAGACGATCCGTACGGTTCCAGCATCTGGCTTCATGTTAACGCAAGACGAAAACGTGGTGCAGGTTGAGATGGAAGTGCAATACCGTATCAACAACGCCAAAGATTATTTATTCTCAACCCCAGATCCAGACGGCAGCTTAGGTCAAGCGACCGACAGTGCTTTGCGCTTGGTTATTGGCGGTTCGAAAATGGATGACATCTTGACCTCTGGTCGTGAAGAAGTTCGTCAGCGCACTTGGGCTGAACTAGAGAAAGTAATTGAGCCGTACAACTTGGGTATTTCAATTGTCGACGTCAACTTCAAAGACGCACGTCCGCCAGAGCAAGTGAAAGACGCATTTGATGACGCGATCTCTGCTCGAGAAGATGAGATTCGTTACATCAATGAAGCGAAAGCATATGCTAGTGAAGTTGAACCTCGTGCTCGTGGCCAGGTAAACCGTATGGTTCAAGAGGCAACGGCATATAAAGAAGGTAACATTTTGAACGCTCAAGGTCAGGTTGCTAAGTTTGAACAATTATTGCCTCAGTATGAAGCTGCGCCAGAAGTTACTCGTCAGCGTTTGTATTTAGAGACCATGGAACAAGTATTTGCTAACACCTCGAAAGTATTAGTTGATACCCAAGGCAGTGGCAACATGATGTACCTACCATTGGATAAAATCATGCAGCGCCAGAACTCTGTGAATTTGCCGGTTCAAGTAAATACGCCACAGGGTAATTTAGGTACAACTCAATCCCGTTCAACTCCGATTCAACAGAGTCGCACTGGACGTTCTGACCGCTTTGGCAATGGAGGTAACTAAAAATGAAAAGTTTTAGTGTTATTGCATTTGTTATCGTCGCATTACTTGGTTTTTCTTCGGTATTTGTTGTTAGCGAAGGCCAAAAAGCGATTGTAATTCAGTTCGGTAAAGTTCAGCGTGACGCGGACGGTAATACTGATGTCAAAGGCCCTGGCTTACACTTCAAATTACCTGTGCTTGAGCAAGTTCGTACGATCGACGCACGTATTCAAACTCTAGATGATGCGCCAGACCGTTTCGTAACAGCAGAGAAAAAAGACCTTATTGTCGACTCGTTCATTAAGTGGCGCGTCAACGATTTTGGTACTTATTACCTGTCTACTAGCGGTATTAAAGGCAATGCTGAACAGCTGCTTAAACAGAAAGTGAATAATGCCCTAAGAACCGAATTCGGTACTCGTACCATCAAAGAAATCGTTTCAGGTGAGCGTACTGAGCTAATGCAACAAGCGATTGAAGCGGCGAAGAGTTCAAGCGATTTAGGTATCGAAGTTCTTGACGTTCGTGTTAAGCAAATCAACTTACCGCTAGAGGTTAGTAACTTCATTTTCGAGCGTATGAGAACAGAACGTTTGAAAGTAGCTAAAGCTCACCGAAGTGAAGGTCGCGAGCAAGCTGAAATCATCCGCGCGGATGTCGATGCTCGCATCACGGTTATGTTGGCGGAAGCGCAACGTGAGTCACAAACCCTGCGCGGTGAAGGTGATGCGTTGGCGGCGAAAGTTTACGCTGACGCATTTAACAAGAATGCAGAGTTCTTCTCGTTTGTTCGAAGCTTAGAAGCGTATCGCAACAGCTTCGGTAGCAAGCAGGACGTAATTGTTCTTGAGCCAGACAGTGACTTCTTTAAATACATGAAGAGCACTGCGGGCAAATAGCCGTTTGGTTGACGATACAAGGCCCTATTCAGGGCCTTTTTTTATTGGTGTATATAACAGCGCGGAGTGGTCGCAATGGATATAGATTGGATGTTGGTTATAGGTATGGTTTTGATTATTGAAGGCCTTTTACCTCTGCTATTTCCGAAGGCTTGGCAGGGATACGTCCGTAAATTAGCCGCCGAACCGGTGTCTGCGATTCGTCAGGTTGGTGGCTTTTTGTTCGTCATTGGCCTGGTTTTGATTTGGTTAAGATAATTTCACTTATGGATTTTTCATTATCTAAATCATTCTGTTATGCATATTTTTTGGAAAAGCGGGAAAAATCGGGTGATCTTTACCCATCAAGTTTGATAGAATCCCCGCCTAATTTTTTCTGAGTGAAAGTAAAATGGGTAAAAACGTAGTAGTTTTAGGCACCCAATGGGGTGACGAAGGTAAAGGTAAGGTCGTGGACCTACTAACTGACAAGGCGCAGTATGTTGTGCGTTATCAGGGTGGTCACAATGCTGGTCATACATTAGTTATTGACGGCGAGAAAACCGTACTTCACCTTATCCCATCTGGCATCTTACGTGACGGTGTGAAATGTATCATCGGTAACGGCGTAGTATTATCGCCAGAAGCGCTGATGAAAGAGATCAACATGTTAGAACAGCGCAACGTTCCAGTAAAAGAGCGTTTATTGATCTCTGAAGCTTGTCCTTTAATTCTTCCTTATCACATTGCGTTGGACCAAGCACGCGAGATTGCTCGTGGTAACAAAGCGATTGGTACAACAGGCCGCGGTATTGGTCCTGCGTATGAAGATAAAGTGGCACGTCGCGGTTTGCGCGTGGGCGACTTGTTCAATCCTGAGCAGTTCAAAGAAAAGCTGAAAGAAGTTCTTGAGTATCACAACTTCGCATTAGTGAATTACTACAAAGTTGACGCGGTCGACTTTGATAAGACATTTGAAGATGCGATGGCAATTGCCGATACATTAAAAGCAATGGTTGTAGATGTGACCGATATGTTGGACAAAGCACGCGTTGCCGGTGAGCCAATCTTGTTTGAAGGTGCACAAGGCACTTTACTTGATATCGACCACGGTACATACCCTTACGTGACGTCTTCAAACACTACCGTTGGCGGTGTTGCGACAGGTGCTGGTTTCGGTCCTTGTCATTTGGACTATGTTTTGGGCATTGTGAAAGCATATACAACTCGTGTTGGTTCTGGTCCATTCCCTACCGAGCTTTATGACGGTGAAGAAAAACAAGATCCTGTTGGTAAGCACTTAGGTGACAAAGGTCACGAGTTTGGTGCGACAACGGGTCGTTTACGTCGTACAGGTTGGTTTGACGCGGTTGCGATGAAACGTGCGGTTCAAATTAACTCGATCACTGGTTTCTGTTTAACTAAGTTAGACGTGTTAGATGGCTTAGAAGAGATCAAGATTTGTACTGGCTACAAACTTGAAGACGGTAGCATTGTTGATGTTCCTCCTATGGCCGCTGAAGGTTATGAAAAAGTTGAGCCTCAATATGAGAGCATGCCTGGTTGGAGCGACAACACCTACGGTGTAACGTCATTTGATGCCCTGCCACAAGCTGCAAGAGACTACATCAAGCGTCTTGAAGAGATTACTGGTGTACCAATGGATATTATTTCTACTGGTCCAGACAGAAACGAAACAATGATTTTACGCAACCCATTTGCGTAATCATGAAACGAAACAAAAAAGCCGTCATTTGACGGCTTTTTTTATGCTTAGAAATTACCTCTGAGTTACGAAAATTGAGGTGTTACGTGCCCTTTAACGGGCACGATAACTCACCATTAGCGCAGTTTTGAGAGCTGTTTCACTGCAGGCAAATAGGTTGGGCCGTCATCAAGCTGAAAGAAGCTCACCGCCTGTTTCATAAATTGGGCTTTCTCCGCCAATTCTGCACTGGCTGAAGACACCTGTTCGACCATTGCCGAATTCTGCTGTATCCCTTCGTCGATCAAATTAATTGCTGAGTCAATTTGGTGAATACCACGAACTTGCTCCGCCGTGTTCTGAACAACTTGGTTCATTTCACCGGTGGCGGCATCAATGGACTCAATGATTTTACCTAAGCTGTCGCTAGAGCGTTTCACCTCAAGTGTTCCTTGTTCGACTTTAATCACGCTGTCGTTGATTAATTCTTTGATTTCACTGGCTGAGGACGCACTGCGTTGCGCTAAGTTTCTTACTTCACCGGCCACTACGTTGAAGCCTCTGCCATCTTCACCGGCTCTCGCGGCTTCGACAGATGCGTTCAGAGCTAACAAGTTGGTTTGGAAGGCGATATCATCAATGACGCTGATAATGGCTTCAATCTTACGGCTAGCGTCTGAGATGGCTTGCATACTAACTAACGCATCGTTGACGATCTTTTCACTTTGTTGCGCGTGTTTAACAACGTCGTTCATCAGTGTTTGGGTCTGTTCCAATGAAGCTTGTGATTCGTTCGATGAGCTGGATATTTCGTTGATGCTGCTTGCCGTCTCCTCAACCGAGGCTGCTTGGCTTTCAGTACGCGCACTCAAGTTACCATTGGCTTGACTGATCTCTAACATGCCGGTTTGAACATCGGTTGACAGTGCATTGACCTTGCTGATGACCTGACCAATTTGCATAAGTGACTGGTTGCAGCTGCGTTTAAGGCTATCAAAGCTACCCTTGTAATCGCCTTCAACTCGATTACTCAAGTCGCCATTTTCTAACCCCTCCAATACTACCGATAGGTCGACAAATACATTATCGACTGTATCGATGATTTCGTTTATGCCGGCACTGAGTAGCTCAAAACAGCCCTGTTTGCCTTCCATGTCAATGTGCTTGCTAAGATTACCTTGTCTGACTTGCTCGATGACTTCTTGCACATCATTGAGGATGATTTGGCGCAGGTTCTTGACCGCTCTGTTTGCGTTATCAATAAGCCCGGCAAAGCTGCCTTTGTATTGATTCATCACAGATACACTGAGATCGCCTTTCGCCAGGTTTTCAAGTATGTTTTCGATGTCACTCATGAAACGCTGGTTAATATCAAACAGCTGGTTTACGTTGGTACTGAGCGTTAAGAAGAACCCTTGTTTGCCTTCAACATCTATTCGATTGTCGAGCCTGCCTTTAACCGATTCGTTAATTACATGGGCAATTTCCGAGTCGACAATCTCTTTCAGTTTGGCAATGGTTTTGTTTGCATTCTCCTGCAGCAGGGCGAAACTGCCGTTAAACTCACCTAACAGCGTCTGGTTTAGGTCGCCCTGCGCCAGTGCGGCAAAGACTTTGTTGGTCTCGCCAATCACTTGCTCATTGGTATCCAATAATCGATTGATTTTGTCGCTTAAGCTTAAGAAGAACCCTTGTTTGCCTGTGGTGTCGACACGACCGCTGAGATCACCATTCATTGAACGTCCAACAACACTGTCGATTTCAGCTTCAACAATCTGATTTAACGTCGCTATGGTTTGGTTGGCATTCTTCTGCAGAGCGGCGAATTCGCCTTGGAAATCACCGTCAATGCGCTGTGAAAGATTACCACGTGCAAGGGCGGCGAAGACGTCTCCTACTTCAGATATCACCGTTGAATTGACATCCAGCAGCTGATTAAAACGCTGACTCAAGGACAGGAAAGCGCCGTGTTTTCCTGCGGTTTGAATGCGTTGTGAGAGGTCGCCATTACAACTGCTGAGCACGACTGAATCTATATCTTCCTCGATAATTTCATTTAGAATATCCACCGTCTTGTTGGCGCTGGATTGCAACTCGGCATAAGCTCCTAAATAGTTACCGTCTAGCTTGCGGTTGAGTTTGCCGTGGGATAGCGCTTGGAATACTTCTGCTGACTCACTGACGATAGTCTCATTAGTGGTCAATAATTGGTTGATGCCTTCCGATAGTGACTTAAAACAACCAGCTTTATCCGCAGTTTGAATTCTGTGGTTTAGTTGCCCAGCACCTGCCGCGGAAATGGCCCTTTGCACGTCCTTTTCAATAACTTGGCGGAGGTTGTTGATGGTGACATTGGCATTATCTACCACGTCTTTAAATAAGCCTTTCTGACCCGTTGCTTCAATGTTAGTTAACTGCCCTTTGGCAAAATCACCGAACGTTGTATCGAGTTGTGACATCACGGATTTCGTATCGGTAAGCATGTTATTAATGTTGGTTTTTAACACTGCGAGATCACCCGACATATCGGCGTTAACGAATTGATTAAAGTCGCCGTCGCGGACGTGTTGCATACTTAAATTGATATCCGAGATGCCTTCGTCTAGTTGTTCTGCGGCGAAGCTTAAGTAATGCGAAAGCTTGTCTAAATCCCCAATGTAATTGTGTTCAAATTTGGCTTCTTTGATATTCCCTGCCGCGAGAGACTGGCTGAATCGCTCAATGTCATCAAAGGATTCTTTGACCGTTGTTAACAGGTGGTTGAGGGTTCGTGCCATTTGACCAATTTCGTCTTTGCTGTTTACTTTTGCTCGAATTGAAAAATCGAAATCGTTGGTTATCGAAGAGATGCTGTTTTGTACTTGTTTTACGTTTAATGAGATGCGACGGGCGATAATGTAACCGGTCACAAGACTGAAAAGTAGAACCAAGCTGCCAAGAATCCCTTCACTTAGGAGCACTTGGCGGGCATCATCTGCTTTCATCATGGATTTGTTTATAATTTCCCCTTTGATTTGATTAGCTGCTTTATTAACACTAATAATTCTTGCTGTAGCTTGGGCGAACCATTGTTGAGCGCTAACACCTTCTAGTCGATTGATTGACTCTATGGCGGAGACAAGGGCGCTTTTATCGCTGGCTGTGCTCAGGTCAAGTTCGTTAATGGCGTTTTCAAGTGGGGTGATTTTTTCTGCCGACACAAGTTGCGCGATTTCTTGGGTCACCGCATCTATTGCACTTCGGGTTTCAAGATTATTGCCGCCCGTTCCCAGAATCTTGGCAAGTGAATCGGTCAATGCACGAATTTGAATATTGTCGGTAAATACTTTGCGCATTGCTTCTACGTTGGTGGCCGCATCGGTCGCTACGAGATTAGCGTAAACTAGGCTTTCGCTCTCGTTGGCGAACTGCCGAAATGTTTCGACTTGTTTGTTTTGGTCGGCAATAAATGATTGGATAGTGCTCGCTCGAGCCGCCGAGTATTGACCGGAAGCAAACACGCCATTGAGCGCGCCCCTTGCTTGTCCGGCACGTTCTTTCAACCAAAGTAGACTCGAATAAGCTCGGAAGCTGGCTTGTAACTCTGCGTCGTTGATGCGGGTAGCGTATTGTTCAGTGAGTTGCAGTGCGGCGGCGTTGATGCCGGAATAAAATCCAAAAAACTGGCTGTTAGGATTAAGCTCGTTAATAAGGCTGCGGATTTGATTTCGTTTTGCCAAGTCGTTTGAAAGTGAGTCTAGTAGGGCCTGTGTTTGCTTGTTTAGTGTCTGCTGACGCAGCTTGCCAATGTTGCTGTCCATGAATTGGGCGGCTTTATCCGCTTTTAGGCGCTGCTCGTCGAGTTTCTCTCTGCCATTGGCTCCTTTTGAGCCAAGAAAGCCCGCGCTTAACCCGCGTTCTACGGCAAAATTATGAGCTATTTGTGATAATCCTTCTGATAAAGCAATAACGTCCGCGATTTCTTGCTGCCGTTTAATGGTTTGGTAGTTGTGCATCGAATCTAAAATGATCATGACAGCAGCGAGGATGCTCGGAACCAAGAGCACCGTAAGTAACTTGCTCTTGATGGAGGTGGTGATAGCCATAAGCGTCTTCCGGTTAAGCTTTTGAAGTTAAAGTGTTATCGTAAATAATAACAATTACATTTGACTGTTATGGTTGATTTATTTTAAACCATGTGCAGTTATACCTCGTATGTATTACGTAGGGTGATGGAACTCGATCAGTATTTTTTTGTCTGTATTTGAATAGGATATGTGCGTTTCACTACCGTCTTATGACTATAGACGTTGAAATCAAATACGCCGCTCAGTTTAAGGAAGATGTTGGAGAAGTATTCAATATGATTAATTTTTTTAGAACCACAATATCAATTGCATTAACGCTAAGCCTAAGTGGCTGTTTTCTAGATTCAAAAAGTGATGAAGACTCTGGTGTTGCGCCGGTCGGTCCAACCGGCAGCGGCTCGGTCGGTGGCCAGTGTTCTGCGACGGAAGCTAATGACTCTTTGTTTTCTTATTTACAAGATTGGTATTACTGGGAGTCAGAACTTCCTGGCGACTTTGACGGCGCTTTGCAACCGGACATATATGCAGCAATGGAC
>CAXRBI010000031.1:0-12255 GCA_964229075.1 Alteromonadaceae bacterium | reverse complement strand
ATGCAAAAGAGAGTTTGGGTCTGTACGACTAATCCACTGCGATGACTCGCTTTGCATTTTTGGAGTCAAATCGAATCGGCAGCGGCACATGGGTTTTCCCTTCTGCTAGCTGCCGCTCTAATAAGGTCGCTAAAGCTTCTTTAAGCGCTACATGTTTTTCATGCAGATAGTGAAAAGCCACGTCATGATGCACCGCTTTTGATTGGTACAGAATAGGTCCAGTGGTTCTAAGTTCAGATATCAGCTCAGGTTCCGCCGCCAAAAACGCATCAATTTTTCGCTGATACAGCGGTTCAAGTAGACGGGAAGCATCGGCAAAGCTATAACACGCCCAATTCCTCTGTTCGCACATCTACTCATAGAGCTTAATCTGTTTGTTATACCCGATTAAGGCAGACTGTGGGGCATTTCCAGTACATATACTTTCTTTTAAGCAATAAAAATGAAACCCTGTTTCAATGATTGGAATAGGCACTTTAATCAGGGTTGGATATTGATCGGCAACGCGCTCGACCCGCACCATTTCACCATCAAATTCACCTCGGCTACTGTATAGCAGGGCCCTCGAAGTCGGAATGGGTAGCCATTCAACATCGACTCCGAGTTCTAGATAGGCCTCTGTCAACAAGCTACGCACCTTTGTAAAGGCAACAATGTCATTGGCCATCACATCACTTATGATGATTTTTTTGGGCAAGTTTGGCGTCGTGCATTGGGCAAAACCGACAAACATAAAGCAACAAAAATAAAAAATTTGGCCATAACGCATTGGAAATCCCTACCTATTCTCCTTCAAACTAGTTAGCCGACACAATTTCCTCAAATAAAAATATCAAAATTACTTCAGTCTTCTTATAATCCCCCCCCTGATTGAAACACAACACAGTAAAATTATGCGATTTCCCGGCAGAAGAAAGCACAGACACTATTTTCCGGTAGATAAAAAAGATCCAGTTACCAATAAGTTAGATGTTGATGCCAAGCTAAAACATCCGTATATCGTCGGCATGGATCAGACCTTGGTGGATATTGAAGCTAAGGTGTGCTCAAACATTTTGGCCAAATTTGATCTTAAAGTTGGACTTTCACAACTTGTAGCAAGTGACACGGCAGAAGCGTTATACGATTACCTGGTTGAAAACGAGCTTATCGTCGATCAACATGCAGGTGGCACTATTGGCAACACCATGCACAACTATTCCGTATTGGCGGATGACAGAAGTGTATTGTACGGTGTGATGAGCCAAAACATTCAGGTTGGTAACTACGCTTATCGCTATTTGTGTAACACGTCTTCAAAAGTTGACTTACAGCATCTTCAGCCAGTGAACGGTGCGATTGGCAGAGCATTTACATTAATCACCGAAGATGGCGAACGCACGTTTGCGATTGACAGTGGCATGATGAATCGCTTAACCCCTGACTTCATTGACGAAGAATTGATAAAAAATGCCTCAGCGTTTGTAGTAAGTGCCTATTTCACCCGTTGCCAAGGGGAAGACACGCTTGATCAAGCCGCGTTAACCGCTATTGACTACGCCAACAAACATAATGTTCCCGTCGTACTAACCTTAGGTACTCGCTTTATGATTGACGAAAAGCCGGATTGGTGGCGTCAGTTCATTAAAGAAAAAGTGCAAGTTTTGGCAATGAATGAAGAAGAAGCGGAGGCATTAGTTGGCACCTCTGATCCTCTGTTAGCGGCTGAGAAAGCGCTAGATTTGGCCGATTTGGTATTATGTACAGCCGGGCCGCAGGGCTTGTATATGGCTGGCTATACCGATGAGAAGTTCAAGCGTAAATCGCAATATCCATTGTTGCCGGGCTCAATTCCAGAGTTTAATAGGTACGAGTTTTCCCGACCATTGCCGGCGAATAGCTGCGAGCAGCCAATTAAGATCTACTCTCACATCGCTCCTTATATGGGCGGCCCAGATGAAATTAAGAACACCAATGGTGCTGGCGATGGTGCCCTTGCTGCAGTATTACATGACATCTCTGCCAACGATTATCACAAGATGAATGTGCCACACAGCAGTAAACAGGACGTCCCTGCGATAACATACTCTTCACTGGCACAAATATGTAAATACGCCAATCGAGTCAGCTTCGAAGTGTTGTCCCAAAGTTCTCCGCGTTTGTCCAAGGGGCTACCTGAACGCGAAGACAGCTTAGAAACCGCTTACTGGCATTAAAAAAACGGACCTTGCGTCCGTTTTTTTGTATTAGGCGGTTAGCGAAATCAGCGAGCCATTTCCTGAACCACCAAACTTTTCAATGACCGATTTATACAGCTCGCTTTTTTGTTGCTCTGTTAATGTCCCAGAGCCCGCATCATCGACGTTCAACTGACTCAACATATCCGCAATGTGATCCACCATTTCAAACAACGAGCCATCGCTCGAACTTTGTCTTGGTGGCGGCCCAGGCGGCTTCTCTAACCCTGCTAACTCGCCAACTGCTTTGGCATCAAAACCGGCCTCAGACATGGCATATGCCAACGCTTTCGACGGTTTAATACCGGCTTCCGAGAAGACGTTGATGATTGCTTGTGCATCTTCTTGACTCAGTTGCTCTGCATCGAAGCCAGACAACGTGTCGGCAATAAGCTGACTTTGTTCGTCATTTAACTGCGGCCGCTCTGGCCTTGAATGACTGCTGGTAGCTCCAGCCGTCATGGATTGATTTACGTTCATTTGATTTGCTCCTAGTTAATAAATTGACACCACTACCAACCCATTAAGCTAATGACTCTCAAGAGCCCCTCTTGAATCGTCTTTACCTTGTCCACGACGTTTTTTCTTTGGCGGCTTGTGGGCATCAAATTCAGCTAGCGTAATAACACCATTGCTGTCAGCGTCGATGTGGCTGAATATTTCTTCGGGGGTATGCTTTGGTGGTCGCTTTTGTATGAATTCTTCAAGCGTGATTTCGCCGTCTTGATTTTCATCTAATGTCGCAAATGAAGGCGGTTTAGGTCGTTTGTTTCGCTGTTGTTTTGACTCTGTGCTAGCAACAACATCAAAAATGAAGACAGAACTGAGCAGTGTTACAACTGCACCAAATAGGAGTTTATTCATGAAAGCCTCGGTTGACTGTTTAACTTAACAACAGTCTAACGAGGCAATGAACAAACAATGTGCAAAAAAAGAGTATTTATAACCTTCTGTTTTTCTTACTTTAAATCTTTCGAATTGAAGGTCATAACCAAAGGATTTACACCAAATGTGTAGGCCAGCTCTGCAGGGTGTTGAATGTCCCAAATACACATATCAGCATCAAACCCTAGCCTTAACATGCCCTTGCGTTGCATTCCTAACGCTTGGGCGGCATTGCGAGTCACCCCCGCTACTGATTCTTCAGGAGTCATGCGGAACAGTGTGCATGCCATGTGCAACATTAATTTAAGTGAGCAAAGTGGCGATGAACCCGGATTATAGTCACTGCCGATTGCGATCTTCACCTTGTGTTCACGCAACATCTCAATAGGTGGTAACTTAGTTTCTGACAGGGTGTAAAACGCGCCCGGCAGCAGCACCGCAACCGTATCTTTTTCCGCCATCGCCTCGATACTTTGTTGTGATAGATACTCGAGGTGATCCGCCGACCAACCGTTGTATTCCGCCACAAGAGAAGCGCCACTAAGATCACTTAGCTGTTCGGCATGCAGTTTTACTGGCAGGCCTAACTCCTTCGCTTTTTCAAACACCCGGGTCATTTGTTGGCGCGAAAAACCGATGCCTTCACAGAATCCATCGACGCAATCAACTAAATCTTTACTCGCAGCCAATGGCAACATAGTGTCAACAATCAAGTCGATATAATCGTCGGCGCGATCTTTGTACTCCGGCGGTAATGCATGCGCGGCCAAGAAGGTTTTACTGATCTCTATCGGGTACTCCTCAGCCAGTTTTTTCGCCACTTGCAACATTTTGATTTCGGTTTCGGTATCTAGGCCATACCCAGACTTGATCTCCAGCGCGGTAACCCCTTCGCTAATCAGTTGCTCGATTCGCTTGCTCGCTAGTTGATACAAGGTTTCAAAGTCCGCTTCTCGAGTTGCTCTGACAGTAGACAAAATGCCACCACCTTGACGGGCAATCTCCTCATAACTGACACCTGTCAATCGCTGTTCAAACTCGTGTGCTCGCGAGCCAGCAAAAACCAAGTGGCTATGACAATCAATCAACCCCGGTGAAATAAACTTACCTTCGCCGTCGAGGCCATTTTCGAACTCCCAGTCAGGCACCTCAGCTTCAGCGCCTAGCCATACAATTTCTCCGTCGTGAACGGCAATCGCACCATTTTCAATCAATCCATAACTGCCGGAAACATCAGGATCCATAGTCATGATATTTATGTTAGTTATAATCAAATCAATAACTTGCTCTGTCATTTTTTAGGCCTATCTAAGGTTTTGAGTTCAAAATCTGTAAAAATAAGTTGTAAACTTGTATATACAGCTCTATGGTTAATTTTCTCATTTAATCGCCATTGTGGCAACCAAGCGATTTAACAGTATGGCAGCGAAATTCGAACTCATTAAAAAACATATTTTGGACAATATTGAAACTGGCAAATGGCAAGAAAACGATCTTGTTCCGTCTGAAAATAAACTGGCAGAACAATTTGAAGTTTCCAGAATGACCGCCAGACGCGCACTGGAAGAACTTAACCAGAAAGGTATTTTAATACGAACCAAAGGTTCAGGAACCTATGTTGCCTCGCTTAAAGGTCAGGGTTCTATGTTTGAGATTCGTGATATTGCCGACGAAATCCGTGAACGAGGTCACGATTACAGTTGCACCGTTATTGAATTAGATGAGATCGAGGCAATTCCGCCAATCGCAATCGCATTGGGTGTCGAGATTGGTGAGCAAGTGTTCCATTCCGTCATTGTTCACAATGAAAACGGCAAACCGGTGCAAGTTGAAGAGCGTTTTGTTAATCAACACTTGGCGGCGAATTATCTTGCGCAAGACTTTACCCAAGCATCACCGCACGAATACCTTTCAAGAATAGCTCCTCTGACGGAAGCAAGGCACACGATTGAGGCGGTCGCACCGACAGAGCAGGTCTGTGAGTGGTTGCAGTTATACAATGAAGAACCTTGCTTACAGTTAATCCGGCGCACCTCGAGTAAACAAGGTGTGGTTTGTTTCGCTCGAATCATTTATCCAGGCTCTAGCTACCGCTTGGGTGGACAATTGACCTTCGGCAAACGAAAGTAATCAAGTCAGTTCGGTGGGGAAATCCATAATGAACTGGGTGCCTTTTCCCACCTCACTTTGAACATCAACCTCTGCACCGTGATCGGTGAGAATACCGTAAGATATCGACAGCCCAAGTCCCGTTCCAACGCCGACCGGTTTGGTTGTAAAAAACGGCGTAAACAGTTTATCTAGGTCTTCCTTAACAATACCACAGCCAGAATCCGCAATCACGACCCTGGCTTTATCGTCTATCTGCTCAGTCTTAACCGTAATCGTACCGCCTGATTCCATCGCTTGCTTGGCATTCATTAACATGTTTACGAACACCTGCTGCAGAGCGCCTGACTTTCCTTTAATCAAAGCGACGTCACCAAATTCGGTTTCGACTTTATGTTGGTATTTAAGTTCATTAGAGACCAACTGCAATGCGTCGCTAATGCAATCTTGCAAGTCCACGTCTTTATCTTCAGCGTCACTTACATGAGTAAACACCTTCAATCCCGAAACGATCTCTTGCACGCGTTTTAAACCGCTTTTTGAAGCACCTATTAATTCCTCAAGATCTTCTTGAATAAAGTCGATGTCTTGCTGCTCCCAAATATCTTTAATCGCCACAACTTTCTCACTCGGGTTATCCGACTGCTGATGAATCATCTCTGCATTTAGACTGATGACTCGATTCATAACCTCAATGTATTCGGCCAAAGTTTCATAGTTACTTAAAACATAACCAACCGGATTGTTAATTTCGTGTGCCACACCTGCGGCTAGCTGACCTAAAGAAGCCATTTTTTCCGACTGCACCAATTGCTGCTGGGTATCGTGTAACTGCTCGTAGGTTTTTTTAAGCTCCGAGTATCGACCTGCGAGTTTCATGGCGGTCAGTTTTTGCTGAATTGCGACGTCTACAGTCGTACGGGCAGATTCCATGGTTTGCAATTTATAGATGTCTATTAATTCGCTGTCTTCGTACAAGAAGGCCCCAACCCCAATTTGTTGCTTGAAGTGGAAAATTGGCAGGAAAAACGCATAACCGCTGTTTTCAGGCAGTTCGGAGAAGGTCTCATAACTTAGAATCTGACTTTCGAATTCACCGTCGCGCAATATCTCAACCAATTGCGAGAAATTCCATTTTGTAATGGTAGCTTCGAGATCAGCTTTGTCGTCATTCTCTTGTTCAGTAGAAAGCTCTTGTAACTGCCAGATGTCATCGACAAACTCAATCTTGATAAAGGCCGCTTGTGCCTTGTTCAAAAAATCGATGCTTTTGCGTAACAGCAATTTGACAATAGCGTCGATATTTTTGGCTCGCCAGGTTTCCGCTGATAGGCCGGTTAAAAACGCCAGTTGCTTTTGCTCTTGCTTCGCCTCCGCGATTTGCTGTTGAAGCTCTTGATTTGCATCGTAAAGCGTTGCAGACTTTTCCTCCAATAAAGCTTCTGCAGCAGCTTTGGCCTCTTTCTCTCGCTTTAACTTGCGCTCCAGTACCTGTATTCGTTTTTCAAGCTGCTCTGACATAAACTCTCCATTTTACTCGTAACCACTTTTATACGACGATTTTCCTATTTGGGACGTAAGGGCTGCCCCTATATTTTAGCCGTTGCTTTTTTAATTGCAGTTATTTTCATTTCAGTAGTAAGCTATGAGAACTATCGACTGTTCGATCTAAGTCTTTGGACTATATACAATAAAATCAAGACACTCGTTTTTGGAGGCAACATTGCCAGGCAACAACACTAAGTTAAACCTATTGGTTTTAGACGATGAAACAGAAATTCTACACTCGCTAAAGCGAGTGTTTCGCCTGGAGTTTAACGTCGACACTTTCACCTCTGGTCACGATGCTCTCCAAGCACTTGAGGAGAAAGTTTACGCCGTGATCATTTCGGATATGCGCATGCCGGAGATGGATGGCGCTACATTTTTGGCTGCGGCCCGTGAAAAAGCACCTAAGTCTATTCGCATACTACTCACAGGTTACGCGGACATTGAAAGTACGGTTAAGGCGGTCAATCAAGGCGCTATCTTCAGCTATATATCGAAACCTTGGAACAATGAAGAGCTAAAGGTTGCAGTCAACAATGGCGTTAACCAGTATAACTTACAACGCGAAAACGATCGGTTAAACAAAGAGTTGGCTGCCGCCAATGTCAAGCTGGAAGCACACAACCAACAACTTGAACAGCTCGTTGCAAAGCGCACTGCCGCTCTGCAGAAATCTAACGTTAAGTTAAAGTCATCAATCGTTAAACAACGTGAGATGTTCCATCGCCTGCTCGATATGATTGAATCAATCATCACTGCCACCGTTGGCGATGACGGCGGTCACACCAAACGAATTGCGGCTCACTCCCGTTTATTGGCACAAGAACTGGAGCTAGAAAAAGCCGAAACAACGCGGATTTACCTTGCCGGCTTAGTCCATGAAATTGGCAAAATCACCCTAGAAGACCAACTCCTAGAGCTTCCAGAGTCAGAACTTGATAACGAACAGTTGCACACTTATCAATCGAGTGCTCTCAAAGGTGCCGATATCCTCAACAAAATTCTGAACCTCACAAACGTTGCGACTTTGGTTAAGCATCAATACGAGAAAAACAACGGCCAAGGGTTTCCAGATCACTTAAGTGGAGAGGCTATTCCAATCGGATCTCGAATTTTAAAGTTGGTAAACGATTACGACCGTTTGCTGCTTGGTCGAAAGTTTCCTGAACGCTTTAGCCAAAAAGAAGCTGTGGCATTTCTCAAGAAACACTCCGGAAGTGAGTACGACAGTCATTTGGTAAAAGCATATGTTGCCCTGCTGGATAAATTACCAACGATTGAGGACATCAACGCTGACTATTGCCTTTCGGTGGAGCAGCTTGAGGAAGGCATGACCATCGCCCACGACGTTCGCAATCAATCGGGCGGCGTGTTGTTGACCAAAGACACCGAATTGACTGAAGCTTTGGTCAACAAGCTCAAGAACTATGAGAAAGAAATGGAAGTTCACCTATCCATTTTCATTTACTAACTGCTGAAGTTTAGTAACGATAGGCAAATTGGTCGTCGTCTTCCAACACTAATAACAGACCGGTGAAATCGTTGCGACGGTTGAGTTCTAGTTTCTGTTCAATCAACCCTTCTTTATTCAGAGTAAAGACATTGGTGTGATCTGGGTTATCAGCAAAAGAGGTAATTTCCACCAATAGCTGGCTGGCACTGCGCGGAATAAACGCGACTTTGACGATGATCTCAGTGTACTTGTGTCTTTCCACAATCCTGGAATCACCAAGCGCCATCGGAAACGCACTGTACTGCAATTTAACGGTGTCGCGCAGATAGCGAACTAGATAAGCTTTACGCTGATCTGAGGTTAAATAGCTCGACTTTAATTCCGGGTATTTTTTACTGAGTTCGGGATCAATTAGGGCACTCGGAACCGTTGCACGTAATACACCTGATTTTTCACCAAAATGGGCATGAAATATCACTTTGTTGTATTCTTTTGCAACCACACCAAAACTGCTGACCATCAACAATAATAGCGCTAACACCCGTACCATTTTTCTAACCTCTGCTTTGAAACTAAGCGCAGTTTAAGGATCAATTGTGGAGACAGAATGGAGAGAATGTGCAAGAAATGTGCAGAGCGGTAGGAAGGAGGACTGACCTCAAGAAGGTCCGTCTTTAAAGGAGTGCAATTCGAATTTTTTACAGGCGAATGCCGCGCCTATGCCCGCAACAAATCCCCAAAAGTGACCGGCCCAAGAAATGAAAGGTGAAAAACTAAAAAATGATAATAGTGCGCCACCGAAGAAAATCAACGTAAGTAAAGCGCCCGCCCAACTTCTCACGCTCGGTGTGAAGTAAGCTTGTGCAAACAGAAAGCCTATGAGAGCGTAAATCATGCCGGACGCACCAACCACGATGCCTCCACTGGAAAATAGCCAAGCACCAAGGCCTCCTCCTAAAACACCAAACAACATTACCAGTCGCAAAATTTTAGTTCCCGCCGCCAAACGAACCAATATTGCACAACCGATAAAGGAGAACGTGTTCGCCAAGATATGACCCAGTCCAACATGCAAAAACGGCGAAAATATAATGCCAACAAGGCCTTCAGCACTGCGCGGGCGGATTCCAAAGCCATTGAAGTTAAGTCCAACAAGAAGTAGATCGACTGCAAAAACGATCCAAATCGCGGCCGTAAAATAGAGGATTTCTTTTGATAAGAATTTTTGCGTCACTACTTAGTACTCAAGCTGCTTTAGAATTTCAGACAAAGCACTGTCTTCTACTTGCAAGACTTCAATAATTGCCACAAACAAATCCGCGGAAAACATGCCTTTGCTCACTTTACTGCGCAAGTTCTCCGGTGTCATTAATACCCCGTTCTCAGCTAACTTGTCTGATAAATCGTTGTATTTTAGTCCTTTTAACATCATTGCCGAACGAATATATCTTGCAATTGCTTGTTTATAGGGTTTCATCGCATTTCGGTTTTTGACGCTCTGATTTTGATCCATTACATTACCTGTGGGCTGTGCCAGTAGATGTCTTCTTACTAGTTAAAGTTATAACACATTAAAAAGTTTATATGCAATTTATGTGTTATGTTGTTGACATAACAAACACTGGTGCTATATTCGTGACCTATGTTACACAAATAAGGATTCCAAACATGAGCTGGAGTAACACATCACTAAAAGAACTCGCTCAAGCACAAGAAGCTTGGGTAGTAGAAGCTGAAGGCGACTGCCTTACGATTTCAAATGACGAAGGGATAGACGCGTTTGTTTATGTGGGTCATCAACAAATTGTTGTTGAAACCGCACTCTTCCCGGCATCAGAAGTTACCGACACCGCAGCCCTTAATGATTTAATTTTGCGGTCTCATCATCTATTGCCTTTAACGGCAATATGCATCAGCAAGATCGGTGGTCAGGACTACTATATGGCGTTTGGCGCATTAAGTGTTGACAGTAAAGACAGTGTTGTTATCGAAGAAATCGATACTTTATTTGCAAACACCGGCGAATTTTTGGATGCATATAACCAATACTTAACACAGGAGACAGCAGCATGAGCTTAAAGAAACTATGGACCGCATTACGTGGCGCTGCAAATGAAGGAATGGAAGCCGTTGCAGACAGTCAGTCACTGAGAATTTTGGATCAAGAATTACGTGACGCTAAACAAGAATTACGTGCATGTGACGAAAACTTAACGAAAATTATGGCGAAACGTAAAATGACGGAAGCCAAAGTTAAGTCTATGCAACAAGAAGTCGAGACTTACACCAATCACGCGATTGCAGCGAGTGAAAAAGGTGATGAATCTCTTGCGATTGAATGTGCAGAGCGCGTTGCAGAGCTTGAAAACAGCCTAGCAACAGAACAGCAGATCTTGGACGGATTTTCAAAGTCAGAATCGACATTGAAGGCTAACATTGCAAAAGCCAAAAACAATGTCCGCCGCATGGAGCAGCAAATCGACCAAGTCAAAGCGACGGAATCAGTTCAGAAAGCACAAGTTGCAGTGTCTTCTCGTCACATGGGTGCAAACAGCAAAGTGAAAACCGCGCTAGACAGCCTTGAGCGAATCAAAGAAAAGCAAGCACAGCGCAACGCCGAACTTGAAGCAGCTGAAGAGCTGGCGAATGAAGAGTCTGGCAGCGACTTAGATGCCAAACTGAAACAGGCTGGTATTGTGTCTGGTGCTGAAAAGAGCGGCAGCGACAAATTAGCCGAGCTACTTGCTAAGAAAAAGTCTTAACATATAGTGAATAAAAGCAGTGATTATTATCACTGCTTTTTTTGTTGCAAGGATACTTTATGTTTTCAAAACTTTTTGGCAAAAAAAAATCTGAACCCGTGATCGATACGCCCGAAATTATGGGATTGAGAATCGGTGGCAGTTTTGAGATTGACTCGCTACTGTTAAGACTCTCAGAGCAAGAGCTTATCACCGAGGGTTGTGCCCCAACTCACATCATCCAAGCCGTTGGCTTAGTCGACTTAGACGGCACGTGGATCTACCGCTTCTACACCGACGACGACGCGTTTTTGCAGGTTGTTGCTGAAGGCGGAAAACAAGACGAAAACGTAGTGGACGTGAAACTGTTCCATTTTTACGACACTCAAGACGTGCCATCAGAAACCTTGTGGAATGAGTTACTCAACCAAAAGATTGGACAGCCGAGTTATAGCCTAGAAGGTCACCAATATGAACGGGTATGGACTTCGGTGAGTGAATACCACAATCCAGTTCATATGGTAGAAAAAACCTACGATGGAGAGAGTAAACCCTCGGAAACCGATCAATTTACTATGTTGTTTGAACGACCGATCTCGGGTAATAATACGGAATCACTGTTTTTGTCGGCAGAAGAAAAGCTCGAAGCCGGTGGCTACTTAAGCCGTTGTTTCGTGCTAAGTACAGGAATCACCCTCTCCTCTGCCCAAATCACAATACACGGCTAAAAATAATAGAAAAGGAATCGTCATGGAAAACCACGACTTGCTTACCGCCATATCCAATTTTGGCATTTACTTTGGTATCTCTTTGGTACTGCTTATTGTATTCAAGTTTGCCTACACTCTTGTTACTCCCCATGACGAGTGGAAACTGATCAAAGAAGATCAAAATACCGCAGCCGCTATTGGTTTCGGCGGCGCCATTATTGGCTTTTCATTAGCAGTCGCTAGTGCTGCGACACACTCTGTATCCATCATCGATTTTGCCACCTGGGGCGGCATAGCTCTCGTCGCGCAATGTTTAGCGTTTGCTTTAATTCGATTTGGTTTTATGCCGCTTATCGTTCAGAGAATTGAGAACAACGAAATAAGCGCCGGTGTTATGTTAGGGGTTATGAACGTCGCGATAGGTATTTTGAACGCGGCTTGCATGAGCTACTAAGGAGATTAGGATGAAACGGACTCAGTTTATCAATCTCGATTTCATGCGAAAGATAACCCCCAGTTTTCACTTAAAACCTCTAGCTCTGGGTGTTTCAGCCGCACTACTAGCAAGCTGTGGAAGCTCCAAGGAAGAAGTG
>CAXRBI010000030.1:0-12796 GCA_964229075.1 Alteromonadaceae bacterium | reverse complement strand
CTACACGACGCTCTTCCGATCTTGCATATTCGATCCTTCGATAAATATTATTAGCTCGAAGTAATTTATAGTTTTTTTACGAAACAAACCACTCTTTCTGTTTCTTCAAATCCCAGCCTTTTGTGCAAGTCGATACTGTGTTGATTGTCGAGTGTCGTGTCGCTTGCAATTTCTTTAAAGCCTTTGTTTTTTGACCACTGTTCAAAGAAGCGAATTAAGCTTTGACCATAGCCTAAATGTCGATGTTCATCCGACACATACCAAGCTTCCAGGTAAGGGATGGGAGATGAGGTTGCGCCTTCTGCATAATCGCGAATATTGATCTCAATAAAACCGGCCAATTCCGCATTATCTAATTCGAGAACATAGGCGTAATCAATATCAAATTGTCTGCCTAAAAAGAAAGCTTCCAGTTCTTGTTGATGTTGATTTAGAGAGTCCGGCCAGAGCTCACTGCGCATCTGTGCCCATGCCTTCAGGTCGTTTGGAGCCACTGGGCGAATATTCATGTGTTGGCTCCTTTGGGTTTTTACAAGAAAAACGCGTTAACTTGGAACAGTTTCTCAACTTCTGAAATGTGTTTTTTGTCGACCAAAAACAGAATAACGTGGTCGTTACTTTCAATGATGGTGTCGTCATGGGCGATTAGCACCTCATTGCCTCGAACAATGGCACCAATCGTTGTTTTTGGTGGCAGTTTGAGCTCTTGGATTGCCCTTCCAACCACTTTGGAAGTATTCTCGTCACCATGCGCTATCGCTTCAATTGCCTCTGCTGCTCCGCGGCGCAGGCTGTATACGTTTTCAATGTCAGCGCGTCTGACGTGAGTCAATAAAGCCGAGATGGTGGCTTGTTGCGGCGATATCGCAATGTCCACTTCACTGCCTTGCACGAGGTCCACGTAGGCGCTGCGTTGAATCAACACCATGGTTTTTTGGGCGCCCATTTTTTTCGCGAGCATGGCCGACATAATGTTTGCTTCATCGTCGTTGGTGACGGCAATAAATACGTCGGTTTGCTCGATTTGTTCTTCTGCCAACAATTCTTGGTCAGAGGCGTCGCCGGTAAATACCGTGGTATTTTCTAACAATTGAGACAGGTGTTCCGCGCGCTTCTGGTTTTTCTCAATTAACTTAACTCGATACTGTTTCTCGAGAATTTTTGCCAATCCTGCGCCGATGTTACCACCGCCGACAATCATGATACGTTTATAACTTGCTTCGAGCTTTTGCAGTTCGTTCATCACCAAACGAATGTGTTTTGAGGCGGCAACAAAGAAAACCTCATCGTCAGCTTCGATAACGGTCGTACCCAGCGGTCGAATTGCCTTGCCTTTTCGGTAAATAGCAGCCACTCGAGTTTCAACCGATGGCATGTGTTCCTTCAGTGCACTCAGTGCGTAGCCAACCAATGAACCGCCGTAATAAGCTTTAACTGCGACAAGGGACACTCGACCCTCTGCAAACTCCAACACTTGCAGAGCGCCCGGGTATTCAATCAGGCGTCTGATGTATTGGGTGACCAGCTGTTCGGGGGCAATGTAATGATCCACGGGCAGGTCGTGATTGTGGAATAGCTGTTCGCGGTACAAAAGGTATTCTTGAGAACGGATACGGGCGATTTTAGTTGGGGTATTAAAAATGGAATAGGCGACCTGACAAGCCATCATATTTACTTCGTCGCTGCGGGTTACCGCAATTAACATATCCGCGTCTTCCGCGCCGGCTTGACGCAAAATTTCTGGATGAGAACAGTGTCCAGCAACCACTTGAAGATCATATTTGTCTTGTAACGCATGCAGTGCTTCAGCGTCGATATCAACAATGGTGATTTCGTTCTCTTCGCCTGCGAGATTTTCTGCGAGGGTGGCGCCTACTTGACCGGCACCTAATATAATGATCTTCATTATCTAAGCTAATCGCCTGTTTGTTATTGTGTTTTTTTTAGTCGGCAGTAATAAAACCCATCCATACTATGCTCACCCGGGAGAATTTGCCAGCCAGGGGCATCAATGGATTCGTTTTTATTTAATACATTGTCTATCGGTTGCCATTCTGCGTCTGGATTTTCAGCCAAAAAGCTCAGCATTTGCAGTTTGTTTTCTTCAGGCAGAATAGAACATGTTGCGTACAGCAGTGTGCCACCAGGTTTTAACTTCTGCCACATAGTATTTAAGATTTGGCGTTGAAGCGTGGCGAGTTGCTCAATGTCTTCATTGCGTCGCAACCATTTTATGTCTGGGTGACGGCGAATAACGCCCGTCGCTGAGCATGGTGCATCCAATAATATGCGATCAAATTGAGGGTAGCTTGCCAATGTACTGGCGTCAGACAAATCACCACATACAAGATCGGCTGTAAGTTGCAGTCGCTGCAAGTTCTCTTTTACTCTACCCAGGCGAACTTCATCAACGTCGGCGGCCACCAATTTACAATTGGCAAGGTCGAGAATGTGACATGCTTTGCCGCCTGGCGCTGTACAAGCATCAAGTACGAGTTCGCCGTTTTGCGCTTCAAGTAGGATGCCAGCGTGTTGAGCCGCGGCGTCTTGAACGGCAAAATAACCCTGTTCAAATCCTGGCAGTCGCTCCACCGACTTTGGTTTTTCAAGTAATACCGAAGATGGGTTTGTTAGCGGTTGAGAGTAATCAATGTTGGCTTCTTTCAATTGTGAAATGAAGTCCTCAACGTCCTGATTCGATTGATGAACACGCAACCACATTGGCGCTCGTTGCAGGTTATTCTCTAAAATAGACTGCCAATCGGTCGGGTAAGCGTTTTTGATCCGTTTGATAAACCAAGAGGGGTGAGAGTATGTGACCACATCGTTGGTTATTTTGCTTTCTAATGTTTGTCGGTTTCTGAGGAAGTTGCGCAAACAGGCATTAATAAGCCCTTTTAAACCGGGTGCCTTTAACGCGTTTGTTGCCTGTACTGTTTCTCCAACAGCTGCATGTTCTGGGATGCGCATCTGTTCAATCTGGTACAAACCAACGATTAACAAATGATGAAAAACTCGCTGTTTTCCTTTCATTTTCTTGCTAAATAATTGATTTGCCAGCGCGTCATAACGAGGAAACAGACGAATGGCACCGAAACAAATTTCTTGCAATAAAGCCTGATCTTTGTCCGCGACACGCTTTTGCTCAGAGGGCAGCGCATCGGATAAGGAATTGCCTTTGTCCATAACTGCATGCAGCACTTTTGCCGCCGCAGCTCGAACGTTTGGTGTGTTTTTGGCTTTATTGCTCAATGATATTGCTTCCCGGAGCGACCCAATCCAATCTTCCATTGATAAAGTCGGTTGCCGTCATGGCTTTCTTGCCCTGCGGTTGTAGTGACTGAATGTTTATGACGCCTTCGCTACATTGAATCCGAATACCAAGTTTGTCTGCCGACAATACCGTGCCAGGGGCACTGTTCGAACCATTGTCCTCTACCGTTGCTTGCCATACTTTGATTGGGTTGCCGGCAAATTGAGTGTGAGCAACAGGCCAAGGCTGATAGCCGCGAATTTTTCGTTCAATGACTTGAGCCGGCTCCTGCCAATCGATCTTGGCTTCATCTTTGGTCAGCTTGTGGGCATAAGTGGCCAGTTCGTCATCCTGTGGCACAGCGGCCAATGTTCCGGCGGCAATCTGTTCGATAGCACTTACCAATGCTGGAGGACCTAATTCTTGAAGTTTTTCATAGACACTGCCACTGGTGTCTGCAGAAGTTATTGGGCAGGTTTCGATAAGCAACATATCGCCAGTATCTAAACCCACGTCCATTTGCATAATGGTCACGCCGGTCTCTGGGTCACCTTCGAGCACGGCTCTTTGGATTGGAGCTGCACCGCGCCACTTTGGCAGAATAGAACCATGGACGTTAATACACCCATGTTTAGGAGTGTCTAGCGCAGTTTTAGGTAGTAATAAACCATAGGCAACGACAATCATTAAGTCGGCATTCCAGGTCGCTAATTCCGTCAGAGCTTCCTCTGACTTTAATGACTCTGGTTGGCACACAGGAATATCATGTTCGACTGCGATTTGCTTCACTGCACTGGGTTGCAGCTTTTTACCTCGCCCTGCAGGGCGATCGGGTTGTGTGTAAGCGGCAACAATATTGAATCCTTGCTCGACCAAATGAGACAAGTGTTTAGCAGCAAACTCCGGAGTTCCGGCAAAGATAATATTGAGGTCTTTTCCTGATTGAGACATATATAACTCTACTGACGTGCGGCTAATCGAGCGTCTTTTTCTAGTTTTTTCTTAATACGGTCACGCTTTAGTGGCGACAAATAGTCGACGAACAGTTTGCCGTTGAGGTGGTCTAGTTCGTGTTGAATACATATCGCTAACAGGCCATCTGCGTCGTACGTAAATTCTTTGCCGTCACGGTTTAATGCCTTGACCGTGACAGTTTCAGCACGCTCTACTTTGGCATAACAATTGGGTACCGATAAACACCCTTCTTCATTAATCATCATGCCGTCTTTAGCAATGATTTCAGGGTTAACAAAAGCTAACGCATTGCTTTTGTCTTCTGTGGTGTCAGCAATAAAAATACGTACGTGCTGGTTTACTTGGGTTGCCGCCAAGCCAACGCCATTTTCGTCGTACATAGTTTCAAACATGTCGTCGATGAGCGTTCGGATCTCGTCGTTTACCTCTGTGACCTCTTTTGCAACTGTGCGAAGACGCTCGTCAGGGAAACGCAAAACTTCTAAAACTGCCATAACTTTCATACTGCCCGTGATTAACTATCATTAACTTGTAATTTTAACTGTTTACGTCAACTATTAACAGAAGTACGCCAAAACAAATTGTCGTTAATGCGGTCGGCATCTGGTGTTGAAGCATAATATGTAAAAGGAATTGGGATGACTGGTTTATCTAGATACCTGTTGTTAATCGCGGCCGCGATGACATTTGTTCCGGCAGGGGTTGCTTGGTCAATAGAGATCCGCTCCGATGCACCAGCAGAATACACGGTAAAAAAGGGTGATACATTGTGGGACATCTCCAGTTTGTTTTTAAATGACCCTTGGAAATGGCCAGAGCTATGGCGGTTAAATCCACACGTGGAAAACCCCGACCTTATCTACCCTGGCGATACGTTGAAACTAACTTACACCGCAGATGGCGAACCTGTGTTAGTTATGGGTAAGCGAGTGATAAAACTTACGCCTCAAAAACGAATTTCTCACAAGCGCGATGAACCGATTCCGCTGCTTCCTTTAAACGCCATCTCCCACTATTTGAGCTTTGAGCAAGTACTGGAACGAAAGCAAATCGAAAAACTGCCCTATGTTTTAGGTACAGATCGCGCTGTGAAGCGAGCACTGCCTGGAGACATCCTCTATATTAAAGGTGACTTAGGTAACGAAGACAGATTTGCAATTTATCGAAAAGGCAAACGTTATATTGATCCTGAATCGGACGATACGATTGGATTTGAGGCCGTGTTTGTTGCGGTTGCTAAATTGCAAACTTCAGGAAATGTCGAAGCTGGTGTGCCGTCAAAAGTATTGATTGAATCGGCAAAACAAGAAGTGAGAGCCAGTGATGTCGTATTGCCCATCAGACAAGGCCAAGATTTACCTGCGTTTTTTAAGATGCGTCCGATTGAGAACGATCTTACAGGCAATATCATCGCAACGCCGTCGGACATTGCTGGCGTGAGCAAATATGATGTTGTGGTTATAAATAAAGGCTTTATGCACGATGTTGCGCCTGGGCATATTTTTGACATCACAAGAAAGTCGCCAACGGTTGTCGACCAAGGCCTAGGGCCCAAATATCAAGAAGACGCCAGTAGCTACGAGCGATTTGTTGGTAAAGTAAAGAATGTATTTAAGTCTGACAAAGACAAAGGTATTTACGACATGCCATTTGAGTCTGTTGGACAAATAATGTTGTTTAAAGTCTATGAACGTGTGTCCTATGGAATTGTGACACAGAACGACCAACCTATTTATGTTGGGGATAAAATCCAAACCCCCAAATAGATTATGAGGCTGGTCAAAACAAGGATCAGTTATGCCAGCCAACTTAAAGTCTCAAGACGCCCTCTTAGCCGTTTCTTTGTGCCCGAGTTTGGGCTTTAAACAGTTTGCTGTGTTGCAAGGTTTGCTGCCCAATATCGAGGAGTTGTTTTATCTCAAGCGCTCGGAGCTGAGGCGATTACCTTTATCGGCGGCTCAAGCCGAGTTTATCGCCTCAACAGATTGGTCACAGGTCACACAAATCAAAAGTCGCTGTCAGTCATTCGGTGCTGATATTACTGGTATTACGGATGAGCATTATCCACAACAGCTGAAACATATACCTCAACCACCACTTATTTTGTTTACAAAGGGTGATTCGTCTCTCTTGTCACACCAACAATTGGCTATTGTTGGCAGCCGAAGCCCTTCTCACTACGGCAAGCAAATGACACGTGAGTTAATCGAACAGTTGGCGACCTATGACATAGCGATAACCTCTGGGTTGGCGTTAGGGATAGACACGATTGCTCATCGCGCCGCGCTTGAACATAAAACGCCGACCATAGCGGTACTGGGTACTGGCATTGATGTGGTTTACCCGAAGAGTAACTGGCAGTTGTGCGAGCAGATTAGTAACCAAGGTTTGTTAGTGTCCGAATTTCTGCCAGGGCAACCTCCGGTCAAGTACAACTTCCCCAGACGCAATCGAATTATTTCAGGGCTTTCTAGGGGCACCTTAGTTGTTGAGGCCGCAATTAAGAGTGGTTCGTTGATCACCGCCGAACAAGCTTTGGAGCAAGGGAGAGATGTCTTCGCAGTTCCCGGCAGTGTGTTTAATAAGCTGTCGGAGGGCACTAACCATTTAATTCAGCAAGGGGCTAAACCTGTGACGTGTGCGGCCGATATAGTAGAAGAGTATGTAACTTTCCAAATACAACAACAAGTTACAAAAAATCACTTGGCAGAGAGTAAATTGTTAGCTAGTGTTGATCATGACACTACCCCTGTAGATGTCATCATTCAGCGCTCTAATTTGCCAATGGATAAGGTGTTAACTGAGTTGTTGGAATTGGAAGTTCAGGGGGCCGTCCTATCTGTTCCAGGTGGGTACATAAAAGTGGCAAACCAACTCTAATAATAATTAACAAAGGGGGATTTATGTTTGATATCCTTTTGTATTTGTTCGAGAACATCGTTAACGATAGCGCAGAGCTTTGGGTTGATGAGGGTGAGCTAACATCTGAATTACGCAAAGCGGGCTTTCACGACGACGATATCTATAAAGCGCTCAATTGGTTGGAAGATCTTGCCGATCTGCAAACCAATGACATCGCGCCGTTCATAGTCGGTCAAACTGACATTTCCAATCGGGTTTATACCCAGCAAGAAACCATCAAGCTGGATACAGAGTGCCGAGGGTTTATTCTTTTTCTAGAGCAAATTAATTTACTTGATGTGGCCACTCGAGAAATGGTCATAGATCGAGTAATGGAGCTTGAAGAACCAAGAATTAGCCTTGAAGACCTTAAATGGGTGGTGCTTATGGTGCTCTTTAATGTCCCTGGCAAAGAAGCTGCGTTTGAGCAGATGGAAAACTTGGTGTTTGACGAACCGACAGGTGCAATTCACTAATTTTAGAATTGCACAACAAATTCGTTGCGTTACGCCGTGGACTCGCTAAGATCCACGGCCATAGGCCCTTTTAACCTTAAAAACCATGAGCAACGATTCCGATTTTCCATTTTCTAATGAGAAGCAAAAACACTATTGTCCGAAGTGTGAATCTGAGTTGCACATTAAAAGTGGCTCAAATGGCGCCTTTTGGGCATGCACAGCATATCCCACCTGCGACTACACAAAACCTTTAACACAATCTTCTGAAGTTCAAGTATTCAAAATCTTAGACGACGTATGTTGTCCAGAATGTGAAGGTGATCTTGCGGTTAAGTCAGGTAAGTACGGCATGTTCATTGGCTGTATGAATTATCCAGATTGTCGATTTACAGTAAAAGAAGACGACGATGATGACTACGAGCCTGTAACTTGTCCGCAATGTCGAGAAGGTGAGTTGCATATGCGCGCCAGCAAAAAAGGCAAAAGTTTTTACGCGTGCAATCAATATCCTAAATGCGACTATTTAGTTAATCATAAGCCAGTGGAAAAAGCCTGCGAAAGCTGCCATTGGCCGATATTGATGGAATCTCATGAGGGACAATATCAGTGTCCTGCGTGTAACAAAGTTGTTGTTCAACCTGAAGAATAATACCGAGGTAATTTTGACTGAAACCATAGTTCCGGAATTGTCTAAAGAAACCCAAGCGTTGGTCGACGGTGGTGTCATTGTCTATCCGACGGAGGCGGTTTGGGGGATTGGTTGCGATCCAAAAAATCAAAGTGCTGTAGAAACGTTATTGCAGCTAAAGAATCGTCCTATGGATAAAGGACTGATCTTAATAGCTAACGACTACGGTCAGTTGTTGCCGTTTGTAGCTGACAATAAGATCCCAATGCATAAACGCGCAGACATTTTTTCACGATGGCCTGGCCCCGTGACTTGGTTGTTACCAGCGGCAGAAGATGCGCCAGTTTGGGTCACAGGCGGTAGTGACCTAATTGCGGTAAGAGTAACAGACCATCCAACAGTAAAGAGAATTTGCCGGGAATTTGGCGGTCCCATTGTATCGACAAGTGCAAACATAACGGGTCAGCCTACCCCAGAGACGATTTCTGAAGTCGAGACGGTGTTTGGCACTGGAGTTACGGCATACGTAGATGAAGCATTGGGCGGCAATAATCAACCATCACAGATTATTCACGGGTTTACTGGCGAAGTAATGAGGAGCTAATAGTGCATTCGCAAATGTTAGAACAAGTAAAAGCCTTTTTCATGGCGTTGCAAGACAATATCTGCGAGGCGCTTACTCAAGCCGATGGTAAAACATTTGAGCAAGATCAGTGGGTGCGAGAAGAAGGTGGCGGCGGTCGCAGCCGAGTTTTAAAAGGTGGCAATCTTTTTGAGCAAGCCGGCGTTAACTACTCTCATGTATTTGGTGCAAATATGCCGGCATCTGCGACGGCGCACCGGCCTGAATTAGAAGGCCGCAGTTTTAATGCGTGTGGCGTTTCGTTAGTCATTCATCCACATAACCCTTATGTTCCAACGACACATGCCAATGTGCGCTTTTTTATTGCTGAAAAGGAAGGAGCAGATCCTGTGTGGTGGTTTGGTGGTGGCTTTGACTTGACCCCATTTTATCCATTTGATGAGGACGTAAAGCATTGGCACCAGACCGCGAAAGATGTTTGTGACCAATACGGCGACCATATCTATGGCGACTATAAAAAGTGGTGCGACGATTATTTTTATTTAAAACATCGCAAAGAAACGCGCGGTGTTGGTGGTATTTTCTTTGACGATTTAAACGTTATGGGGTTTGAAAAATCCTTCGAGTTTACGAAAAAAGTGGGACAAGCATTTACTCAAGCTTATTTACCAATCGTTGAAAAGCGCAAAGATATAGAGTTTGGTGAAAGACAAAGAGAATTCCAGTTGTACCGACGTGGTCGTTATGTCGAATTCAATCTAGTGTTTGATAGAGGGACGTTGTTTGGCCTTCAAACAGGCGGAAGAACAGAGTCTATATTGATGTCTATGCCGCCTTTGGCTCGATGGGAGTATCAATACCATCCAGAAGACGGCAGCGAAGAAGCTAAATTGTACGACTATCTAACGCCAAGAGAGTGGTTGTAAGCCCTGTTTATACTGGCTGTCACATTGGTGTCAGGTTGGTGACGTAACAAAGGATTGTATTCCGTGAATAATGAATCAACTTTCATTATTCACGGAATATTAAAATGGAAAAAATGATCAACAAAGAACTCGTAAAATCTCTCAGAATTAAACAAGCCTGGTCGCAGGAGCAACTAGCGGAAGTCTCTGGGTTAAGTCTGAGAACGATTCAAAGAATAGAGAAAGACGGTAAGTGCTCATTAGAATCGATACGGAGTTTATGCAGTGTGCTGGATTTGAATCCAGTTGATCTCGTACATGATGACACTGCAATTGGTTCTGATTCCATACAATCAAAAGGTGATAAGGTTACACGCCACTTGTTGAATACTAAGTTCGCTTTCGTGTTCTTAACTGCTGCAGTGCTGGCAATATTATTTCTACACCACCAAGTAGCGTCGCCGTTAGTCAAGCAAATAACCTTTCTAAATCAGGGCTCGGGTCACAAGTCATTAGAAACTTATAATATCGACTTTGATGAATCTTCGGTGCACAAAGTGCTCCTATTTGACGGCTATTGGTTGGAAGCCACTGAAATAAAAAATGGTGAAACACAGTATTTGCTTAAACTGTTTAGCCAACACAACGAACTGCTGCACCAGACGCAAACTTCACTTTTGACACCTGTCCTATATAAAGTCTGCAATCAAAAGTTTGATATGTTCCAATCACCCGCACAAGAAACTGATCCAAGTTGCCCTTTGTTTTAGTTTTTATAAAAAGACAACTTGGGCTATACCGAGGACTTCCTCGGTTTATTCTTTGTTAATCATATGCGCTGCCATTTGCGCAAAAGCCTTTAGAAGGTGTTCTCGAACGGCAGGATTTCCGACTTCCTTCTCTAGAGCTTTATTCATGCAATACATCCATTGCTCACGCATTTTGTCGTCGATAGGAAAAGGCAGATGTCTAGCGCGTAATCTTGGATGGCCATATTTCTCTACAAACAACTGTGGTCCGCCCGTCCAGCCGCTAAGGAACTCGAAAAATTTTTCACGAATTAAATCCATTGGTTGAGGGTGAAGTGCAAGCAGCTCTGCGGCTTTGGGATCAGACTCCATGATGTCGTAAAAGGTGTTGGCCAAATCACGAACGCCCTGCTCTCCCATATAGTCGTATGGAGTATTGTTTATATTCAAATGTGACTTGTGTTGCTCAGGCTTTTTCGACACTATCTTGTCCACTATCTTTTTTAACATCTAATTCATTCTCAACCATGAAAAAATTTGCGGTCATCGGCAATCCAATTGAACAATCAAAGTCTCCTATCATTCACAAGCACTTTGCTGAGCAATTTGGAATCGAGCTGGAGTATACCAAGATATTGGCACCAGTTGAGGGCTTTAAGACGGCCGCGGATGAGTTTTTCAAAAACGGTGGTTTGGGAATGAATGTGACCATGCCATTTAAAGACGATGCATTTAATTATGCCGATGAATTAACTGAGAGAGCTAAATTAGCAGAGGCAGTTAATACACTTATCTATAAAGACGGCAAAGTAGTTGGCGACACAACTGATGGCGAAGGCGTTGTTAGAGACCATCTGTTCCACGGTGTCGAGTTAAAAGATAGACGGGTTCTTCTTATTGGTGCTGGTGGAGCAGCGAAAGGAAGCGTAGAGAGTATTCTTAAACAGAAGCCGGCTTCACTGACTATTGGCAATCGTACCGTATCAAAAGCCGAAGCTATTGCAGCCAAGTTTCCAGCTGGACTAGTCGAGGCGAAAGGGTTTGATAACCTGACATCTGACTATGATGTCATTATTAATTCAACTTCGTGTTCATTAACTGGTGAGTTACCCGATATCGATCCTGCTATTTTAACGAGTGCAGTTTCCGCATATGACATGTGTTACAAAAAAGAGCAGACGTTATTCAATCGATGGGTGGAAGACCATAGTAGCGCAAAAACGATCGATGGTTTGGGCATGTTAATAGAACAAGCCGCTGAGTCATTTTCGATTTGGCATGGACAAATGCCTGATACCACAGATATCAGGCACACTTTACGGGATGCTTAGGTCAGTTCCTCTAGATACTCGTTTTTAAGTCGAACATAGTTATCTGCAGATACTTTTAAGAAATCCAATTCCGATTGTTTTAAAGGTCGCGCTTGTTTCATCGGATTACCGACATAAAGAAAACCCGGCTCTAAGGTTTTGTTTGGCGGAACGAGAGTGCCAGCCCCGATAATAATGTCGTCCCCCACTATGGCGCCATCCATTACAACAGCACTCATTCCAACTAAAATGCGACTTCCCAAGGTACAACCGTGCAACATTGCATTATGACCTATCGTGACATCGTCACCTATTATAAGTGGAAAACCGTCGGGGTTAGACGCTGACTTTCTCGTGACGTGCAATACTGTACCGTCTTGCACATTGGTTCTTTTCCCGATTCGAATATGATTTACATCTCCTCTGGCTGCAACTAGTGGCCAAATACTGGAGTCATCTCCTATATTAATATCACCGTAAAGTACGGTACTTTCTTCTATATAAACGTTTTTACCTAATTGAGGTTTTATACCTTTATAAGACTTTAAGTTTTTCATGTTTTGCTTCTTCTTATCTAAATAAGGCTCAAATGTGTCACTTTTCGACCAAAGAACTCAATAAATATGCGATCTGTAGCAATTATAGCCAAACAAAAAACTTTTTGTAAAAAGTAGTTGCGCACTGAGAAATGATCTCTATAATGCCGCCTCGTTGTCAGGGAGACATCAAACACTTAAAAGAAACAATCTTCTAAGTTGATTTGGTCCCAAAACGGTTTTGAAAACTTATTAAAACTTTTAAAAAGATTTCAAAAAAAACGTTGACACGAAATACGGACGATGTAGAATGCGCGTCCCGGTTGAGGCAAGGCTCTCACCCATAGCCCAGCTCCTAGAGCAAGCGGCTTAAAACGCTCTTTAACAAATTGTAATTAATTATCTGTGTGGGCACTCCGTAGAGTAGTAACAAACAAGTCCTTCGGGACAACTTGTAAACTACCATCGAGTGTCTAACCAAAAGATTTATTTTGAACA
>CAXRBI010000029.1:0-27357 GCA_964229075.1 Alteromonadaceae bacterium | reverse complement strand
ACCATTTTCAGGACGGTTTAACTGGTTATATTGTACACCGTTGATGACATCACGAACCACGTTTTGGAAGTGGAAGTTCTTGATGTCTTTGCGGAACAACGTTGCGCTTAACAATGAAGCGTCGTCAAAGTACCACTCAGCACCAAAATCAAACGCAACTGCTTCAACCGGTTCTAACCAAGGGTTACCCATATCACCACGGCCTGTTTCAGGTGTTAAGTTGAACGCAGGTGCCATAGAGAACGGCGATGGACGAGAAATGGTTTTTGACGCACTTGCTCTCAGAACAACGTCATTTGCCAAATCGTACTTCAAGTTGAAACTTGGCAATAAGTAGTCATAGTCATTGTCGATAGCTAGAGGCTGTGCGGCAGAATCATAACCGTTTGAAGTTGCATCTGTACTTGTGTAACGAAGACCAAAGTTACCACTATAGTCTTCACCTTCAAATGAAGCCATAGCGTATAGAGCAGTAATAGTCTCTTCGATATTGAAAGATGCTAGCGCTTGCAAATTACCTTCATTCAAACACGTTGTACCCGCGTCCAATAATTCTGTTGTACATGCAGGTTGTGCATACATTGCATCAAACATTTTTTGACGATCTGGGTCAAAATAAGTTTGGCTAGACAAAGAGTTGCCGTCATGTTCGATGGTCAATAAGTCACCAGACCAGAAGTCGGACGCAGGACCTAAACTACCCTCACCCCAAGCACCTAAATTTGATAGGTTGTCTTGCCAACGCGTTTGCTCAAAGCTACGATCTTTTAGCTTACCACCAAACTTAACTTCAGTGATTACACCAAAATCAACTTCCATAGTGATATCAAACTGCGCGTAGTCTTCTGCGTCGCGAACTTGGTTGTATTGGTTGAAAATACCACCTAACCACATTTGGTCAGTTGGGTTCGACATCCAAGCGTTCGCACCGTCAAAGTCAATCGCAGGGCCGCTAGAAGAAGGATTTGGGTTAGAGAAGATGATACCTGCGCGGTCATCTAGTGGATCTGCCCAGAACTCAGTGAAGAAGTCATAAATGTCACCTTTACCTTCGGTAGTACCGAACTGTACGTGCACTTGACCAAAGTCAGCTTCGTAGTTTACTTCGAAGTCCAAAACACTTGTACCCATCTTAGAACCATCACGATAAATGTTATCGTACGCTAAGAATTGCGGTACCCAACCAGTTTGATCTGGATTACCGTAGTAAGTAAGAGACGTTAGGTAACCATTTTCAACGGTACCTGGACGAGCAAAGTCATCACCGACGAAAAGACCACGGAATGGAATACCGATCATGTTAGAGTTAACGTTTGACGCTTCCATCTCAGAGAACAAGTAGTGACCGATGATCTCTAATTTATCATTTGCCGCCCACTGAGCTGTGATATCAAAGTTTTTACGTTCACGATCTTGTTTGAATACCGCCGAACCTACACCCCAAGGAGTTGAACCTTTTTCTGTCTCACCTGCTGGTGGTGTAATACCACCTGCGATACGGCTAATACCAGGACCGAACCAACCGAAGTCAGACTCTTGAGAGTGACGCTCTACTGTACGATTTTGGAATGCCGCAGAAACGTTTACACCAAATGTTTCATCGTCATTCTTCCAAGATGTAACCACTGAAGCACTTGGATCCCACTCTTCTGGAAGCTCAGAGTACTGCATATCAACAGAACCAGCGATGGTGCCAGAATCCATATCTAAAGGCTTACGAGTGTTAACGATTACCGTACCGCCCAACGCACCTTCTTCGATATCCGCTTGTGGAGACTTGTAAACTTCTAAGCCACCAACCATTTCTGAAGCAAGCATCTCGAAGTTAAAGTTACGACCCGTGTTATTAAGAACGAACCATTGTGCAGTACCTACCGCCTGGCCGTTCAGAAGTGTCACGTTTTGGTTCGGAGTAAAACCACGAATAGTTACACCTTCACCTTCACCAAAATCACGGCTGATCGTAACACCAGGAATACGAGATAGAGTTTCCGCGACGTTTTTGTCTGGGAATTTACCAATATCTTCCGGGGTGATGGTATCTACGATTGCAGTTGCAAAACGCTTTTGGTTTAAATTCTTTTTATTACTAGCACGAATACCGCGCACTTCGATAACTTCAACGTCCTCAGCACTCGCTTCTTCAGCTGCATCTGCTGCGGTAACCGCAGTAGCAGATAGTGAACTCGCGATTGCTAACGCCAAAGTAGAAAACTTCAAACGAGAATTTTTCATTACTGACTCCCAAGCCTGTATGTGTGTTGTTATTTGTTTATGACAGCGTTGTCATTAAACTAATACAAGATTATTTAAAATACAATCACCTTTGCCGAAAATAGTTCATTTTTTTGCCACACAATTTTTTAAACTATTGTTTTTAATTGACATTTTTTAAACCTGGTTTTACGCAATCGTATGCACCCAGAATGTTTTTGTTCATAAATACGGCAATTCTTACTATCGCTGTCAGCAATGGATATGTTATTGTGCTTCGCTCTAACGGAGCAGAATCGAATGAAAATTACCATTTCAGAAGTCGCTGAGCACGCCAAAGTGTCGATCAAAACGGTATCTCGCGTCATAAATAATGAACCAGGTGTAAGGCAAGCCACTAAAGACAAAGTCACTGAAGCTATGCAGGCTTTAAATTATAGACCAAGCCAAGCGGCACGGAGTCTAGCCAGTACACAGTCGTTTCAGATTGGCTTTATATACGACAACCCAAACGCTTATTACATCATCGATATGCAAAATGGTATTTTGGACGTTTGCCGCGAGCAAAATTTTGAATTGGTGATTCACCCTTGCGACGCTAAAGTACCCAATATCATTGAAGAAATTTTGTTTTTGGTAAAGAGAACTAACTTGGACGGGTTGGTACTAACGCCACCGTTGTCAGAAAACCAGCAGTTGATCTTTGAGCTACAGAAAAAGAACGTTAAGTTTGTTCGCGTGATCTCAGGCGCCGGTAAACAAGAAGATGCGGGCCAGTGTATATACATCAACGACAGAGCCGCTAGCTTCGCTATTACTGAGTACCTTTTGGAACTAGGCCACCGAGACATAGCATTTATCTGCGGTGATCCAGAGCATATGTCGAGTATTGAGCGTTTTGAAGGCTATCAAGCAGCACTTAAATCGAAGGGCGTCGCACTCAACGGCGACTTTGTCATTGATGGTGAATACTCGTTCGAATCCGGTGTTCAAGGCGCTAAATCTCTGCTCGGATTAAAACATAAGCCCACCGCTATCTTTGCTTCGAACGATGAGATCGCGGCAGGTGCCCTGTTTGCTTGTCGCTTGGACGGTGTCGGTATCCCAGAGCAAATTTCAATCGTCGGTTTTGAGAACTCACCATTCTCTAGGCAAACTTGGCCAAAATTGACCACTGCCGCCCAGCCGACTAAATCAATTGCTAAATCCGCCACGGACTTATTGCTAAAACAAGTTAGAAATCAGAAAGTCCAGCAAGTCATTGAATTTAATCCAGAACTCTTGGTTCGCGATTCAACCCAGGCCCTCCAGTAGAAAAGAAAAAAGCGCCAGAAACTCTGGCGCAAACTCCTCACCCTATCACCACGGGATAAAGAGAAAACAGTAGTAAAGCGGCCATTGAATAGTTGAATACTTTCATTTTGACAGCGCTAGTCAAAAATAAACTTACCTTCTGTCCCATGACGGTCCAAACACTGATTGACGGCAAGTTGACTAGGCCAAAAATCAAGGTAACCACAAGTATGGAACTTAGGTCTCTGTTCGGCGCATATAGGCTCATAGCACTCAACGCCATGGTCCAAGCCTTTGGATTAACCCACTGAAACAACACTGCCTGAAAGAACGTCATGGGCTTGGCTTCTTTGCCATTCACTGAAGGCGGGTTGGCAGCCCTGGCAATCTTTATAGCCAAATAAGTAAGATAAATGACGGAAAACCATTTGAGCACTTCGTAAGACGCAGGGTAAGCATCAAACAATTGAATAATCCCTAAGCCAACCAGAAACAACATAAAACAAAAGCCAAACGCCACGCCGAACATGTGTGGCAGGGTTTTCTTAACTCCAAAATTTGCCCCCGAGGCCATCAACATAAGATTGTTTGGGCCTGGCGTGATAGACGACACCAGAGCAAATGCGCCTAGAGTAAGTAGTAGCTCCATGTTGTTCTCCCGATTCATTTCAAGTGTCAGTTTATACTGCTTCACATCGAATTAAATTGCGTTTATTGTTCCAAGAAAGAATTTAGAGCAACAAATGATGAAGTTAGACAGATATAACGAACAAATATTGCGAGAACTAACAAAAGATGGCCGAATTTCCAACCTTCAGTTGGCGGAAAATGTTGGATTATCTCCCTCAGCCTGTTTGCGCCGGGTGCAAGAATTGGAACAACAAGGGGTGATCAAACACTACCGAGCGGTGCTCGATAATCGCAAATTAGGAATAGGCTTTATTGCATTTGTTACCGTTGGTTTAAAGACCCACACAAAAGTTGCTCAGCTAGCCTTCGAACAGGCAATTGCCGACGCAGATGAGGTATTGGAATGTCACAATGTCACCGGATCTTTTGAATACATTTTGCGAGTGGAAACTAGCGATCTCGTTGCTTACAAACGCTTCCACACCAACGTGTTAGGCGATATACCTCAGGTCTCGACCATCTCGACCCATGTTGTCATGGAATCGCCGAAAGATGACAGTCACTAGGAATGCCCGCTGCGAGGGGTATTAATCGATAACTTTTTTTACGACTCGTCGAGTAATTCCACAAAACAATGTGTAGCTAATGGTATCGGCAAAACCAGCCACTTCTTCCGCGGGCAAATCACCTCCCCAAAGGGTTGCTTCGTCACCCACGTGAATCTCTGCCTCACCAATTTCGACGCTGATCATATCCATCGACACGCGACCGACGAGTGGATAACGTTTACCCTCTATAACCACAGGTGTTCCGTCTTTAGCATGACGCGGGTAACCGTCACCATACCCTACCGCTAAAACCGCTATTCGAGTGTTTTTCTGTGCTTGCCAGCGACTGCCATAACCTACAAATTCACCTTTGTTAACGTCCTTAACAGCGATGACTTTGGTTAAAAACTTCATAACCGGCATCAAGCCATGCGCCCCGGCCGTTTGGCCAGCCATTGGCGAACAACCATAAAGCATCAATCCTGGACGTACCCAATCTAAATGCATATCTGGATAAGCGATAATGGTGGCTGAATTAGCCAAACTTAACGGATAGGATTGATCAGCAACCGTCTGTTGAAACAGCTCTATCTGCTTGGCATTCAGCGGCGAATCCGCCTCATCTGCACAGGCCATATGGCTCATCAAAACAATGTCAGGGTGGCAGTTTTTCGACTGTTGAAGGCGTTCAAGTGCGCTGGAGAACTCCACCGAATCAAATCCCAAACGGTGCATGCCCGTGTCGAGCTTAAGCCATACTTTTAACGGTGTTGTTAGCTCTAACCCTAAAAATTGCTCCAGCTGGACTTGAGTATGAATGACCAACTGCAAGTTATGCTCAGCAGCGCTCTGGTATTCGTCCGCATCGAAACAGCCTTCCATTAAAACCAGTTCATTATTGACCCCAGCTTTGCGTAGCTCGATGGCTTCGCCCACTCGAGCGACACCGAGGGCATCGGCCTTTGTCAGAGCTTTAGCAATCGCTTCAATGCCGTGGCCATAGGCGTCAGCTTTAATCATGGCGACGATATTGGACTTAGGCGCCAACTGCTTAATTTTCTCAAGGTTATGGCGCAAGGCCTTTAGATTTATTTCTGCAACCGTGGAATCCATGATTAGTCTTCAATAAACGCGTTACCCGCATAGTTATCAAAACGAGAAAAGTGGAGTTGAGTGGTCAATCGAATACGACCTATTGGACCGTTACGGTGTTTACCGATGATGATCTCCGCAGTGCCTTTGTCAGGCGAATCTTCGTGATACACCTCGTCGCGGTATATGAACATGATCAAATCGGCATCCTGCTCGATTGAGCCGGATTCCCTCAAGTCTGAGTTGACCGGTCGTTTGTCTGCTCGCTGCTCTAGACCACGGTTTAACTGCGCCAATGCAATCACCGGAATGTTAAGTTCCTTGGCCAATGCTTTTAGTGACGCGGAAATGTCGGCAATTTCTAAAGTACGATTGTCTTTAAACTCAGGGCTTCGCATTAACTGCAAGTAGTCAATCATGATCATTGATAGACCGCCGTGCTCACGCGCAATCCGTCGTGCGCGAGAACGCACTTCGGTTGGGGTCAAGCCTGAAGAATCATCTATATAGAGTTTCCCTTTCTCTTGCATTATGCCTAATGTCGAGGCCAAACGTGCCCAATCGTCGTCGTCCAAATTACCGGTACGAACTTTGGTCTGATCAATTCGGCCAAGGGAGGCCAACATCCTCATCATGATCGAATCCGAAGGCATCTCAAGACTGAAAACCAGCGCAGGGTAATCAGAGGTCAGCGCCGCCGTTTCTACTAAGTTCATCGCAAACGTGGTTTTACCCATTGACGGGCGAGCGGCGACAATGATCAAATCTGACGGTTGGAAACCACTGGTCATTTTATCCAAATCAGAGAAACCACTGGTAAGGCCGGTGACACCGTCACTTTCGGTGCGCATTAACTCTTCAATCTTGTCGACAGTTGAGGTCAAAATGGATTGCAGATCTTTTGGACCTTCGTTTTTATTTTCTCGTTGCTCGGCGATCTTAAATACGCGAGATTCAGCAAAATCGAGCAACTCTTCAGAGGTTTTGCCCTCTGGGTTATAACATGCATCGGCGACTTCATTCGCCGTTCCTATAAGCTCGCGAACAACCGCACGTTCACGTACGATCTCCGCATAGGCAACGATGTTGGCCGCACTTGGCGTATTTTTGGCTATTTCGCCCAGGTAAGCAAAACCACCAACGTCTTCTAATTTTTTATCTTTTTCTAAGGCTTCCGATACGGTAATCAAGTCAATCGGATTCGACTGCGCCACCAGCGACGCCATCGCCATGAAGATATCTTTGTGTTGGCGTAAATAAAAGTCATCTTTAACGACCTTTTCAGCCACTCGGTCCCAAGCGTTGTTGTCTAACATCAGACCGCCCAACACCGACTGTTCAGCCTCAATTGAATGCGGCGGAACTTTTAGTGATTCAATCTGTGAGTCTTTCTCTTTGGGTTTATAGGACGACTTGGCCATATTCTGATGTCATGCGCTCGTTGGTGAAAATCAGGCCGAACATTGTATGGGCTAGATAGGGGAAAGTAAACGCTTGTTAGCCGCCGCCAACAATATTTGCGGCGCATAAAAAAAGCCCCCGAAGGGGCTTTTATCGATTAATCTCGGATTTTGATGTCACCGCTAACAGTATCAATTTCGATGTTTGCTTTGCCTTTACCTTTGACAAATCGAAGTGACTCACCCGGGCCATACTTGGCCTTCTTCACTTTATCGTTGGTCAATCGGTTGGTGATGTCGCCACCGGAATGAGCTTCAATGTTAAATTCCGCACTAACATCGCCTTCGAAGCGCACGTCAGCATCGCCACCGACTGTTGTAATGTATGCTCTATCGAGTGACTCGGCGTTCAATACTAAATCAATGTCGCCATTTACCGTGCTGATTTCCAGCTCTTTGACACCTGCTAATTGTAAGTCCATATCACCATTAACATTACTGATGTTTAATTCGTCGGCTGAAGTATTGGTATTGATATCACCGTTAACCGTTTCAATTTGAACTTCGCCTTGGCTGCTCTCATCGCGAATTTCGCCATTGACCGTATTGAGTTCAATATCCCCACTTAATCCCGAAGCGTTAATTTCGCCATTGACTGTTTCCAGGTCGATACGTCCTACTAAATTACTCGCTTTAACGTCGCCATTAACCGTATGGATCTTTGAGCCACCCTTCACATCCTGCGCTTTTACATCTGCGTTCACACCTTCAAAGCGCAAGTTGCTATTGACCGGCATATAAAATTCTAACGTTGAGCCTTCTTCATTCCAACTGCCCCAACGACGTTTTGGCATGTGCACTTTGAAAACCACACGACCATCGCCCTCGGCAACAAACTCGTAACCTTCCGCGTCGTCGTCTAATTCACCACGAACCTGAACTACATTTTTGTCCCAGGTCTTAATTTCAACTTTGCCTGACTGTACATCGATAGATACTCGGCTATCGGCGCTGGTAGAGACAGTTTCATCAACTCTTTCACCTGCCATTACTGCGCTGCTCATCAATACAGCAAGACCGATTGCGCTCATTTTTACGTTATTCATCTTACTCTTCCTTCTCACAATTCTTTCTTAAATCTGACTAAATTTTGGTTTATGCGACTTCTCAATCAGCTCCAGTTGCTGTTGATAAACTTGGTTCAACATGCGCATAAGTGCCGGATCTTGAGGCTGTTCAATCAATGCTTTTTTCAAAGCATTTTCCGCGGCTTCAAGTTCTTGCAAATCTTGTTGCCAATTCTCTGAAACCACAGGTTTGCCACTGACTTGTTGCAACAACTGTCGTTTTTGCAGTTCGTACCCTGCCGATACCGGTGTCAACCATTGTGGCGTTTCCACCATTTCATTGGATTGTCCCAACCAAAGACCGGCTACCAGCGCGATGGGCGCAAAAGCCGCAGCCACCTTGGTCAGAACATTAAAATTTGCATCATTACCCGTTGGCGCATTTTGTGGCGTTTTGCTTATCGCTTGCTCAATGCCTGGCCACAAGTCACGTGACGGTGTCATTTCGTTGTCCAATGACTTGACCAGTTCATCTAATGATTTGTTACTTTCTGTCATAACGCCTCCTAACCTTGCTGCTCTGCAGTAATTGCCTGCTGTAGCAGCGACTTTGCTCTGTGGTACTGAGCCTTACTCGAGCCCACGGCTATTTTTAATTCGTTACTGATTTCTTCATGTCGCCAACCTTCGATGGCGAATAACACAAAGACAACCCTTGCTTGCTCTGGCAAATTAGCAATGTGCTTGTCTAATCCACTTCGTCTGAGCTCAAAATCTTGCGATTCATCATTTGTATGTTGCTGCTCCAACGCCAACTCATTTTGTTCGCTCGAGCCAAACCAGCTGCGCCACCACGGTTTCTGCTTGCGCATATGGCTTATGGCGACGTTACTTGCGACGGAATGCAACCATGTACTGAATTTGCTGTCGCCTCGGAAGTTATGAATTTTTTGCCACACTTGGACAAACACTTCTTGGGTTACATCTTCAGCAATTTCGGCGTCGCCGCAAAGACGATGACACAACGCATAAATACGCTTCAGGTATTTATCGTACAGTCGCCTAAGGGCTGCCTGGTTACCTTGTTTGAGTTGTTCGACCCAAACAGCATCTTCATCGCCAGCAGCGGTTTCTTGTCCTTTAAACACCTCAGGGGTGATAACCTTGCCTGTCACAACGATTGCTCTTAATTGATGATTTGAAGGTTTAGTATCAATCCAATTGCAAAAGGTTTAAAACGATTTTTAATTTTTTTTAACACTAATATTTTCAAAGCCTTAGATTGGAGAAATTTATCTTTTAGGGGATTCCCCTAAATTTCCAGATTAAGCTGTTCATTTTTTGTGATTTCGGTACAATCACGCGCTCGTTATAATTAATAACCAAAACCCTTCTGGATTGCAGGAATCGTTACAATGAAAAATGCCGTTGTAGTTAGTTTATTAAGTTTGTTATCACTCGTTTCATCCGCAGTATATGCCGGGGAAACTAAGTCGTGCGCAGAAAAAGGTAACAAAAGCAACTGGGACTACAGCGATGCACCAGCAAGCTACGGTACCGCTTGTCACCTAACACCTTACTGGCAACGCCTAGGTGATAGCTGGGATTCAGATACCGTTGCAGATTCACAAGTGGAAGGTTCGGACAATGCAAGCGACGATGGCGTTGTCTGGCGCGTAAGCTCTGACGAAGGTCAAAGTTGGTCTGAGTATGGTAACGATGTCGAAATCACTCAAGGCGATCAGGTCGAGTTTCAATATACATTTAACCGCTCTGAGACCGGCTGGCACTACTTCGACCAATTAAAGTCGTGGTTTGACTGGGATATCGATGGCAGTTTCGACAACAGCGACATTGTTACAGAAATCAATTGGAACAAATTGGTTGATTCTGACAAACTCGAAGGTGATGCACTGTCAGATGAGCAGCAATGGGGACAAGGCGGTTACAACGGTTTGTGGTCTGACCGCGTAGGTTACGATGTTTGGAACAACGGCGATACACAATTAGTTTACACTCAAACTATCGAAATCCCATTAGATGCAGTTACAGGTGAAACCTGGATGCGTGCTCGTGTCGTTTGCTCAAACTCGTTATCTAACTACGCGTCGAACATGACGATGGATGCGACCGGGTTCCAAGACCAAGGCGAAGTTGAAGATTACAAACTCACTATCTTGGCCAAAAGCACTCCACCACCAACGGATGTGCCTGAACCAACAGGTCTGGTTCTATTTGCATCGGCCCTAGCATTCTTAGGCTCTCGCAAGTTTAAACAAATGGCTTAATCAAAATGAAAAACTCCGCAAATGCGGAGTTTTTTGTATCTGAATTATTTGATTTTGTGGCGCCAATAAACCTCACCACAAAAAGCAAACTGGTTATTGAATAGACGACCTTAACTGCTCGACATCCGCCTTCTCTGGATAATCATCAAACGCTGACAATCTTTGCAAATAACGCCTCGCTTCCTCAATACGCCCCATCTGAGTCAGCGTGTACGCTAAGTGATAGAGTATTTCTGTGGATTGAGCATTCATTGCAAATGCTTGTCTAAGGTAATATAAGCCACGGTCATAATTACGATTTAGCGTATGTGCCCATCCGGCAGTGTCAAAAATCGCAGGTACATCATTGATCAGAGTGAGCGCTTGCTCCGCCGCTTTTACCGCCGATGGATAATCCTGCTGATAGATTCCGATCATTGCTAGGTTATTAAACGCAAAACCCGCAGTTTGCCTTGGGATTTTTGAGGTCAACAAGGTTTGATAATGGAACTTGGCACGATCGTATTGTTGATACAACATGAGATGCTCAGCCAATGTATTTCGATACAATGGGTTTGAGGTAGTTTTAACAACCGCTTCCGCCAACTCAATGTAGTTATCAGAGAAACGTTTGCTCTTGCCCAAAGAAGATAACTTCATAAACGCGGCGGCTTGTTTTGGCTTAATTTCTAACGCATTTGCATAGTGTTTAAAGCCCTGTTCAAACTCTTGCTGCGCCACTGATAAGTCGCCTTTTAATGTCAATAGCAACGACCTATCGTGATTCGGCATCTTTTCCAACTCGGCAATCGAGCGTTTGGCCTCGGTCAATTGTTGAGTAAACAATTCAAACTTGATTTTCTCTTCGAGCACCTTTGGTTGTTTACTCGCCAGCGCTCTCGCTCGTTTGAACGACGTGGTGGCGCCGTCGACATCCTTGATTCTGACCTGCATCTTGGCCAGCTTAATTAGGTTTTCAGGTTGCTGAGACCAAAGCGTTGCCAATCGATTGATTTGTCCTTTAGCCAAGTCACTTTGATTCATATTGATGTGGGCTTGTGCCTTGATATACATCGCACCTTGATCAAGCCGATCTAAACGTAACAATCGATTCGCAATCTCCAAGCTGTTGTTGTGTTGCTCTATTTGTGCGAACAAAGTCGCTAACTTTGATAACGCCTTGTGTTCAAACAAAGGTTCATTACTGATGTTCTTTAAGCGGCTTATTGCCGATTCGAATCGCCCCATCGAGTATTCAATTTCAGCAAGGTACAAGCCATAATTGTGATTATCTTCATTGTTCAAGAACAGCTGTTGAAATAATCCGTGTGCCGCTTCTTTTTGTCCTCTAACGTAAAGGAACTTTGCGTATTCTGCGGTAACATCGTTATTGAGAGGATATTCTTTGTGAAGCGCTTCAATTTTGTTGAATGCAGTTCGTACTTGTCCACCAAGCTTAAGTGCCTGAACTAACAACAGTTGATAGCCGACATACTCTGGGTGTTTCGTAACCAGTCGCTCGAGGATATTGATCGCCTTGGTGCTATCCCCATCCTTTAAATACAACACTGCTAACGTATGCTGAAAATGGCGACTTTGTTTGTCTTGGGCTTTGTTTAGTAACTCCAATGCCGATGCGACTTGACGTTTTTGACTCAGCAAATGAGCAGAGTAGATCAAGATATCTTGGTCATCTCGATACAGCCCTTGCAGTCTTTCAAGTAATTGCTCTGCGTCGATTTTTTGATTGTAGCGAACATAGAGGCTGACCAACAATAAAGCAAAATCTTTGTTCTGTAGCAACTTCTCTGAATGCGCTTCTAATATCTGCAAAGCGTCTGACGGTTTGCCTAGCTTCTGATAAACATCCGCCAATAGAACCACGGCTCTTGCATCAATGTGACGACCGGCATTTGAAACATATCGGCTGAGTTTTACCCGTGCTTGTTCCCAGTTGTTTAAGTTGTAACTTGCCATGCTATCAATCAGCATTAACTGAGGTTTGGACAAAATAAATGTCTGTTCCAGCGACGACAGTTCATCGTTAATTTGCTTTAGCAGTTGGTTAGCTTGCTCCGACTGTTGCAACCCTTCTAAAACGATGCTCGACAGCAACCGAGCTTGTGGATCATAAGGCTCCAATACCACCAGTTGATCTACATAGACTTTTGCCTGGGTATAATTTTCTTGGGCAATAAGCACGTTAACCAACCCTCTGAGGGTCAACACATTTTCCGGTTCAATTGTATTTGCAGTCTCAAATACATTCAGGGCGTCGCTATACTGACCGCGCAAATAATGCAAGGTGCCTTGATAGCGCATCGGCGCCGTATCTTTTGGTGATTCTGAAGTTAACTGGCTAATAATCGATTGCGCTTGTTGTAACTCAAACAAAGCGATGTGAACCGATGCCAACCCAAGCAGAACTTCCTTATCGTTAGGGTATTGCTGACTCAAACTTTGGTATAGCGACAGGGCTTGTTGTTCTTGCCTCAACCCCAAATAGGCAGATGCTTTTAATAGAGCATATTGGCGCTGCCCACTGGCTGCTAGCTTGCCGTCATCGAATTCGCTGAACACACGTTCGTATTGGCCAAGACGCATCAACACTTGTCCCAATAGCTCCACCAGCAGATTATCATCTGCACCTAAAGCTCGTGCACTTAACAGCTGATCTTCGGCCTCGAACAACATGTTTTTTTCAAGAAGAATTTCTGCATACAGAAGTTTGGCAGGTAGCCGTTTTGGATCGTTTTGAAGGGCATTTCTAATATGAATATACGCGGCTTCTATGTTTGCATCAGCATGAGCATTTAGGGCCTTTTCGTAGTCGTCTTCCATCGCCTGCAAAGGCCAAGAGGAGAGCGCTAATGCCAGCAATAGCTTATTGATTTTCAAACTTTAATACCCTTTCTGATGTACCTAGCTTCATGTTAACTCATTCAGCAGTTTGACAAAAGCACAGTCACTTGGTACGGCAACAAAAAAACCGCCCTAATGGGCGGTTTTCGGTGATGGCTTTCAGCTCTTCGAATCTATCAGTCCGCTAAGCCACCTGCATGTTCTTTTGACCATCATGGCTTGATACAGCCAAATTCATCTCAGGCTTTGCGACTTTCTTTTTGTGATAGCGACCAATAACAGACGAAAGTACAAAGAAACCAATCATAGAATACAAGATCTGTTCGGTTTGATAACTGGTTAGAGCCAAAGCCACAACCAACATATCGATCGCGAGTGTGCTTTTACCACTGTGGATTCCGCGACGTTTTTCCAGCAACAATGCAAGGATATTGACCCCACCCAAAGACGCGTTGTTTCTGAAAATAAGCAACAAGCCAACACCAATTAGACCGCCACCGATAAATGACGCCAACCAGACAGGAATGGTCTGGATTGAAATAAGCAAACCTAAAACGTCTGTCAAAATAGAAACTAAGCCAATTCCAATCACACTCTTAAAGGTGAAGTCTTTGCCCATATGTTTCACCGCGACGACAAAAAATGGCGCGTTCAACAAGAAAAACCAAATGCCGATGGACAAGCCCCACTGTTTCGACGCGATTGCGGCCAAACCCGCTGTACCACCAACCAATAAGTCGCTGGAGTGCAGAAAGAACAAACCCAGCGCTACTAAAAAACATCCCTCTAAAATGGCATACCATTGAAATGCAATTTTTTTCATATCAAATCGTAATTTATTTCGATATGCATATTTTAACCTATAAACTCTATTTAATTAGAATTTATACTCTATTTTTGATTTTGTAATTCCGCCCATATGGCAAGTTGTTTTTACGCCCAAAGCTGGTGCGTTGCACTGTTTTCAGCCTAAATTCGAAACTTTAGGTACAGTTGCAATGCACAATCCTTATTTACTCCACAATTTCTAGAAATAATACGCTCAACATCGTGTTCAATCCCGACTTAGAGCACGTCCGCTTTTCAACACTGAGAGATGTTAAAGATGTTTCAAACTCGCAAACGCCTATTGCCGTTGCTCATTGGCGCGCTGACGCTAACAGCGTGTGGTTCCTCTGACGATAAAGTCGAAGTTTCAGAGCCTGAAATTACCGAAAACTTAACACTGTCTGCTTTATCCGTAGACAATCAACATGCGTATGTTCCTGGCGAAGCCATTGAAATTACTTACACTTTGCATGCGGAAAATATCGACGCTCAAGACGTCACGGTTGATTTTTACATTGTCCATGACGAGAGCGAGGATGACTCTGTTGAAGATACCGAAGAAAGTGAAGTTGAAGGTGACCACTTTTTAGGCACGACAACGTTCACAGCGGTATCTACCGGTGATTATGACCATCACTCGTTATTTACGGTGCCTTTTGATCTGAGCCACGAAGGTGACTACTGGATTATGGCGGTTGTCGACCCAGACGATGAAATTATGGAATCTGACGAAACCGATAACCACCCTCACCAAGACAACGAAGCTCATGTTGAAGGCGACTTTCCGTTTGCAGAAATTTCTGTGGAGTTGCACCCAGAACACGAATTCAAGCTAAGCAATATTGAAATTGATGGCGACACCGTTTTATTAGATGCACCGAATGCTCACGAGGGCACAGGTGAAGAACATGCTGACATCATTGGCCACTTTGACGCTATCTATCATGGTGCTGGCGTTGCCAAGGCACGCTTTGAAGCAGAGGTTCTAATCGATGGTGTATTCCAACCAGTAAAATTATGGGATGCAGATAGCCACAGCTATGTGGATTATCAAGATATCGAATTCACCTACAACGGCGAAGAGCATTACTTCGGTTATGACATCTACATCTCAGACGAGCAACGTGCTGCACTCTACGCCAGTTACGATGCCGACTTATACAATTACTTAGTGATCCGCTACGACATCACTGATATTTCTGAAACAGACGCCAATGAACACGACCCTAGCAATCATTTTGACGTCAGCTACCCGCTGTATTTTTACGAAGCTGCAGAAAGTGTCGCTGAAGCAGAAGGTCAATCTTTACTTGCTGGCGACAACGCCTACAGCGCAGGAAACGCCAAGAGCAGCGGTTTTAAGCTATCCGGTAGCTATGCAAAAACTTATGGTGACAAGAAAAAGGTAGCAGCCTCTGCTGATTTGCATGGACTACTAGAGTTAAATACGCAAGATCAAGGCGCCATTGCGGATGCCGGCGGCTCATTTAATTTCTACGTATTCAACAAGAAAGCAACCGTCTTCAAAGTTGCCTACACAGCGTCGGCGTATTTAGATGCCTCAAATACCGGTTATGGCTCTGAGCTGATCTTATTTGGCTCTAAGCTCATCGATGAAGACCACTTCGTCGACGAGTTCTCAAAAACTTGGGAGAGAGACTGGGAAGAAGAGAGAACGATCGTGAAGTCAACGTTCTTTGTTGGCCCAATTCCGGTCACTGCTAAAGCCGGTGTTGAAGGTTCATTGGGCATGGATTTCACTCTAACCTATAACGGCCGATTAAATGCAACGGGTGACCTATTCACCACCACGTTTGATGTTTTTGCAGAGGGTGGCGTTGAAGCTGGTGTCGCATCAGCTGGTGTCACGGCACGATTCACAATTGTTGATGACTTGCTGCGACTTGACAGTTGGGCCGACTTAACTCTAATCGAAGACAACGACATTGATCCTCGAATTGATTACAGCTTTAAGTTAAGAAACGAGCTGGAAGTGATTAAAGGTGACTTCGGTCTGCATGCCCAAACCCGCAGCGTGAAATGGTGTAAAAAGAAAAAATGGGGCATCAAAATCAAATACCCATGTGGCATAAGCAAAAAAGACTACTACTACTGGTTCTATCGTACCAACGGTTTGTTCAACAAAAACTGGACGATCTTCGAGAAGAACGGCTCTTTAAACATTTAACCTAATTGAACAATCGACAAAGTCAGGCGCAAGCCTGACTTTTTATTTTATCCAATGAAAAAAAAGCTCCTGATCATTTTTGCCATCACATTTAGCAGTTGCCTTGTGATGGCTAATTACTTTAACTATTTTTTTGCCGAGCAATCACTAAAACGCGACGCCAATCAACTGCTGTTCCAGTTTCACGACGCCCTTGATGAGGCGAGCAAAGCCCTGCACAACTTGCCAGATCCAGAGAAATTTGAGTGCACCGAGCAAACCCGTCGCCAGTTGTCTGCAATAAACTTCGACAACCCCGCTATTCGGAACCTCACCATTATTCATGATGGTAAACAATATTGCTCAAGTAGTAATTTACAATTGGTTTTGAAAAACTACCGCGAGCACAAGTTAGATCAAGAATACGACCTAGCATCAATACAACATCTCGATGGCGATGCTGAGTTCTTGATGATCAGACACCACGGTGACAGTAAATACGTGCTTAGTATCGATCCATTTATGGTGAATTATTTAGCCGAATATGCCTGTACCGATTGTTTGGACTACACATTTACTATTCATGGCGAACCGAACCTCATTTTTAAGAGTGAGTTCCACAATTATCGACATAGCATTCAGTTTCAAATTGACCGAGTTGAAGGTGATTTAGAACTCAGTTTGGTATTACACGCCAGTCAGCCATTTCTTGATCACTACAGAGAAATTGGTTGGTTGGGGACATTCACTTTCGCATCTGTGATCGCGTCCATCATTTCCTTGCTGAGCTACCGTCTGCTCTCGTTCCGACAAAGCATGTCTCACATGTTATCAGCTGCATTAAAAGCAAATGAGTTTGTGCCCTATTACCAACCTATCGTTGATACCAATCTCAACTGCGTAGTCGGTGTTGAGGTGCTTGCTCGCTGGCGTCGTCGCGACGGCACACTAGTGCCACCATTTCAGTTTATTCCGTACGCTGAAGACTCTGGTCATATCATCGCCATTACCAATCAACTGCTCGACAAAGTCGCTAAAGATCTGGTGGATTTGGGGTGGCAGTCTGGTGAGCGATTCGCGAGCATCAACATCGTTCCTCAGCACTTAGAGTCTTATCAATTGTACGAAACAATGAAAGGCTTGCTGATTGAACACAACCTGTCACCTTCTTGTTTTGCCTTGGAAATCACTGAACGAAAACAAATCAGCAATCTGGAAAATGCACGAAGTTCTTTGCGTCCATTCTTTAGCCTTGGCATGAACCTAAAGCTAGATGACGCGGGAACAGGTTATGGTGGTTTTTCTTATATGCAAGAGTTGGGCGTATCGACACTTAAAATCGACAAGATGTTTGTTGATACCATTAACCAACCTGACATTAAGCGCCAAGTCTTAGACGCTATTATCGATTTTGCCCATCAATCAAAACTGAATTGCATTGCCGAAGGGGTTGAAACTGAAGAGCAAGTGAAATATTTACGTCAAAAAGGCGTGCATTTGATTCAGGGTTACTACTTTGCAAAACCTATGGATATCACCGAACTGGCGGTGTGGTTACGTCAGCGCAAAGAAAACTAGGTAAATCGCATCCGAATGTGAGGGTATTCATCGAGTATCCTCTTCATTTGCTTCTCTAGCTTTTCAATCTGTTGTTGTGCTTGGCGAACTTCATCAACAAGCCCCAACTGGGATTCGTTCATGTTGCCTACACGTTGCACCAACTCCAGGATGATTTTGTCTTTGATCTTATCCCGCACTTCAAGCGGCATTAATCTGACAATATCGGCATCAATCTTCATTAGTACACATTCGCCTTTTGCACGCACATTGGCATTTCTTGGACGACGATTGAAGTAAGAGTTTTCTCCCAAGAAATTACCTGGGCTCAGTTGGCAAATGATGTGGCTCGGCTCGTCATTTTTGTAGATTTCGACTTCACCAGCTAGGAGGATATAAAAAAATGATTCAACTGCCCCTTCGCGTACAAACACCTCCCCGTAATCGGTACGGTAAAAATCGTTATTTTGCATATAGAGATGCTCTATCTCTGCCTCAGTTAAGGCCTTGAATAAAGACACTTTATTCAGGATACCTGAGAATACGCTCACGATTTGAAGATTTCAGTCTTTTCATACTGCGATTTTAACTTTTTTGAACAGCTGGAACAGGAAAAATAGTACCACAGGATGTTTCCTGCGTGTATAAAAAAACACCGCACTAGGCGGTGTTTTTATTCTGTCTTTATCAACTGAATTAAGCTTCAGCAATAACCGCAACTTTAACAGTTGCAGATACTTCTGGGTGTACTTGAATAGCGATAGAGAATTCACCAGTTTCGCGAATAGCGCCTTCTGGCATTTTAACTTCTGCTTTCACTACTTCAACACCAGCTTCAGTGATAACGTCAGCGATGTCGCGAGTACCGATAGAACCGAATAACTTACCTTCGTCACCAGCTTTAGAAGCGATAGTTACTTCTGCTAGTTCAGTTAGTTTAGCTGCACGCGCTTCCGCTGCTGCTAATTCCTCAGCTACTTTAGCTTCTAATTCTGCACGACGAGTTTCGAACATTTCTAAGTTCGCTTTTGTCGCTGGAACTGCTTTACCCTGTGGGAATAAGAAGTTACGAGCAAAACCAGATTTAACTGTTACGTTGTCACCAAGTGAACCTAAGTTGGCAACTTTGTCTAAAAGGATAACGTTCATCTTTTATAAACCCCTTTACCAATCTTATTGATGTAAATCTGTGTAAGGTAACAATGCTAAGAAGCGAGCGCGCTTGATAGCACGTGCTAATTGGCGTTGGTACTTTGCACTTGTACCAGTGATACGGCTTGGTACGATTTTGCCACTTTCAGTAACGTAGTTACGAAGAGTTGATAGATCTTTGTAATCGATCTCTTTTACGCCATCTGCTTTGAAACGGCATACTTTACGACGTCTAAAATAACGTGCCATTGTTAGTCTCCTAATTGAGTCTTTCAATATGTTGGGCATGAAGAGCAATAATCGGTTGACCGTTTTTGCTTTCGTGGCGGTTTAAAAAACCACTCACTTTTACTTCATCGCCTACATTAAAATTTTCTACAAATTGCTTTTGCTGTTCACCGCAGGTTACGACATGAATTCGGATGTAAGCGTTACGACTGAATTCATCTTCTTGCTGTACAGACCGGTGTTCTATTGAAAACTGGCCATGTACAACCCCTGCAGGACTTTTGGAAAACTTTGGTGATTTGCAAATTTGGCCACTTAAGACCACTTGATTTAACACCTAAGTAAAATCCTCAATTAAGCAGCAGCGTCTTTCTTCTCTTCTTTAGCTAGAGGAGAAGCTTCAGTAACTGCATTGTCCTTACGGATAGTCAAAGAACGTAATACCGCATCGTTGTAGCGGAAAGTTTCTTCTAACTCAGCAATTACTTCACTTGGCGCTTCAACGTTCATAAGAACGTAGTGTGCTTTGTGTAGTTTCTCAATTGGGTAAGCTAATTGACGACGGCCCCAGTCTTCAAGACGGTGGATTTGACCGTTTGCTTCTTTGATAGCACCAGTATAACGCTCGATCATACCAGCAACTTGTTCACTCTGGTCAGGGTGAACCATAAAAACGATTTCGTAATGACGCATCGTTGATTCCTTATGGATTAGTAGCCTATTAATCAAGATCAGCCTAACTTGTGAACAGGCAAGGAATAAAATAACAATGGCTGATTTGGGCGCGAAATTATACAGATAAATTGAAAAATCACAAGCCTAACGACCACTTTTTGTGCAACTCAGCAAACGACTATATTAGGCAGATTCAACACTCGAATTCCAACTTCAAAAATTCTTCAAAGGTAAGTGTTGCATGGCCTGTCCCGTGGCGATATTCTGGCCAGAGCGAAGGACTTGAAACAGGGTGGAACAGTGGCAGAACAAAACAGCTTTGCAAAAAATTATCTGCAACATCAAGTCGAAGACAACTACACTCGGTTTATCATCACCACTTACATCACAGGTTTGATAGGTGTCCTTTTTATCTTTCGCAACTTATATCGGACAGAGGCAGGCCTTAACGGCAGCGACAGCATTTATTATCTGTACACATGGATAGCTTTGGTGTGCTTTTCGGTTGTCATCCGAATTGCGCTTCCCCTCGCCAAACGACATACAAATGTCGTCACTACCGATCTGGTGATGTTTACGTTCGCTTGCTCAATGTGTGCAGTGTCTGCATCGATTTCCGCCTTGGAATCTCAAGTGAGCTCCGATTTCACTGCATATGCGTTTACGATTCTTGGCACAGCGACCGCATATCGCGCCACCAGCGAAAAGTACTTTGCCATTATGGCGTTTACCTTGATTTATTTTTGTCTGGCCTATTTTTACTTTTTGGCCCAGCCATTTAGCTTGAGCTTTTTGGTTCCTATCGTCGCAATTTCGACGATTTCCTATTTTATCGCGGCGTCATTGGAAAAGAACCGCAAGAAAATGGTTCACTTGTCGATGGCATTAGAGCAGAGCAATCAAAAACTCAGAGAAGAGACCATTCGAGACCCACTGACAAAACTGTATAACCGCCGTTATCTCACTGACTTTTTGCAACGAGAATTAGAAGAGTTTCAGCGTTCTCGTGAACATTTTTGTGTCGCTGTTTGTGACCTCGATCATTTTAAACGAATCAACGATACACTAGGACATCTAACTGGTGACAACGTGTTAATTCAATTCGCCGAATTACTTCAAGAATCTAGCCGTGCCACCGACATTTTAATTCGCTTTGGTGGCGAAGAGTTTGTGATTGTGATGCCAAGAACAAGCGTGAAATCTGCAGAAGGTGTGATTGACCGGTTAAGACAAAACATTGAATACACAAAATTTAATGATCTGCCATGGAGTTTAACTGCGAGCTTTGGCCTGACAGAAACCCGCCACAAGGATACCGACAACTTGCTGCTCGCCCGCGCCGACGATTTACTCTATCAAGCCAAACAGGCGGGGCGGAATCGGGTCTATTGCGACCAAATTAGCGCAGAAATAAAAAGCGTTAAAGCGTAAACTAGATACTATTCTTTCATCGAATCAAGTAAGGTTTCGTAGGCCACACGCAGTTGTGGATCGTTCGGGTCTGATTGCAAGTGAATGTATTCAACCTCGTGATCTTTGTTCACAAATACAGTCGTCGGGGTGCCCATCACGCCAAAGTTCTTGGCTACGTCATCGCCCTCCACCAGCACAGGCAGCATTAGACCTCGATTTTGCATTTCTGACACAGGCTTTGCCTTAGGATTCTCCCAAAAGCTGACGGCATAGGTGGTGATACCTTTTTTCACGTAGCCCATTGAAATAACGTCTAAACCCGGTTGAAGTCGCTTACAGTATGGGCACCATGTCGCCCAAAAATGTAATACGTAAGGTTTGCCTTTCAATGACTCTGAGCTGATGTCATTACCTTCAGCGTCTTTCAACGTCCAACTCGGAGCAACCTCGGCTTTTACGATCGGGTTGCCGTCTTCATCAAGCTCAGGCTCTTCTGGCTCAGGCTCGGCAAACGCAGCAAAACTGATGCATAACAAAAGAAAAAACAAACTCAAATATTTCATTATGGCTCCCAACTCAGATACCTCGGTTATTCTTATCTGACCCTAAAGCACAGGGTTTTGTTTCAAATTTATATATATCTTTGTCTTACCGCTTCAAACAAAATGACGCCAGTGGCCACAGAAACGTTCAAACTGGAAACCGCTCCTGCCATTGGAATTTTGACCAACTGATCACAGTGCTCTCGGGTTAATCGCCGCATCCCTGTACCTTCCGCGCCCATCACGATCGCCATTGGACCATCAAATTTAGTCGCATAAATGTCGTGTTCGGCTTCGCCAGCAGTACCCGTAATCCAAATGCCTTCGTCTTGCATCATCTTTAACGTGCGAGCCAAGTTGGTAACCACATACAAAGGCATAACCTCTGCAGCCCCACAAGCAACTTTACGCGCAGTGCCATTAAGTTTCGCCGATTTATCTTTCGGGACAATAACACCATCAACACCCGCTGCATCGGCAGTGCGAATTACCGCGCCAAGATTGTGAGGGTCTGTCACCCCATCTAAGACAAGATAGAAAGGCTGTTTTTGCTCGCGTTTGAGTTGTTCGATTTGTGATTTAAGGTCGCCGTCGTCTTTCTGTTTAGCAGCTTTAACTCGCGCCATAATGCCTTGATGCTGTTCACCTTTGCTTTTATCGTCAAGCGCTTTGCGCGACATAAACTGGACAGAAACACCCAGTGCGTAGGCGTCATTAACAATAGGTGCAACGCGCTCGTCTTGACGCCCTTTCAGAGCATAAATTTCAATTATCCGCTCTGGTTCGCGTTCCATTATCGCCGATATTGAATGAATGCCGTAGGCTAATTCTGAACTCATAGTTAACTCACACTACCTTTTTTTCGATTTGTTTGATTTTGGCTTACCGCCTTTTTTCGCCGCGACTCGCTTAGCCGCACGTGACTTAGGTTTACGTTTTCCCGATTTGGTACTCTTGCCTTTGCCCTTGCCTTTGTCTTTTTCTCGCCCTTTGTCTTCACTAGCCGACTTTTTACCGCGACGTTTAGGTTCAGCCTCAGGGATTTCGCCGCGCATGAGTTGTTCACGAACTGACGATGCGGCGTTGCTGGTTCTTGCTTTGTCGCGATTTTGTCGTTGGCTTAGTTTGGCCGCTTTGTTTTTGTCGGAACGTCTGGCTCGTGTGCCTTTGCGCGTGTCGGCCAACTCAAAATCAATCTGCTTGTCTTCTAGGTTAACTGATACAACGCGTACCTGCAGCGAATCGCCTAAACGGAACACTTTGCGATGCTGCTCGCCAATCAATGCTTGGCGCTCCGAATCGTAATGATAATAGTCGTTACCTAATGCCGCGATATGAACTAAACCTTCAATGTGAAGATCAACCAAACGGACAAACAAGCCAAACGACGTTACCGAGGCAACAACGCCCTCGTAAATCATGTCAATATGGTCTTGCATAAACTCACATTTCAACCAAGACTCCACGTCTCGGGTGGCATCGTCGGCTCGGCGTTCGGTCATAGAACACTGTTCACCCAGTTCATCAAGCTCTTCGTCATCATAGACATGAGCGCCGGAGACTTTTCCGCCCTGTTGCTTCAATACTCCTTTGATGGCGCGATGGACGATAAGATCCGGGTAACGACGAATTGGCGAAGTAAAATGGGCGTAACCATCAAGTGCTAATCCAAAGTGGCCAATATTGTCAGATTGATAAACTGCTTGGCGCATCGACCGAATCATCATTGTCTGGATTAATTCCCCATCCGGTCTATCCAAGTAAGGGTTTACTTGAGCACTCAATTCTTTTGGCGATGGTTCATCGCTAAATGTGAGCTCACCGCCTAAGTCTGCTAAGAACGAGCGAAACGCAGCTAACTTGCTGGGGTCAGGTTTATCGTGGACTCGGTAAAGTGCGCCAGCATCATGCTTCTCGAGAAACTTAGCGGTCGCGACGTTCGCCAAGATCATGCACTCTTCGATGATCTTATGGGCGTCATTTCGCTCAACTGTTTCCACAGAATCAATTTTCTTAAACGCGTTGAATATGAATTTCGGTTCAATGGTCTCAAATTCAAACGCACCGCGTTCAGACCGAACCTGCTTAAGTGTCTGATACAGCGAATACAGGTCCATGATGTGAGGGTAAATCGTCTGATACCGCGCAATTAAATCTGCGTCGCCACCGAGAATTTTCGCCACTTTGTTGTACGTCATGCGCGCGTGCGAGTGCATCACAGCTTCGTAAAACTTAAATCCAGAGAGCTTGCCGCGCGCTGATATGGTCATTTCCGCAACCAAACACAAACGGTCGACTTCTGGGTTTAATGAACACAACCCGTTAGACAACGCCTCTGGTAACATTGGCACCACTTGTGATGGGAAGTACACCGAGTTGCCTCTCGAAATCGCCTCATTATCGATTGCCGAGCCATACTTCACATAGTGTGATACGTCGGCAATTGCGACGTAAAGACGCCAACCACCTGAAGGTTTAACTTCACAATATACTGCATCATCAAAATCTCGAGAGTCGTCGCCATCAATGGTGATGAGCGGTAGTTTTCTCAGGTCAACACGGTCTAGCTTGTCATGCTCTTGCACTTCTTTCGGAAGCTTGTCGGCGAAGCGCTTGATTTTATCTGGCCACTCAAATGGAATTTCGTAATTGCGCAAGGCAATTTCAACTTCCATCCCCGGAGCCATATGTTCGCCCAGTACTTCAGTCACTTTACCAATCGCACTGGAGCGTTTGTTCGGCCGTTTGTCGATTCCAACAATGACCATTTGGCCGTGACGCGCCTCACCTTGAGCACCATTTGGAATAAGAATTTCTTGGCGAATTCGACTGTCATCTGGAACCACCAATTGCTGTCCCATTTCAACGAAAAAACGTCCAATAATCGGCGCACTTCTTGGCGCCACTACGCCTACGATTCGTGCCTCTTTTTTGCCTTTGAACTCACCAATTTCTTGCGCTCGAACCTTGTCGCCATGAAACAAACTTCGCATCTGACTGTGGCTGATAAACCAATCGTTGCGGCCGCCGCTACTGCCTTCCGGTTGTAAAAAACCGTGCCCATCTCTGTGCCCAATGACCGTTCCAACAATCTGCTCATCTTCCGCAGGTATTTGATACTTCTGAAATTTATTGTAAGTAACCTGGCCATCCCGCTCCATTGCTCTGAGCCGTTTTTTCAAGGCAAGCTTCAAATCTTCGGTGTTAATATGACAAAGTTTCAGAAGTTCAGAGAATGATAGAGGTTGAGAATGTTCTTTGAGAAGATTAAGGATGAATTCACGGCTGGCGATGGCTTGACCGTATTTTTCAGTTTCCCGAGAGAAATTCGGGTCGTGTTTTGGCATCTATGTATCTTATTGGCGCACTGATGGATTAATATTGCCTATAAGTTTAACACGTTCTCCCAGCTTTACCGATAACAAATCAATAGATTTCAACAGATTGTCAAAATTCCGATTTTTTCGCCCGAGCAACCGCTTTTGGATGCATCAATTGAGCAAGCTCGCTCAGTAAATCGGCCGCCTGTTGGTGTTTGGTTTCGTTTACAATTATTGCGTTATGAAGCCACTTGTAGGCTCTTTCATAATCGTACGGACTGCCGTAGCCATCAAGGTACATTCCGACCAAGCGCAACTGTGCGTTTAAGTTACCTAATTCTGATGCTCTGAATAAAAGCGTGTGTGCTTTTTCCATGTCCTTCTGTACGAATCGGCCAATGTGATAATAGCGTCCAAGTTGTTCAATTGCCGCTACTAGGCCTTGTTTTGCCGACTTGCGGATGTAATACATCCCAAGTTCAGCGTCTCTTTCGACACAAACGCCCCAAGCCAACATATCACCGTATAGAAATTCATAGGCGGGGATGTGCAGCTTAACGGCTCTGTCTTCAATGTCTCGAACCAACTGACATCTATCCGCTTGAACACGCTCTAGGTGTTTGTTTTTCTTAATTAAAGACAACAGTTCATCTTGCGTATAGATCTGTACAGCCTTCAGCAAACCGTCTTCATTTGCCATCACTGATGTGCTAATAAGCAACAATATAGAAAACCATCGTTTCATCTTTAACTTCCGAAATACATTCCAAACAGGGTCTTAGCGCAATAGTTGAAGCAATTATTGCGCCACTGCCAGAAGGTTAGAACACGTTTTTCGCCGCCCACGGACCTTTGCGATAATCCAAATGTGGACCGGGCACATGTTTTTTAATCGCCGCGGTGCCGTCGATAGCGTAACCAACTGCACCCGCGTCATTACTGCAACGGCCGGTCGTCAAATAGCTTAAGCCTTCAACCAAAAGCGGATCGGTATCAATCCCCCAGTCTCCCGTAATTGATTCAGTCACCGGGCAGTCAACCTCTAAACCATCAAAGTAACCTCCGGTTCCTTCTGCATTGACAGTTTCAAAATTGATCGCAAACACCACGTAATCACATACATCGGTTGGATACATGCCAACAGGTTTACCACAGGTGTTGTCGCCGACGGTTACCACGTTAATAAACGGTTCAAGCGCATTAATCACCAACTCGCTCGCGGAACAACTGCCGCGACTGGTTAACACGACCACCTTGTCCAAATCCATTTTCTCGATGCCTGCGCCTAAACTAAAATACGAGGTTCGATTTTGTCCTTGCTGCTTGTCGTTATGCTTGTAATCCACAAACACTTCCCCTTCGACCGCCGCTCCGGCAATCTGCGTACTCAACTGGCCAGCGACTCTTATGAGTCCACCGCCGTTGTAGCGTAAGTCTAAGATCATTTCGTCGATGTTTTCTTGAGCAAAGTAGTTAAAGGATTCATTAAGCTCTTGCTCTGAGCGATCATCAAAGGAATCAAAAACGAGATATCCGACTTTTTTGTCGACACCGTCAACACTAATGTTCTTAATTTGTGTTGCCATTACTGTATTGGCGGTAATTCGGCCTTTGCTAAAATCAGCTGACATTTCAGTACCATCAGGTTTCTCGAAGGTAACCGCAATAGTATGTCCTTCTTCATTTGGGCCAAATACATCGCCTAGGGTATTTGTACCAGCATCAACTTCTGCCAGTACTGTTGCTATGGATTTACCATCGACTGCAGTGATGGTATCGCCGCGGCGCAAACCACCTTGGGCCGCACTGCCCTCATCAAACACGTAACGAATACTCAAGCCGTCATTGGTGTCGTTTCTGATTTGTGAAAAACCATAACCAAAAAATACCGAAGCTTGGTAATCTGCGTATTCTTCTTCCGTCAAAATAAAGCTGAATCTGTCTTGTTCAACACGCAAGGCGTCCATTGCTGCATATATGTCCGGTTGCAAAGCGCCGTCAAAGTCGCCAGGAAGTTCTGACTCCCAGTAATACCAATCTTGTAAATAAGAAAACAAAGAGTCATTAGCTTCCGTCGCAGAACACTGGCCACCGACCGAGCC
>CAXRBI010000028.1:0-11758 GCA_964229075.1 Alteromonadaceae bacterium | reverse complement strand
CCGCTGTGAGTCCAAAAACAATGCCTACCCAGAATCCTTGAGGTCCCATTGCTGGCAATATGATGTCGGTTCTTCCAAGCATATAACCAAGACTAAAACCAATTGGCCAGTACGCGATAAACGTAATGTAAAATAGAGGTTTAGTGATTTTGAGCCCTTTGAAGACACCAGCGGCCATCACTTGAATGGCATCCGGCAGTTGGTAAATTGCAGTAATGATTAAAATTGCGGAGGCGAGGGCAACCACTTCTGGCTCTTTGGTATAAATCGCTATGATGAAATCACGAGACATATACGTGGTGAGCATGACCACCAATCCAAAGATAAATGCTAAAGAAAAACAGGTTTTTATACACGACATCAACTGCTCATAGTCGCCATATCCCCGCAGATAACCAATCCGAATTGTTGCCGCCATTGACAAACTTAACGGCGCCATAAAAACGACACTGCTGTAACTAAACGCGACTTGGTGGCCAGCAACAGCAATCGAACCGAGTGGCGCAATAAACAGTGCGGTGAAAGCAAACAGGGTTGATTCGAACAACAGTGCCAACGCAATTGGGGTACCAATAGCAACTAAATGTCCTATTTCGTTCTTGTTTGGCGGTTCAAAAGTAACGATTTCGAACTGCTTTAATTTTCGTGACACTTTGAAGTATATGAGCAGAGAGGTGAGCGCAACCCACTGTACGATGGCAGTCGCCAATCCACAGCCTGCGCCGCCAAGTTCGGGCAAACCAAACTTGCCAAAGACAAAAATGTAGTTTAATGGAACATTTGCAATAAGCGCGACGATAGAAACAATTAGCGCTGGCTTTGTTAGGCCAATGCCTTCACAAAATCCTCTGTAAACGAAGAATAAACTGGCCGGTAAAATACCCCATATGACGAAATTTAGATATCCGAGGGACTTGTCGTACAAGGCTTGCTCTAGCTCCAATCTATCCAGCGGAACATGGGAAAATTGAAAAATAAAAACGATAAAAATACTGGCGAGAATGGCTAAATAAGCACCCTGTTGTAGGGTGAAATTCATTTTTGAGTTTTTGTTTTCCGACGTTTGTTGGCCAAACAGTTGGGCGATAACAGGAGTAACAGCCATTAGTAACCCCTGCAACGAGAATACAACAGGAGCCCAAAGCCCAGTGGCGATAGAAACGGCGGCCATATCCACATGACTTGCACGAGACGCCATTACCGTATCGGTGAAAAACATGAGACTGGCGATGAGTTGAGTCGCAAAAAGTGGCAGCGCCAGTTTTAAAATATGTCTGGCTTCGATGGAATTAAACAATGACTTAAACACGTATTAAATAGGATGGGCCGCATTATGGATAATTTGCGGCTGTTTCGCCACGTAAATTGAGACGTGTGCATTAGATTACCTATTTTTTGTAAAAAACTTTCGTAATCCATAGACATCTATACCTCTATCAGATAGTTTAGAGCTTTTAGTCCAACTCAATTGTTTTGAGTGTTTTTAAGACTGGATTTTACCGTGAAATTGTTATTCGTTTGTTTAGGAAATATTTGTCGTTCTCCGACCGCTCATGCGGTGTTTCGTCATCTTGCGCAAATTGAAAATGTCGATGTAGAAGTTGAGAGTGCGGGCACGTCTGCCTACCATGAAGGGGCTAAACCCGACTCTCGTTCACAAGCAGTTGGCGATAAACGAGGCTACAATTTCGCGGGTATATCATCTCGTAAAATTAGAACATCTGATTTCGAAGATTACGACTTAATATTAGCGATGGATAAGGAAAACTTAGCCAATCTAATGAAAAAATGCCCAGAGCATTTGCAGGCGAAAGTGAAGCTAATGTTGGAGTTTTCTGACAAGTTCGGCGAATTTGAGGAAGTGCCAGACCCGTATTATGGTGGGGCAGCAGGATTCGAACTTGTACTCGATATGATAGAAGATGCCAGTGTCGGACTATTACGTTATATCAAACAAACGCCGTAAAACCGGCATATATATAACAATCAAAAGGGCAATAAAGTGAGTATTTGGACCCCAGAAAGTTGGAGAGATTTTCCTATCCAACAACAACCAACATATAAAGATCAAGCGTTACTAAAAAATGTTGAAGAGCAGATCCATAGCTTTCCGCCCCTTGTTTTTGCAGAAGAGACACGCGAACTATACCGTCAATTGGGCGAAGTAGCGCAAGGTCGAGGATTTTTGTTGCAAGGTGGTGACTGCGCGGAATCCTTCAATGATTTTAACGCGACCAACATTCGTGACACCTTTAAAGTCATGTTGCAAATGGCCGTTGTTCTGACCTTTGGTGGCAAAGTGCCTGTGACTAAAATCGCGCGAGTCGCTGGCCAATATGCAAAGCCTCGTTCAGCGGATTTAGAAACGGTGGATGGCGTTTCTCTTCCAAGCTATCGCGGCGACATCGTCAACAGTTTTGAATTTACCGAAGCTGCGCGTGAACCCGATCCAATGCGTTTGGTGACTGCTTATCACCATTCGGCGTCTACGTTAAACTTGCTTCGGGCATTTGCACAAGGCGGTTTGGCAGACTTGCACCAAGTCAATCGTTGGAATATGAGTTTCGTAGCGAGTAACCCAAACCGTGAGCGTTACCAAAATTTAGCGGATCAATTAGAACAAACGCTAGAGTTTATGGAAGTGATTGGGGTTACCTCTGATACTACACCAGTGATCAAAGAGACTCAGTTGTTTACGTCCCATGAAGCGTTATTGCTAAACTACGAGCAGGCGTTGACCCGCAGAGATCACTTAACCGGTAAGTGGTACGACTGCAGCGCGCATATGGTTTGGATTGGCGAGCGCACTCGTCAATTGGATCATGCGCACGTTGAATTCTTTAAAGGCATCAACAACCCAATTGGAGTGAAAATTGGGCCGTCGATGCAGCCAGATGAGCTGATCCAGTTGATCGATACTTTGAATCCGTCAAACGAACCAGGTCGTTTAACACTTATCACGCGTATGGGAGCGGATACACTTGAGAAGAACTTACCTGCCTTGGTAAGACAGGTTCAACAAGAAGGTCGTCATGTGGTTTGGAGCTCTGATCCAATGCACGGCAATACGATCAAAGCAAGTAACGGTTATAAAACTCGTAACTTTGACTCCGTGTTGCGTGAAATCCAGCAGTTCTTCCAAGTACATAAGGTGGAAGGTTCATGGGCGGGCGGTGTTCACTTTGAAATGACGGGTCAACACGTGACTGAATGTACCGGCGGTGCATATGGATTGAGTGAAGCTGACTTGAGCCAGCGATATAAAACCCAGTGTGATCCTCGCTTGAATGCTGATCAGGTGTTAGAACTGGCATTTTTAATCACAGATGCACTAAAACACGCAAAGTAGTCGTCAACTCACTTCGTAAGAGCCGAAGCCTTGTTATGGTTTCGGCTTTTTTATATATTCAAAACAAATAATTACCAACATAGAGTGTGATGAGATACCCGTTATTAGATTGGTTACGCGGATTTGCCATTTTACTCATGGTGATTTACCACTTTTGTTACGACCTGTTCTTTTTTGGCTATTTAGATACGGCTTTTGGTAAAGGCTATTGGATTCCGTTTCGATACGTCATTGTGATTCTTTTTGTTGGTTTAGTCGGCGTTGTGACGTACTTGGTGCATAAAGCTGAACTTAATACCAAGAGCCTTTGGAAAAGAACTTGGCAGCTTGGAGTTGCTTGTTTGTTTGTAACTTTGTCGAGTTACTTTATTGCGCCAACGAAAATGACCTTGTTCGGCATCTTACACTTCATTTTACTCAGTAGTCTGCTTGCCATTTTCTTTGTACGAATACCAAAAATCGCCTTAGTTTTGGGCATGAGCGTGTTTGTCAGCGGCCATGTTTTTTCGTTTGCTGAACTAAATTCGGTTTGGTTGCACTGGATTGGCATGGTGGCGGAAAAGCGCCCAGCACTGGATTATGTGCCTATGTTCCCTTGGTTTGGAATCGTCTTAATTGGTGTGTTCGTTGGCTATCTAATTTCAACTAGCGACGCAGCCGCTAACATCGCAAGAGTTGATTTTGACCAGAGCAACAACCGCATATTCGCCACTTGCAGCGGTTGGTTAAAAACGGCTGGGCAACACAGTTTGATTATCTATTTGCTGCATCAGCCGTTGATGTTTGCTGGTTTTTACCTTGTTAATTGGTTCGCTTAGTAGTTGTAGCGTTCTAAATTCATCTCTGACATTATTTTTGCTGAAATTTCTTCCACCGAAAAGTGCGTCGTATTGATGTAAGGAATCTTGCTGCCACGATACATGCGTTCAACTTCTCTGAGCTCAAAACGGCATTGACGAATGGAGGCATACTTTGAGTTGGCGTACCGTTCATTACGAATCGCAGCCAGTCGATTTGGGTCAATGGTTAGACCGAAAAGCTTTTTCTTATTCGCTTTTAATTGTGTTGGCAGTTTAAAGTCGTCCATATCGTCTTCAGTAAACGGGTAATTCGCGGCTTTAATTCCATAATTAAGTGCTAAGTAAATGCTAGTAGGTGTCTTACCACTTCTAGATACCCCCACTAAGATAACATCAGCGTCGGCATAATTTTGAGTCGTCTGCCCATCATCATTCGCCAATGCATAATTCATAGCTTCGATACGATAATCGTATCTATGTTCTTTGATCGAGTGGGTGCGATGGAGCTTTGGTTTGGCGCTTGTGTCCAGTGCCAACTCTGCCTTGTTTGTAAAGGGCGTTAAGACGTCAAAACATTCACAATTGGCTTCGTGAATTACTTCTTTCAAGCTTTGGTCGACAAACGTATAGAACACCAAAGGCCTGTTGCCTGACTTTGCATACTTCTGATTTATCTGGTTTCTTACCTCATTTGCCAACTCAGAATTTTCGATAAATGGCAGGGTGATATGCTCAAATTCCAGTTCAAATTGTGAAAGGGTTGCGTGGCCAATGGTTTCGGCTGTTATCGCCGTTCCATCAGAAATATAAAAGGCATGATGTGTCATCAAATGATCTCTAATTTTTTATTTTTTGTTTTTGCTAATTACTAAGCTTTGTGTAGAATGCGCTCGTTGTAACTAATTTTGTAATATTACATTTGTGGTTACAAAAAGAAAACACACTATAGTTAGTGTAAGCAAATTATCAAATATTTGGAGAACACATCGTGCAAAAATATGTGCTTTGGTACCAGGAATTAGGAATGAATGATGTAAACCAAGTGGGCGGCAAAAACGCATCGCTTGGCGAGATGATTAGTAATTTGGCTAATGCTGGGGTAAAAGTTCCAGGTGGTTTTGCAACTACGTCTTATGCTTTTAATGAGTTTTTGGAGCAAAGCGGCTTAGAGCAAAAGATTCACGATGTGTTAGACGCGCTTGACGTTGAAGATGTAAACGAGTTGGCAAAAGTTGGTGAGAAGATCCGCAACTGGATTATCGAAACACCGTTTCAGCCTGCATTAGAAGAAGCGATGGTTGAAGCATATCAATCATTGGCGGGTGAACTAGGTGAACAAGCGTCATTCGCTGTACGTTCTTCGGCAACGGCCGAAGACATGCCAGATGCATCATTTGCTGGGCAGCAAGAAACTTTCTTAAACGTTAAAGGTCTCGACGCGATTAAAGTTGCGGTAAAACACGTATTTGCTTCATTGTTTAACGACCGTGCTATCTCTTACCGAGTGCACCAAGGCTACGACCATAAAGGCGTAGCTTTATCAGCTGGCATTCAGCGCATGGTGCGTTCTGACTTAGCGTCGTCAGGCGTTATGTTCTCAATCGATACTGAATCAGGCTTTGAAGATGTTGTTTTTGTAACTTCTTCATATGGTTTGGGTGAAATGGTTGTTCAAGGTGCGGTGAACCCAGATGAATTTTATGTTCACAAACCGACATTAGCAGCAGGGCGCCCAGCGGTTGTCAGAAAGACTATGGGCAGCAAAGCAATTCAGATGATCTATGCCGATACTCAAGAGCACGGCAAACAAGTAAAAATTGAAGACGTTGATGCGGGCCTATCGAACCAGTTTTCATTGAACGACGATGAAATCATGTCCTTGGCGAAACAAGCTGTGATTATTGAAAAACACTACGGTCGTCCAATGGACATCGAGTGGGCAAAAGACGGATTAGACGGTGAGCTATACATAGTCCAGGCTCGTCCAGAAACCGTTCGCAGTAACGAAGAAGCCAATGTTATTGAAACGTTCCAATTAGAACGTCGCGGTAAGGTATTAACCGAAGGTCGTGCTATCGGTCACAAAGTAGGTGCAGGTGAAGCGAAGGTATTAGCATCAATTGCAGAGATGGATAAAATCCAGCCTGGTGATGTACTTGTTACAGACATGACAGACCCAGATTGGGAACCAATCATGAAACGCGCGTCTGCAATCGTTACAAACCGCGGTGGCCGTACATGTCACGCCGCGATTATTGCTCGAGAACTCGGTATTCCTGCAGTTGTAGGTTGTGGAAACGCGACTGAAACCATCTCAACAGGTGATGAAGTTACTGTATCGTGTGCCGAAGGCGACACGGGTTATATCTACGGCGAAGTGCTGCCGTTTGAAGTTCTAACTTCAAAAGTTGACGACATGCCTGACTTGCCAGTCAAAGTGATGATGAACGTAGGTAATCCAGATCGTGCATTCGACTTTGCTCGTTTACCACATGCAGGCATAGGGTTGGCGCGTTTAGAGTTTATTATTAACCGCATGATTGGTGTTCATCCTAAAGCATTGCTTAACTTTGATACTCAACCAGAAGATATCAAAGATGAGATTGAAGAACTGATTGCGGGTTATGAGTCTCCGACCGAATACTACATTGAAAAGATCAAAGAAGGCGTTGCGACACTGGCATCTGCATTCTATCCAGAAAAAGTGATCGTTCGTATGTCGGACTTTAAATCAAACGAGTACGCAAACTTAGTGGGTGGCGACCAGTTTGAGCCTGATGAAGAAAACCCAATGTTGGGTTACCGTGGTGCCTCTCGTTACATTTCGGAGAATTTCCGAGACTGCTTCGCGCTAGAGTGTGAAGCGATTAAACGTGTTAGAAATGACATGGGTCTAACCAATGTTGAAGTTATGATTCCTTTCGTACGTACAGTCGGCGAAGCAGAGCACGTCAGTACTTTATTACAGGAGCAAGGGCTCAAGCGTGGTGAAAACGGTCTTCGTGTGATCATGATGTGTGAACTGCCATCAAATGCACTGTTAGCTGATCAATTCCTAGAGCACTTTGACGGTTTCTCAATCGGTTCAAATGACTTAACTCAGTTAACACTGGGATTAGATCGTGACTCAGGCCTAATCGCCCACCTATTTGACGAGCGCAATGAAGCGGTGAAGGCATTATTGTCTATGGCGATTCAAGCAGCAAAACGCGCGGGCAAATACGTCGGTATTTGTGGCCAGGGACCTTCTGACCATGAAGACTTTGCAAACTGGTTGGTTGAAGAGGGCATTGACTCAGTTTCTCTGAACCCTGACACAGTGCTTGAAACATGGTTATACCTAGCTGAGCAACAAGGCTAAGTTAAAATAACTAATGAAAAAACGCGGCAATTGCCGCGTTTTTTATTACTTACAAAAAATTAAACGTCACTAAAGCATGTGACACTTCTTGTATTTTTTGCAGCTGCCACAAGGGCAAACATCGTTTCGTTTTAATTTGATTTCTTTGTTGTCAAAAATTTCACCATTGTCGTAACACCAGTGACCATATTCATTCTTAATGAAGGTCGAACGCTCATGAAGTGGCGTATAAATATCGCCAATAAGGATCTTGGCAACGAATTCAACCTGATCTTCTGCTGCATTCATTACTTCCAATCCGACAAAGCGACATGCATCGCAGGAGTCTTGTAAATCGTTTACGGTAAGGCTTTTTTGCAAATTTTTGCTACTGGTATCGAACAGGTATTGTGCATTTTTCATGAAGAATGCGGTGTAACGAGAACGCATCAACTCTGTTGGGGCTTCTGGGATTTGAGATTTATCTAAAAACGGTTTGCAGCAGTCTTCAAATTGGCGACCGCTGCAGCATGGACATGTCATATCATTTAATTAACTGAGACTTGGGAAATGTGGTTCTACCATTTCAGTAGGTAAAATGTAAAGCGCAGTCGCATTCTCTTGCGCCGTTTTCCTAACTTGTTCTATTTGTTCCGCATCGACTTCATCATTCCATAAGACCAACGCTGAAAAATTGTCGTACTTTAAGGCTTTATTGGCAGCGTTAATGACGTCTCGACAATATTTTTTATGAACGATTAAAACTTTACTCATATTGACTGAACACTTTTCCATAATGTCTTTATTTGGCAAGTGATCTGGGGCTATTAGAAGTGTCCAGCCATGACAATGTTCATAACGTTTAATGATTTTGATAAGTTCAAAATGTGTGAGTATTTCATCGTGACTGAACTTTTTACTCTTAGTGTCCACTAAGGGTTGTATCGATTTTTCTTGATGACCTAAATTAAGTTCCATGCTGCACCTGTTTGTTTATACAGTGTATGCGTGTACAGTAGTTTATACAGTAATGGTTAGCAAGTGTTTTTTTGAACAAATTTATAAATTTTTGTATTTGATCAAGAAAACGGCTTGTAAGAGCAGCGAGCAATATTTTGTGACATAGAAAAGCAGCGTAAATTTATTAACTTATAGTAAAATTACCTATGTAATTGAGATTCATTTGCAGGCAAAATTGCATTTTTGATTTTCCCTGTACTATTTTCAGTAATGAGGCGAGGGAAGTGCGTTTGAGTAGCCTCAAGAATTTAACTTAAATGGAAGCGTTCGCTAAATCTATCTATGAACTCCCGTCCTTCAACTATACAAGTAAAGAAGTGGACAATAATTGTCGCTTGTGTTCTTCCAGTATTGTTTTTTATTAACGAGATTCGATTAGCGTTTGACGTTGTAAACCAGCTCCCTTACGAACAAGAAAACTTTGATGTTGACTTTGAGTATCAATATTTAATTGACGACGAAGCCGCAAAAACTGTTCATGACGTCCTGAGTAACCCTGATGGATTTATCCCAAATTCGTTTAACAAAGCCAAAGTCGAATTTGGTAATAGTGCTTATTGGCATTCGTTAACAATTAAAAATGTTAAACGCAGTACAAAAACATTTTTCTTGTTGTTTGATAACCCGATGCTTGATTACATCGATGTATATGATGTTACCACCGAGCCTAAGCTTATCCGTCAATTGGGGGATCTAGCACCCAGTGTAGACGTCGAAGCAAAAGCTTTCCCTCATCTAAAATTGCCACTAGCACCCGGTGAGGAAGTAAAGTTACTTCTGCGTACGACAACGTTGGGCGCACCTAACTTGCCTTTAGCAGTGTTCTCTGAATATAAGTTCGAACGTTATAAAGACGCTATTTATCTCATTTGGGGGGCGTTTATTGGCATAGTGTTGTTGATGGCAGTTTATAACCTAATTCTTTACCTAGGCGTAAGTGAAAGGCTCTACTTGCTTTATATTGGCTATATCATAGCGTTTCTCATTGAACTCGGTATTGTCCATGGATTTAACGCGTATTTAATGCCTGAGGCTGTGTTTCAGTGGGTTAGCTTAAATGTCATCACCTTTAATTTTCTGATTGGTTATTTCACCATGATGTTTGCCCTGTACTTTTTTAAGTTCGATCAGGAGCCAAACTCGTGGATCACCAAGATCACCAAAGGTTATTCAAACCTGTTCTTACTTTGTGCAGTGGGCGTATTGTTTATACCGGAGTACATAGCAGCACAGATATTTTTCCCTATGCAGTCCATTTTGTACGTTTTGGCCATATCAATGATGGCAGTAAGACTGAAACAAGGCGTTAAATGGGCGAATTTTTACATTATAAGTTGGTTACCACTGTTTGTTGGTGCTGCCGTTGGACCAATGTTACTCACTGGCAATCTCGATTATAACTTCTGGACTCGTCATGCTTTGTTACTAGGGGTAATGTTTGAAATGACATTTATCTCCATGGCACTGGCGGAAAGATTACGGCAAAGTGAAGCTGAACGCTTATTTCAAGCAAGTCACGACCACGTGTTTGGGTTAGCTAACAGCAGTATACTGGAGCGTGTAGTAAATCGATTATCTCGCTCAGAAGACAAAAAGAACTTTTCTGTCATTGCTGTTTCAATCACAAAATACGATTCCTTAGTGCCGTATTTGTCACAAGAGAATTTGAAAACGTTGGTTTATGGATTCTTAGATGACCTTAGGCAGCAACTCGGAAATCAGTTGATATTAGTAGACTTCGAAATCAGCTCCCGTTACCCAGACGTCGTTATGGTTCGAGACGGCGTGTTTGCCTTTATCATTTCCAGTAATGACGAGGTATTAGTCAACGAAGTCCTTAAGCGCATGGCCAACGCACAACCTCTGAGTTACACACTGGATAACTTGTCAATTAACGTTAATTGCCGCTTCGGCGTCGCCGCTTATGAGGATATTGGTGATACTAAGCTCCTTATCAACAAAGCCCAGCAGGCCATAGACATTGCGGTTGAAAGCAGCTTGGATTATTACATCTATTGTAAAGATTCCAAAAGCGAAGAGGGTCGTCGGGTTCGCTTAGCTTCTGAATTGCAACATGCCATCAGCAATGACGATTTGGAGCTGTATCATCAGCCGCAGTTAGACATTATTAACAAGCAAGTGTTGGGCAGCGAGGTTCTTGTTCGTTGGAATCATCCTGAGTTTGGTTTTATACCACCTGATGAGTTTGTCGCCATCGCTGAAAACACCGGCCTTATAAACAAACTCTGCGAATGGGTGTTTAACAAAAGCTGTGAACATTTGCGTAATCTGCAAGACAGAGGGCTATTGGAACACCGCGTCTCGGTAAACTTTTCAGCTCATGATGTGGTGTTAGAGAGTTTTGCGACGCAACTCGTTAAATCACTTAAACGACATAATGTGAAAGCTGACAGGTTCACCTTGGAGTTAACGGAAACTGTATTTGTATCGGATCCGAAAAACTTTAATCAGAATCTTGATGAATTAAAAGAACTAGGATTCAAAATCGCAATGGATGACTTTGGAACCGGATATAGTTCGTTGTCTTATGTAAGCCAACACCCATTTGACGAGATTAAGATAGACCAAAGTTTTATCGGTTCTCTGGAAGTGTCAGAGAAAGACATGCTTATCGTCAACGCAATTGTGAGCCTAGCAGAAAGCCTTGAGTATTTAGTGGTAGCAGAGGGTATTGAAACCCCTGAAGCGCTCGAGTACTTACAAAAAAAAGGCTGTCATGTAGGGCAAGGGTACCTGTTCTCGCAACCACTGCCTTTTGACGACTTCCTCAACTGGATGGACGATTATACGATCAAACATAGCTTTGCGGGGTGATTGCCCCGCAACTGAGCGTGATCGAACTTATGTAAGCTCCCGCCTGTATTTTTAAGCCCGTTGAATGACTAGATTGAGTCAGTTTCAGCGGTGTGCTTTTTCTTTCTTCTGAATTGTTGCTTGGCATTGATGAGTTGCTGAGAGAGTAATTGGTACGACCGAGTGGATTCGAACCACCGGCCATCGGACCGGGTCAATATTAGCGGTGCGCTTTTTCTTGGATTGTTGTTTGACTTAGATGGATTACTGAGGAAGTAATTGGTACGACCGAGTGGACTCGAACCACCGACCCCCACCATGTCAAGGTGAATTATCGATGGAAATAAAACAATTAAAACAATGGTTTATAAATTCATTTTGTCACTTTGTCACTCATTTGTCACTCGTAAGTTTTTGTACTATCATCCGAATTGT
>CAXRBI010000027.1:0-12603 GCA_964229075.1 Alteromonadaceae bacterium | reverse complement strand
ACTTCTAATCAACGCTTCTTCTGGTACTGCAATGACTCCGCTATTCGATTCGAACTGAAAATAGACTTTCACAAACATACCTGAATGAAGCTTATGTCCAGTATTAGTGACCGACAGTCTTACTGTTCTGGTTCGTGTAATTGGATCGATAGTGTGAGCTTCTTGAATGACACTGGCTTGGTATTTAATACCATTTAAGTCAATTAGTGCTGGACTGCCTAAGGCTAAATTTAACTCTTTATTAGGGGGAACATTTGCTTCTACCCAAAGGTTAGTTTCATCGGCGAGTAACATAATGGTTTCACCCGCTTCAATGCGCTGACCTTGCATGAAGTCATCTTGCAGAACAACACCGTCCCGCTCAGCTATAAGCACGTACTGCCCAAACGTAACGCTATCTTGTTGGGCTATTTTGTCAATCGCCTGCTTTGTTAAGCCAAAAGCTACTAACTTTCCATAAACACCTTTATAGATGTTTTCTGCTTCAACAAGCGTGCGTTCGCTTATGTTGTTACTTCCTAGCTTTTTCGCTCGCTTCCAATCAGAAGAGGCTATTAAAAAATCTGCTTGAGTTTGAGCCATTGTTTCGCTGAACAAGGTAACTAATTTTTGTCCAGACTTTACGTGGTCTCCTAAGCTTGCATGGCGATTAATCACCACTGAATCTGTGCGAGGTGAAACAAGATAGCTCTTATAGCCATTGGCTTTGACTTCTCCTGGTGCATAAACCGTGTTCAAGTATTTCTTTGGAAAAACAGCATCAACTTCAATGCCTGCTAATTCAATTTTTTCCGTACTTAAAGAAATCCCTTCTTCATGATTCTCTTCTTTAACGAGGCTCTCGGTTTTATGCTTTTCATGTTCATGCGAATGTTCATCGTGTTGTGTGTTATTTTGACTTTCTTTAGCCAATGCTGTGTTTATTGAAAACACAGCAAGAATGACTACTAACGCTACGCTAGCAGTTCGAAAAATATTATTCATAATGACTCTTAACTTTTATTAAACCAAATTGTGTTTGCGCTAAAGCGCACTGTATGGAGTAAAAGTTAAGCGATAGGTGGTCGATAAAGCCTAGTGGAAATCCCCAAGGGCAATAAAGTTAATTTGTTGAAGTTATGTGAATGATTTAAAGACAGGTTTGGTGTAAATGCTTTCACCAAAATCCAACTGGTATGATTGCCACTACAGTGTCCGCAATGGTGGCAGTCCTCGATATCGTGTTCGTTATCTTTATCTAACTGAGGAGACTTATCTGTTTCGTGGTCATGAATAGTTTGTAGATGTTCAACGTCTAACTGATGAGTTTCCATACTTACAGATATAGTGGTAAACGATTGCAAAATAATCGAAATAATCAGCAATAATTTTGTAGCGCTTTTTACGTTCAAACTTCTATTCTCATAGCCATACCTGACAAGGATAACAAATGCAAATCATCAAATCTAATATCAAAAAAAAACGAGCTCTCATCAAGAGCTCGTTTTTTCATTAAGTCTATCCGAATACAGTGAATTAATATTCGACTTAAACTATGAACACTTTATTCGTCGCGATAAGTGTCCACAGATGGGCAAGAACACACTAGGTTACGGTCACCGTATACGTCATCGATACGTGTTACCGTTGGCCAGAATTTGTTTTCTTTTACCGCTGCCACTGGGAAGGCTGCATAGTCGCGGCTGTAAGCACGGTTCCATTCGCTGTCTAAAACGTCTTCTGCTGTGTGCGGTGCGAACACAAGTGGGTTGTCTTCAACTGTCCACTGACCGTTTTCAACCTTCGCAATCTCTTCGCGAATCGCAATCATCGCATCGATAAAGCGATCCAGCTCAACCTTTGCTTCAGATTCAGTAGGCTCAATCATCAATGTGCCTGCAACTGGGAATGACATGGTTGGTGCGTGGAAGCCGTAGTCATTTAAACGTTTAGCGATGTCCATTTCTGAAATGCCAGAGGCCTCTTTAAGCGGACGAATATCAACGATACATTCGTGAGCCACACGGTTATTACGACCACGATATAAGATTGGGTAATGCTTGCACAGACGCTCCGTTAAGTAGTTTGCACTCAAGATTGCAATCTCAGTAGCCTGACGTAGGCCGTGTTTACCCATCATCGCAATGTATGCCCATGAAATTGGTAAAATACCGGCAGAGCCATACTGGGCAGCAGATACTGCACCGTTATTCTCGCCAACATTCTCAATCGCGTTGTCGCCAAAAAACTCAACTTTAGACACCTGGTGGTTTGGTAAGAATGGCGCTAAGTGCGACTTAACACCAATCGGTCCCATACCTGGGCCGCCACCGCCGTGTGGAATACAGAAAGTCTTGTGTAAGTTTAAGTGCGATACGTCTGAGCCAATTGAACCCGGTGAGGTTAGACCCACTTGAGCGTTCATGTTGGCGCCATCCATGTAAACTTGACCACCGAACTGGTGAACTACGTCACACACTTCTTTGATGGTTTCTTCATAAACACCGTGGGTTGACGGGTATGTGATCATGATACAAGACAATGCATCTGCGTGCTCTTCCGCTTTCGCACGTAGGTCGTCCATATCAACGTTACCTTGCTTATCACACTCAACTACTACCACTTTCATGCTCGCCATCTGTGCAGATGCCGGGTTAGTTCCGTGCGCAGAGCTAGGGATCAAACAAATGTTTCTGTGGTGGTCGCCACGAGATTCGTGGTACTTGCGAATCGCTAGAAGACCAGCGTATTCACCTTGTGCACCTGAATTCGGTTGCATTGAGATGTTGTCGTAACCAGTAACTTCGATTAACCAATCTGACAATTCACCAATCATCTTGCGGTAACCTCGCGCTTGGTCTGCTGGGCAGAACGGGTGCAAGTTACCAAACTCGGGCCATGTCACAGGGATCATTTCCGCAGTTGCGTTCAGCTTCATCGTACAAGAGCCTAGAGAAATCATTGAGTGATTCAATGACAAGTCTTTGCCTTCAAGCTTGCGGATATAGCGCAACATTTCGGTTTCGCTGTGATATGAATTAAATACTTCGTGCGTTAATACGTCCGTCTTACGAGCGTATGCTGCAGGGATAGATGAGTCTGCAGACATTGCCGCCGCATCCAGTTCAGAAACTTCCAAACCGTGGCCTGCGCCAAGAACAACATCAAACAATTCAGCTAAGTCTGCAGATGTAGTCACTTCGTTTAATGTAGCTGATAACTTGCCTGCCAAATCGGTACGGAAGTTCACTTTCGCGTCTTTGGCACGGGCTAAGATTTCGTCTTTATTTGGTGCCATAAACGTAATGGTGTCAAACCAAGTGTCGTTTACAAGCTCAACGCCTTTTGCTTTAAGGCCAGCGGCAAAGATATCTGCGATGCGATTAATACGTGTCGCAATGGTTTTTAGACCTTGCGGGCCGTGGTAAACCGCATAGAAAGACGCCATGTTTGCCAATAACACCTGAGCAGTACAGATGTTTGAATTCGCTTTTTCACGACGAATGTGCTGCTCACGAGTTTGCATTGCCATGCGCAAAGCATTATTGCCACGACGGTCCTTAGAAACACCGATGATACGGCCTGGTAAAGAACGCTTATGCTTATCGCTTGTGGCAAAGAATGCAGCGTGTGGACCGCCGTAACCCATAGGTACACCGAAACGTTGAGCAGAGCCTAAAACGACGTCCGCACCTAAGTGGCCCGGGCCTTCTAGGAGCAACAAGCTCATGATATCAGCCGCAACAATTGCAATCGCTTTGTTGGCTTGAACGCCTTCGATAAGCGGCTTAACGTCGTTAACTTGGCCTTCGCTAGCAGTGTATTGGAACAAAGCACCAAAGATATCGGCTTCAAGCGCTTTTTCTGCTTTATCAACGATGACGTCAAAACCGAACATTTCTGCACGAGTTTTTACAACGTCGATAGTTTGTGGAAACACATCATCAGCGATGAAGAATGCATTGGCTTTTTTCGCTTTGGAAACACGTTTTGCAAGCGCCATTGCTTCTGCCGCTGCCGTCGCTTCATCGAGTAGCGACGCCGATGCCAAATCAAGACCGGTTAAGTCGATGGTCATTTGCTGATAGTTAAGAAGAGACTCTAAACGACCCTGTGCAATTTCTGGCTGGTAAGGCGTATACGCAGTATACCAACCTGGGTTTTCCATAACGTTACGCAAAATAACGTTTGGAACCGACACTGGGTGATAACCAAGACCGATGTATGATTTAGCGACCACGTTTTCTGAAGCAACGGACTTAAGATAAGCCAATGTCTCTTCTTCTGTTTGAGCGTCGCCCAACTCTAAATCTTTGTCTAAACGGATGGCTTCAGGAACCGTCTGTGTGATCAGTTCTTCCACTGAACTTACGCCTAGCGTTTGGCACATCTCCTGCTGCTCTTGTTCACTTGGGCCGATGTGGCGGCGAATGAACATATCGTGCTGTTCTAATTGGTGTAAGCTGTTTTTTTCGGTCATGATAGTGTGACTTCCTAAAAGTGGCGCTTTCGGGTAGCGTTTTAAATCTGCAATGCTCGCGATACGTATCGTAAGGCGAAAAAGTTTATTACTTAGGTGTTTTTAAACCAAAGCAAAACTCGAGCTTAAAAACAAAGGAGCCTCGAGATGCACAGCAAATCGAGGCTCAAATTTTATTCGCGTTTAGTCTTCGGCGATTGAATCGGCGTAACCTTCCGCGTCAAGAAGATCTTCTAGCTCTTTGGCGTCTTCCATCTTTATTTTGAACAACCAGCCGTCGCCGTAAGGATCTGAGTTAACTGTTTCTGGAGAGTCTTCTAACTCTTCGTTAACAGCAACAATCTCACCCGCTACTGGAGCGTAGATGTCTGAAGCTGCTTTTACAGATTCAGCAACCGCACAGTCGTCGCCTGCAGCAAACTCATCGCCTGCATCTGGTAAATCAACAAATACCATGTCGCCCAAAAGCTCTTGTGCGTGTTCAGTGATACCTACTGTTACAACGCCGTCGCCTTCGTTGCGAACCCACTCGTGAGAAGATGCGTATTTTAACTCCGATGGAATATTGCTCATTATTTTGTTCCTTAGGATATATTTTTAATTTTGTGTTCTTATACTAAGTTGCAGATTGTTTTAGTTAACACACCACTGGAAAAGATAATGGGTGTGCTGAAATTCTTCAACCTGCAAAATAAAATTTCTTTTATAGTACTGACTTGCCGTTGCGAACGAAGCTTGGCTTAACCACTTTTACATCCACCATTTTCTTGCGCATTTCAACTTGTACTGTGTCGCCAAAAGCCGTTCCTGCTGGGATACGAGCCATTGCGATTGAAAAGCCAAGCGTCGGCGAGAACGTACCTGAAGTAATCGTGCCTTCGCCATTTTCTGTGATCACTTTAAGACCACCGCGAAGCACACCTTTTTGTTCCATAACAAGACCAACTAGCTTGTCTGTGCCCTGCTCTTTTGCAGCAACCGTCGCCGCACGACCGATAAAGTCACGGTCTTCTGGCTCCCATGAGATGGTCCAAGCCATATTGGCAGCAAGTGGCGAGATGGTCTCATCCATGTCAGAGCCATACAGGTTCATGCCAGCTTCTAAACGCAAAGTATCGCGTGCACCAAGGCCCGCTGGTTTAACGCCGGCGTCTGTTAATTGCTGCCAAAAATCCGCAGCTTTCTCTGGCGCCAACATGATTTCATAACCTGCTTCACCTGTGTAACCAGTGGTTGCAATAAATAAGTCACCCGCTTGTACACCAAAGAATGGCTTCATACCTTCAACGGCTTGGTTTTGTTCTTCAGACAAAATAGTAGCAACTTTTGCTTTGGCGTTAGGACCTTGAACGGCGATCATTGCCCAGTCTGGTTGCTCGGTAATTTCAACTGCAAAGCTTTCTGCTTGTTTGTTGATCCACGCTAAGTCTTTTTCACGAGTCGCCGAGTTTACGACTAATCGGTAGAAGGTTTCATCAAAGTAATAAATGATAAGGTCGTCAATAACGCCGCCTTCGTCATTCAACATGCCAGTGTAAAGCGCTTTACCAGCAACCGTTAACTTAGCAACGTCGTTGGTCACAAGCTTTTGAAGGAAAGATTTTGCATCGGCGCCTTTAACGTCAACGATGGTCATGTGAGATACGTCGAACATGCCCGCGTCTTGGCGGACCGCATGGTGCTCTTCAATTTGAGAGCCATAGTTGATAGGCATTTCCCAACCGTGGAAATCCACCATTTTTGCGCCTGCTTCGATGTGTTTGTCGAATAAAACCGTTCTGTTGCTCATAGGATCACCTTTGATAGCCGCGTTGACGCCCTTAATTGTTATTTTCTTCGGAGCGTTTTTTCAGACCTTTGTTCAAGAAAGTTTATTGAACAAGATTAAAATTGCGGGCGAGTATAGCTCAATAGAACGGCTTTCTCTACAAAATGAACATTAGTAATATTTATGCGAAACATTATCCATTTTTCTATTAGATAGGATCTTTTGCTCTCGCTAAATTCGGCAACTCCCCTGCAACGCCCATTGCATGCCGGATTATCTGATGCTTCACTACAGGCGTTTGATTGGTTAGAGCCAGGCCCACCCCTCGAATTAATTTTTTTACTGGATTTTGACCATCAAATAGGTGTTTCAAACCGGCCATTGCGGCAATAAAGGTTTGTGCTTCCGCTTTGCGCCAACGTTCATATTGTCTCAGCGACTTTTGTACTCGCTGAGAACTCAGTTGCTCTTTATTCGAGATACTTTGCGCTAGCGCAGCGGCGTCCATCAAACCCAGGTTCATTCCCAAACCCGCAAGTGGATGAATCGTATGGGCGGCATCGCCAATTAATACCACACGATTGTCGACCCAGGTGTGTGCGTATCGCATGGTCAGTGGAAAACTGACTCTGGCACTTTCTAACTCTACAGGCCCTAGCACACTGTCGCTTGCGGCCGTCAATCGTTTGCCAAATTCAGCTGCGTCCATTCGTTGTAATTGATTTGCTTCATCGGGAGACGTAGACCAAACAATAGAGCAAAGCGACTCGTCATAAAGCGGCAATAAGGCTAACGGGCCGTTAGGCAAAAATACTTGTCTCGCACAATGGCCGTGCGGTGCTGCCGTGCGAACCGTTGCGACAAGGGCATGGTGATCGTAATCAGAAAACGTGATGGTTAAACCCAATTGCTTACGCACCCAAGAGTTTGCGCCATCAGCCGCGATCAATAACTTCGCAATCAACGGTTTACCATCGGCTAAAGTCAAAACCACTTGTTCGTCATCGTTGTGAATCGAGGCAATCTCATTCTCGAGCAATAAAGTCAGGTTATTGCTCGCCTCAGCTTGTTGCAGCAATGCATTGCGGATGTGATTGTTTTCGATGATGTGTCCGAGTCGATGTTCCGCAACGTCATTGGCCGAGAAATCGATTCGACCAAAACTTTCCTTATCCCAAACCGACATCGAGTCATACGCCCGCAAACGCTCAACGTCTAGATGTTGCCAAGCGCCGATGGATTTCAGCAGTTGCTCGCTACCTGCGGATATCGCACTCACTCTCAGTTCAGGCTCATCAAGTGACGTCGCGCCACCAGCCCTATCAATAACAGTGACAGCCATACCCTGCTGGGCTAACGCTAATGCCGCGGTCAGGCCAACGCAACCACCGCCTACAATTACAATATCAGTCGAAATCAAAGTGTGTATTCTCTTTAAAGCGGTCGATTGGCGACGATCACGCCATTTTCATCGGCATAGACATACATGCCGGGGTTTATGGTTGTTTGGCCGATCTCTATTGGTTCGTCAATTTGGCCTTGGCCCAACTTTTCAGTTTTCATTGGATGCGTGCCCAATGCTTTTACCCCAATGGCCAGTTCATTAATGACTTGCACATCTCGAATACAGCCCGCAATCACCAGACCAGCCCAACCATTTGCAATGGCCGCTTCGGCCAACATATCTCCCAACAACGCGCGGCGCATGCTGCCGCAACCGTCGACAACCAAAACTTTACCTTCGCCTGGTGAGTTCACCAATTGTTTCACCATCGAGTTGTCTTCAAAGCACTTCACCGTTACCGCTTGGCCAAAAAACGATTTTATCTGGCCAAAGTGCTGAAACTGTAGCTCCAGTGCTTGCACATCTGCTTCGTATTTATCACTTAAGTCGGGTGTAGAAACATATTCAGACATAGTGCTATTCCTTTAATTGCGGGATGTTCGACAACGATTTACTGCTCATAAACTGCATCGCCAACCAATGTTGTAATGACTCAATTTTTTGCAATGCCATCAAACTAAGGGTTCGCGTTAAAGCTGGTAGGCGGCCCTCTAAGGCAAAACTGCGTACCAACAAGTCGGTAAATCCGGTGATTCTGTCGACGTCTTTCCGTCGGTTATTCTGATATTGATTGAGCAACTCAAATCCGCCGATGTCCTGCCCTGCCAATGACGCCTGTTTAATGCTCTCCACTAACACAGCAATATCTCTCAGTCCAAGATTAAACCCTTGGCCTGCAATTGGGTGCAAGGTGTGGGCGGCATTTCCGACAATGGCAGCTCTGCTCGCCATCATTGCATTTGCTTTGATCAGTTTCAGCGGATATTGACTGCGTTGACTGACAGACACCACTTGTCCAGCGGCATAACCAAACGCTTGTTGTAATTCGTGACAAAAGGCCTCATCGGACATTGCCATTATTGACTCAACGCGCTGTGGCGTTTCTGTCCACACCAGTGAGTAACTCTGCTTGCCAATGGGCAAAAATGCGATTGGTCCGCAGGTGGTAAAACGCTCGAACGCAACGTGTTGAGCAACATCTTTGACCTGGTCACGATGTTTACCCAATAGCCCCGCCAACTTAGCTTCCGCGCCTTTTACTTTTACGTTGGCCACCATTGCGACTTGCTCGTAGTCATTACTCTGCGTATCAATTCCCAACAGGGCTCGAGTCGGTGAATTGGCGCCTTCGGCGACTACCATCAATTTGGCCTGAAGCGTGTTTCCTGAGGCCAGCTCAATTTCGGTGGAATGCTCATTTGTCGAAACACTTTTGATGGTATCTGGACAAAACCAACTCAACCGATTCTGCATGACCTCAGGCATTTGTTTTAGTGCCCGCTGCAGAACCACGCCAATATTACGCATTTCGGCAACATAGCCCATGGCGTTGAGTTGGTAATTCTCGGCTTTCATGATGGTTTTACCGACGTGACCACGGTCGGATGTCACAATGGTTTTTATTGGCCACGCTAGCGGCTTAAGCTCCGACCAAATCTGCCAGTGATTCATCAGCTGCAATGAACCGTAAGAAAGCGCTAAGCAGCGACCATCGAAGTTGTCTAGCAGAGTCTGCTCAACCATTTGGTTTGGTTCAATAATCGCAATGTTCAGGGACTCGCATTCCCGCAACAACCCAATTGCGGTGAGTAATCCGCTCAATCCGCCGCCAGAGATGACAACGTCAAATGGTTGTTTTGTGCTGCTCATGCTTATTTGGCCATTAATGTTTCAATGTCTTCAACGGTCTTCGGTACCGAAGACGTTAGATTTTCATATCCGTTTTCAGTGATCAGGATATTGTCTTCAATTCTCACCCCGATGCCATGCCACTTTGGATCACAGCTCGACTCAGCGTCGATGTAGATTCCAGGCTCAATGGTGAAGATCATACCTGCCTGCAATGGTCGCGCATGTCCGGCTTGTTCGTATTGACCTACATCATGAACATCTAATCCTAGCCAATGCGCTAGGCCATGCATGTAATAAGCGCGATGGGCACTGTCTTTGATAAGTTCATCCACATCCCCTTCCAAAATACCCAACTCAACCAAGCCTTGGGTAATGACTTTGACTGAGTGTTCGGTCAGAGATTTTAAGTTGGCGCCGGGTTTAATTTGGTCAAGCACTGACAATTGCGCTTTCAGAACGAGTTGATAAATGGCCTTTTGCTCTGGCGTAAATACACCGCTTACCGGGAATGTTCGAGTAATGTCCGCCGCATACCCTTGTAATTCACACCCTGCATCGATTAACACCATGGCGCTTTTATCTATCTGCGCGTCATTTTCGGTGTAGTGCAAGATGCAAGCGTTTTCGCCACCGCCAACAATGGTGCCGTACGCCGGATGCCTTGCTCCGTTCATCGCAAAATGGTGATGAATTTCCGCTTCTAATTGATACTCATGAACGGGTAACTGTTGGGATGTTTGTTGAGCTGCGAAAACCATTGCTCGCTTGTGCGCTTGAGCAGAGATTTCGCCGGCTTGGCGCATCACCTCAATTTCTCCAGCAGATTTAAACAGTCGCATTTCATGAATGATCGGACGCCAATCTAAAATTTGTGTCGGCGCTGACCAGCCTTTTTTCGGCCCGGTTCTTAATTCGCTCAACAGCGCAAAAACTCTCTCGTCGTTGTCTTTGTCGAAACCTTGACCCCAATATAGAATATCCTTGTTGTTGACCGCATCAAATAAAGCCGAGTTAAGCTGTTTTTCGTCAAAGGTAGCATCGAATTCAAATCGTTGTTTTGCTGCCTCTTTGCCAATTCGGCGACCGTGCCATATTTCTGAAAGTTTGTCTTTTACGCGGCAGACTAAAGTGCTCACTGTGTCTTTTGCAGTTTTTTCCAAGATCAACCATGCGTCTGGCTCAGGAAAACCGCAGAGATATTGAAAATCGCTGTTCTGTCGAAACGGAAACTCGGTATCGTTACTGCGAGTCAATTCTCGATTGGCAGCAAATATGGCAACACTGTTTTCTTCCATCTGCGCCATAAAACGCAAACGGCGGGCAACAAACTCTGAATTACAAAGGGCTGTAGTCATCTTTCCTCGGCTGAATTAATGCAATGTTTTTGATTGCTCGGTGGCTTTATTGACCTGTTTTCCGAACTCTTGATGTACCAATACGGCAGAGACGCGAATAAATTCAATAATTTCGTAAAAATCCGCCTGCGCTTCGTTGCTGTCTTCTATTTCGGCGTCCATCTTAGTGATCGACGTAAAGTCATCGATGATTTCGCGCACTTCATTCGAGGCCGTTTTGAGATCGCGTTTGTTAAAACCAAAACCAACCAAGAAATACTGCACCCAGTTGATCAGTTCTTCGGCCTGATCAGAAAGCGCTTCATCATCGTCCAGTAGCAAGAGCTCAAACGACATATCTTCTGACTCAAGCTCTGAAAAAATTTCATTCGTCATTTCGGTTAATGACGACTTCATCGAGCCTTTAACTGTCAAGCCATTGTTGAACAACTCAGAGACATGCTCCAAATATTCTTCTGAGCCTTTAAACATTCCGCCGGCAATCAATCCAACCAGCAAACCGTGAAGTTCGCTCGGAGTAACCGCAAAATCGTGCTCGTTAATAACGGAAAGGAGTTGCTGATGTTCCATGAAAATAACCTAAAAATACTGTTTGATTGCAGTGTAATGGATGTTCCCAGGATTAAGAAGTCAAAGCACCATTTTCTTGCCCTATATTCAAAACAAAAGTTTGAAATTTCGACAGTTTGTTAATTTTATCTGCAATCGCAAAGCAGAAAACGAGAAAACATTGAAATCGAATTTCCAACTGTTATATTCCGCCAAGAAATATAACTGGGATATGTTGTTCAATTTCGTTATTGGGGAATACGTCGACGACTGTTATATTTAACTAACTTGTCCACACTCTGAAAGTTGTGTTCAAGTCACGGTAAATTGAACGATTTGCCGCGATAGCCCTCAAACAGACGGTTATTGCACCAAAACTTGTTATGGTCACCTGGGATGTTTGACAGAAAACTTTTTTCCCTGAGCCGATACTATTTTTTCAGGTTTTCATCTTCGGCGCTATTGCGTAAGCTCGGCTAGCTTTTGGCTAGTAATCGAGAAACCTACGGCGCGGTCATGAGAGCCGCCTTGAACATTTCGGTTGTTCAAGGGTTCGGTTTTCATCGGCATCTTGGGGGCCGCCATAACTCGCGCACTATCAGCATACTCTGAACTTCCTTGCCCCCTAGCGCGTCGACTACAAGAAAAATCTAAATACAACGAAGCCGCTTTAAGTCTCAGCTTATTGAGGATGTGCTCACGCACTTAGGAATGGTGTGCAATATTCTTAGTTCGTTTGTAATCCCCTAACTCTGAGCCTGTTAGTCTTTTTTGTGCCAATTACAGTGAAGTAAAACTCAATTTTAACTCGTTTCTGCCGTATTTAAGCTTTAAGATAAATGGGGTTAGATACTGAGGGATCCCCACAAATTATCAAGTCTCATGTTCTAAAGCCCTAATGTAATCATAAAACCGATAAAGCGTTGTTTTCCAAAGCGCTTTATTTATCTTAAATCGATGCGTTCGAACAGCTCTTAAGCCCAGAGAATGGAAGGATAGTACTCTTTTATGCTTAACCGTGTTGGCTTGATATTGTCGGTGCTTTCCACTGGTATCAACGGCTAAGCCTATCATTATCAGCACTAAATTCGCCAAACTTACAAGAAATACGAGTACAGTAACTCTAGTAGTAGACTTGCTCGTATTTGTCATGTACCCCAACCCAAATTTATGCGACTTCATGTCCCTAAATGATTCTTCTATTTGCATTCTCGTGTAGTAAATGTTCACCGCTCTTTTCGCCAACGTGGATGATGCTGGCAATGACGTTGCTAAT
>CAXRBI010000026.1:0-37280 GCA_964229075.1 Alteromonadaceae bacterium | reverse complement strand
GGCGCCGAACCCAATTGTGAATCAGTTGGTTATTTTACCTGACATCGAAAAACGTTTAGAGGCATTTGTACGTGTTGCTCACTCAATCATAGTGTTTCCTGGTGGCGCCGGAACAGCTGAAGAGCTTTTGTACTTGTTAGGGATCATGCTTAATGAAGAAAACAAAGATCAACAATTGCCAATTATCTTAACCGGACCTGCATCATCCATTGCCTATTTTGAAGAAATTGCAGAATTTGTTGAAGCCACACTGGGAATTGAGGCGAGAAACCTCCTAAATATCATCCCTAACGATCCAGAAGCGGTTGCTCAATTCATATCTCAAAAAATGGACAGTGTTAGAGAATACAGAAAGCATATAGGCGATGCATATCAATACAATTGGACACTAAAGATTGATAAAAGCTTTCAGATGGCCTTTGAACCGGATCATGAAAATATGGCTAAATTGGATCTGCATCTTGACCAGGACAAAACCGCGTTGGCTGCAAGTTTACGCAGGGCGTTTTCTGGTATCGTCGCAGGTAACATAAAGGAACAAGGCGTTGCCGCGGTAAAAGAAAAAGGCGTATTCGAGTTGAGTGGTGACAGCGAATTGATGACTCGCATGGATCGACTGCTACAAGCATTTGTTGAACAGGGTCGGATGAAACTGCCAGGTTCTGTGTATGAACCTTGTTACAAAATCCGACGATAAAATACAAAAGAACCTTGGAAAATCGAAAAGACATCACGTTATAATAGGGTTACCAACGGTTTAACAGAGATGGAATAGAAATGGCTAATAAAGTTGTTAAATATGCTGCCATAGGGTTTGGCGTTTATGCCGTATTTGCCGCATCGGTGCTTACCTTCTATGATGATGACCCTGATCAAATGGATTGGGAAGACAGGCAATCTTTTAACAAGCGATTTATTAATGGTCTATCCATCGACGACCACATCGTTAAGTCGTATGTGATTGAATCGTTGGGAAGCCCTGATATCACCGAAGCAAAGCAGATAGCAGAAGACGCACTTCAAATTATGTTTTATCGCACTCACCACAAGCAAAGTGATGGCATCACAACAAAAGATGAATGCACTGCATTGTTGTTCAAAAACGGTAAACTGATAGCATGGGGCGACAGCGCCTATAATCAGTTTACTGGCGCTTAGGTATTGAACGACGCTCTGTGTTACTTGACCAACTTATTCAATCAGTTAAGGTACTTATTGGTCATTACCAAGGTTCTAACAACACAGAGCTTTATCGCAGTGTCGAAGATCTGCAAAACGCTGCTCGCAATACGGGCAACAAAGACCCAATCCCAGCTCTCACTTTGCTTAATGTAGAAATCAGTGAATGCAGTTATATCGAAAACTTAGTCATTAAAAACTGTTTACTACTTAACATTCTTTGTGAACACAACAAACTTCGCCTTGAGACAGCTAATTCCTTGGTCAAGAGTTCGACTTTACTGTTGTTGGATATGGCGAAGAACAGCAAGTTTTTTGTTGACGCCCAATCGATAGACACCCTGCTCTCCAATTTGCATAAAATCGCTGTTTCGACGTTTAAGAAACACAAATTAAAGCGAAAGCTGGACGTCGAAACACTCAATCTTCTTTCGTTATTAGGCAAAGCCAAAACAAATAATTGGCAAATGCTCTTTGAACAGAATTTAATAAAACGTTGCTACCGACTTTTGTTGTGCAGTTATGGTCGTGGCAAAACGACCCGTACGCCTTTGTACCAGCTTTTTGCTGAACAAGAAGATACTCGGGAACTTAGCAAAAGCCTGATAACGGGAACGTTAATTCAGGCTAAGGACGAAAGACGTTTTACCCTGGTTTCATCTAATCATTCGACTATGACGGGTTTGCAATACGATGCCAGTCAGAGAAAGTGGATGGATCAGCTCGACGAAATAGAACTGGACGATTGCCTTGCGCTTTGGGCCAACTACAAAATTGACAAGGATGAGTTTGAAAAGCTTAACTTAGTGGCAAAAGAATCAGAGATTGTACCGGAACGAACTTTGTTTTCCGGTTATGAATCTCGATTATTATCAACACCCAACGATTATGAACAAGGCTTAACTGCGCTGGAGCAGGAGCGCCAACAAGGTTTATTTGATCGCTTTAGCGATGACAGCGTTCAAGCTCAATCGACAACGTCGTTAATATCGTTGTTAATGCCGGTTGGAAAGCAAGTATCTACGCTTAAACACGCCTACGCGATTTCCGGATCTTCTAATTTTATTAACGCTTATATTGCGTGTTCCATGACTACGTCGTTTAATGCATCGCGTTATTGTGGCCATGTTAACTTGAGTAACCTTATACACCTGACAAATAAGCTGAGTATCAACATAGTCAAAACCTTAAAGCAGGACAAAGCACTTGAGTTTAACTTGGTAGTGATCATTATTTTACTCAGTATTTGCTCTGTACCGAGAGCTCGGTTTGCAATCACATCACATAGGTACACAAACGTAGGTGCCATTCATCAGTTTTTTGCGCAAATAGACCCAGTGCAACTCACTAAAGTTGGTTTAGGCATTGCAAAACAATGGGGATGTTCGCCGAGTGTGCTCTATCGGTTACAACACGTGTTTAAGTGCAACGAGAATAACAGTTACAAATTGAATTTAACCGAACCCGAAGAGCGAGCAGTTAACTTGACCGAGTTGGCCTTCAGTTTGATGTTTGACATGCTAGCTGGCCATAGAAAGCCGCACTTCTTTCACTTGAGCCAACTCATCGAGTTGGATATTCCGGACAACATTAACCCACAAACGTTTTATCAGCAGATGCTCGAATCTGTTAATCCAGTTTGTTCTTTGGTGTAAACGTCGCTTGTTTAAACAGGTGATACGCCAAAATCGCCCACCCTATCAAGTATGCTAAGCCACCGACAGGAGTCACCGCTCCCAATATTTTGTTTCCTGTTAATGCTAGTAGGTATAACGAACCGGGAAAAACGATATTTCCTATCATAGTCGATACCAGTGCGTACTTAATCTTGTTGGATTTTGGCAATAAAGTGAGGAATAACATTACTAGGGTGTGAAACATTAGATATTGCGTTGCAGTTTCCCAAATGCCTATTTCGTAGTCACTAAACGTTGGTTTTAGGCCATGTGTGCCAAACGCCCCAAGGCTCACTGCAACAAACCCCATGCTCGCTGCGATAAATTGAAAGGAAATATAAGGATTCATGACAGTATTTCTTTTATTTTTTCAACGGTCAATTGGGCGGCAGTTTTAATGTTGTCCATGCTTGTTTTCCCCGAACTCTTAAGAGGTTTAAAACTGTGATCGCCACTTTCAATCCACTCAACCGTTATCGTATCGCAAAACGACTTTTGTTCTAACAGAGCTCTGTTACCAAAAGTGTCCCTTTCACCCTGGAGAATCAATACTGGTTTATTGATGTTGTCAAAATGCTCGATCCGTTGTTCAAACTTTTCTGGTTTGCCCGGTGGTATAAATGGGTAACCATATACAATAATCCCTGCAACTCTTTCAGAAGTCGGTAACAAAGTGGCCATTCGCCCGCCCATGCTTTTGCCCGCAATGAATACCGGCAATTGCTCGTCAAGTCGATCGAGCTCAGACTGGAAGCGTTCTAATAGCTTAGGCTGTTTGTCAGGGGGACGCTTTTTTTGCTCCTGATATTGGCGTGTCATATAGTCGAAGTTAAAACTGATGACCTCGATCCCGAGCTCACACAATTCATTAGCCAAGTTGTCCATAAACTCGTGCTGATTTCCAGCGCCGGCACCATGCGCCAGAATTATTCTTGCAATCGTATCTTTCGCTGGATAAATCCGTCTAACTAACTCTTCAGCCACTATTCTGCTAACTCCATTTCTTCTTGTTCTTCTGCCACTGTTTTTAGCAACCAATTCCGGAAAGTTACAATCTTAGGTGTTTCTACTTGAGCTTCTCGACAAACCAAATAATACGCATTCTTGCTCACCAGCACCTGATTGAAAGGCATCACCAATCGACCAGAATCAATATCAGGTTTGGCAAGGACGCTATGACCTAATGCAACTCCCTGACCGTGGATGGCCGCTTGAAGTACCATTGAAGAGTGAGAAAAGATTGGGCCTTGGTTGACATTGATATTATCGATTCCGGCACTTTTAATCCATTCTTTCCAGTTTTTTCTCGAGGTATCATGCAACAGCGTATGATGCTGAAGATCATCTGGTGAGCGAATGGGTTTATCTCCCGCCAACAGTAGCGGAGAACAAACTGGGGTCAAATATTCAGTATGAAGTTTATCCGAGTGCACCCCCTGCCAGTGACCTAAGCCGTAATAGATGGCTACATCGACGTCGTCTGTTAACGAGTTATCGTCGTGGTCTTGAGCCTTAATGCGCACATCAATATCTGGGTGCAAGGATGAAAACTCGCTTAACCTCGGAACTAACCATTGAATGGCAAAACTTGGGGTCAACGCAATGCTTATGGAGCCTTTTGCGCCGCGAGTTAACAGTTTTTCTGTCGCTTCGTACAAGTGAGCAAATATATCTTTGATATCCAAGTAGTAGCTTTGCCCTTCCTCTGTAAGCAAGAGGGAACGGTTTCTGCGCATAAACAGCTTGATGCTCAGATGTTCTTCCAATAACTTAATTTGATGACTAATAGCCGCTTGAGTAACGAATAATTCTTCCGCTGCCTTAGTGAAACTTAGGTTTCTAGCGGCCGCTTCAAAAGCTTTTAAAGAGTTTAGAGGTGGAAGTCGACGTGCCATGTTTGAATCTTTTAAGCATTATTATTATTAATGTTATAGCAATACTAACAGGTCTAAAAATTAGCGACAGCGTTATTTTTAAATTGTTAGTGGACTATAACCAAAGGTAATAAGGTGTAAAGAAGGTATAACATAACTCTATTAATAATAACGCATATCATATTAAAAAAACGAACTTCAAAAATAGCACTTAAACGTATTTACTTACTCATGGATAAATAAACCAATCAAGGTTAGAAAAATGAGCCAAATTTTTGAAGACAATTCACAATCAATCGGAAAAACGCCTTTAGTAAAATTGAACCGTGTTACTGGTGGCAATGTCTACGCAAAGGTAGAAGCAAGGAACCCGTCTTTTAGCGTAAAATGTCGTATTGGCGCTAACATGATTTGGGACGCAGAAAAATCAGGTCGTTTAACTGCGGAAAAAGAATTAATCGAACCAACTTCTGGTAACACAGGTATTGCATTAGCATTTGTTGCTGCCTCTAAAGGATATAAGTTGACGTTAACTATGCCAGAAACAATGAGCCTTGAGCGCCGAAAAATTTTGAAAGCTTTGGGCGCTAATATTGTTCTAACTGAAGGTCCAAAAGGTATGGGCGGTGCGATCGCAAAAGCGCAAGAGATTGTTGATTCAAACCCTGAGAAGTTTGTTTTGCTTCAACAATTCGAAAACCCTGCCAACCCTGAGATTCATTTCCAAACGACTGGTCCAGAAATCTGGGAAGGCACTGACGGGAACGTTGATATCTTCGTAGCTGGTGTTGGTACCGGTGGTACAATTACTGGTGTATCTCGCTACATCAAGCTAGAGCAAGGCAAAGCTATTCAATCTGTTGCGGTTGAACCAGCGGACTCACCTGTTATTTCGCAAAAATTAGCCGGTGAAGAGTTGAAGCCTGGGCCTCATAAGATCCAAGGTATCGGTGCTGGTTTTATTCCTAAGAACTTAGATTTAGAAATGATCGACAGCGTCGAACAAGTTTCTAACGAGGAGTCAATCGAAATGGCGCATCGCTTAATGCGTGAAGAAGGCATCCTAGCGGGTATCTCTTCTGGTGCGGCAGTTGGTGCGGCAAAACGTCTAGCTGAAAAGCCAGAAAATGCAGACAAAAACATTGTTGTAATTCTTCCAAGCTCAGCGGAGCGCTACCTATCTTCTCCTCTGTTTGCAGATGTGTTTTCTGATGCAGAGCTAGTTCAATAACGAGCGAATTAGACTAAACTAAAAAGAGGCTTCGGCCTCTTTTTTTTGCTATTGCGATTAATGATTGGAATCTTACCCAATATCCGTCAATATAGTCTGAAAAAACAACAACTCATCACAAAGGGAAAGCCGTGAAACGATTTTTGATTGCGATATGTTCTTCTATCTTCTTGTTTGCGTGTACAGAAAGCAGCGATAACATTCCTGCGTTCGCTAATCCCAATACTCCTGAATATAGAGCGCTTACCTTTTTTGATGCCCTGTACAACTCTAAAGATATCAATCTGGCAATGAAATACGCCACAAAGAAACATCGACGCATAATTAAGAGTTATGGTACGACAAAAGGTTACGCTCGTTACGTCTTAAATATGAAGTTTGACCCTGGTGTTGAGCTTAAAATCGACAGAACGTTAGGTCAGATAGAACTAGGCGACCCCAACAAGACCACGGTGAACATTCTGTTGACTGGAAAATATCTTGGGGAAATGAACAACGATTTAAGGAAAGTGAATTTTGTTAAAGTCGATGGAGAATGGCTAATATCAGAGGTTGATGAAGACCCATACGCCACTCAATATCGTTAATTGAATGGCGCATAAACAACGTCCTTACCATCCAGTAGCGTTGCCTTCTCGCCGTGGATCAGCGCTTCCCTGCCACCCTTTGTCAGTCTTTAATATACCGTGAATACCTGAAGTGAGGTTTCTGACCGACACTTTATGTCCCATCTTTTCCAGTTGTTCTTTAAGAACTGCTACTGTAGTGCCTTTTTCCAAAGTTGTGCTTCGATTAATGTTCGAAACCCTTGGTAAGTTGACAACAGTCTGCATATCCAAGCCGAACTCCAACAATCCCCAAACGGCATAACCCACGTAATTTATGATACGACTGCCCCCAGGCGAGCCGATAACGGCAAACAATTCACCGTCTTTAAGAATGATCACTGGAGTCATAGAGCTTCTAGGGCGTTTATTACCCTCAACTTTGTTTGCCACAGGTTTTCCATTTTTTTCAGGAGCTAATGAAAAATCGGTTAGTTGATTATTGAGTAAAAACCCGTTGACCATGACAGTCGAACCAAAACCCATCTCGATACTTGTGGTCATAGACACGGCATTACCAGCTTCGTCTACGATTGAAATATGACTGGTATTTGGTTGCTCTATTGAGACATTACTCGCGTACTTAGTGTCAATCGGGCGTCCATGAGTTGCTACCCCCATGTCTTTCCCTCTTGAAATTAGTTGTTTGCGGTTTTCAATGTATTTTTTAGTCAAAAGTGCATGCGTAGGAACTTCAACAAAGTCTGCGTCTGCAGAATACTGATTACGATCGGCAAACGCCAATCTGGCGGCTTGAGTGAACAAATGTATATTCTCGATGTCGTCGATTGGCTTGTGTTTAACATCAAAAGACTCCAAAAGTTTTAACATCTGCAATACAGTAACGCCACCTGAGCTAGGCGGTCCCATACTGCACACTTCATATGAGCCAAGGTGACTATTGTAATCTGTACAAATTGGCGCCCTTTCCTTCATTTGATAACGCTTTAAATCATTCAGACTGAGCAAGCCTGGTGCGACGGGACTGTTCTGAACAGCTTGTACAATGTCTTTCGCTATCTGGCCTTGATAAAACGGCTTTACCCCTTCTTTTGCAAGCGCTCGATACACCTGTGCTAATTCTTTGTTTACTAACGTATCTCCAGCCTTTATGGCTTGACCGTTAGGGTAAAAATACTCTTTTGCAGGAGATAATTGACTAAGCCCAGGATTCATTTTTCCTGAGACAAGTTTTGCTAACCTCGGGCTGACTACGAACCCGCTCTCCGCGAGTTCAATAGATGGTTGAAACAATGTGGCCCAAGGTAACTTGCCCTTTTCTTTATGAACCTCATACATCATCTTTAATACACCCGGCACACCGACTGAACGCCCGCCAATCACTGCTTTTATCCATTTAATTGGTCGACCGTTTTCCATAAACAAATCTGGTGTCGCTCGCCCTGGTGCTGTCTCTCTGCCATCAAACGTGCGGATTTTTTTAGTTTTGTTGTCGTAGTGCATCAAAAACGCGCCACCACCAATACCAGACGACTGTGGCTCGACTAATGTTAATGCCAATTGAACTGCAATGGCAGCGTCCACAGCGTTTCCGCCAAGCCTCAACATTTTTGCTCCAGCGTCAGTTGCATGTGGGTTGGCAGCCGTTACCATCGCTTTTTGACCGTAGGCAGCCTTTTTATAATTGAGACCTGTAAACGCTTCTGGAACCTCCCTAGATGGAGATTGAGCCAATGCAGAAGTTGCAATTAACGATAGAATAAGGATTAATACGCGCATAAATGACTGTTTCGTTATTGTTTTAACAGATAGTAACAAAACTATATTCAGATAACATAATTTAAAGCGAAGTAACGTTGTTAAACCGATTACCAATCCAAACCAAGTTTACTTGGGCACCAATTTCCTTGTTGATAGTAATGTTAGTTATGCATTTGTTAAGCGTTAACACAGATAAGTGGTTCGGTTTTTACCCTTCAGCGATTATCCAGGGGGAGATATGGCGAGCGGTAACTGGTCAATTTTTACATACAAATACTAATCATCTTTTACTTAATTTTGGCGGCCTATTTTTGGTATGGGCATTACATGGCGAATATTACCGAGCAAAACACTTCTTTGTTATTGTCATCGCAAGTGCGTCGTTAATCGGTGCTGGCCTACTTTTGTTTGCTGACTACGCGCACTATGCCGGGTTTTCAGGGATCTTACATGCCTTTTTCTTTTACGGAGCAATACAGGATATTTTCAGAGAGGAAAAGACAGGTTACTTATTACTTATCGGCATCAGCTTAAAGGTTGCTTACGAAGTTGTTGTTGGACCATCAACTGACACAGAAGCCTTAATAGGTGCTAAAGTCGCCGCGGAAGCTCACCTCATTGGCGTTATTGCTGGCGGAATTTTAGCTCTTCATTTAATTTATTCTAAGTTCCAGATAAAAAAATAGGCTCCAAGTGGAGCCTAATTTTCTACAAATGAGTTTCGAACAATTTGTATATTCTGCGATATTCATCTAACCAACTGCTCGGTTGCACAAAACCATGTGGTTCAACCGGATAGATGGCCGTTTCGAAGTTTTCTTTTTCTAACTCAATCAAGCGTTGTACCAACCTAACGACATCTAAGAAAAACACATTGTTGTCAATCATTGGCGCATTAATAAGTAGCGGCTTTTGTAATCCCTCGGCAAAGTAGATTGGTGAGCTTCTACGATATGCAATCATGTCATCTTTTGGACGATTTAAGATGTTACTAGTGTACGCATCGTTGTAATGCGCCCAATCAGATACTGGACGAAGTGCCGCACCGGCTTGGAACAGTTCCGGTTCGTTGAATAGTGCCATGAACGTCATGAAGCCACCGTAAGAACCACCGTAGGTGCCGATTCTATTTCTATCAACGTTAGCGTTTTCAACTAACCAGTTTACGCCATCTTTCAAATCTTGAATTTCAGGCGTGCCCATCTGACGATAGATAGCTGTACGCCAATCGCGGCCGTAGCCTTTAGATGCACGATAATCCATATCCATAACCACATAACCTTGTTGCGCTAGCATATTGTGGAACATGAATTCTCTGAAATAGCCAGACCAGCCTTTATGACTGTTCTGTAGGTAACCCGCTCCGTGATTAAAGATTACTGCTCGACGTGCCTCACCCTGTTTGTAATCTTTCGGGTAGTACACTCTAGAGTAGATTGGTAAATCTTGGTTACTTGACGGCACTGCAACGATTTCTGGCGCAGACCAAGGCATGGCTTTAAACTCGTTACTCACGGTATCTGTTAGCTGGGATGTTTTACCCGTGTTCAGATCGACAAGATACAGGTCGTCATGACGCAACATAGAAGAATGTGTCACCAATAACTTTGATTCATCAGGACTGATTGAGTAGTCACTGTTACCTAACCAATTCGTCAGCGCCTTTGGTCGTTTATTCTTCTTATCGCCTGTCTTAACCGAATAGACACGGTATTCACCTGGGTGATTAACATTGGCACGAAAGACAAATTCGGAATCGTCTTTTTTAAGATAGAGATTTGAAACTTCAAAACTGCCCGAAGTGACTTGTTTAGCCTTCTTGCGTTTTCCTAACGCTTTAGTGTAAATGTGTGAATAACCCGATTGCTCTGACAAGAAGTACAATGTCTTGCTGTTGTTAAACCAACCAAAATCGTTAAACGTGTAGTTTATCCAGGCTTCGTCGTGCAACTGATGTTGGTTTACAAACTTGGATTTATCAAAATCTACCGTTGTTATCCAGCGGTCTTTATTGTCCCAAGCTTCTAACATAAGCGCGACTTGCTCGCCACTTCCGTGCCATTGAATTGGGCTTTGAGACCAGGTCCAGTCAACCAACAAGTTAATCGCTCTTGGAGACTTCTCTGACTTATATTTTTCACCTTCCGCCTTGGCGTTTTCACTTTTAACTGCTTTTAGAACGTCTTTGTCGAAATCTGGTAGATCGGACGTTTTTAATTCCGTCTTAGTTTGGCTGTTTAGATCAACTAGCCAAAACGACTGCGGGTTAGGCTTAGAATCGCTGACTCGGCGTCTGACTTTTTCTGACACAATCCGACCGTCCTGCCCAATATAATTAGGCATGATATCGCCTTCACCACGCCATGGCGTTTGTTTTGCAGTAACTACGATTAACTTATCGCCAGTTGGCGACAGAGCCTTCGAAACAACTCGATTACCTTTACCGAAGTAGAACGTTGTTTTGTCGGCATAGGCGTTGTTTTCAGATAAACGATTTTTATATTCGTGACGTTCGACCTGTTCTTTAAACTTGTTCGCAACATAATCGATCAGTTTGTGTTGTTCCTTAGCAATGATGTCTTTAGGACCTTTTGGCGCAGCAGGCGCTTTAGCCATTTCAAGTTTAACGAACTCTTTAGTGGTGTTATTTGAAATTGTATAAGAGAAACCAACATCACCTTGCCAATACGCCAACGTATCAGAACCAATAAAAGATAAGTTTGATTCACGGGCGGACGTATGGGTAATTTGCGTTACTTTACTATCGCTTAAATTCCACAGGTAAACGTCACCTTCAAACACATAGGCCGCATAATTGTCGGCGTAAACTGCGCTGCGGAAATCGTATCTGTGGATATCCTTTAAGTCAGGATTTGTTTCATTGCCGCTTTTCACGTTCAAAACATGTGGTTGGGCTATCACACTGTCTTTGACTTTTGTTTTGTAAAAAACGTGCTGTGAATCGGGCAACCATTTTGAACTTTGCGGTGCGGCTCCAATCCATGTTGGATCAGACATTATTTTTTCGAGGGTAATCGTTTCTTGCGCCAAAGCCATTGTGCTAACGAGTGGCAGAGAGCAAAGCAAGACGTTTGATTTGTTCATTTTTTTATTAAACATTCTTTTTCCCAAACGGTTTTGTTCACTGAGGATTAAATAGTTACTTGTGTGCAAATTCAAGTTCTTCACGATAAACAGCCTTTTTATCCCCATGAAATAAAAAACCCACCATATGGTGGGCTTTTCTATTTTGCGTTAGTCGTGGACCAAGTCGTCAATTTACCAAACACCTTAGCTAAGGTATCTGAAGTGACTATGCCTAGCTTTTCGGCAACGTTCTGCTTGATTTTATATTCCATCTTTAACACGCGATATGAATCAACGTTTTCTAGAATAAAGTCATCACTGGTTTTAATTTCATCGACTAAATTTAAATCTAGCGCCTTTAGCCCGTACCAATGTTCACCAGTCGATACTTTTTCAATATCGAGGTTTTGACGATGACTTTGGACAAAGTCTTTAAACAGAACATGAGTGTCTTCCAGATCTTGCTTAAACTTGTTTCGACCTTGCTCGGTATTTTCGCCTAAAACCGTCAGAGTGCGTTTGTAATCACCGGCGGTGTGTTGTTCGATATCCACATCAAAACGCTTTAGTAGCTTGTTGATGTTTGGCAGTTGCGCGACAACACCGATAGAACCGATAATAGCGAACGGTGCAGAAATGATTTTGTCTGCAACACACGCCATCATATAACCACCACTGGCAGCCACTTTATCTACCGACGCAGTTACCTTTAGTCCCGCATTTTTAAGCCGATCGAGTTGCGACGCGGCCAGGCCATAGCCATGAACAACACCGCCTGGGCTTTCTAGTTTAAGCAGCACTTCGTCGCCCTTCTCCGCAATTTGGATAATCGCAGAAATCTCTTCACGCATTGCCTCTACTTGCTGGGCTTCGACGTCTCCATTGAATTCAACAACAAATAGCCTTGGCTTTTTGCCTTCATCTTTGTTTTGTTTAGCGGCTTTCTTTTGCTCTTTATCAAACTGCTTTTGTTCAGATTTAGACAATAAAGAACGTGTGATTTCTTGTTTTTGCTCAGTCAGTTGTTCACTGATGTCGTCAATGAACAATTCTCCGCGTTTGCCAGATTTATGTTTTATCTTTGCCCCTGCGATTAAACCAAAGACAATCACGAACGCTGCTACTACGGTTATTGCTTTAGCCAAAAACAGGCCGTATTCGTATATAAATTCCAAGATGCTTCCTTAAATTGATTACCCGACTGATATTGGCCCTTTATGTAGATTTTCAAGATTTTCGGGCACAAAAAAACCAGCCGAAGCTGGTTTTTATACAAAGAAATGTTTTCTTTATTCGCCGGTTGGCTCACAAGCATCCGGGCCGCCGTCCTTAATTGCACATGCACCAAGTATGCCCTCATCAATGTTTATCGAACTGCCGTCAGACATGAAGAAGTAAGCCATCATAGTATTCAACTGCTGGTTTACCGCGCCAAACAAGGTGACATAAGGTTCTGGTAAGCTAGTTGAAGGCGTTAACATAGTCGAATGTGAACCGTAACGGAACTTAACTAAACCACTGACTGTGCCTGTCGAGTTAAACGTTGCCTCAGTGATTTGCGGCAAACCAATGCTTGCAGCTAAACCACTAGTTCCTGCCATCAAATTACCTGGAACCGAGTTAGGAATAACTTGGTCTGGTAGATTCTGATCGCCGTCACCAACCATTTCAATCATCAATACTGGTGTTTGAGTAGCGGCTAGTAGAGACGCATAGTTCGTAGGATCGCCCGCTTCGATTGCTGCTTGAGCTGCGAACGCAAACTGTGCAACACCCGCTTGGGCTTCTGCCAACTGCTCTGCTGGAGCAGACGCTAGGAACGCATTGTAAGCACACACAAGAGCCACTGATTGATCAACAATTTCGAACTGCTCATTAAGCGCCGCACCACATGCTGGATTTGCCGCAACTAATGCTGGGTATTGCTCTGCTGTCAAGAAGCTAAGTAATGTAGCGCTCGCATCAGTGCCTAGTCCTGCAACAACACTTGCGTTAACCAAAGGACCAAACGCTGCAGACTGAGTCAGGAAGTTTGCGATTGAACCGCCTGGGTTAGCTAACATAACCGCGTTAATCTTGTATAGCGCTTCAATCTGTGCGTTTGTTGCATCATCCGCTACAGTAACCGGTGTATTCGCTACTGCCGCTAACGATGTACCAGTGATCGCACCCAAAGAATGTCCTAAGTAATATACTTTTGACGTATCGAACGGGGCCAAATCTGGTGCCATTGGGTTAGTGAAATCACCCATGGCGTTTAGTGCTAAACGTAACTTAAGACCATCCGCTGTGGACTGACGCAAGTTATCGCGCGCTGTCAACAAGCTGCTTAGGTTTAAGTAGTCTGTCGCCTGGTTAGTCGTCGCATTTACAACTACATCTGGCTGACCTTCGCCACCAGAGATTGTAAATCCGCGGCTGCCGTGTAATGGGTGGTCAATTGCAACTGTAGCAAAACCAAACATAGATAAGAAACCAGTTGCTGCAAGCATGTTTTCTTTTTGGCTAGTGATACCGTGTTGAAGGATAACGACAGGCCAACCCGCTTCTGGTTTGCCGGTTAATGCCGGTAACCCCTGTGCACCACGCATAATATTTGCAGCATCAACATTTGGAATGGTGATTTGAACATCAACCGTTTCCATACTCTTAGTTTTCGGTAACGGATTATATTTGGTTAAATGACGTTCTGTGTCGACCCCAGGGAAGTCTGCTAGGCCAAGACCTGCGCAAAGTTCTTGGTTCGCACCGGCCGTCGGTGCTAAGGCACCTAATTGTTCAGCACTTAACGTTGCCAAAGCGACGCCACTAGAACATGCTGCTTCCCAGCGACCAGATAACGGTGAACCTTCTCCGTTTTCTAGATAATACGGAACTTGAATCTGCGCACCATAAATGTCTGCACCAGAGTAAAGTAAATACGATTGATCCATTGGATCGTTCGGAATCAAACCTTGAGCAGCAAATGCTTGCGCAACGTTCATGCCTTGATAAGCAAATGGTGTAAGAACACTTGCAGGGTCAGCCGCTGCCATAGCAGCAAAAGTTTGTGCATTTACTAACTTTGTTACCTGAAGTGGATCTGTGCCTGGTACACCCGCGGATTGGGTAGTGAACACTTGTGTATAAACAATAGCACCAGCATCTGCGCTGAAATCTCTAGCCAGGGTTGATTCAAAGTTGTTAACCATAACCTGAAGCGTTTGAATCCCGGCTTCAGTTTCTGTTAAATCAGTTTTATTTGGGTCGACTAACGGATGAGTTGCAATTGGAGCCTCTAACGCGCCGTAAGTGCTTGAAGGCGAAAGCGCATTACCGTTTGCATCTACAATCTCTTTCGTAAGCGCAACTGCGAACGTTTTACCCGCTGGTAACGGCTTAAGAGGTGTAACAACGATATTACCACCAACAACCGATGTGAAGTAGTCAACACCAAATGTCAGCTTGTCGACGCCTTGACACATAAGGCCAGCTAAGCTGCTGTCACTACATGCTTCCACTGACAATTCAGGGAAGGTAATTACTTCATACATAGCAACGGCATCGCCAGATGCCACAGAAGCCGCGTTTAATTCTGGAGCGCCTTCTTCGTATTCTAATTCAATGACAAATGAGTTTTGTGTGCCCCATCCGTCCAAAGCACCTAAAACAGCACTTGGGTTACCCCAATCAACATCTTGGTCAGCCATTTTGGCCGCTACTTCGTCAGGCATCTCCAATGTAAAATCAGATGTACCAGAGAACAGTAAATCGTTTGGAATGGACAATAATGAGTTACCAGGATCAAAAACGACCATGACACGAGGGTCTTGGGCATCATTACCTAGTTGGGTTTGCTGAGTTCTAAGATCAGACGTTGATTCGTTGACATCATCTAAAGTGGTGTCGTCACACGCGGTTAATCCTAACGCGCTAGTAATAGCTAAACAGAGTGCTAACTTTTTCATTTCTCTCCCCAGGTCCTAGTTATTATTTTTATCCGAATCGCTGTTCGGCTTTTAATTATGGGACTCTCTAAACAGCTTAGACCAGTCAAAGTTACAATAGAAAACTCGATTTAGCTAGCCTTTATTATAAATTTAATTCCATTTTTTTAATCTTCCGTGCTTTTGACTCGGAACCTAGGTAACATACCGCAAAATTTTAATCGAGAACGAAAAATAGCAATGACGCATACCACCTTTGTCGCAGATAAAAACGAATTAAAAGATAAAGTTATCCTAATCACCGGTGCTGGTGACGGAATTGGTCGGGAGTTGGCAATCACAATGGCCAGCCATGGCGCAGAAATAATTCTACTCGGAAGAACGGTTAAAAAATTGGAAGCGGTGTACGACCAAATTGTTGCCAATGGTGATTTAGAGCCAGCGATTATTCCACTGGATTTAAATGGTGCAACGGTTAAAAATTATCAAGATATGGCGGCAACAATTGAGAGCACATTTGGCCGCTTAGACGGTCTAATCAATAACGCTTCTATGCTCAATTCCCTAAATCCAATTGAACATATCTATGAAGACGCGTACGACAAAACTATGAAAGTGAATGTCAAAGCACAGTTGTTTATGACGCAGGCGTTGATTCCTGTATTAAAAAAATCACTGTCTTCAAGTGTTATTTTCACTTCCAGTGGTGTTGGCAAGAAAGGCCGCGCGTTTTGGGGAGAATATGCCATTTCTAAATTCGCCACTGAAGGCTTGATGCAAACCATGGCAGACGAATACGAAAACTCTGTAATACGCACCAACTGCGTAAATCCAGGAGCAACAAATACTAAGATGCGCTCAAAAGCTTACCCTTCCGAAAACAAAGCTGAAATTGCGACACCGAAAGACATTATGCCTACCTATTTGTACCTGATGTCAGACGCTTCCAAATCTGTCAATGGTCAATCTCTTGATGCCCAGCCCAAATAGCGAAAAACAAAGAGAAAGCTAAAGAGAAAAATAAAAAAACCGTTCATTAAGAACGGTTTTTTTGCTTTAAGGACACGACTGATTAAAAGGATCTTGGTCGAGCGAATTAATCCAGACTTTGAGTAATTCTGCACCTTCTGTATGGACTAAACTGCGACCAATTTTGGGCATCTTTAACTCGCCGTCTGTTGATACGCGTTCGTACATAAACGAATTGTTCGCATCACCTGGAACGATCGCCCGTATTGTTCCATTTATTTGTTCAACTTCTGATGCCCCAGGAGTGGCGAGTGGTGTTTTACAAATTCCAACCACCGTTGACAGTGCCCTATCGTACTCCAAAAACAAGCCGTAGTTGTTGGCGCTTCCAACTGGGCGGTGACAATGAGAACAGTTGATATCTAAGTAGCCTCTTGCCAGTTCGTCAATATATTCGAGCGACCAATCATTGTTGCTGAGCGAATCTACGTCATCGTCTTCAAATGAAGGAATTAAATCGACACTGCTTAGATCAGCCGGAACGCCAGACAACATGTCAAGCTCTGCCCATTTGGATAACTGATTTTTGTCTTCGTCGCTGTATGAAATGCTATAGTTCAAAAATCGTGCTTTTGGTCCTATTGGCGCAAATGCACCACTGTCTGCAATGGCGTTGCCATTTTCATCGGTGTCTAAAATTTGGTGACATTCCTTACAATCAGTCGTGCTGGGAATGACGTACTTGAACGTTAATTCTTCACCATTGTGGGTCACGGTTTGATCAAACTTCCGACCGCTAGAAACAAAGTCCGCTTCAGTGCCTTCGTCATTCCATCTATATGGTAAAGCTACCCAGCCGTTCTCTCTGTGGATCAAAAGGCGAGTCTCGAGTAGTGTTTCATTTTCGAAACCTCTAACTGCTGTATCTGTTTGCAAACTAGAGGTTTTTATCAATACAGTGCCAACTGGCATTTCCATCACTTCTTTTTCGCTGTATGTTGCCGTCGAGTCTTCTGGCATTACGACAAGGCGGTACTTTGTTGCATAGTCGGTAAACAGCGGCATCGACAACTCATACTTCAACGATTATTTACCGTTGACGTTCGTCGTTGGGTTTTTGGCGTCTGCAAACAAATTATAGCTAGATAAGCTGTCACAGTTTTCAGTAAGCAAAGCATCAAAGTTGACTTCGTTACCAACCGGTGTGCATATAGAGACAGATTTAGTCGCATCGTTTGGATACGCATCAGCATTATCGCCTACACCATCGCCATCAGAATCTTGTGTTTCTGTTTGGTCGTTCGGGAACACATCCGCATTGTCACCAACGCCGTCGCCATCAGTGTCGTTTTGCTCAGTTGCATCCATAGGGGATGCGTCTGCATTGTCGCCTACGCCATCTCCGTCGGAGTCTTGTGTTTCACTTGCATCATTTTGGAAATGCATCTTGAGAATCTTGTACACCGTCGCCGTCACTGTCTGTGACGGTTGGTGTTTCTGGTTCTGAGCCGCCAGAGCTGCCACCACAAGCGGTCAGTCCAAATAAGGCGACAAGAAGTAAACTGGGTAATTTTGGATACTGCATGTTTGATATACCGTATATTCTTGCTAGAGCAACAAACCCCAACTCGTGCAGGGTTTGTTGCATATTTGAAAGTTTCGAAACTATGGCGTCGGCGGCATGGCGCTCATACATATTTCGCCATTGTCATCTAATCCACAGCCAATATTCGGCTCTTCGCTACGGAAAGTCACCGAGTAAGCTGACAAACGTTGCAGAGGCGTTGAGCAGTTAAACAAATAACTTCCGTCACCATCCACCTCAAATGAAGCTGCTGCTAAGTTAAGTTCAAACGTGGCTAAATCAACGACTGATGTTGCGCCTGTATGCTCTATAACCGTACCAGTCGACGCCCCTTGCGCTTCATCAACACAGAAGTAATCGCTTTCTTCATATGGCAGTTCAAAGCCTGCAACAATACCTGAGTTGGTTATCGCATTCGCTAGAATACCGTTGTTTGCTAGGTTTTGACCCATACCATCGGTTAGAATTGCCGGAACATAACCGTTTATCCCTAGAAATGCATCGAGTATTCCAGGCGCCCCGTCAGTTAGTGGGGCCTTTAAAAGATCACCTCTCGGGTTAGTGCCAGTATTGGTTAATCGGTTTCCAAAAATGTTGATCGATCTCAACGTTGGTCTCCAACCGTCCGCAATAATTGCTTCGTAAACGCCTGGCGTTCCAGCAGTTGGATCGCCTATATAATTCAGTGGGTTGCTGTCGATTAAAAAGTAGCTCACTCCAACAATACCGAAGGTTTCATTACCAGAAAGATCATTATCGAATACTTCAACCGTATCGGATGCGAGAAGCAACATACCTGTTCCCGGTGGTACCATGCCTACGACGCCAGGAGCAGCAAAATTTTCTTCGTTGTTTGAAACTGCTACATTTCGGAAAACTCGAGAACCCAATCCATAACGGCCATTCCCAATCGGTAAATCAAAGACCAAGATCCCGCCTGTGTTCATATAGGCATAGTTGTCATACACATCTGCGTTGGTGGAGTTTTCGATTTCAATACCAGCGACGTTTTGAACAGCGAAACTTCTCCGAACAACGATATTATTTGTCTGTCCCACATAAATACCAGCATCCGCCGAACCAAAGGCAAAACTGTCTTCAATGATGACGTTTTCACTTTCAACAGGATAAAGACCATAAGCACCGTTACCTTTGTCTGGTTCGCCTGGCCAAATCGTGCCGAAGTTGTGCATATAGACACCATCGCTTTCATCAATTAGCAACGCATTTTTCCCTGAATCTACAACCGTAAAGTGAGTGAGTTCTAAGCCAGATGCTCGAGAGATATGCACAGAGTCACTGACGACTTCATCTGAATCGGTATACGATAGAATTGTTTTGTCAATGCCATGGCCCATTACCGTTAGCTCGGTGATGCCAGAAAACTAGTCAAGACTCATGTCTACTCGCAAGCTTGAACTCATCGCAAACTCACCTTCTGGTAACACGACAGTAATGCTGCCAGTTTTACCGTACAGAGCTTCTTGAAATTCTGCGTTTGGACCTGCTTCACCAGTTTGTGGATCAAACTCGCCGCTAAAAGTTAAATGAATGACAGATTCCGACGCCTCAGGCACCGTAACCTCGTGCTCATCCAGTCCATACCAAAACTTTTCTGTGCCTTCAGCGTTCCATGGATATGCGAGGTAGTTTCCGTCTGCATCCGTACCGCCAGGAACCGCAATGGTAAGTGATTCAGTTGTACTAGGTGCATCTGCCATTGGCGGCATAGGATCGGTACCACTGGAACCGGTACTTGGGCTTGATTGTTGGCCGTCTACCATTTGTTGCTGTTCAGCAATGACATCTTCAATATCGTCCGCTTTGTCGCCGCAAGCAGCAAGTGCGCCTGCAACAGATATCTACCAACGAGCGAATAATAGCTTTGGTATGCATAGTCTCTCCCGTGTTGACTTATTATTAGGGTTATAGTTCTAGCAATTTAGATTTATTACTTAGAGTTATAATTGCCTAAACTTCTGTTCTAAGAATTAACACAAGAAAAGTAATGGTACAACCAGTTATTACTAAGAAAGGGGAATATATTTCCCCTTTCTTATAGCAGAATAGATATGTTTCCCAATGGGGGGGATAGGTGTGGTTATTTTTTAGACGACTGTTTTATTTTGTGTTTTTTGACTGCGCGGCGAATTCTTGCGCGTTCTGTACGTCGAGTTTTGGCGTTATCTTTTTGTACAGTAGGGTTAAATTCGCGAGTTTCACGAGACAAACCAACTTGTTTACGCAATTTATTAATGTCTGCAAGTGATAGTTCAAGCCAACCGCCTTGGATTAGGCGTCGATCAAGTTCGACATTTGCATACGAAACGCGGACCAAGCGGCTGACCGTGAGATCTTGTGACGCCCATAATCGACGAACCTCACGATTGCGCCCTTCTTTTAGAGACACCTTAAACCACTTGTTTTTGCTTTCTTCCTCTTGCAGTCGATCGGCACGAATACGATCGAATTTAGCGAAACCATCTTCTAATTCAACGCCATCCGTCAGTGCTTTTAAATGACTTTTCTCTACTTCTCCAAATACACGAACAGAGTATTCTCGCTCAATTTCATACTTAGGGTGCATTAAACGGTTTGCTAGCTCACCATCATTGGTAAACAACAATAGACCAGAGGTATTCACGTCTAATCGGCCAACGCCTATCCAACGGCTGTTTTTTAACTGCGGCAACCTGTCGTAAACGGTTGGTCTACCCTCTGGATCTTTACGTGTACACATTTCGCCTTCTGGCTTATTGTACATAAGAACTCGGCAAATTTCCTCATCTTGGGTGCGGACCTCTACTACGTGTCCATCAACTCGAATGGTTTCACTACCGTCGACACGGTCACCCAATTTTGCCACTTTGCCGTTAACACTAATTCGATTAGCGGAAATGTAAGCCTCCATAGCTCTTCTTGAGCCCACTCCACTGCGCGCCAATACTTTCTGTAACTTTTCACTCATTTAATTTTCCTCGACAGATATCTCATCGTTGATTTGATCGGTATTTGTTAAATCGACGCCAAGCAGTTCTCCATCTAAACGCTGCGCGATTTGTTCTAATGTTTGTGGTTCCATTAATTCAGGTAATTGTTCTAAACCCTGCAAACAAAAATAATCTAAAAACTCATTGGTCGTTGCATAAAGCGACGGTCGTCCTGGTACTTCTTTATGGCCAACCACTTTAATCCAGTTCCTGTCTGTCAATGTTCTAATAATGTTAGAACTTACAGACACGCCCCTTACGTTCTCAATTTCACCACGGGTAATTGGTTGTTTGTATGCGATTAAAGCAAGTGTTTCCAACAGCGCTCTACTGTATTTACTTTGTTTTTCACTCCAAAGATTGCCAAGGTCGTCCGCAACCGACACACTGGCTTGAAACCGATAACCGCTGGCCACTTCAACCAATTCTACACCTCGTTCAGTGTAATCATTTTGCAAATCGGAGATTAACGTTTTAACCAGTTTTTTAGTTATCTTTTTATCTGCTAAAACCGTTCGTTTGAGTGCATCTACCGACATAGGTTTATCGCTCGAAAACAAGGCAGCTTCGATTAACTTTTTTACGTATTGATCACTCGCAGACAAGGACATTGGATTAGTCTTTTTTATATTTCACGTGGATTTGACCGTAGGCAGAAGTTTGCATCACAACCAAATATTTCTCTTTTACTAATTCTAACACGGCAAGGAAGGTAACTACGACCCCTTCTCGACCTTCCGACACATCAAATAACTCTGGAAATTCAACAAACCCTTCGATTTGACTCAATTTTTCAATTAACAGACTCATTCGTTCTCGGGTAGAAAGCTTTTCTCTGGATATTTCATGGTGGCTAAAGGCCGATGCCCTTTTTAATACGTCCTGAAAGGCTGAAACGAGTTCCTGCAGTTCGACATCGGGGTGGACAATTTTGGGTTGTACTTCCTCCGGTACTTCAGCGCGACTGACTACTGTGTCTCTGCCAATTCGTTCTAAATCATCCAAAGACTGCGCGGCGTCTTTAAATACTTCGTATTCTTGTAACCTTCTGATCAACTCAGCTCTAGGATCTTCTTCGTCGTCATCGCCATCACTGTGCCTTGGTAAAAGCATCCTGGACTTTATTTCCGCTAACATCGCAGCCATCACCAAATACTCTGCGGCTAACTCCAGTTTCATATCTCGCATTAGTTCAACATATTCCATGTACTGCAGCGTGATTTCTTGTATGGGCAAATCGACAATATCAAATTTCTGCTTTTTAATAAGATAAAGCAGAAAATCTAAAGGACCTTCAAACGCTTCAAGAAAAATCTCTAACGCGTCTGGAGGTATGAACAAGTCTTGTGGCTTTTCGATAACCACCTCGCCGCGCACCAAAGCAAGCGGTAGCGACTGCTGAATCATTTGTGTGGTATCTGAAATATTTGAATCTGAGCTGAGGGGCTCTTGATTTTGACTAACAACCGACATTATAAAAACTGACTAACGTCACCTTCACCTTGACGAATGACGACAGGCTCGTCTTCAGTAAAGTCAATTACAGACGTTGGCTTTTCGCCCAAGAAACCTCCATGAATCACCAGATCCACATGCTTTTCCAGTTTCTCGCGAATATCTTCGGGATCTGATTGCGCAAAGTCATCTCCGGGAAGAAGTAACGTAGATGACATTAACGGTTCAGCCAGTTCTTCCAACAAGGCCAATGCAATCTTATTGTCAGGAATCCTTATACCAATCGTTTTTCGTTTGTCATTTAAAACGCGTTTTGGCACTTCTTTTGTGCCTTTGAAAATAAAGGTATAAGGCCCAGGAGTGAGATGACGTATGACTCGAAACGCCGCATTATCGACTCTCGCGAAGCTGGCAATTTCTGACAAGTCTCTACAAACCAAAGTGAAATTATGATGCTTATCGACATTTCTGATTTGGGTGATTTTATCCATTGCTTTTTTTTCACCGAGTCCGCAACCAATCGCATAACCAGAATCGGTTGGGTAAACGATTACGCCGCCATTTTTAACGATGTTTACGGCTTGATGAATCAAACGCCCTTGTGGATTGTCTGGATGGATGTGAAAAAATTGGCTCATAATTAAATCTGTCGTAAGTCCTTGTTATGACTATAACCTGTGTCTAAACAATTCGCCATCTGGAATGCGTCCATACGGGCTTACACTTGTCCGTTAATCGAAGGTTTTTACCTAAATCTAACCATCTCGCAGGTGTATGAAAATCGCTACCCTGTGAGCTATACAGTCCGCGCTCTGTGGCCAAGTTACACAGATGCGTTCTTTGGTTAGGCGACATTTGGGTTAAACCAACTTCAAGGGCATCGCCGCCTACCTCTGCGAAGTAGTCCACTAACTTTGTTAGCCATTTATTGGATAAATCATATCGTATAGGGTGTGCCAAAACAGCAATACCGCCAGCTAAATGAATGAATTTAACTGCAGTATCGATATCCATCCAATTCGACGTAACGTAACAGGACTTGCCTTTGCCCAAGTACTTTTTGAAAGCTTGGTCGAATGTAGACACAAATCCTTGCTCTAACAAAACTTTTGCAAAGTGAGTGCGGCTAATATAGGGGCCTTTTGCTAGCTCAAATGCGCGTTCGTATGGCGCTGTAACGCCCTTTTTTTCTAATTTTGCGGCGATGTTCTTAGCCCTGATGGCTCGGTTTTGTCTTTGCGTTTCCATCACTTGTTGAAACAATGGTTCGTCGGGCTCTATGCACAATCCAACAATGTGAATCTCAAACCCATGCCATTTGGTTGAAATCTCTGTACCTTTTACAAGCTTTAGATCTAATTGTTGCTCATCACGAAATTCTATCGCTTGGGGCAAAGCGTCTGTCGAGTCGTGGTCTGTGATAGCTAAAACATTAACTTGTCGTACAGATGCGCGAGTCAGCAATTCTTGCGGTGTTAGACTGCCGTCAGAACAAGTGGTATGCGAATGTAAGTCGTATATAGGGTGGGAAATTTTTTCAGATTTCATGGCGCACAATTATGTCATATAGCATTCTGTTCTACACGCACTAAATTAAATGTTGACTAATCACCAATACTTTAGTTTTATATACACAGAATTTATCTATTAGGAAAGTTTTCGTAATGTTAACAACAATTCATTCTACTTGGCGTTGGTGGTGGTCTTCCAAACTTGGCGGGTGAATTTGTCGTGTCCGAACGATAATGAATTTTTAGGATAGAACCCGCATTTTTTGCGGGTTTTTTTATGCCTGTGTGAATGCGTTAAACGAAGAAATTAAAAAATGGTATTTAGTCAAATTACAACAAACCCAGGCGAAGTCTGCAGTATCTCATTAACGACAAAATACGTTGAGAGCCCTTTGCAAGCGTTTGAAACGCTGACCGCGTCTTCCCAACATGCTCTTTTGCTCGAATCTGCTGAGATCGACAGCAAGGATAACCTCAAGAGCCTTATGCTGCTTGATGCAGCAGTCGTATTTCAGTGTTTTGGAAATACTGTATCGGTAGAAGCTCAGAACAGTAACGGCATGAATATCGTAAAGTTCATCAGCTCACAGTTTACAAGTTTTGAACAATCTACGGTGACCTCTGAGTTATCCGATAACGTTTTGAATCTAACCTTCCATCCTGTCGATAGCTTGCAAGATGAAGATGCGAGATTAAAAGAAATCAATGCGTTTGAAGCACTTAGGCAAGTGGTCAACAACGTAAGATCGAATCGTGAAGACGATTTTGCGTTATTCTTAGGTGGTGCTTTTGCTTATGATATGTTGGCCAATTTTGAGCACTTACCTCCTGTACCAAACGGCGAAAACACTTGCCCTGACTACGTGTTTTACCTCGCCGAAACTATGGTCGTATTCGACCATCAGTTAGAGCAAACAGAAATAATCGGCAATGTATTTTCCGGAGAAGACGCTTATGCCAATTGTTTTTCCGTTGGTAAACGAATCGAAGCAATCAAAACGCAACTAGATTCTTTAACGCATCAGCACCATGGATTCGGATTCAAATCGATTGACTGTAACGGCGTGGTTTCAACCGATGTTGGTGACCAAAGTTTTAAAGAGGCTGTGATCCAGTTAAAACAGAACATCGTTGAAGGTGATGTATTCCAAGTTGTGCCATCTCGGCATTTTGCTCTGGAATGTAACAAGCCATTAGACGCCTACAGACACTTAAAACACGACAATCCAAGCCCGTACATGTTCTTCCTGAAACATCCTGAATTTAGTTTGTTTGGTGCATCACCCGAGTCTGCACTGAAATACAATTCAACGACGCACGATGTTGAAGTATATCCGATTGCAGGAACTCGAAAACGCGGATTTAACCCCGATGGTTCAATCAATCACGATCTAGATGGGCGTATTGAGTTAGAGCTAAGAAATGACAAAAAAGAAGTCGCTGAGCATTTGATGTTGGTCGACCTAGCTAGAAACGATGTTGCTCGGATCAGTGAAACTGGAACTAGAAGAGTCGCCGAACTGCTCAAAGTGGATCGTTATTCTTACGTTATGCACCTTGTATCTCGTGTCATCGGTAAACTGAGAACAGATTTAGACGCCCTACACGCTTACCAAGCTTGCATGAACATGGGTACCTTAGTAGGCGCTCCTAAGATAAAAGCGGCCAGTTTAATACGAGAGTTTGAAAATAAACGAAGAGGCAGTTATGGCGGCGCAGTCGGTTATATCAATGGCCGGGGCGATATGGATACTTGCATCGTTATTCGTAGTGCTTTCGTAAAAGATTCAATCGCCTACATTCAGGCAGGCGCAGGTGTCGTGTTTGACTCTGATCCGCAATCCGAAGCAGATGAAACCCGAAATAAAGCCCAAGCCGTAATTAGAGCCGTTCAAGCTAGCCAAGCGCTCCGCCAAAAGGATTAAGCCCATGACACCTATTTATTTCATTGATAACCAAGACTCTTTTACTTACAACCTAGTAGAAGAACTAAAGTCACTGGGTTTTGTGGTTAGCGTCTATCGAAACCATGTTGAACCCGAAACAATGCTTACCAAAATTCAACGAGACCAAGCCGAGGGTAAATCACCCATTCTGTTTTTATCTCCGGGCCCAGGCACTCCTGCAAAAGCTGGAAACTTGATGGCGATTATTGAAGCTTGCCATGGTCTACTACCCATCATCGGTGTTTGCCTAGGGCATCAAGCCATAGGCCAATATTACGGAGCAAAGGTCGGTCTGGCTGGCGAAACAGTGCACGGTAAAAGCTCTACCATTAGTCTTGAGCAACACCCTATTTTCTCAAGTTTTGGTAACGCGTTGGAAGTGGCTCGTTATCATTCATTGGTAATTACTCAGGTACCAAATCAATTACAAACCCTCGCGAAGTACCGCGATCTGGTAATGGCGGTCATTGACGAAAGTAACAAGGTACTAGGGTTTCAATTCCACCCAGAATCTATATTAACCACCCAGGGCTCAGCACTACTTAAAGCGAGTCTTGATTATTTAACTGAACAAGGTAGTTAAAATGAACAATATTGAATTAATTCAAAAAGCCATGGACAAAGTCGATCTCAGTTATGAAGAGATGGAGTACTTATTCAATAATGTGGTGAATGGCGACATGGATGAAATCTGTTTATCGTCGTTACTGACCGCCTTGAAAATGAAAGGTGAAACACCAAACGAAATAGCCGGCGCAGCGGCAGCGCTATCAAGCAACGCGTTACACTTTCCTTTCCCGAATTACCCCACAGCTGACAATTGTGGTACTGGTGGTGACGGCACTCACACCATAAACATCAGCACTATCTGCGCGATTTTGTCAGCCGCATGTGGCGTCAAAATGGCCAAACACGGCAACCGCAAAGTATCATCAAAATCTGGGTCTGCTGACGTCTTATCAGAGCTTGGAATCAAACTCGATATGTCAGCAGAGCACGCGAGAAAATGTTTGGATGAAACGGACTTAACCTTTTTAATGGCGCCTGTGTACCACAGCGGCATTCGTCATGCCATGCCAGTTCGCCAGACGTTGGCCACCCGCACAATCTTTAATATCTTAGGACCTTTGGTAAACCCAGCTAAAAGTGAAATTAAAGTGATCGGCGTTTATTCCCCAGAGCTTTGTCGCCCTGTAATAGAAACACTTAAATTGCTAGGTAAGAAATCAGCATGGGTAGTTCATGGCTCGGGTATGGACGAAATTGCTTTGCATGGTCCAACCAAAGTTGTTGAACTCAAAGACGGTAAAATTTCTGAATTTGAAATTACTCCTGAACAATTCGGTTTTGCTAAGTACCAACTGGAACAGCTAAGAGGTGGAACACCTCAAGAAAACGCCGCCAATATTCGTCAAGTTCTCGCTGGCGATGGCGAAGAGGCCCACAACATCGCTGTCGTCTTAAATACAGCACCTATCCTTTACCTGTATGGCTTAACGGATTCCTTCGAAGCCGCAATAAAGCTAGCAAAAGATGTATTGGCAAGTGGCGAAGGTTTAAAAACCTTAAATCGCTTTGTGTCTATGTCACAACAAGAAGACAAGTAACGTGAATATTTTAGAAAAGATAGTCGAAGACAAACGCCTTGAAGTAGCGCAAAGAAAGCTGGACTTTCCTTGCAGTGAATTTGAGAGCGGTTTATTGCCTAACGACAGAAACTTCAAACAAGCATTAATCGATGATCGGACAACAAAAGGCGCAGCCTACATATTTGAATGTAAAAAAGCGAGTCCATCTAAAGGATTGATTCGAGAAAACTTTGATCTAGAAGATATATGTGATGCGTATTCTAAGTACGCGTCATGTGTATCAGTGTTAACAGACGAAAAGTATTTTCAAGGTGAGTTTGAACGACTGCCTCTAGTAAAGGAGAAGTTAAAACAACCACTATTGTGTAAAGACTTTTTCGTTGACGAGTATCAGGTAAAACTGGCGCGACATTATGGCGCCAATGCCGTGTTATTAATGTTATCTGTTTTGAATGACACGGAATACGAAAGATTAAGAACGCTCACTGATAAGCTAGATATGTCAGTGTTAACGGAAGTAAGTAACGAAGAAGAGATGATTCGAGCTGTTCGATTAAAGGCAGATATCATCGGGATTAATAATCGGAACCTTAGGGATTTAAGTACCGATTTAGAACAAACTCCTAAGCTGGTAGAAAAGTTTCTCAGTATTGCAGCAGATGAACAGATTGAAGACACTGTGATCATTTCAGAATCAGGTATTTACAATCACGACCAGATTAAAAAGCTTAACAAACACGCGCATGGTTATTTGGTAGGCAGTTCTTTGATGGCGCAGGACGACCTCCAACGAGCCTGTAAGCAGTTGGTTGAAGGCGAACACAAGGTTTGTGGATTAACCTCGGCAAAGGCTATTTTAGACGTCGCTGAAGCAGGTGCGGACTATGCGGGCATTATTTTAGTACCTAAGAGCAAACGGTTCGTTGAACCCAAGTTGGCAGAAGCTATTTTGGAGCAAGTCACAAATACAAGTTCGATTAAATGTGTTGCAGTGGTTCAAGACCATTCCATATCCGGGTTAGTTGAACTACTTTCGCAGTTGCCGTTCGCAGCGGTTCAGTTACATGGTGATGAAGATCAGTCATATATAGACGAGCTTAAGAAACACATCACAAAACTCAACCTTAACACCGAAGTATGGAAAGTCGTGCACCTAGAGCCTAATGGACAGCTTCCATCGCGATGGCCTTGCGCCGACAAAATTCTTCTTGATACCCAAGTAAACGGTCAAAAAGGCGGTACAGGAGAGTCATTCAACTGGCAACTGTTGAACAACCTGCCTTTAAATCTGCCACCGGTAATGCTGGCGGGTGGACTTAACCCCAAAAATGCGAAGCTTGCATGGCAATTTCCAGTAAATGGGTTGGATTTCAATTCTGGCGTCGAAGTGATGCCAGGTGTTAAAGATAAAAAATTAGTACATAGCGCTTTTAAAGCGTTACAACATTAAGGAATTAAAAATGTCTGAAGTGAAGCAACTAGATGCATACTTTGGCGAATATGGCGGCATGTTCGTCCCTGAATTATTTGTGCCGGCACTCGAGCAGCTAGAACAAGCTTATATAGAAGCACTTGATGATCCCGAATTTCATAAAGAGTTTACTGGCCTTCTTAACGACTATGCCGGTCGCCCGACGCCACTGACGCTTTGTAAAAACCTAGTATCAGGAACCAATACAAAGCTGTATTTAAAGCGAGAAGACCTTCTTCATGGTGGTGCTCATAAAACAAACCAAGTTTTAGGTCAGGCGCTTTTAACAAAACGCATGGGTAAAAAACGAGTAATCGCGGAAACTGGTGCCGGACAACACGGCGTTGCAACAGCCCTCGCCTGCTCGTTGCTCGGTCTAGAAGCTCGTATTTATATGGGAGCCAAAGACGTTGAGCGTCAGCAACCGAACGTCTTTAGAATGAAACTTATGGGCGCAACCGTGATCCCGGTTACCGCCGGTTCAGGTACATTAAAAGATGCAGTTAATGAAGCCATGCGAGACTGGGCGTCCTCTTATGATGACAGTCACTACCTACTAGGAACAGCGGCAGGCCCTCATCCGTTCCCAACTATCGTCAGAGACTTTCAAAAAATGATTGGCGAAGAAGCCAAGCAACAAATATTGGAGACGGAAGGACAATTACCAGACAAAGTGATTGCTTGTGTCGGTGGTGGTTCGAACGCGATCGGTATGTTTAATGACTTTATTCCTGAAACTTCGGTAGAGCTTGTTGGTGTTGAACCTGGTGGTAAAGGCTTAGATACTGGCGAACACGGTGCCGCATTGGCTGTTATTGACAAAGGCATCAACAGCAAAGGTATTCTCCATGGCGCATTTACCCATATTATGCAAACAGACGACGGTGAGATTGAAGAAAGTTATTCCGTTTCCGCTGGTTTAGATTACCCTGCGGTAGGCCCACAGCATGCGCACTTAAAAGCGACAGGCAGAGCGCAATATGTAGCGATCAACGATGATGAGGCACTCGAAGCATTTCAGGCTTTAGCAAAATCAGAAGGCATCATACCTGCGCTGGAGTCATCACATGCACTCGCTTATGCAATCAAACTCGCCAATGAAAACCCGGAAAAGTCACAAGTGTTGCTGGTTAATTTATCAGGCCGCGGCGACAAAGATTTAGCCCACGTTCACTCTGTTCTCGGCGCCATGTAAGGAACTAACATGTCAAAGTATATCGAATTATTTAAAAACTTAACCGAGCGTAAACAAGGCGCCTTTATCCCATTTGTTACCCTTGCAGATCCTGATCTAGACACAAGTTACGAGATAATCACAACTTTAATTGACGCTGGAGCAGATGCATTAGAATTGGGAATACCTTTCTCAGATCCCATCGCTGACGGACCAACAATTCAAGCAGCTAACATTCGAGCACTAAGTAATCCGATAACAACGCAAAATTGTTTAGATCTGATTGCTAAAGTTCGAGAAAACTATCCATCAACACCGATTGGTTTGTTGTTATACAGTAACCTAGTGTTAGCAAAAGGCATTGACGGTTTTTATCAGATGGCAAAAGACGCAGGCGTAGACTCAATTCTGGTTGCCGATGTTCCAATGCGCGAATCCAAACCTTTCCGCCTCGCGGCAGAGAAAGCAGGGATTGATCCTGTTTTCATCGTGCCACCTAATGTCAGTGATGATACGTTGAGGCAAGTCGCTAGTTATAGTCGCGGTTACGTTTACCTACTGAGTCGAAGTGGCGTTACTGGCGCTGAGACCAGTGCAGCGATGCCGGCGGAAATCATGATCAATAAACTAAAACAGTACAATTCAGCGCCACCTGTTCTTGGCTTTGGTATTTCAACACCCGACCAAGTGAAAGGAGCGATTGAATCTGGCGCAGCTGGTGCTATCTCAGGAAGCGCAGTAGTTAACATCATTGAGAAAAATCTCGACAACAAAACTGCGATGCTGACTCAGTTGTCCGAGTTTGTTCAGTCGTTAAAAGAAGCGACTAAAAGCTAGGCGGACTTACGCCTAGCTAATCCCTAAATACTTATGTACCTGCACTGATAAGCGCCAATTGTTTTTGATACATGTATCTATTGCAAGTTTAGTCGCACTGACTTTTTGGCTTATCGGTTGCAGGTATATTAGCGTCCCTGGTGAAACAGGACTTTTCGCCAACAATGATTTTAATTCATCGACGTGCGTTTCTCGGGCGACAGGATGTTTGATTTCATTTGCGCGCAACATACAGGACGACAACACCTCATAACCGCCCTTCATGTTTACCTTTGGCGATACCGTTACCCAAGTTTTTGCAGGTGCTTTAACTTCAAATGTACCGCTCGTTTCTATTTGTGTGCTGTAGCCATTTTCATGAAGTAAGTCGCAGAGGGGATTTAGGTCGAACATGCAAGGCTCACCACCCGTTATCACGACGTGTTTTGCTCTGAAACTTCGATTGTTGAAATCTTGCAACAGTACTTGCGCTGTAATATTTGCCCAAGTAGGTGAATCTGACGTCTTCATAATGATTTCTTCGTACTTAACCAAATCATTATTGTCTTGTTCCCATGTTTGTTTGGTGTCGCACCAAGAGCACCCAACAGGACACCCTTGCAGGCGAACAAATATGGACGGTGTACCAGTGTATTGGCCTTCACCTTGAATGGTTTGAAATACTTCGTTTACTTTATAATCTGTCATTTGATTTAATTTACTTGCGATCGTACTTTCTAAAATGCGAGGGATGTTTTAATATCCGCGACCCATTTGTTTGCACGTCGCGTATACTCTAATCTGCGAATTGTAACAAATCCGATTTTAATTGTTTGAAAAAAATATCGAGGTGAAAGTGGCTGAGAAAGTTGTTGTAATTTATTCCGGTGGTATGGACTCTTTTACCGTACTTAACAAAGCTGTTAATGACGGTTTTGACGTATATGCCCTTTCCTTTGATTACGGCCAACGCCATGTTAAAGAATTGGAATATGCAGCCAACGTTTGCAAACAACTAAATATTCACCACAAAATCGTAGACATTAGTGCGATCAACTCGATCATTTCCGGTTCGTCATTAACTGATGATATCGATGTCCCAGAGGGACATTACGAATCAGAAAATATGAAACAAACCGTAGTTCCAAACCGCAACATGATCCTGTTGTCTTTAGCAGTTGGTTATGCCGTCAGTTTAGAAGCAAACAAAGTGTATTACGGAGCCCATTCAGGTGACCACGCCATCTATCCAGATTGTCGTCCTGAATTCGTTCAAAAAATGCAGGACGTTTGTGCTATCGCCAATTACGAAGCTGTCGACATTGTTGTTCCATATCTTAACGACGACAAAATTGAAATCCTCGCAGACGGATTGAAAATGGGGCTTGATTACGCGCTAACCTGGACTTGTTACAACGGTCGTGAAAAGGCCTGCGGAAAATGTGGCGCATGTCAGGAAAGACTTGAGGCGTTCAAACTAAACAATGCTACTGACCCACTCAGTTACGAGGCATAAATACCGTGTTTCCGGAGTTAGATTTGGCTTTGCGTCTAATTTTGGACGAAACACCAGAAACAACAGAATACGAATTAATTACCAAACTAAGAGCAAAGCCCTTCGAACTGTTCGCCACCGAGCAACTCCCAAATGAGTTGGACCTTTTTCGTGTTCATTTCACAGTAATGAACAGTCTATACCGCTTACAAAAAACGTTGTTAGTTGACGGTATGTATCTTTCTATAAGCTCAGTAAAGATATCCCTTACTCACCAAACATCTCTACTTGTAGAAGAAGCCGACAATAGATTAAGAGATTATTATCTTGACCTCACAAATCTCAAGGGTACTACAGAGCAACAGGTTGCGGATTTACTCGATTCTTTCTGGCAACGTTTTCACTTTGGAACTAGCGCACAGCCATCAGCCTCAGAGCTAAAAGCGTCATTGAATTACTTTGGTTTAATCGAAGAACCGACTTTGACAGACTTGAAAATACTATTTAAAAGAGGATGCGCAAACTGCCACCCAGACAAAGGCGGCAGTCATGAAGATTTCGTAAAGTTAAAACATCACTACGAAGTTATTAAACGAGCAATCTAGTCAACTTTGGCTTCTTTCTCACTTAAGAGCTGTTGAATCTCGTCGAGTTGCTCTTGGCTAAACTCACCCTTTTTAATTAGCTTTTTAACCATCTTTGCAGCATGTTTGCCATTGCCTCTCATATGCTTACGAATAATCTTGTGAGGTCCAAAATGGTCACCCACCACTTTTGCAACGTGAAAGCGATTATCTGGGTTTGCGCCATCTCCTTGCACATCTATTTCTATATGCATGTTCTCTTCGTTATCGCCGGTTTTAATAATAAACACTTCAGTTTCTGCATCGCCAATTTCAATATCAGCGTCACGCAACTCGATGAATTTTGAGTCTTCATCGCCCAACTTTGTCAGCAGTTCCATAATTTTCGTGCGTGACGCTTCATCTAGTTCAGACAGTTGTGATTCGATGGTATCAAAATCTTTTAAGTCGGCGTCAGAAAAAACATATTCCTTTTTGTCACCGTCATCGTTAACAAACACTTGAACGTCTTCAGACCCAGAGCTGATTACCTTTACAACGTGTTTATCGATATCCATTCCTTTGGCATGTCCGGCGCTTACGATTGGCGCAGCCAAAGCAGAGGTTAATAATGTTGCAAAAATACCTAATTTAAACGTTTTAGAAGGATTTAGTTTCATTTTTATCTCCAATAGTTGAAACAAAACATTGCGGTAGGTGATAACAATCGGCGTGCCAGACAAGAAATATGTATAAATTTCAATAACTAATAAAATAATAGGAATTTTTCGTAGCATTTTTACTGCGAATTTTCCTCATTTGAGCTTATAGTTATCCCGATATCAGGAGTTCGCCTAACAAACAACAAGGTTTGTATGAAAATATCCCGATAAATCAGAGTTTTATTAAGTGGCACGATGGTTGTTTGTAAAGAAGAGTTTATTCAAATAGTGAGTTTTTATGTCGATTAGACAATACCTTTTTATCGCGATTTCCATGCTCATCGTAACCGTCGCGGTTTCGCAATTAGTTCTAATGCAAACGTTCAAAAACCGAATCGAAATTGAAATCGATGAACGTGGCAAGCGTTTCGCAGACAAGATCATCAAGCACACTTTAGATAACATTGAAGATTCTGAGACGTTTGTGGTCATAGCAGATGACGATATGACTAAAGAAAAGCACCGTGGGTCTAAATCAACTATCCAGATTGATATTCAACGTGGTACTTCGAACAGCACATATATCGTAGATGCTGGCAGGCACATCAACAAAGCGCAATACAAAATCATAAGTGCCATCGAAAAAGAGCCAAAACAAACACAAGTGATGATTCACAACCTACTCGCCAAACTCATTACTGAAAAAGCTAAAGTTGTAAAAGGTGCCGATGGCGAGCTAGAAGTCGAAGTCTCAAGAAGTCAGACCCCATCTAACAAAGCTCTCAAACGACACTTCATAAAACAAATGCGAGTATTAAGTGAGGAAAAGCTCGCAGATCCAAATAAGTTCGAAGAAATAAAAGAGATCTCTGTTATAAGCAGTGAGGTAAACAGTGGTGCACCAAATTCAATGTTTAACAAGATGCGAGATGATCGACACCATGTACTCGATAAAATGTTCAACTACATCTCATTCATTATCATTCTAACTTCAATTATCGCCCTGCTATTAGTTTTCTGGTTAAGTAAGAAGTTGTCTGATCCACTACGTCAGCTTTCTGACGGATTTAAGTCGCTAGAAACTGGACAAAAAGGCGTCTTCGTAGAGCCTCAAGGTGTCGAGGAAGTTAAAAACACTATTGTTAGATTCAACAAAATGTGTGTTGAACTTACGAAGTTAGCAGACGCGGAAAAGCAACTCGCAGAAAAAGCGCATTTAGCAGAAATTGGTGACGTTAGCAAAGGGTTAGCTCACGCTCTTAGAAACCCGATGCACACGTTAGGACTCGCGGTAGAGCAACTGCAGGACAACAGCCTTCCAGAGCCAGCTAAACAAAAGTTGTTTGGTCAGATTGATCGCAAGATAAAACAGCTTGATAAATGTATTAAAGCCCTATTAACGTTAACGACGGGCGAAGTCAAAAGAGACCAAGAGGTTAACATAAATGCCTTGATTCAAGACGTTGTATTGGAACTAAGACAGTCAGTCTCTGAAGACAAGCCACTTAATGTATTAAATAATGTTGCCCCCGAGTGTTTCGTTGTTGGCGAGCTAAATGAATTAAGAACTATTATTCATACGTTAATTTTTAACGGCTACGAAGCGTCTGCAGCAGCTAATAAATCAGAAGTGAATCTTTCGATAACTGGTGTTTTGCAAGATCACCAAGTTTTATTAACTTTCGAAGACAACGGTAATGGCCTTTCTCCCGAGATAGCAGAGAATCTGTTTACCCCGCACGTCTCAGACAAAGCTGAAGGTGCTGGCATGGGGCTTTACATATCGAAACGAATTGTGTCCCTCTATTATGATGGCGACCTCACGCTCGAAAACAATACCAATGGCGAAGGTGCGATTGCCCTACTTTCCATTCCAACTAAGGATTAGCATGTACATATTACTCGTTGAAGACGAAAGAGATCAAAGAGAGATCATTGCTGATATTTTAGAGGCAAACCACCATACGGTTGTTCAATGCGATAGTGTCGAATCTGCCATTATTCGGCTCAAGACTGACATCGAGTTAAATAGGCTTCCGGATGTTGTGTTCTCTGATTGGAAGCTTGGCGCTTTAACTGGCATTAACTTATTGGACTTTGTTCGTAACAAACAACTTCCCGTAGGGTTTGTAGTCGCAACCGCATATGGCTCGGTTCAACATGCCGTTGAAGCAATAGAAAAAGGTGCCGACGATTACTTAAGCAAACCTTTTCAGTCTCAAGAATTGCTATTAGCGATATCAAAAGCGCAAACCTCAAAACAATTAAAGCAAGACAAGCAAAAGTTAGAATCACAATTATCTGAGCAACGAGAGCTTGTAGATTTAGTCGGAAATGCTCCTTGCATGCAAGCGGTTTATGAGCGAATCAAACGAGTTTCGAGAACCACCGCAACGGTTTTAATAAATGGCGAAAGTGGAACAGGGAAAGAGCTCGCAGCCAGAGCACTGCACCAACTGTCTGATCGCAGCAATCAGGCATTCATCGCGATAAATTGCGGGGCGATTCCTGAAACACTTGCTGAAGCAGAGTTGTTTGGCGCCGAAAAAGGCGCATTTACTGGAGCGACAGAGACAAAAATAGGCAAAATTGAAGCTGCGCATCAAGGAACCTTATTTCTTGACGAAATCGGCGAATTGCCGCCACTGTTACAAACCAAACTTTTACGATTCCTACAAGAAGGCGTAATAACGAGACTCGGCTCGCATGACGAAATTCAAATTGATGCTCGGGTCATCGCTGCGACCCACGTCAATCTTCAACAGGCAATTATCGATAAAGAGTTTCGAGAAGATCTGTTCTATCGGTTAAATGTGGTGCCATTGCAAATGCCGCCACTAAGAGAACGTAAAGAAGATATACCGAATTTAGTGGATCATTTTATAAAACGGTTTGAATCACAATATCAAATAAAAGCGCCTGAAATCGATACAGCAACTAAGCGTCAACTCTACGATTATCAATGGCCTGGAAATGTTCGTGAATTAAGTAATAAGCTTGAGCGCTTCGTATTACTTGGGGATCAAATTGAATTCGAACACTCTGGGCTTAACAAGGTATCAATTCAGTCTGGTACTTCATTTGTTTTGCCTGAAACTGGCATTAAATGGGAAGAATTTGAACGAGACGTATTGCGACAAGCGCTTACATTAACCAACAATAATAAAAGTAATGCAGCGAAATTATTAGGCCTTAATTACAAACAATTTTTGTATCGTTTGGAAAAATTTAATATCTGTTGAAAGAACACACCCATCACAACGTTCTAATAAATGATGATAGGAGTATTCTTAATGCATAAAATAATAGCCCTCCCCTTATTTGCGTTGGGTTTAATGGGTCAGATTCATCCAATGATCAAGTGAACGAAATGAAACAACCAACAAATAATGGCACCGTTACTGACGACGATTACCAATGTAGCGATTCTGATCACCCTATGGTCGGTAAAGTTGCTATTTTGGAAATGCATCATCATCAAGTCGCAGGCGAAATCCGGATCATCGATAATTGTCGTTTTGAAGTAGTCGGTTTTAGTTACGGTGGCGAGGGTCCAAACGTTTACTTTTACGGAGGCACCGATTTGGACTTATCTAGGCAAAGTGGAGGCTTCGAATTTGCTCCGAGACTCAATGGCGCAGTCTACGAAAACGACACCTTTGAATTTACTGTGGAGTCTCCGAACATTCTCGATAACATGAATTCAGTTAGTGTCTGGTGTTACGATTTCCAAGTGAGTTTTGGTGACGGATTG
>CAXRBI010000025.1:0-106007 GCA_964229075.1 Alteromonadaceae bacterium | reverse complement strand
TAGTTTATCTAACTAAGAGGCGTCTAGGAAATTAGTGTCGATTCAAATAGAGGATAAAGAATATATAGGAAGGAAAGTAGTTGTTGTCAATTTATGCTTTATTTTGACAACAACTTTTTGATTTTTGACAGCTTATGCTTTAATCATTAATTAGACCGTCGCGTGATTTCCTTTCGATTCTAGCCACTCTTTTCTATCGCCAGAGCGTTTCTTGGCGAGAAGCATGTCCATCACTTCTAAAGTTGGTGTTAATTCATCAATAGTAAGTTGCACTAGGCGACGGGTGTTAGGATCCATGGTGGTTTCGCGTCGTTGCAACGGGTTCATTTCACCCAAGCCTTTAAAGCGCTGAACGTTCACTTTGCCTTTTTTCTTTTCTGCGGCAATACGGTCTAAAACACCTTCTTTTTCGTCTTCGTCTAAGGCGTAATAAACGTCTTTACCGACGTCAATCCGATACAGTGGCGGCAGAGCCACATACACATGGCCGGCTTCAACTAAGGTTCTAAAGTGCTTAGTAAACAGTGCACACAGTAAGGTAGCGATGTGTAATCCATCGCTGTCGGCATCGGCCAAAATACAAATTTTACCGTAACGCAACTGACTCAGATCTTCAGAGTCCGGATCCATGCCGATGGCAACCGAAATATCGTGCACCTCTTGCGACGCTAGTACTTGCCCGGCATCCACCTCCCAAGTATTGAGGATTTTGCCTCGCAGCGGCATGATTGCTTGGAATTCACGGTCTCTAGCTTGCTTTGCAGAGCCACCAGCAGAGTCACCCTCCACTAAGAACAATTCCGTTCTGTCATTCTCTTGACTTGCACAATCGGTGAGTTTCCCGGGCAACGCTGGACCTTGTGTGACTTTCTTTCGAACTACTTTTTTCGCCGCTTTTAATCGGCGCTGAGCGTTTGAAATACAAAGCTCCGCCAACTGTTCAGCGATATCTGTGTGAGTGTTTAGCCAAAGGCTGAACGCGTCTTTAACAACACCAGAGACAAAGGTCGCACATTGGCGGGAAGACAAGCGTTCTTTGGTTTGTCCTGCAAATTGAGGATCCTGCATTTTTACCGAGAGAATGTAAGAGCAGCGTTCCCAGATATCTTCCGGGGTCAGTTTGATACCTCTTGGGATCAAATTACGGAACTCACAAAACTCCCGCATTGCTTCCAACAAGCCTTGGCGTAATCCATTGACGTGGGTACCGCCTTGTGCCGTTGGGATCAAGTTTACATAACTTTCCCCAATACCTTCTCCACCTTCAGGTAACCAAGTAACAGCCCAATCTGCTGCTTCGTGATTGCCAGCAAACGCGCCTACAAAAGGATCTTCCGGCAAGTTTTCATAGGCTTTTACCGCATCAACCAAATAGTCTTTTAGGCCATCTTCGTAATACCATTCGGTTTTTTCTTTGGTTTGTTTGTTGTCAAACTTGATACGTAAACCCGGACACAATACCGCTTTTGCGCGCAGGTTATGAGTTAGCTTGGACGCAGAGAATTTAGCGCTGTCAAAGTATTTAGGGTCTGGCCAAAAACGTACGTTGGTTCCCGTATTACGACGGCCAACCGTATCGACCACGGCGAGATCTTCAACCTTGTCGCCATTCTCAAATGCAATCGCGTATAACTGACCTTCACGCTTAACCTTAACTTCCATTCTCGTAGTTAAAGCGTTAACTACGGAAACACCCACACCGTGAAGACCACCTGAGAATTCGTAATTGCTGTTGGAGAATTTACCGCCAGCGTGCAGTTTAGTCAGGATCAACTCAATGCCGGGTATCCCCTCTTCTGGGTGAATATCCACCGGCATACCACGACCGTCATCTTGCACTTCAAGTGAATTGTCTTCATGTAACACGACAGTGATGTTTTTTGCATGGCCCGCGAGAGCTTCATCGACACTGTTGTCGATAACTTCTTGGGCCAAGTGGTTCGGACGTGTGGTGTCGGTGTACATGCCTGGACGGCGTTGCACGGGCTCTAAGCCATTGAGGACCTCAATGGATTCAGCGGTATAGTTTTGATTCGTCATAACAGAATAGTGAAAGCGCTTATTGTTCTTATTAATCTAACTGAAGGTTATCCCTGTTGGCGCTAGTTTTAAAGCAAAATCTTTTACAAATTCTGCAAAAGCAAGCGCTGGCTTTACCTTTGTAAAAACTCGACAATAGCTGGTAAATGGCGTTCAAAGCCATCGAAACTGTGGTTCCCGCCGACTTCACAGGTCACTCGACAATCTTGATAATGATTCAAGGCTTGACGAAAATCTAACACTTCATCGCCTTCCTGTTGCAACAGCCAAACCTTTTTGGGATTTCGCAGCTTTTCTTGGTAAATAGCTTTGAGCTCAGACATATGGCCTTGTTCTAAAGTATAAGGTTGATTGGTCACTGGGTGGACTTGCTCCCCCAAATACCCTGCTAATAATTCAAAGGGTTTCACCGCCGGGTTGACCACCACCGCCTTAACATCAAACTCATTGTGCAGATATGTCGACAGATATCCTCCCATCGAACTGCCGACAAGGCCAATGATTTGCTCGCCGTATTGTTTAAAGATATCCGTTACCTGCTGCACAGCTTGGCCCGGCAAGACGTCAATCTGCGGCGCGATGACACTGAGTTGTGGGTGGTTTTGTTCAATATAACGTTTGAACAGCATGGCTTTTTCGGAATAAGGCGAGGAGTGAAATCCGTGTAGATATAAAATATGCGACATAATATGTTAACTGGTCCCGAGTTGTTCTTTTGTCTTGTTACTTTGCTGGTTAACCACCAAATTTAGCCAATCTTTTAGCAAGTTGTTGATTTGTTCTTTTTCGTCTTTCTGATGCAATTGTGGATTCGGATATGGGTTGTTTGCGCGGATACGAGATTGGTTTTGAAAACTCAATACTTCTACCATCTGGGCATCGTGGTAGGCGCGAAATTCGATGTTCATGGCCATCGCTTTTGGCAAGTGAGTCGCGCATTGTTGCAACGAAAATTTATCCGTGTAACGACTGACTTCCGTCACTTTAAGTTCAAACCGCAGACCGTTAGCCAACTCAAAGGACCAGTGCTCTGCCAATTGATATTCTACCGGCAACAAACGCAACAGCAACGCATAATTACGGCTGCACGTCGCCTGCAACTTTTGAAGGTTGGCGACGTATCGTTTGCGATTGATGGTGTTAAGTGTTGCCATTAACTTTTTTCCATTGCTCTAAATTCTGCTCTCGGTTTAACGCCAGCCACTGCAAACAGATCACTGAAGCCGCGTTGTCGATGACACCGGACGATAATAACTCAAGGGCGACTGGATAATCCAATACCTGAACTTTGATATCTTCTTGCTCATGCTCCAGTCCGTGCACGCCACCTGCGGCGCTGCTGTCCACTAAGCCAAGGTACAAGTATAGACGCTCTGTTGTCCCTCCGGGGCTTGAAAGGTAACTTGTCATTGGAATCAAGGATTTAATATCTAAGCCTGCTTCTTCTTTGGCTTCTCGAATCGCCACTTCTTGTTTCGATTCGTCTTTGTCTATCATGCCGGCCACAACTTCGAGCAACCAAGGTGATGCCTTTGTTGCCATCGCGCCCACGCGGATTTGCTCGATAAACACAACTTTGTCGAGTATTGGGTCATAAGGCAACACAGCCACCGCATGGCCACGCTCAAATATCTCCCGAGTCACCTCTTGCGATTGGCCGCCCTCGTATAGTGCATGTTTGAACACATATTCATTAATGTTAAAAAATCCCCGGTACTTGTTACGAATTGTGATCATCTCGACGTTAGATTGATCGAATTCCGGCGAATAGCTTTTTTCCTTTGAAGTCATTAAAAGTCCAACATTTAACCAATTTGGGTGTTGCATTAGAGTTCTCTAATGTCACAATAAATTCACATAACTTGTTACATTTAGCCTTGTTTTATTACTCGTAAAACATTACTTAAATCATATAGAAGCGTTACAATGCTCGAAATTGTAATATATTAGATATTTGGAAGTTAGCCTTCAAAATAAGGAAACATGATGAGAAAGTCATTTTTAACCGCATCTATTGCGCTTATGGTAACCGCAATTAGCGCGCAAGCAAACGCGACAAGTCTATTAGACGCATACAAAGATGCAATGCAAAATGATCCTGCGACATTAAAAGCAAAAGCGCAGTATGACATTGCCAAAGAGTCAGAAGAAACCGCATTTTCAAGCCTTCTACCAACCATTGGTTTCCGCGGCAGCTATGAAATGGCAAATTATCAAGGCACTAGCACTGAGACTGGTAATGACTTTGATACAGACGAAAACACTTTGTCATACGGTTTTTCTCTTTCTCAAACTATTTTCAATATGGGTGATTGGTACTCGCTTGATGCCTCAGAAAAAAGAGCGTTACAAGCACAAGCTGGCTACGACTTAGCGCAACAAGCTCTGATTTCACGCGTCACCAGAGCCTACTTTGACGTTTTGAAAGCCCAAGACAACTTAGAGTTTGTCCAAGCAGAGAAAAAAGCCATTGAACGCCAACTGGTGCAAACTCGTGAACGTTTTAACGTGGGTTTGACCGCAATCACTGATGTTCATGAAGCTCAAGCAAAATTCGACAATGCCGTTGCAACGGAGATTCGTGCCAGCAACAATGTTGAGATTGCCAAAGAAGGCTTACGCGAAATTACAGGTAAGTACTACGCAAACTTCGACGGTTTGAACACCATGCGTTTCGAAGCGACTATGCCAAGTCCAGCAAATGTTCAGTCTTGGGTTACTAAGTCGGAAAATGCGAACTTAGAATTAAAGTCAAAAGAGTTGGCGCTTGAAGCCGCTAAGTTTGACATCAAACAGGCGCGTTCTGGCCACTACCCTACGCTAACGCTTGATGCCTCAGTCGGTTCTTCTGAAAAAGAGACTAACAGCGTTACCGGCGAACCAACCGATTCATCATCTATCGGTTTGACCCTAAACGTCCCTATCTACACCGGCGGTGCAACAACCTCACGTGTTAGAAGCGCTCAGGCTAGCTATGTTTTAGCCAGTGAAGATCGCGAATTGACTCATCGCTCTGTAGTTCGTCAAGTGCGCACATCATACGCAGATGTCGTGGCGCTTGTATCTAGCATCAAGGCACTAGAGCAATCGGTTGTTTCTGCTGACAGCGCACTTAAAGCGACGCAAGCGGGTTTTGAAGTAGGTACTCGTACCATCGTTGATGTGTTAAATAGCACACAAAACTTATACAGAGCAAAGAGCAGCCTATCGAGCGCACGTTACGACTACATTCTTGCGATGATGAGTTTGAAACAATCATCAGGGGCTCTGACCTCAAAAGATGTTGAAGCCGTAGATTCAGGCTTAGCCAAAAGCAGTTAATTAAAAGGAGCGTTACGCTCCTTTTTTTTGCCTTTTGTTTAGTTAACTTATCCACTGAATGTTGTAGAATCGGAAGCAAACATTTCTCAGTTGGTTCCGATTTTTATTCCCATGTCAAAAAAAACATCCGCTTTTGAGCCCCCTACATTTAAACTTAGTCTATTGCATCCAAAATATTGGTTGAGTTGGGTCACCATTGTTTTCTTGTATTTATTAAGCTGGCTGCCGTTTTGGGTCCAGGTTAAATTGGGTCAAGGCATTGGCTTGCTGTTGCACAAACTTATGAAGCGTCGTCGCAATATTGCTCTTCGTAATTTAGAACTCTGTTTTCCTGACATGCCAGAGCAAGAGCGAAAGCGTTTGGTTCGAGTTAACTTTGCCAACTCTGGTGTCGCTTTGTTTGAAAGTGGTATGTCGTGGTGGTGGCCAAGTTGGCGAGCGAAACCGATGTGCCACGTCAAAGGCCAAGAACATATCGACCAGGCACTTGCCGAAGGCAAAGGCATCTTTTTGTTGTTCTTCCATGTATTACCACTGGAGATGATGGCCCGTGTCCTTGGAGAAAATGGCTACCCGTGTGTTGGCTTTTACCGTCCACACAACAACAAGCTGCTCGAATGGGTTCAGTACCGCGGTCGTTGCCGCTCCAATAAATACATGATTGGTAAACGCGACGTAAAAGGTTTATTGAAAGCACTGAGCAAGGGCGAAGTAAGTGTTTACTTGCCAGATCATGATTATGGTCGAAATCGCAGTGTATTTGTGCCATTTTTTGCCGTTGACCAAGCCGCAACAACTACGGGAACTGAAATTTTTGCCAGTCAAAAAAACGCGGTGACTATTACCACCAAACTCAAGCGGTTACCGGGTTCTCAGGGTTATGAGATTGAGTTTTTACCACCACTGGTTGACTATCCAAGTGATGTTCCGGAAACTAATGCGATAAAAATTAATCAATGGGTAGAGGACGCGGTAAAAGATAACATGGAACAATACATGTGGGTGCACCGTCGATTTAAGACTCGACCAGACCCAGACGCCCCGTCTTTGTATAAGTGAATAGGTTATGAATAAAAACAAACAATCTGGCTTTATGGCCAAAGTTATTGCACCGCTGATAGTGATATTGCTGATCGTTGGGTTCATCTACTGGGGAGCCGACGGCGCCAACAGTACAGCTGAAAACCCGGTCGCTAAAGGCGTTGCGAAGTTCTACGCTGAAGTGCGCCAAGCGGTCAAACCCGGCAGCACCCGCTTGGACGACTACACCATTGAATTAGCCCAACCAGTCAAAACCGTCGTGGAACGGTTAGAAGATAGAGCACTTGAGGTGACACCAAGCAAGCCGAGTTGGCAAGGCGAATACAAAAAACGCAGTTTTAAAGAAAATGACACAATGAAAACTGCGCTGGAAAACTTTGCCCGGGACGAAGGAGTAGAGATTATCTGGGACCTGCAATACGACTACATCATCAAAAATCACTTTGCCGAAAAAAGCGACTTGAAATCTTTGGTGGACAAAGTATCTCGCGTTGTCGCAGGTGACTTTGGTGGTCAGGTTCATTCCTTTTATTGCCCTAAAGAGCGCACCTTAGTGCTGTCTGGCGAACCGGATAGATATTTAACTGACTTCTGCGTGACCACAAAGTCAACCGCACGACAGATGCGCGAAAAACAGCTGGAAAAACAATACCAGCGAGAGCGCAACAACAATTAAATAAGGACATCCAATGTATAAACGTTTAACCCTAGCCCTATCGCTAGCGCTCCTGCAAGCTTGTGGCGGAAGCGGTTCGGACGAACCGGAAGTCCCACCAGGAACAGTGGGCTTCAGCGGGATAGCGTCAGGCATCGCAGGAGATATTACTTTGGCCATTAATGGTCAAAACGAAGATATCAGTGAAAATGGTAGTTTCTCACTCGCCACTAGAATCAATGAGGGTGACTCTTACCTCATTACCGTCGCCAACTCTGAACAAAACTTAAATTGTGAGGTGGTCAATGGCACGGGTACTGCTCTTGCAAATGTCACTAATTTAGAAGTTAATTGTGACGGTGAGAACCAAACAGCCTACAGCCTTAACGATTTAGCATTTAGTGTCGAATCGCCATCCATTGTGACGTTTGCGTTCCATTTGATTGACCGTTACACCGGTAACGCCATTACCGACATTACTCGTGACAACGTCACTGACTATATCGAAGTCTTAGAAAATGATTTACCAATCTCTCCGAGCGAGTCATTTTTGGAGGTCGATGTATTTGAAGACTTTAATGCCGAATACACCACAGTATTTGTTGTGGATGTTTCGTCCTCCTTGCTGAATGAAGACCTGGATATCGTTAAAACTTCCATTATCAATGTCGTGCTTGACGAGCAAACCGGTGAATCAAAACTCGATCCTAACCAATCTGTAAGCATATTAACCTTTGATGGCGATGTTGAAACCGTTATCACTGCCAGTAAAGACCCCCATGCAATCAAGACAGCACTCGAGCAAGTGGAAATCGGTGGCAACTCGACAAACCTATACGGTGCAATAAGCGAGGGAGCCGCGTCCTGGGATAACGTTATTGCTTTGGAGCAAATTCAATACGGCGCGATGGTGCTATTTACCGACGGTGGACACAATTCTGATAACACTACGCCCGCGGATATCGCTGAAGACGTTGCTGGCAAAGACGTCTTTTTTATCGCGATTGGTAGTGAAGCGGACACTGCTGCATTCGAACAATTTACTTCGAGTGAAAATATTTTTGAAATCGATGATGTGAGCGAAGTGGTTGAAACTTTAACCGCGGCCATCGAAGACGTAAAAACCTTTGAAGACGGCTTGTATTTATTGTCATACGCGACCCCAAAACGCGCCGGAGACCACTCACTTACCATTAAGACTCGTGATGATTACCGGTGTGATACCGCTGTGACTGAAATGGAACAAAATCAAGTCAGTAATAGCGGTAACATTACGGAGTGTAAGGATGAAGTTAGCCACGACTTTAACGCGGACAATTTTGCCGATGTGGAAGCAACACTGCAGCTAGCGGGCACAACAGTCACCCTAGTGAATGAATTGGATTGGCAAGTCAAATTGCGTTGGAGCCGTGAAACACCAAATTACGACTGGAGTGTCAATGTGTGTTATGGCGATATCAGCTATCAGCTTTCCGATAACGAAAGTAGGCTCCATTTAAGCCGTACTGAAGATTCTTTGTCAATTGCGCGAATCATGGTCGAAGAGGCGAATAGCGGTCAACAAGCCGAAAGTTATTTGATCATGGCCACCAATCAATCGGAAATCGATACGGTGTGGCGTATCGATTTAGAAAGACTCTGCAATTAACGGCAGAGTCTGCGTAATGACCTGGTCAGTCTCGCACGGCTGACCAGGCCAATATTCAAAACTCACCTCAGAACGCCCCAATTTGATATAACTCAGTGATTGCGTGCATGCCTCAGGACGATGCATACAAAATGCGTGAGCGCGCTTATCAGCGGCATCTAGCGGCATGTTATTCTCGGGCACGTGACTGCGATGAATCTCAATCAAATCGGCATCTTGTTCGATTCTCTGCTGCGCCATGTAACGATGACGAGCCGCTAAAATATCCACCACAGCTGGATGACCCGAAGAGTAAAGACCAGTACTTAATTGTTGAGGTTCAACCTTTTGTTTTATGCCGTCGTAGTGCCAAAGCATAGGCTCTGAGTTGATGTGCATAACCACAAGCTGAAACGGTTGACTCTTTGATAGAGACCAAGCATTTACCTTCCGTTCAACCTCTGTCCAATTGCGCGAGACAGCCACGCGCTTAACCAGTTGACCGCGCGATACCAAATCGGCTGATTGGGGTTTCAGTTGTCCTTGGTAGTCATTCAGCAACATAACGGCAAAGCCAAATTCATTCACCGCAATCCAACTGCCATTGCCATCTGGGTCGATTGGCATCAAATAGCTGACGTCACATTCTGTAAAAATCGATGGAGGATGTGCTTTACTGCGTTTAACCGATTCATCTCGATTGAATGCAATACCTATGTGTTCGGGAAATTTATGCCAATTAAGACTGCACATCTTGTTCAAACTTTTGCGTCGACATGGCTTTGCCAAAGTTGCTGTCGATGTCTAATGACAAGTGCAAACACAAGAGACGAATAATGGCCATATGATGCGTTGTATGAGAGTGCAGAAAGTTCAATTCTCGAGCAATACTGCTTAAACACGGTGTCGGCTGACGGAGTGTGTTAGTCGTACTTATGACTTCAAGGTTACGATCTTCCTTCAATGCGCCCAACTCTGCAATCAAATGCTCGATCTTTTCTAACGCAATGTCCCGCTCTAATTCCAACCGTTCGTCTCGTTCGCGGGCGTCGTAGTTGACGGTTGGCGTATGACGAAACAGGGCATCGTAGTGATCAAAGATATGTCGCGCATGAGCACCGATGCCGCCACTTTGCAATTGTTCGAAGGGGCTTCGGTAATTGGCATCTGAGAGAGAAGCTAACAAGTGTTTAAGCTGAGTTAAAAGGGTACTGTTATCTTGTACCAAATGAGAAATCATAACTTGTTGCTGAGACATATTGTTGCGGATATCCGTTTTGAACTTTTCGTCGTAATGACAGAACCTTTGTTGTTATGAAGTTATAGAACAACAAAGTTTCCAAATAATTTCAAACAATATGTCGATTATTTTTGATTTGTATTAAATCAGCGACTTGAGTGCTTCATCAGACGTTCTTTCTGACGTCCCCAATCACGGTCTTTAATGTCAGTGCGTTTGTCGTGGCTTTGTTTACCTTTTGCCAACTGAAATTCTAATTTAACCCAGCTTTTCACCCAATACATTGCCGTTGGTACTAAGGTGTAACCCTTTCGTTCAACGGCACCGATTAACTCACTGATTTCACGCTTGTGCAATAGCAACTTGCGTCCACGAGTGGGTTCACACAATACGTGGGTCGACGCTTGGTTAAGAGGCTGAATTGTGGCGTTGAGCAAAAACACTTCGCCGTTTTTCAAAAACACATATGAGTCGGAAATGTTAACCTTGCCCTGACGGATACTTTTTACTTCCCAACCTTGCAATTCAACACCTGCCTCAAACTTTTTGTCGAGCTGGTATTCATGCCTTGCCTTTTTATTAAGTGCAATGGTATTTGAGGGCGCTTTAGGTTTTTTCTTAGCCATATCCGAATCAGTTGTAGGTTAAAATCTTGATTTATTGACGCTAATGCGTGAGCAATTACGATGGTGCACGCGGGATTATAACCATTTATGCGCCTTTTTCTAATTAAGTTTGTTAGAATGTCGCAAATTTACTTTAGGAAACACCGTTCGTAGTTATGGCTCAGATATCTCGTAGCGCTTTGGTCATGTACAGCTGCAAGCAAATGTTCGACTTAGTCAACAATGTCGACGCTTACCCTGAATTCATTCCTAATTGTGCCGACGCTAAGACTGAGGCGCTGACAGGCACTGAAATCAAAGGATCACTGCTGATTGCCAAAGCGGGTATCAACAAATGGTTTACAACTCACAACCGCTTGGTGGGTGAAGAGCAAATTGATATGCAACTGGTGAACGGCCCGTTTAAACACCTAACTGGCAAGTGGCTTTTTACCAAACTCGACGACAACGCGTGTAAGGTAGAGTTAAAGTTGGACTTTGAGTTTTCCAGTAAAATGGTCGAGCTGGCCTTTGGTAAAATCTTTAATCAAGTCGCTTCAAACATGGTGACCGCTTTTTCTCAGCGAGCAAAACAGATATATGGCTAATATGATCACAATCGAAGTGGCATTTGCTTTGCCACACAAACAGTCTTTGTTATCAGTCGAAGTGTTAGAAGGGACACAAGTTGAAACCGCTATAGAAAAAAGTGGTATTTTAAACCTCTACCCAGAGATTGATTTACAAACCAATAAAATTGGCATTTGGTCCAAAAACTGTAAATTGAATCAAGTCTTGAAAGCGGGGGACAGAATCGAGATTTATCGTCCTCTCATTGCGGATCCGAAAGAGGTGCGTAAGCGTCGTGCAGAGAAAGCCGTTGCAGAGGGGCGGGCAGATAAAGTCACAGGCGGCAGGCCAAATCCAAGAAAAAAAACCGAGTCTTAAAACTCGGTTTTTTATTTGCTATAAATTGCTTTACTGCTCTAGTGGCGTGTCAAAGTCTTTAGGTGGTTGATAATCACCGGTCACTTCCGCCAACTTGCCATCGACAAACTTAACCACCAACTCTCGACGGCTCGTTTTATCGGTTTTACCAGAGCGAATCGTGTAAACGTAATGCCATGTATCTGAGCCAAACGGGCTGGATACTACTGGTGAGCCAAGAACATACTCGACTTGCTCTTTCGTCATGTCGATTCGAAGTTTATCAACGTCGTCTTGATTTAAGAAGTTGCCTTGATTGATATCGTATTTGTATACCCAACTGCTGCAACCAGAAACGATTAAGGCTAGCGTTAATAATAAGACATGTTTCATAAAGTACTGCTGATCCCATTCAATGCGTGTTTGTTTGACAGCCATTGGCTTGAAAGTTCCGCAATAGTAACAGAATATTCTTGAGTGAAAATAAAAAAAGCGCCTGAGGCGCTTTTATTTAGTTCAGTTATGCAACCTTAGGTTGAATATCCAATAACTTTGACAGAGTCACTGCGTACTTTTCATTCAAATTCGACGGTCGATTGATTTCATAACGAATGCCCAACTGCTCTTTGCAATCTAACATTTGCGCTGGTGTTAACACTTGGAACTCAGCCATACGTTCGTTAATTACGCGAGTTCGCCCTTGCAGAAACAGCTCAGCCTTCGGCTCAACACCCAACTTTCCTTGAATCAAGTTTGTCTGGATACTCGCATCCAAATTTAAACTGTCCAGAACGTGCGGTTTTATGAACTCGTCAAATTTTAAAAAGCTCAGCAGAATGTCTGCACTAGGCTGGTAACTCAAGGTCGCCAATCGGTTTTGTTCATCGGACTCTGGCAACGCGTTTAGTTCTTCTTGTTTGATACTTTGCACCGCTTTGTCAAACAGTCGCAGCAACACCAACATCGGGTAAAAATTGAAAAATGCCAGATCAAATAGCTGTTCTGTGGATACTTGCTCGTCACGTTCGTGAGCAACTTCAACCGCTTTGTTAACAAACGCATCAGACAAAGACGCCATGTGCTTTGAGATTTGCTTTGCCGGCTCGGACATTTGAAGCTCAAAGTACTTCCAACAAATTGCGTTCACAACTTGCCCCAACTGCCTCTTTTTAGCGTTTTCCAAAACAAAAAAGTCGGTGTCGGTAGCCAAGCCCATTGTCTGCTTTGCATCGATAAAGGCTGCTTGCAACCAGTAATTTTGCTCCAACATGTCGTCGAGCTTTTTCGCTGTTAATAAACCTTGCTCTAATTCTTCAACAAAGTGGCTAAACCTGTGAGTCACAGTATCTAAACTGGTCAACGCCGCGGTCCAATTGAGCTTACGAGCCAAGCGTTGTTCCAACTTAGCGTCGAGTTTCGATTCCAGCGCGGTCGTCGGCTCACCGTGGCAACGGTTAAAAAAAGGATACACTAAGCTTCGGTAAAACACGTCCGTGACATCGTCGAGTAAAATCGCTTGCGATAAATCAATGATGGAAGTTTGTGGCCTGCTCATGGTAACTCACTTAAATTTCTACTACGTTGTCAGTCTAACTATTTCCAACGTATTTGGGCATAGGGAAAGTCCTGTTTCTGCCAAAATTCAAACGATTTTGGCAAAAACTATACCTCTCACAAGCTTAGTGTTTCGCGGCATATGCTTCGACTTTCGACCAAACTCGCATAAAGTTGCCAGACAAAATCTTTTTAATATCACCTTCGCTGTATCCACGGTTGAGTAACCCTTGCACCAACTGAGGAAAATACGATACATCTTTAAGGTCTCGAGGTAGCGAGTCGCCCACACCGTCGTAATCCGAGCCAATGCCGACATAATCGATGCCCGCAATTTTCACTACATGGTCAATGTGATCAAGGACCATATCTAATGTCGCATATGGATAAGGGCTGTTAGCACGGTAGGTCGCCTCAATTTGCTTAGCTTTGTCTTCGCCCCACTTCGTGCCAGCAGCTTCCATTTTCGCTTTTAGCTTATCGCTCCAAGCTCTCGTCGTCGATGATACGAAACTCGAGCCAAAGTTGATCATGATGACTCCGCCGTTTTTGGCCAAAGCTTTGATCATGTCATCGTCCATATTACGCTCAAAACCTGGGGTAAATTTGCGCAACGAAGAATGCGATGCAATCACAGGAACCTCTGTGATCTCAAGTGCTTGATAATAAGCAGCATCGGAAACGTGGGATATATCAACCATGATGCCTATTTTGTTCATTTCCTTGACTAACTCTTCGCCAAATGGGCTCAATCCCTTCCATTGGCGACGAAGATCGTAAGAAGAGTCAGAAATGTGATTTGATAAAGAGTGAGCTAGGGTGATGTAGCGAATGCCTCGGTCGTAGAACATTTTCAAATTGTCCATAGATCCGGCGATTGGGCTGCCGTTTTCCATGCCCATCGGTAAAGAGATTTTGCCTTGTTTGAAATGCTGTTTTACATCGTCGGTGGTGTAAGCAACTGCAAATTTATCCGGTGCACGATTGGCAATCGCTTCAACCGAGTCGATCAACTGGTGCGCTAACTGGACACCATAATCTTTGCCTTTGCCTTCGTACGTTGCCGGAATATAAATACTCATGAACGGGGCATTTAACCCGCCCTCTTTCGCTCGCGGGTAATCGAAGTCGCCGCCTTCTGTCGCTTGAGTCACATCTTGCCATTTTTTGTTTAAACGATAAGGGACGTCAATATGGCCATCGGCTATGATGGTTTGCTGGGCAATTTGTTTGGCTTTTTCACTGACGTCAATAGCTGATGCCGACGCAGAGCCGAAACACAATGCGATGCTCATCGCCAATGAAGTGGATTTAATTTTGCTTAGGGCCATAAGACTTGTTCTCTCCATACCAGCTGTGTGGCTTAATTATTGCTACAAATACTGTTAAACAGTTCGCGGACGAGTTACAGGAGCCTAGTGCATCAAGAATTAACATCTGCGCTAGACTTAAACTAACCGTTCGTGCGATTGACGCGTGAGCGCAAACACTGAAACTTTTATAGGGTTATTTGGTATTTAAACATGTCGAGAAACGATATGAAACATCCACTTATTGTATTCGTCCTGTTATCCCTTTTGTCGGGCTGCAGCAGTCCCGATTATCACGCCAAAAGCTATTCAGAACGGTTTAAACAACACGGCTACAGCTACACTCCCAAGTCCGACATTACAGAGCACAATCAGCAACACAAAGTCAGTAGTGGAGTATTACAAAAATACGCGATGCGCTTGAGCTACGAGCTGGCCCAGCAAGTCGATGTCCGTACTTTGCCCCCAATACTTGTCGCCAGTTTTGTCAACTTTGATCAAAGCCTCAAACACAGTAATGCACTCGGCAACACTTTGGCTGAGGACTTACAGACCGCTTTGAGGCAACACGGTTTCAAAGTTACGGAAAGGCATGCACATAGCAGATTAGAAAGTGATAGGTTCGGTACGTACGTGCTCAACGACACAGCATCAACACCTGAAAGAGTCACCTATGTTTTAACCGGTACCATTCAATACAATGCGAAAAGCGCACTGATTCATAGCCGGTTATTGGCAGTCAATGATGGGACAATTATTGCCGCTTATACCTTGCCGATCCCCAATTTTATGTTGCAACACGCTTTCCCACTGCTGGAAGGCCAAGACATAGTGATCAAAACAAAATAATCGCTAAAGTATTTCACTGCAATTCCGATAACTAGCTAACGATCGTTTTTAAGCTTGCGACTGACGAGTTGCAGGTAGTTAATATAGGAAGTCCAATTATGTTTATGAAAAAACTCGCTTATGTCGCAGCGAGCGCGGCATTGACCACGTGTTCTTTAGTGGCACTTGCAGGCACTTCTTCATTTACCGTGGCTTTCACTACGGTACAAGACTTACAAATTAATGAGAACAACCCGCTAACATTCGGTACATCAAACGTATTCGGCATTACCGGAACGTCATGTACCTTAACGACTGCAGTAGCGGCAGCCTCTTCCACTAACACCGGTGTTATTGCAAATTCGGACATCGAAGACGATTTGAGTAGCGGCGACGGCGGCTGTATCGCGATAACTTCAGGCACGGGTAACAACTTGTCTGGCGTTTACGAAGTGTCTGGCATTGCGGGTCAAACCGCGAATGTGACTGTGACATCTGTGAGTGGCGGCGACTTTGATTTCACCCCTGCGGGCTTTATGGTGCCAAACGACACCACTACTGATTTTTCGTCGCCAGTTTCAATCATAGCTGATAATGCGGTCAGCCTGACTATTGGCGATAACGGCTCCATCGTTGTTGTTGTTGGCGGCACAATTACCATGACCACAGATCTGGATGCCAATACACCTTATTCCGCATCTTTCGATATTACTGCGACCTACTAAAACAGTAACGAATCTAGAAGACTGCCAACGCCTCTGCGCGTTGGCTTTTTTTATTCTGGTTTTGGCACGCTATTCGCTTATGAGGTAGAGTAATTTTCATTCTCAGAGCGACAAACAATGCGAGCTATCACACACGCCTTTATTTGTGTCCTTATTTTTTTCAACGCTCCGCTTGAGGCAGCGCCAAAAATTCACTTCACTGACTATCGTGTCCTGCTAACAAGCAGTGAATCTATCAAGGACTATCAGATTTTTAACCAAGGTAATCGCGATGCCTATTGCTCAACTCAAGTCATCGACCACAACGTATCCGATTCCGGCAAACTCTCACTCGCACAAAAGAACAATCGCCCCGCGACCAGTGCAGCTAACATCATTCGAGTCTCCCCTCGCCGAGTCTTGGTTTCGGCCATGTCGAATCAGAAAGTAAAAGTCGTTGCTCGTAAAATCCGCAATCTACCAAAAGGCGAATGGGTCAGCTATTTAAGCCTGCGTTGTAAAGAGCACACTCCGTCTTTGGAAAAAGGCGTACAAGTCTCGCCGAACTTTGTCTTCAACATTCCAGTTGTTGTGAGAAACGGGGAGCTCGAAGTGAGCGCCTCGTTGAGCCAGCCGCAATTATCCAAGCGCAACGGCAAACTTTTTGCCAACATCAAACTTAACCGTCGCGGTGAACGTTCGTTGTACGGCAATTTGGTCGTTTTCGACGATAACGGAATTTTGGCCCAACAAAAAGGCATTTCGCACTATTTACAGTCCAGTACGATTCAGTTGGCGCTGCCGTTGAAACAAGCTCCTAAAGGCGCTGTGACCTTTAAGTTTGTAGAACAAAAACAGTTTGGTGGGGATTTGGAACTGATACATGTTTTATAGACTGAGTGCTACTTTTGTTTTCTCATTTTTGTTGCTGGCTTCATCTAAGTTGTTAGCGGCAGCCACTTGGCTGTCAACTGAGGAACTTGAGTACGACATCTATGACATAGTTTTAAAGGACGGTACGGTGCTGTTTGAAAGCGCCGATGTTTATGACCATCAAAACACGTATCTTTTACCATTTCATGCCATTACCAAAGTATTGGAAATCAACCTTCATTATGGTCCCGACCAAGGCCTTATCAGCGGCATCGTTGGCGACCAACGGATAAACTTCGATTTGACTGCTGACGCCGACGTTTTGCAATGGCCAGTGTATTACGCCCGGTTAGATGACGAAATCTACATAGATGAAAAAACACTGGCGGTGCTGATTCACGGGGCATTCAATAAAAACACCCGAAATTTGGCGATTGAAATCAGCAGTAAATCGGAGCCGTTTCCCATTGAAAAACGCATTGCCCGAGCAGGTCGAGTCGCCAATGGCAAAGACGAAAACCGCCGAGACAACTACGATTTCATCGTCGAAGATCAATATAGAATGTACACACCGCCAAAAGGGCATGTATCTGTCACGGCAAGAGCCAACCGCGACGACTCAAACATTCATACCAATATCCAAACATACAGTGATTTGCTCTATCACAGTGCCCATTTAACCCTTGCTCACAACCAAGACCAGCAACTTAACACTCGATTGAGCCTGAAACGTAGCCAATCTGCTCCAAACAAAAAAATAGCTGGTGTCTTTAATAATTACGCTTTTGGCGATGTCTCTGCGAGCAACACCAGATTGCAGACCGGATATTCCGGTTTAGGGGTAACCTTCAGTAGTTATGACGACCGATTTAACAACTTTTTCGGCAAGATCAACATTGAAGAAGACGCGCCAGCCAACTGGCAAGCGGAGCTCTATAAAAATGGCTTTTTACTGCAGACGTCGGTTGTCTCCAGCGACGGTCGCGTGCGCTTCCTTGATGTTGATACCTCATTTGGTATCAACCGCTTTGAAATCAGGCTCTATGGGCCCTATGGCGAAGAACAAACCATTGAAAGGGAGTTTTTGGTCGGCGACAAGATGTTGCGCCCTGGTAGCTTTAACTTCAGCGGTGGTATCCTCGATACCAACAAAAGCGTGTTTGAAAATGATAATTTTGGCCAATCAGGCGCCTCCCCTGCCGCTTTTTTCCAATCCGAATATGGTTTAAACGAAAAAACCAGTATTGGTTTTTCTTATTTTGTTCAACAGAATTCTGAAACCGACGACACCGATCAAGAGGCCGTTTTCAGCTTGAGCAGGCAACTTCCTAACGCCTTATTGGATATCAATGCATTTGCCCAAGACAGCGACAAATACAAACTGGACGTCAATATTCTGGGCAGCGTAAACCGTTGGGTCAGATACAATTTTGGCGCTTTCAGTAACAGCAACTATGAAGCCAGAAACATAAGCTCACCTCTGGGCAGTCAACAAGGATACCGCGGCAGCGTCAGCGCACGAATGGGCAATTGGGGAATTAACTTTTCTGGTGCTAGCCAAGAGCAAGAATATGAACTTGCAGGCGTTGACAGTCGCAGTCAATTGGATGAATTTAACTTAGCACTGAGAACTCGTTTCAGACGATTTAACTTTACCAATACTGTCAAATACAACTATAACTCGGCAGTAGACGATGCCGCTCAATTGAGCAACCAGATGGCACTGTCTACCCCCATCGGGCAGCACTGGTATGTCAGAACAAGTGCGAACTTCAAGGTTGAAAACGTCAGCGGAAGCAGCACTGAACTTGACAGTGTCGACGTAAACGCCACCTGGCGACATCCCAGTAAAATATACTCGACGTTTTCAGCGCAATACGACACCGACGACACGTACTTGATTAACGCCAATGTCAGCCTGCGTAAAAAGAAATACAACATGATTGTGGGTACCAGCTATTCCAGCGAAAATCGTTGGCAAATTAATGCCGGTATTACATTTAATTTGGATTATGACTACCACAGTGGTCGTTTCAACATGCAAAGCGAGTATTCGGCAGCAACCTCAACCCTTGATTTATTGACCTTCATTGACAATAACCAGAACGCCGCCTTTGACTCCTTTGATGAACCACTGGAAAACGTCAGATTTGGCATCAAGCCTTACTGGCGCGATGTCCGCTCAAATGCCAAAGGTTTGAGCTATTTGCCTGGCGTTGGTCAAAACGCGCCCGTACGCGTTTACTTCAACACCCAAGAAACCAAGTCTCCAAACTTGCGACCAGTGCACGATAATTTCCGGGTGTATTCTCACGCCGGTGGTGTGATAGCTCTGGAAGTGCCGTTTAACTACGCCACCATAATCGACGGCATTGTCAGCGATGACAGCCAAGGCAAAGTCGCTAACTTCATTCCAGTCCAGATCTTGAATCGCGACGGCAAAGTGGTCAAAGAAGTGCTCACCGATATTGAAAATTACTTCTATTTTGAAGGCTTGTGGCCAGGCAAATATCAACTGCGAATTCGTCCAGATTACTTAGCGTCAAACCAACTTGAAGCTCTGCCTGCTGCTCTGGACTTTACCTTGAATGGATATGACGACGTCATTGAAATCAATCAATTGCGCTTGATGACTGCCGGTAGCAGGGACGTCAAAACAGCAAAACGACAGAAGCAAATTGCCGAGAATGCGCGACCAGTTGCCGAAACATTCTACTCAATTCAATTTGGTGCTTACCAAGATCGAGATTATTGTAACCTTCGAGTTCAGGAGCTTAAGGACGCTGGCATTAACGACGCATTTTATCGACTCGATAGTCAGTATTGCGTGGTGATGGCTGGGCAGTTCAAGAGTTTTAAGCAAGCCCAAACTCGCCACCAACAGATCGCCCAGTCAATCAAAGACGATGCATTCATCAAACGCATCGAAACCAAAACAGGCGGTTTTGCGATTTTGCTAGAGAGCTACACAACAATGCAGAGCTGTGTCGCACCAGTCATCCCAGAGATTGATGCGCCCACTTATGTGGTCAATGATCAGCAAAGGTGCCTTGTTTATGTCGGCGACTTTATCGAACGGACATTAGCACAGCAGGTGCTTCAGCGTTTACCTAATGACCTGCGCAAAGGAGCTAAAGTTGTTCAGCATTAGAAGCCTTGGCGTGGTTTTGACTCTATTGTCGCCATCTTTGTTGGCGCGGGCTGACGCTATTGTGCAGCTTAATTCTTTGAGTTTTGGCCAGACAGTGCCAAAGACGGGATTTTGTGAACTGGACGTCAGCAGTAGCGCTATTTCGAGTCCAGATAATATGTGTTTGGGCGGTGCTCAAGTCGCCCATTATCAAATAACGTCGGACCCAAACACGACCATCGTCATCACCTTGAATCTCGCCGACGATGTAGGTCAAGGCCTGAGGTTCGCGCCAAAGGCAAGGTTTGAGAATAACCTCGGAGACAGCAGCCTAAATTTGATTGCTGGTTCTGACACTTGGTTTAGCAGTGGCAGTGATGGCATCATCGATATTTACGTCGGTGGCACATTGACCATTAGCAATGCGCCGCAAGGGCTCGAATCATATACGCTGTCATTCGATCTCGAGTTTCGACGTCCTTAACATAAACTACGTCTTAAATTGACTGACACTTTCGCTGATTCGCTCTGCCAAATCATCAATTTTCCCAGCAATACTGTGGGTATTTTCTGCGCCCTGTTGGGTCAACTGCATTTGTTCATTAAGGTTGCTTAAATTGCGATTAATGTCGTCTGACACAACGGATTGCTCCTCGGCTGCAGCGGCGGTCTGAATTGACATATCATTGACCGTTTGAATCTTTTGCATGGTTTCGTTGAGTAACTCCTGTGTCTCCGAGGACAGAGACACGGATGCCGATACTTTACTGAAACCATCTTCAATTTGATTTACGACGGAATCCACGCCTTGCTGCACCTTCTGGATCATGGTTTGTATACTCGCGGTCGACTCCTGAGTTTTACTGGCAAGCGCGCGCACTTCGTCGGCGACCACCGCAAAACCTCGGCCTTGCTCTCCCGCTCGTGCAGCTTCAATCGCGGCATTTAAAGCCAGCAAGTTAGTTTGTTCAGCAATGCCTCTAATCACATCCAAGACGTTGGAAATGTTTGTCGATTGGGCGGCAAGATCTTTGGCATTTTCAGCGGCGTGTTCAATACTGCGATACAACTCTTGTATATGCTCCACAGACTGACCAATAACGCCGACGCCTCGCTCCACAGTTTCCATCGCGCCAACATTCTCATCAGCTGTAGTTTGCGCGATATTTGAAACATCTTTAGTGGCTTGGCTCATTTCATGTACTGCGGTAACAATCAGATCGGAAGACTCACTCTGCATGGCAACCACCTGAGTTGCCTCACTTGCCGTATTGCTTAAATCTGACGCGGTCATGTTGAGCTCTTCAATTTCGTGCCGAATGTTGGTGACTAACCCCCTCAGACTATCGAGAAACTCGTTAAATGCTCCCCCTAAGTCGCCCAATTCGTCCTCATGTTCAATCTTGATCTTTTTGGTTAAATCTCCACCGCCGGACGTAATCTCGCGAATACGTTCAGTCAGTAAATTAATACGACTCAACAGCACTTTTTGACTGACATAGGCCACGCCAATCGAGCCAACGAGGACAATAATGACAATTACCCAAATCGTGATTTTGGCTTTTTGGTTACTGGCGCTGATTTCATCCTTCAATATGTTGGCTTTACTAAACGCAAATTCTCCCGCTACATCATAATCTTCTCTGAGCGCTTCAAACGCGGCCAGTGACTTCGTTTCCGATAGCGCGATCGCCTCGGAATCTTGGCCATTTTTTTTGAGCTGAAGCACCCGCCGACTTGAGTTCAACCAAGCTTTGTATTTGCTTTCAAAACCGGTGAACTTATTGCGAATCTCCGGATAATCTCGCATGTGATTTAGGTATCTATCAAAGCGGTTTTTTGCTTGTTGTGCGTTTTCTTCAAAGTCCTGCTCCAAACTTGAAAATTTATCGCGCCTGGCATGAACGAAACTAATCTCGGCAACACGTGCTTGATACAAATCCCGGTCAGCATTGATCACCACACTTACCGCGGGCATAAAATCTTCCGGGAATGTATCAGAACTCTCCTCCATATTGCTGGTAAGAGCTGCATTAACCATGACAATGAGCAGCAGTGCGGCAGCGAGAACAAATAGCGGAATAGAATACTTGATGCCGATACTGAGATTTCGCATGTAAGTTGCCTCTTTGATATTATCCTATGCCAATAACTATAGGTGTTATTTTTCAATTTACTGATAGAAAAGTAATTATTGGATTTGGCAGATACCCCAGAATATGAAACTTAAGATAATTGATGCGGCGATTGCGGCATTGCAGTCGTCATTAACTGTGGCCGAGGAGGCTGCAAAGCAAGCTAAGAACTTGGCGACTGATGAGCAAAGCAAGGCAGAAACTCAATACGATACCGTCGCGATTGAAGCCGCGTTTTTAGCACACGGGCAATCAGAGCGCGTTGCGCAGCTCAAGTATCAAATCGCGTATTGGCATGACATTCAAAGGAAAAATATAGATTCGGAGTTGATAACCGCAGGCACTGCGTTTGCGCTTACCTGCGAGTCGGGTGAATCTAAACACTATTTGATGTCTGACGATTCCGGTGGTGATAAACTCGTTGTAGATGGCGTGACTTGGTATGTTGTTTCGCGCCTGTCACCTATTGGCAAAGCGTGTTGGGATAAATCGTTAGATGACGATGTGTCGTTTCAGGGTATTGACTGGTGGGTATCAGAGATTTTTTGATGTCGGTCGCTAGACAACTAGCGACCAAATTGATTCTCGGTTTCAAACACTTCTACGCCATCTTTAATGTTTCTAAAGAAGTAATCTGAGATAAAGGTTTGGTGTGTGGCGGCCACCTTATTGGAACCGAGCTGCTTCAAAGTCCCATAAAGCACAAACTGCTCGCCGTAGTTTTCAATATGGGTTTCAAGGATCAACTCTTCGCCATTAAAGCGCCCCTTTGGGCGTCTGCCATCAAATACGGAAAAACCATAATCACGGATTTGAGCCGCCAAAACTGTGGTGACTAACTCACGCCCTCCCTCAGGGTTAGCGACATCACCCACTTTTAATTTTAGCGGCCTTACCACCAATTCGGCACCGTAGTGTTCAGGTGCAAGGTTGGCGATCATATCCATGACAAAGTGACTCAAATGGATATTAAGCGACTCAATCTGGTTCGCCGGGGTGTTATTGCGAATGTGCGCATGGTTCACCGCCTGGAACACGTAATAGTTATTCTCGACACTGTTTCTGAGTTGAACCTGCTTATTTGCTTGCACCATAGGTACGCCAAGTTGCTGTTTCTGCATAATCCGAGTCTGCACTTTGGCCGCACGTTCCAGTTTTTCTTGTTCCGCTTGCTTAGCTCGCTGTTCCGCCAGCATTTGCAGCTTCTCTGCGCGCAGCTCCGCATCTGAAGGTTGTTTCTTGTGAACCATGCCCATAGGAGTCATCGTATTTGTGCGCTCTGGCGCATCACTCACAGTTTCAACCATAGTCATGGAAGGCATTTCACCCATGTGTGCCTGATCATTTTCGGCAGCATTCGGATCAACTTCCAATTCCGCTTGCATACTGTTTGATTGCAGCTGCGATTTGTCCTCTTGCGCTTTCTTTTCGGCCATTTCCTCGGCTTGCTGCTCAGAAACTTGTGCCTCTTCCCCTACCGCAAAGTCTCTTAGCGAATCGGAAAAAGAGGCACATCCCTGGATAACCGTTAAAGAAATTAGAGTCAGCACAAATTTATTCATGTTCATTCACCTAATACGAGCCAATGATCGCTTGCTTTTCACTGGCTGGAATAATTGAATCAAGTACAAAATATGGAATCACTTTTTTGCTGGCAGATACGACGCGTTTTGACGTCAGATCGACAATCCTTGCGTTAACCACCAAACCTTGTTTGTTGTAAGCAATACTTCCGGTCAAGACATGCGACATCACGTCCATATTTAACAAATCTAAATTGCGGCTAAATACGTAGTCACCATTTGCCATCACCATGACATTTTCTGCCACTTTATAATCGACGACTGGAATGCCATTTTGTTGCAATTCAAAAACAAAGTTTTCGGCCAGTAAATTCCCCAGCGGATTGACTGAGACTAAATCATCAGTAAATTCAACAAACGATGCGACACCAACTACAGCTGTTTCAACCGGAACATTCAGGCTTTCCAATAAATTGGTTGCCATTTGTTCAACATACTCCCCAATAAGGATCGTATTGTTCGAAGACACTAGTGGATGGGTATTGGCGATTGGTGCCATCTGCAAATCGTCGAAACGGGCAGCGTTCTGGCTCTGCAGTGCGGCGCAATCTAACATTTGCCCCATCGGCGACACACATAACATCTGTTCACTGCCTTGGCGACTCACCGGTCTCTGCTCAGACACAGATGTCTGCACGCTGTTTTCAGCTTCATCTTCGGAAAAGTACTCAGTAAACGAGTTAGTAGAACAGCCACCTAACATAAGTGCAGCGGCCAATAAACCCAGTTTTCTGCCAGCCATTTGCATCCTCCTACTCACCTGATGTGACAGGAATGCCGTCGTTCAAGTTACTTGAAATTAGCGAGTTAATTACGTTCGCAGGTAAAAAACCTTGGGCCGACGCCACCACAGCTTTTGACTCTACGCCAATTATACGGGCGTTAACCATGTAGCCTGATAAATGTTTCACCATGGTTCCAGCAAGCGCGTATTTAATTGGCAGTTCACCGCTTAACTCAAGGTAGTCTTTGCTCATGATAAAGTCGCCATGCGGGGATACTCGAACATAATCTGTGGTTTTAAAATCTAGAACAGGAATACCAAACTTGTGCACTTCATGGATAAAGCTCTCAGCTATTTGCTTGCCGATAAGATCCGCCTGTTCATAGTTGCTGTCCAAAAAGACAAAACTGGTAACCGCGACTGGCGTTGATGCATTTACATATTGCATGTTACCGACCAACTCATGCATGAGTCCTCGCACATAGTAGTTGATGTTCTTGCTGCTCATCGCCTTATTTGGCTTTCGACGCGCCAACTGTCCCATTTTGTTTAACAACTGGTCGCGATAGTTTTGCTGAAAACGGACACTGGCTGATGCAGGTGCTAGATTAGGGTCCGCGCTTTCAAGTTGTTCTTGTTCCTGCTGTTGAGCAACCATGACTTCTTCCGTTCTAGCCTGTTCGACTTGTTCCGTCGAGTCTAGTTGCGCATCGCTTTGTTCTTCTTCGAAGCCAGTCCAACTCTTCAATGTTGAACATCCGCTTACCAATAAAAGCGTTGATATCGATAAAATTTTCAATTTCATGACTGACTCCTAATACTCACCGCGGTACAGGCGGTTGTCTTTGAGCTGAACTTTAGAATGATTCCACATACTGTCCAGCGGCAAATAATCGGTTGCGGCGGCAATAATTGTTTTGTCAAACACTCGAATAAGTCGAACGTTCACAATTAAGCTGTTCTGTTGTTGGCTGTAAGTTCCAGTTAGCATGTAATCGGCTTTTACAGTTTTGTCGAGCGCTTTCACTTGTCTCGACATCATGATGTCCGCGTCATTGCTCACTTTTACATTGGCCAGCGCTTTAAATTCAACAATGTTCAAACCAGCTTGAGTTGCAAACGTTGCGAAACTTTCCTGCATTTGAATGCCGTAAGGCAACAACGCGTGATTATCGCCGGTTTGCAAACTTCCAGCTGGCAAAAATGTGCCTATGATGATCGGCCGGGAAACGTCAAATGCGTTGGTCGTGTCAAATAATTGTCTCGCCATTTGCTCGACGTAAAAATGCAACGTGCCTTCCGTCGATGCAGGTTCATAATTGATCCTCGGGATCACCTCTACCTGCCTTTTTTTATAGGCGTCGAGCTTGTCTTCAAGCTGGGCACAAGCACTTAATAAAGTGACCATTACTATGCACAGTATTCGTTTCATTTTCGACTCTCAATCCACGGCAAATTTGTATTCATGGTTGATGACAAAGCAATAAAAATGCCAATTCGAAGTCAAAACAGATCCCTCTTATGGGAATCGAGCCTGTGCTTGAATGCTATTGCAGTGATCCCCCCCAAAGATTTCTGTTTTTTTTAACCAAATTACTTGCTTTGCTCTACACTTGAATGTCTCAAAGCAATTTTTATGCGCAAGGATTATGCCGAGGGAAGACTGTGATTCAATTAATGTATGTGAGTGAAAGGGCTTTGATGACAAATGAGCAAGACGTCACCGAGTTGGTTACTAGAGCAAAATTAAAGAACAAACGCCTCAACATTACCGGACTGCTCGCGTGTCTGCCCAACTACTTTTTCCAGATCCTTGAAGGTAACCGCGACGAGATCCACGAATTGCTCTCAGTACTTGAGCAGGATCCCCGTCACTTTGGTATTCGGGTGCTGTGTGAGACATCCATTAACCACAGGGACTTTCCGCTTTGGAGTATGGCGCATTTTGATTTAGATGATAAATTCTGTGAGAGTTTTCAAATGTTGGAGCGGGTGGCCAAATCAAGTACCCCTTATGCAGCCAATGTCTCCGGTGTATTGCTTATGCTAAAAGGCTTATCTCCGGTCACATGAACATTGCTAACTTACTGATAAAAATTGAACTTTTTTTAAACATTGGGTTCTAAGCGACGAGACGACTTTAAGGACGAAGACATGTGCCTGCAACGACTGATAATAATGGCTATGATACTGCTGCTCTTTGCGCAGCAATCTTTTGCACAAGACAATTCCGTGACAGTGCGCAGCTTGATTCATCAGGATGTTCAAAGCGATGTCCGTCCAATCGCCGCCAATTCAGTCGCCAGCCGCTTTTATTTAGACAGTAACCGGTTCGTAGTTGCAGAAATCAACAACAAATCCTCATCCAAATTATTAACTGTCGGCAATGAGGCCGAGATAACCCAATTTAAATCAAAACAAAATCAAAAGAGTATTGTTTTGGGCACTGGATACAATTATCCATTAAACCCGTCTTCAAACCTAAGCGCATCGGTACTTTTAGGCTACCAGACCAAACAGTCCGATGTGCAAAACACTGCGAGTGCAGATTTCAATCTGCCCGACATTGATAGTCTCAGTCTGGAAAGCGAACTCAGACAAAAAGATGAAGTTGGGCTTGGCTACCGCGTCGCCTATGACACTGATTTTGAGAACAGCTTTAATCTAAAGCTGAAATATGAATACCTTGAAATTGACGATGGTCGCCAACGCAACGAAGAAGGCGTTGATTTGGAGGTCGGCTATAAATTTAGCAAGAAGCTCAGTGCAAAGCTCGGGATTCAAGATCAAAACAATGGTTCATATGTATCGGTAAGTTACCATTTTTAGAGAAAAAGCCACCCAAAGGTGGCTGTAAGTTAATCTTGTTTAGTTAAGTGGCCTGGCTTTTCCCAAGCGTGTTCGTCAGCTTCATGCTCCCACTTTAAATCCTTTTCTAATGTCTGCTGGATAAATGTCCTCGCTTGAGCGGCATGATCAATAAAAAAGCCCTCGTCTTGCTCCTGCATTGCCGCAAGTTCCGCGACCATATCGTCGTCGTGGCGTTTGAACAATCGACTCGCTCGCCACGCATTATTGCTACGCCAGCCCAACACAGACAAAGCTTTTGCCCCCAGTTCAAGGCCTGCTGCCAAAGTTTCACGCTCGATATGTTCCACTCCAGCTTGCAATAATTCAGTGGCATGGCCTCTATCAATGGCTCTCGCCATAATTACTAAATTTGGGAAATGTGACTTTGCCGTTTCAACAATTCTCATGCTTTGTTCTTTGTCATCAACCGCGATCACCAATAACTTAGCGTGGTCGGCCCCGGCTGCATGTAACAACTCCGCACGTTCTCCCTCACCAAAATACACTTTATAATTAAACTTTCGAACCATATCGATTTGACTTGCATCGTGATCCAAAATAGTTGAACCAATCTTATTCGCTGCCAAAAGACGTCCCACAGCTTGACCAAAACGTCCAAAACCAACAATGATAACCGGGTTTTCGTCATCTTCGATTAAATCTGCCTCGCGTTGATCTTGCCTGCCCTCTAGCAAGGGTTGAACGATCTTTTCATTAATAATCAACATCACTGGCGTCAACAGCATCGACAAGGCAACAACCAATATCAGTGGGCCAACCAACTCAGTCGGTAATACGTTGACACTCAAAGCAAAAGCAAACAATACGAACGCAAACTCACCGCCTTGAGCCAAGACAAACGAAAAGGTGAATCTATCCGCCAACGCCAAGTTCGCGAATTTCCCTAGTCCAAATAAGATGACGAACTTGATCACAATAAGTACCACCATCAATGACACTAATACCATGGGGGAACTCATTAATAAGTTGAAATCGATGCTTGCTCCCACGGAGATGAAAAACAACCCGAGCAAGAGGCCTTTAAATGGCTCAATGTTGCTCTCTAGCTCATGTCGATAATCACTCTCGGCCAATACTACCCCTGCCAAAAAGGTGCCCAGCGCAGGCGACAATCCAATCGCCTGCATAGCCAAGGCAACGCCAATGACCAACAATAATGCTGACGCGGTAAACACTTCACGCAATTTACTCTGGGCAATAAAACTGAAAATTGGATTCATCAAGAAGCGCCCACCAAAGACAATACCCGCAATCACAGCAGCTGCGACCGCCCCTTTTGCCCAACCTTGCAATTCACTGCCATGATGAGCTGCGGAGGAGACTTCGGTGGTGCTGATTGCCAATAAAGGCAACAAAGCCAACATTGGAATGACGGCAATGTCTTGGAACAACAACACGGCAAATGAGCCTTGCCCAGCCGAGGTCTTCATCAAGCCTTTTTCCTGTAAGCTTTGTAGCGCAATCGCAGTGGAACTAAGGGCTAAGATCATCCCTATGGCGAGCGCCTGCTGCCACGGCAATTCAAAATACAAACCAATGGCAGTTAACGCCAAAGTTGTCAACAATACTTGCGAGCCGCCGCTGCCAAGTATGGGGCCGCGCATACGCCAAAGTAGGCTGGGTTTGAGTTCGAGGCCGACGAGAAACAACATCATGACAACGCCAAACTCGGCAAAATGCATTACATCGGTTTGGTCACCAACCAACTGCAAGACGAATGGGCCAATTAACACTCCTGCAACCAAATAACCGAGCACAGACCCCAGCCCTAGGCGCTTTGCAATAGGCACCGATACAACTGCGGCGAGTAAATAAATAAAAGCGTCTGCCAGTATATTGTGTTCCATTTTAATCTCCCCAACGCTGGTTTAATGTTTGCCAATCATCTTCGATGTTCAACGTATCGCTAACCAGTTCTGTCAAAATTTGCTGGTAGTGGCCAACTTGCTGAGTAAGTTGTGCAGGGGTTTTCGCCAGCGCTCTGGCGCCATAACATACCATTGGTGGCAAGAACTTCATTTGGCAAAGGTGCGCGGTCTGATCAAACGGAGTCAATAGCTCGCGAATAGAGAAACGATTGTGGCCCTGAGCGCAATAAGCTTGTTTGCTGCCTCCGGTAGATATTACTGACAACCAGTTCTTGTTTGCCAAAGCGTGTCCGTTCGGGCCATAGGCATAATCATACTGAAGCACTAAATCAAACCATTCTTTTAGTAAAGCCGGAGCGCTGTACCAGTAGAAAGGATGCTGAAATACTAAGGTGTCAAATTGTTCGATCAGCTTTTGCTCAGCTTCAATATCAATGACGCCGTCAGGATAAACATTGTAAAGATCGTGAATTTTCACCCCTTTCACCTGCCCTGCACCATTCAGTAATGCACGGTTGATGGTTGATTGGTGCAAGTTTGGATGCACCACTATAACTAAGACTGATTTCATTTAATGTTCCTAGTGTCGACTTTGATACATCTTAATTAAGTAACCTGGTGGGATAAACCTACCAATTTGCAATACATTATTGCCTAAAGCGTACCTAATTCAGCCATGATAAAATCAATAAATGCTCGGACTTTTGCCGACATGTGTTTGCGACTTGCGTAGACCAAATACACGCTCACTTCTGGCTCCAGATAGTCTTCAAATAAAGGGACGAGTCTGCCGGTTTCGATTTCATCACCTAAGTTGAAAACTGGCATCCGCATGATGCCTTGGCCGCCTAAACAAAGCTCTAACTCCAGCTCAGGACTATTGGTGATCACTTCACTGTTGACCGTAACCACAGTCTCCTCGCCCGCGTCGTTGTGATAAATCCAGTTGTTCGGGGCTTTCAAGTTGCTGTAGGACATGGTTTTGTGGTTTATGAGCTCGCTCGGGCTCTTCGGTTTGCCATACTTTTCTAGGTATTGTGGCGAGGCTACTGTCACCGCCTTCGACGTCATAAAACGGCGGCAAATCAGACTTGAATCTTCCAGTTTCATTGAGGCTCGAATAACGACATCAAAGCCATCCCCCACCACATCCACTTTGCGGTCGTTCAAATCCATATTCAATGTAACTTGAGGGTAAGTTTCTAGAAATTTAGACAGAATTGGTCGAATTCGCGACAATCCAAAGCTGACAGGGCAGCTCACTTTCAACTCCCCTTGCGGCTCTAGTTGACGCCCGCTCAGAGCAAATTCCGCTTCTCTGGCATCGTTGATAATTTGTTGGCATTGCTCAAAGTAAAGTTTCCCTTCGGGGGTAAGGCTAATAGTTCTTGTTGTCCGATGCATCAACCTGACCCCAAGGCGCTCTTCGAGTTTGTTGATCTCTTTACTGATATACGAGGTTGAATGACCAGAGGAGTCCGCAGCTTTGGTGAAACTTCCCGCTTTAATAACTTCGGCAAATATCACCATCCCATCCAACAATTTTCCGTTAAATGCCATATTTTTGTTCCCAGCAATACAATCACTAGAATATTAAGACATTACACTTCAAATGGAAATAATATCTTTCCATATACGAGGATATCGAGAAAATCCATCATGGATTTTGGTTGATCCAAACCAAAAATTTCGCCGTAAAGCTAGACAACTGATTTTAGAGAAGAGTTTATGAACCTAGCTTATTTCCCGTTGCCAATATTTTTGCTTCCCGGTGGCGTAACGAAACTGCGTGTTTTCGAACAGCGCTACATACGCTTGGTCCAAGAGTCCGCAGGTGATATTGGCTTTGTTATAGCCAGTCCTTTGATGGCGTTTGATCCTAACTGTGCCCATGCTAATTGGGGCAGTTGGGTCAAAATAATCGACTTTAGCACGGGCGATGACGGCCTATTGCACATCGACGTGCAGTGTCAGCAAATGGTCCGTCTGTTAGACGTCACCATCGAGAGCGATGGCCTTAAACGCGGTAACGTAGAAGTGTACGAACACTGGCAAAGTCAACAACAAAGCAGTGATGACGATCAAATCAGACTGTTACACAACACTTTGGTCAAATTGTTTGAACAAAATCCGATGCTTGAGGAACTCTATCCCCGTCCAGATTTTGAACAACCAGATTGGGTATTGCGCCGTTGGTTAGAAGTATTGCCATTAAAAGATGACGACAAAAACATGTTCGTTAAACCAGACTCATTCAACGATGCACTCGATTTTGTTTTTTCGATTGTAAAAAATTGATCCATTTCTGCGTTGCGTGCGTAGAGGCAGATATAGTTTGCTAAAAAGGTAGCGCAATGAAATGATGAGTAATACGCTTAACTCTGCGAGTTTAACCCAGCAAAGGAAACCAAACCGGGGTATGAATAAAGCTGAAGCCATTAGCCCTGAAAGCCAGGAGCTAAACCATTGCCTAGTTTCTGTGGCCAACAACAGAGACAAACGCGCATTTGCGACTTTGTTTAATCACTTTGCCCCCAAAGTACGCCGCATCGCTCAGCAGAAGCTAAACAACGAATCCTCGGCGCTCGACGTAACACAAGAAGTTATGTCTCGAGTTTGGAAAAAGGCGCACCTATACTCATCCGAGAAAGGCGCGGCCACGACTTGGATTTACACAATCATGCGTAACGTCATTTTTGACATCATGCGCAAAAATAAGAACCAGATGGTGGAGTCGCTCAGTGACGACATCTGGCCAATCGAAGAGCAACTTGTTGACCCACACGAGGTGGCTGATCACATTCTCAGCAGACGCCTAGACCACTTAGTCGACAGCCTACCAGACAAACAAAGAGAAGCGTTGCGTGCGGTTTATTTTGAACAAATGACCCACGAGCAATTAGCAAAACAATTAGATATTCCGGTCGGAACGGTGAAGTCGCGTATTCGCCTTGCCGTGGCCAAGTTAAAACAGCAGTTAGGAGCCGACCATGATTAAGTATCACCCAAGTAAGCAAATCCTAATGGAATACGTCGCAGGTGACTTGCCAGCGTCAATTGCTATTGCAGTTTCAATCCACAGCCAAATGTGCGAAGAGTGTAATCAAGAAATTCAGCAACTGACACAAGCCCTCGCCCATAATCAGCTTGAACCAGAGACGGAGACGGTTGAATTATTTGACGCCGGCAGCGAGTTAGACGACATGATGGCGGACATCCTAATGGATGATGACATTGCCGAAGAGCCGGTGATGAAGCAGACTAAAATTAAGGTCAACGATACAAGCTACAAACTGCCGCGAGCATTGAGCAATGTTCCACTTTCTCAGTGGCGAAACCTGGGCAAGCTTTCGCGTTCAAGCATTGATTTAGGCGAAGGTCACGTACACAGTCATTTACTCCATATCGACGCGGGCGGCGAAGTGCCATGTCATACCCACAAAGGATTCGAGATCACTTTGCTGTTAGATGGAAGTTTTGAAGACGAAATGGGCCGTTATACCAAAGGCGACTTTATATTGTTAGACAACCATCACAATCATCAGCCAAGAACAAAAGAAGGCTGTTTGTGCTACACGGTGGCCGATGATGCATTACACTTTACAAAGGGTATACACAAACTGTTCAACCCAATCGGTAGCTTGATTTACTAAACGGAAACGGAAAACAGGAGGCGCGTTATGAAAGTAGTGCTTGGACTTAGTGCCTGTTTAGCTGGACAACAAGTTCGCTACGACCGCAGTCACAAAAAATCTAATTTTTGCATGAACGAGCTGGCGAAACACGTTGAGTTTCGCCCTTATTGTCCTGAAGTGGCCATTGGCATGGGAGTTCCTCGTCCAACTATTCGCCAGGTAAAACACGCAAATGAAATTAAAGTATGTCGTCCTGACGGCAGTGGCGATGTGACAAAAGAACTCGCGGAATACGGCCAGAAAATCGCAGAAATCAGTGGCGATTTAAGCGGTTTTGTCTTCACAGCCAAAAGCCCCAGTTGCGGTATGGAGCGGGTAAAGGTTTACCACCAGAATGCGGACGGTGACGTCACCGGCAGCGAGGCAACTGGCATTGGCATGTTTGCTCGACAAATCATGGAGTACAACCCAGCCTTGCCATGTGAAGAAAACGGTCGACTGAACGACCCATTGATTCGGGAAAACTTCGTCCTTCGTGTATTTGCTTATAATACCTGGTTGAATTTTAACGAAACGGGGCTGACAAAACATAAACTTATTCAATTTCACAGTCAATATAAGTACTTGCTGCTTAGCCACAGCCAAGACGCGTACCGCAAACTCGGTAAGTTTTTGGGCACCAGTGATTTGCCACTGGAAGAAATGGCGCAACAATACATAGTTGACTTCATGACAGCACTCAAGCAGAAGGCTAGTCGTGGCAGTCATTGCAATACGTTGCAACACTTGCAGGGGTATTTCTCAAAGCATTTGGATAAGTCTCAAAGAAAAGAGCTTAGTCAGTCCATTCATGAATACCGAGAAGGTATTCTTCCACTAATGGCACCACTGACGCTTATAAAACACTACCTAAACACTTACCCAAATGATTACTTAGCCAATCAAAAGTACTTGGATCCATATCCAGCTGACTTGCGATTGCGATACGGATATTAAAGCAATTGAATTTACTTTGGTTTAGAAATGACATACGGCTGGACGACAATCCAGCCTTGTCTTTTGTGCTTCAGCAAAAATTAGAACATGGCATCGATTTTAAAGCGGTCTTCATCGCCACCCCGCAACAGTGGGAAATACACCACAGAGCGCCAATTCAAATTGACTTTTTAGAACGTCACGTTCGTGCACTGGCTGAACAACTAGCGAAGTATGGCATCGAATTTCACTGTTTTGATTTTGGCGATTTCAAACAAACCCCTTCTCAGCTATTAGCATTCTGCCAAGAGCAACGAATTTCTCATGTCGTCGTTAATCAAGAACTGGAAATAAATGAGGTCATCAGAGACCAAACCTGTTCCGAACTGCTGCAAGCCAATTCCGTAAATTGGCAGTCATTTGAATCGGACGTTGTTGTCCCCAAGGGTGAATTGCTCAATGGAACGGGGGGGATGTACAAGGTGTATACGCCCTTCAAAAAAGCATGGGCCGCCCGAGTACAAAATACCGGCATTGGTTTAAGCCCAACTCATGCCCTGTTGAATCAGTTACCTGCAAACCAAGACGTTGCGCCTGCTAGTGTTGATTTTTCATCGGATAAACGCGACTCCAGCGATTGGCCCCTGATGCCCGAAGTCTGGCGAGAGCAGTGGCCAAACTTCGCTGAGAAAATCATTGATGATTATGGCGACGACCGTGACTTCCCTAGTCTACCTGCGACGTCAAAATTGTCTCCTCACTTAGCCATAGGAGCGGTGAGTGCCAAGCGTTTATTGGCAAATATTGTCAATACATCGCCAGACGTTCTTGAACGCGACGACCACCCTAAACGCCCTTGGGTGAACCAAATCATCTGGCGCGACTTTTATCGACACCTGTTGTTTCACTGCCCGGATTTGGCAAAGGGAAAAAGCTTTCTAGAAAAATATCAACACATGAACTGGCCAAACTCGCCGGAGCTTTTTGAAAAGTGGTGCGAGGGCAAAACCGGCTATCCAATTGTTGATGCCGCGATGCGCCAGTTAAATCAAACGGGTTGGATGCACAATCGTTTACGTATGGTCGTGGCCAGCTTTTTAACTAAACATTTATTGATTGATTGGCGTCACGGTGAGCGTTACTTTGCTGAACATCTTATCGACATCGACCTTGCCAACAATAACGGCGGGTGGCAGTGGGCAGCCTCGACCGGGTGCGATGCTCAGCCCTACTTCCGCATATTTAATCCGATTAGCCAAAGTGAAAAGTTTGATCCTGACGGCACATTTTTGCGTAAATATTTACCAGAACTTGACAGGATCCCAATCAAACATATTCATTTTCCACACGAATATATTGGTAAAAATGGTATTCAAGGATATTGGCCAGCGATTGTTGAACACAAAACTGCACGGCTTAATGCTTTAGAGTTCTATAAGGCAATTAATTGAAGCAGGATACAGAGAATAGACCATGGGCCTGAATCCGACAAATTTAGATCAGATCACCAATCTCGATCAAGCATTAGACAAGTTTGTTAATCTTTACAACGGGTTGAACAAGGAAAACCTTGCAACCTTAAGCGAAATATACACTGACGACGTGACCTTTATCGACCCCTTACACGAATTGCATGGGCTCGATACTTTGGCAGAATATTTCAGTCATCTATACGAAAACTTGGTCGAATGTGAATTCAAAATCACTGAGCGTTTTTACACTGAAGACAACGCCGCTATCTATTGGCAAATGAGTTATGCCCACAGCAAAATTAACAGTGGAAGGCTCATCAAAGTGCAAGGCCACTCGCAGCTAAAGTTTGTCGATGGCAAAGTGAAGTTTCATCGCGATTACTTTGACCTTGGCGCTATGCTGTATGAAAACTTGCCGTTAATTGGTGTCGCCATTCGTATAATCAAAACCAAGGCTAGCTCATGAACATTCTTATCACAGGCGCCACCAGCGGCATCGGAAAATCACTGGTCGAGTTTTACGCCCAAGCCGGTCATCGTATTTTTGCTTGCGGTCGAAACCCGGAGAAACTGTCTCAGCTCAGTGAGTTTGGCAATGTCAGTGGCGTCTGCTTTGATGTCACCGACTACTCGGAAACTAAAACACAACTGAGTCAGCTTCCTGCTATCGACCTCGCCATATTAAATGCTGGTGACTGCGAATACATCAAAGATGCTAGCGAGTTTGACGCGGCACTGTTCCAACGGCTCATCAACATCAATCTCGTGTCACTGGGTTATCAAATTGAAGCCTTAGTCCCGAAGTTACAACAAAGCGTAGGTCAAGCGCAGCTTGTATTGATGGGCTCATCGGCCTCCATGTTGCCACTGCCACAAGCGGAAGCTTACGGTGCGTCGAAAGCCGGCCTCGCTTACTTGGCGGATACTTTATACCTCGATTTGAAAAATCATGGCATAGACGTCAGCCGCATATCACCGGGATTTATTGAAACCCCACTGACAGACCGTAATCATTTTTCTATGCCTTTTATTATGTCGTCTGAAGATGCGGTTAAACGAATTGCCAAAGGCATTGCCAAGCGCAAAGTCCACATCGCGTTTCCAAACCGATTAATTTGGACTTTAAAGCTATTCAACATGTTGCCACTGACATGGTGGCAAAAGCTAATTACACCAAAATCAAGTGAACGATCAGAATCACCGTCAGGGAGTTAATTTTTAATGAAGAAAGTCGCCATCATAGGATCAGGCATTTCCGGTCTCACTACCGCGTATCTTCTCAGTCAGAAACACGACGTGACTGTATTTGAAAAAAACGATTATATTGGCGGCCATACCGCAACAATCGATGTCGATTATCAGGGTGAAAGCCACAAAATTGATACGGGATTCATCGTTTTTAATAACAAAACTTACCCAAATTTCTTGAAGCTTATGGCTCAGATTGGCGTCGATCGCCAAGAAACGGAAATGAGCTTTTCGGTAAAAAGCGATCGCACAGGGCTGGAGTACAATGGCAACAATCTGAACAGTTTATTTGCCCAGCGTCGTAACATTCTTAACCCTAAGTTCTGGTCTTTGATCCGTCAAATTCTAAGATTCAACAAAACCTGCAAGGCGCTTTATCACAACGACCAATTTGAGTCAGGTGCTACCTTAGGTAAGTTTCTGGCAAAAGAAGGCTTCAATGACAACTTCAGCCAAAACTACATTCTGCCGATGGCCGCTGCTATTTGGTCATCGAGCTTAAATCAGGTTCTGGCGTTTGAGTTGCGATTCTTCGTGCAGTTTTTCTACAACCACGGTCTTCTTAACATTTCTGACCGACCGCAATGGTATGTCGTTCCTGGTGGCTCAAAATCATACATTCCGCCATTAACCGAGAGATTCAAAGATAAGATTCATCTGCAAATTGACATTAAGACGGTGCACCGTCATGAAGACAGGGTTGAGCTTGAGTTCGCCGATGGCAGCAAAAAAACATTCGACGACGTCGTGTTTGCTTGCCACTCAGACCAAGCCCTGAAACTTTTGGCCAATGTAACGCAACAAGAACAGGACGTGCTAGGCGACATTCCTTACGTTAAAAACCAAGTGACCTTGCACACTGACACCAGCATGTTGCCGAAACGTCGCTTGGCTTGGGCGAGTTGGAATTACTTACTGACAGATGATTTCGACAAATTAGCCACTCTTACTTACAACATGAACATATTGCAGGGACTCGAAAGCCGCCACACGTTTTGTGTCACATTGAACAAACCAGAGGCCATCGCTCAAGATAAGGTCATAGGCCAGTTTGAATACGACCACCCTGTGTTTTCAACTCAATCCCGTGAGGCTCAACACAAACGTGAACTCATTTGTGGACAACATCGCACCCATTTTGTAGGCGCGTACTGGTACAACGGTTTTCATGAAGACGGTGTTCGAAGCGCCGTCGATGTTGCTAAGCGTTTCGGCTGTGAGTTATGAACCATCTTAATAGTGGCATATATTCTGGTATCGTCAGTCACACCCGATTGACGGTGAAGCAACATAAATTCTCGTACAAGATGTACATGCTCGGACTCGATCTCGACGAGCTCGATACCGTTATGAAAATTAGCCCTTGGCTCGGCATGAGTCGTTTGAGACCGCTTCGGTTCAGCGAAAAAGATCATGGCTTTGGTGATCCTCTGCAATTTAAGCAGCGTATTGTTAGAAAATTTAAAGAGTTAAGTGCGACAGCCGAGTTACCTGGCACAAATGTCATACTTTTTACACAAGTTCGTTGTTTTGGCTTGTATTTTTCGCCCGTTAACTTCTACTTTTTGTATAAGGAATCGCCGAGCGATAGCCAATACATGTTAGCCGAAGTGTCAAATACGCCTTGGAACGAACGACACTACTATCTAGTGAAACTTGGTGATAAAGCGTTAACAGATAAAACCTTTCCGGTGTCGCCCTTTATGGCAATGGACATGGGGTACAGGTGGAAAATCGAGACGCCCGGCGAACGACTTAAACTAGCAATAGAAAATATTGATGAAGACGGCAACAAGCTGTTCAGTGCCAATCTGTTGTTGGACAGAGAACCCATGTCAAAAGCCGCTATTGCGACACTGGTAAAACGTATGCCGATGATGACTCTAAAAATTAAAGCCGCGATTTATTGGCAGGCATTGAAAATTTGGCTCAAGGGCGTACCGTTTATTGGACACCCTGGAAGCACACACAAACAACAAGAATCTTAGAGGTTTAGAGATGGAAAATACGGTCACAACACACGCAGAACAAGGATTGAGCTGGTATCAGAATGCTTGCAGAAAAACCGTATTTGCAGCCCTGCGCTCTCTCAAAGGCACAGGTTTAGAGGTCGTCGAAACGTTTGATGGTGCGTCATCAGAGCAATTTTTTGGCGACAAAGACGCTAAAGTTTGCGGTCAACTGACCATTTTGGACCCAAGCGTCTACCCAACATTGATTGCCAACGGCAGCATTGGTGCCTCGGAGGCATATGTCGAAGGCAAGTGGGACTCAACCGACCTTACCCAATTGATACAAGTGTTTGTCATTGCTCAAGCACAATTGGACAAACTCGAGAGCAGCGCTAACTGGTTATCGAAACTGAAAAACACACTGTTCCATAAACGCAACAAAAACTCGAAAGAGCAAGCGAAGCAGAATATTCTCGCGCACTATGACTTAGGCAACGAGCTTTACACCCGATTCCTTGATCCTGAAATGATGTACTCGTCAGCAATTTACCCAAACGCCAACTCAGGGTTAGATGAAGCGCAGCTGCACAAGCTTAAAACCATCTGCGAACGACTGGACTTGAACAGCGAAGACAGGGTGATCGAAATTGGCACCGGCTGGGGTGGACTTGCTATCTATGCCGCGCAAAACTACGGCTGCCATGTAACCACCACGACCATCTCAGACGCTCAACATGAATATGCTGAAGCAAGGGTTAAAGCGCTAGGTTTGAGTGATAAGATCACCCTCCTGAAAGAAGACTACCGCAATTTAGAAGGCCAATACGACAAGCTCGTGTCTATAGAAATGATAGAAGCTGTTGGTCATCAGTACTACTCGAGCTTCTTTGGCAAGTGTAACTCATTGCTCAAAAGTGGCGGCAAAATGTTAATTCAAGCCATTACCATTGCGGATCAGCGCTTTGAGCATTACAAAAACAACGTTGACTTTATTCAGCGCTATATCTTCCCTGGCGGCTGCCTACCAAGCATTGAAGTGATGACTAAACACTTACGCAAAGATACAGAAATGGTTCTGCACGAGCTTCACGACATAGGTTTAGATTACGCCAAAACACTCGAAGACTGGCGCGTACGTTTTAACCAAAACTGGCAACAGATCAGTGAGTTTGGTTTTGATGAACGTTTTAATCGACTTTGGAACTTCTACCTGTGTTATTGCGAAGGCGCGTTTTTGCAGCGAGCGACAAGTACAGTTCACTTGGTAGCGAGAAAATAAGTCGTCGATATTGCGTCATTTACCCTTGTTGTCATAGCGGCCTCGTTTACATGGACTAGAATAATGAGGTCGGCTCAATCTCGTTGACGCAACAAGGAGTCGACGTGATAGAAGTAAATGAAGCTATTATCAGGGATATAAACGAGCACTTTATCACCCCTCCAAAACCACAACTGTTAACCGACCTACAGAACTTCATCAAAAGTGACAAGCCGTCACTACAAGACGAGGCAGACGTAATAGCAAAAGACGTCGCCATTGCCTCAGCAATATTAAAAATTATCAATTCTCCGGCCTACGGTCTGGCTAGAACAGTTTCAGATATCAAACAAGCCGTTATGTTTTTGGGATGGGACGGCGTCACCAATCTGGTTCAAGGTCTAAAATTAAAAGAGGCTTTTTCAGATAACAGTTGCTGCATTAGCTTAGGGCGCTTTTGGGACACGGCCTCGGAAATTGCCAACGTCTCTATGTTAATAGAACAGAAGGTTGACGCCACAGTACCACCAGAGAACCTTTATGCTCTGGGACTTTTTCATGACTGCGGCGTTCCGCCAATGGCAATCAAGTTCAAGCAATACGTCAAAGCATTACAACTCGCGAACGACAATTATCAGCGTGGCATCGTCGAAGTCGAAGAGCACTTGTTCAAAACCAATCACGCCGTTATTGGTTACCTTTTAGCGGCTTCATGGCATTTGCCCAAAGACATCTGTCAGTTGATCTTGCGACATCACGATTTGGGTATGGTGGAAAAAGTCACTGGCGATATGAGCCAAGTCTATTTTGCGATACTTAAGCTAGCTGAAAACATTGTGTCCGTTGAAAGACGGTATAAAAACTCGAGAGACTGGCCGTTAATTGAAGGGCTCTGTTGTGAAGTCCTTGGTATTACCCGGGAAGATTGCAAAGACTTGCAAGACGACGCGACGGAACTTCTGAACTAAGGTAAGTTAACGATAAAACTGTCCCTGTTATCTAGCTGCAGTTGTTCCAATACGATTTCAGCCATCTCAAAGGTTTGATAACGGCCAAACAGCAAAGCGTAGCCACCTTGTACTTTGACTGTTCTGAGTTCATCTTCTGATAAAGCTTCGTTGGCAATAAACCGCCAAACGGATTTTTTGTCTTTAAAAAAGCCGATTTGAATCGCAAACCGATAGCCGCGATGACTCTCACTGGAGCTTTCTATACTGCTGAGTTGGCTAAGCACAGGCTCGGTCGCGGTCGACCCAAAGTCCGTTTCGTTCACCATGGCACTCATAGGCAAGCTTAAAAATAAAGCGGCTGAGATTATCCCTCGTCCATATTTCATTACTTTACCCTCTTAAATTATTCCCGCTCTAAAGGTTATCGACAATTGTTATCGTTGCTTTAACCATAGATAACTTCATCAATTCCCTCTATATTATCTACAAGACAGCTAATTAATGGACCCATGAGTGAAACGGATCAATAAGGTTTCCAAGTTAAAACTGGTCGAGTTTCTTAATCGTATTCCTCTGTTTTCTGGCCTCAGTGCCTCCGAACGCAACGACATCGCTAACTTGCCTAACTTGGTGGTACTCATAGATAAAGACGAGGTCTTTATTAAAAAAGGTGAACAAGATTCCTCGTTTTTCATTCTACTCAACGGCGAGGTAACCGTCACTATGGATCAAAAACCCGTCGCAACGGTAGGTCCTGGTCACTTTATTGGTGAAGTTGGCTTCATGTGTGCGGAGCCTAGGAGTGCCACAGTAACGGCAAGTACCGACGTCATAGCCCTGCGCATTAATAAAGAACTTTTTGACCATTTACCTATCAAACTTCGTGAAGGTATAAAAAATAAGATTATCGCCGGGTTGGTTGATCGTGTTGTTGTTCAAAACAGTAAAATTGTTGATTTGGAAGAGAAAGTAGCAGAATATCTGGACACAGAATCGGAACAGCAGACCTCCGCTCATCCGCTCGATATAAAACAATATTAAGGAATCTTCATGATCAACTTCATTACGCGCGTGGTACTGAGTACCACAGTGCTATCTCTCGCCGCCTGTGCCAGTACCCAACCAGATACTCAAGTGTTTATCAACAGTGGCGCCAAACAGTGCTTAGGATTGGGCAAGTCTCTTGATCAAACCGCGAAGATTTTAACAGACGCAGGAATCGACAATACAGCTGCGAGTTGCGGCCAACAACAAGGGGTTTTATTCCCTGCAGTGTGCGGTGGCGGTACACCGGACGTCAATATTCACACGATTTCCCAAGCTGATGTCACCGCAGCCAAAGCATTGGGCTTTAAAGAAGTTAAAGGTGCTGATATCAAAGAAACCGAATGTAAAACTAAAAAGCCAAGCATTCGTCCGAATAATCAACAATAATTATTCCATCAGAGCTTTTCGGAGTAACTTCAATTGAGTCAGTGGTCTTTTACCCAAGGGGTGTTTTGGCTGGCGTATCTTGCCATCGTATTTTTTGCGTTAAAGCCCGTTTTGACTCAATTGCGCTCCACCAAAATTCAACATCTGGTGTTTGGTGCCAGCGCTGCACTCGCCGTGCTCTGGTGGTTTCGGACCGGAATTTACCCAGGGCTTGAAATTCACTTTCTGTGGTTAACCGCCATGACGTTGGTGTTAGGATGGCGGTGGGCCATGTTCAGTTCATTGCTGGCTTTAATCACCATAACTGCTTTAGGTCATTCTAGCTGGGCGGACTTTGGTGTTGTTGGGGTCATCGGCTCCGTGATTCCGATTGCACTGAGCTACTTCATCTACATTTTCGCTTTTCATAAATTACCTAGGCACCTGTTTGTTTACATTTTTGTTTGTAGCTTCTTCGCTGGTGCCGCATGTATTAGCTTAAAAATGTTCGTTTTTTCCATGTATTTCAGCGGAATGGAACTCTATGATTGGCGGATCGTTAGCGATAATTATCTAATCCTTATTCCACTGCTGCTGTTTCCTGAAGGCCTACTGAACGGTATGACGATAACGATACTGACACTGTACAAACCTGATTGGGTGAAAACCTTCTACGACGATCACTACCTTAATCAATAAAAAATCTTTGCTTTTCGCCGTTTTCCACCAGAAAACACTACCAATACGCGCCACTTTCCATTAGCGTTACGCGGTTAAATTTTTTCGCTAAAACTAAGTAGGGTGAGGGATACAACTCTAATACTCTGCAGATAATAATAAAGGTTAGCACTATGGAACAAACCTCCTTTGTACAACGCGCCCTCAACAAGGTTGAGATCTGGGGTAACAAGTTACCCGACCCGGCGGTGTTGTTTATCGCATTACTTGCCCTTGTTTGGGCTTTGTCTTGGGCCATGTCAGGCGTTGATTACAACGTTATCGATCCGCGCTCTGGCGAACCACTGCAAGTCGTAAATCAATTGAGCGGTGACGCGTTCACCCAGTTTTTTGCCTCTATGGTAACCAACTTCTCACACTTCCATCCGGTGGGTGTGGTGTTGGTCGCAATGTTAGGTATTGGCGTCGCAGAGCACTCCGGCTTCATTAATGCCGGTCTGAGAGCGATGATGTCAGTGACCGCCAAGTGGTTATTAACACCAATGATCATTTTGGTCGGTATTGTCAGCCACTCTGCAATTGATGCCGGTTACGTTTTAGTTATCCCGTTAGGCGGTGTTATTTTCTATGCCGCTGGCCGTCACCCTCTTGCTGGTATTGCCGCCGCATTTGCCGGTGTTTCTGGCGGTTTCTCAGCCAACTTCGTGCCATCTGCGCTAGACCCAATGCTTCAAGGCATATCGCAAGCCGGTGCGCAGATTTTTGATCCGTCAATCACCCTAAACCCTCTGAACAACTACTACTTCACCGCGGTCTCTTCAATTCTCATCACTGGTCTTGGTTGGTTCATCACCGACAAGATTGTTGAGCCTAAACTAAAAAATAATGAGCTAGACGGCGACTTCAGCGACCTACCTACTATGGATCCACTGGAAGCTAAAGAGCGCAAAGCACTGCGTTTCGCTCTATTATCGATTCTCGCGGGTGTTGTGATTATGTTCATCTCAGCGTCTTATGAAACCTCGCCATGGCGCGCCGCGGACGGTTCTCTAACGTCGTTCTCTGCACCGCTAATGAAATCAATTGTACCGCTGATATTCCTCTTGTTCTTGGTTCCAGGTTTGGTTTACGGTGTGGCTATTGGTTCGATTAGAAGCAGTAAGCAGTTTATTGAGGGCATGAGCAAAGCCATGTCGGGCATGGGTTACTACTTAGTGATTATGTTCTTTATTGCTCAATTCATTTACGCATTTGGCCAGTCTAATTTAGGTATTTTGTTAGCCGTGAAAGGCGCGGAGTTCTTAAAAGCGATGGCGCTTCCGGGCGGTGTTACCATCGCAGGTATCATTCTATTGACCGGCTTTATCAACTTGTTTGTTGGTTCAGCGTCCGCGAAATGGGCTTTGCTCGCTCCGATATTCTTGCCGATGTTAATGCAACTGGGTATCTCTCCGGACCTTGCTCAAGCGGCGTATCGTATCGGTGATTCAAGTACCAACATCATTACTCCACTGATGCCTTACTTCCCACTGGTTGTTGTGTTCTGTCAGCGCTATGTGTCCAGTGCCGGAATTGGTACGTTAACAGCGATGATGTTGCCGTTCTCAATCACTTTCTTGGTGGCTTGGACCTTGTTCTTATTGGCGTACTGGGGATTGGATTTACCACTAGGTTTACAAGCAACCTATGAGTACATTCCTAAGTAATTAGAGCGTTTTGCTCTAGCCTTACGCAACAAAAAAGCCAGCATTCGCTGGCTTTTTTATGGGCATAAACCGGCGGATTAACGTTTGTAAATCTCACCGTCTTTCATTACAAAGACCACATTTTCCATTGTATCGATATTCATTAATGGGTTGCCTTCGACAGCGACCAAATCGGCCAAATAACCTTCTTTGATTTGACCCAGTTTGTCATCCACCTTCAGTAATGTTGCACTGTTAATCGTCGCTGATTGAATGGCTTGAATCGGCGTCATGCCAAACTTCACCATTCGTGAAAACTGCTTGCCATTGTCGCCGTGTGGATAAATTGCGGCATCCGAACCAAACACCATTTTTACCCCGGCTAACGTCGCTCTGCGGAAGCTCTCACGCTGGGCTTTAGATACCATTTTTTCTTTCAGTATGTTTTCCTCAGGTACCCCGTTGGCCTCACCGAATGCCAAAGTGTACTCTGTATTGTAGATATCACACGACAAGTACGTGCCATATTCCAGCGCCAAATCGATCGCCTCTTGATCCATAAAACTGCAATGCTCTATCGAGTCGATTCCAGCACGTATGGCCGCTTTGATACCATTTGTTCCATGAGCATGAGCCGCTGCAACCAGACCACGCATATGGGCCTCTTCCACCGCCGCACGAATTTCCTCTTCGGTTAGCTGTTGAATACCGACTTTTGTGCCTTTGGAGAATACACCGCCGGTCGCACACACTTTAATAGTGTTTGCACCATATTTTATGTTCTCTCTTACTTTTGCACGCACCGCCCAAGGTCCATCCGCGACGCCACCTGAAATACTTTTCGCTTCAGGTGGAGAGAAGTTATCATCACAATGGCCGCCAGTAATGCTCACCGAGTGACCTGCCGCCCAAATTCGTGGACCGACGACTTCACCTGAATTAATTCCATCGCGCACCGCAATCACGGAGTAGCCTTTTGCTCCTAAGTTTCGAACAGTTGTAAAACCGGCCATCAAAGTCTTTTTCGCATTCTTGACCGCTTTTACCGTCTGCCGTGGAACAGAGTTACCTTTTGACGCCAAGAAGTTATCTTCGGCGTCACCAGTCAAATGCACGTGCATATCCATTAGACCCGGAACCAAAGTTTTGCCAGACAAATTAATCACTTCGGCGTCTTTGTCCGCTCGAACTTGGCCTTGCGTTCCAATCTTGATGATTTTATTGTCTTCCACCAGCACAGAAATGTACTGCACCGTTTCGCCTGTTGCTACGTCGACGTAACCATCGGCATTGATCAGTGTTTGTTTTGCTTGTAATCCTGCGGCTCCAAAAAGCGCCAATGCGAGGATCGAGGATTTTGAGAAAGGGATTGATTTCACGTTACTTTCCTAACAGACTTGGTTTTTATTGTTTTATCACGGATGAATTTACATTGAACCTAAACATTAAGATTATCAATAAATTGATATTTTGTATGGTTTTTGCCAGTTTGTTGGCCGCGTGCTCATCACCGACCGTCTATTTGTACGCTAAACACCTAACCCCCAAAGAACAAACTAAAATTACTAATGCATTGAAAAATAAAGGCTATAATGTCGAAATTAACCAACTGAAATTTCCCCAAAACATCAATTCCACCTCAATACTTTACTCGCCAATGCTGTCCAAACAAGGTTACGAAAGCTTAAATCAGCTGATTTCTCTTGCCGAATCGTTAGATATTCCTGTGATTAGCACAGAGCTTATGCGCTCGGGCAATCACAGCGTCTCCTCAGACGGTTTCGCCTTTTTTGTAGTGCCTGATTCGATTGATCTGGAAAAAGCGCGTATGGCGCTGTTTGAAGGCCAAGTTTTCAAAGCTGAAAACTGTGAAAGCCACTTGAACATCACCATACGTGAGGATAACGAAATACAGTTGTCAGCAGGAAGCCTAAACTCCAATGATGGGGATGTATTGGGGTTTTATGAAATTCGTGGCAACGGAGAGTTTTTGGCGTTTACCCCTGAGCCAAGGGGCCGAATCATGCATTTTGAAATACACCGAGGACAACAAATTGAAAAAGTGGGCCTAGTGCAAACAACGCGCTTATCGCCTATGTCTGATTATAAACACCTGAAAAACTGTCAGTTTGTATACGGCGAAGTGCAGAAAACAAACTGATCAATTGTTTCCAGTAGCTATCGGCAAACATCCGGCTCGTTGCCACAGGGAGCACCCGACATAATCCAGCGCAACACAGTGTTGTAGTCATCTCTGCCCTCTTCCGTGGTTAAATCAAATCGGATAGCTCCACCGTGTTGACGAGACGTCGGTTTTATCAAGATTGGACTGTTCACGGGGTCTGCTAAATCAATGCGAGCAACTACATCAAAATATTGATCTGGATTGGAGTCGGCATAATAGGCGGGAATTCCTGGATAGGCCGAATCCGCTCGGTGACATTCAGAGCACGAGGTGTTAGTTGACGTTCCCATGATCGGCCGGATATCTTCAACGAAGGTCAATCCATCAAGCGCTTCATTATTCACAGTCACAGTCATCTGAGTTGGTGTACTTTGTTGGCCTTTCCTGTTGGTCACCGTCAGTTCAAACACATATTCACCATCATCTGCCGATTCAATCATCACGTTGGCAGCGTTTAAATCGGCAAGCGCAATTTCGCTGCCCTCGGGTTGCGATACTAAGCGCCATTGGAATACATCGGCAAAATAGCTGTGTTGACCAATAACAAAATCCGGCGGCGTTAAATTCTGTGGTGCAGATATTTTGGCGTGTGGGTAACCCGGCTGCTGAACTTGACCATTCTCATCTAACACATCAAAGCCAGGTAAGAACGTCGCTAAATACGTCGGTTTGCCCTGCGGGTTCTGCCAAAAACGTTCGTAATTTCTAAGCGACAACGGCATTTGGCCACGCTTGTAAACGTAATCAATAATCCGGTCCGAAAAACTAACAAATTTTTCATAACTGCTGAAATTCACCGCATTAGCCAAACTGATCAACTCGCCATTATCGTTTACTTGCGTCAGCTCACCAATTTCGGTGCCTCTCAATGAGTGACAAGATATGCAATGGGGCTCGACAACACTCTTGTACAAGGTTTCAACACCGTCTGGGCGAGAACCGTTCTGACGCCAGCCAATCGGCACGAAGTCGGCATCATAACGTTCAGCTGAGAAGTCGCCGCCATATCGACCTTGCGATAGCTCCATTGCAAAATCTGCAGACCAATGACCTTTGACGTCTGATTGCTCTTTTTGCTTACGAAACGCCTCAAAAATAAACTGATTAAGTTGCTTTAAGTTTTGCTCTTGGTCGTCTTTAGTAAAGCCTGGCAGGTCACTGTATTCAAAGGTATCAACTTCCAATTGATTGTACTTTGCGGTCTGAAGCGCTTGCAGTTGAAATTTACCAACTCGGTCTAGGGGTAACAGGGCACCACCGTGACAAGCGATACAAGTTGTCGGTACAGGCTTGATACCACGGCCGTCTAAATCCGCTTCCAATAGTCGTTGTTGCTCACCGTTTTCATCCTGGGGACGGAAGGTAAAAAACTTCATTACAAAAGGAGAGTCTGGATCTTCGCTGTCAATAGGAGAAAATTCAATTGCATTAGTACCGACGTGGTAATCCTTGTTCTGATCGACCGCTGCATGTACGTTAAGTTTGCCGTAATTGGCTGGCGACTTACCACCAAGTCCAATGATGTAGTTATCAACAAAAACTGCAATACCGCCGTCATCTCGGCGACGAGCAAACATGCTACGGCCGTAACCCAAGTCTTTGGTATCGCGAAAAACTACATAAGTTTCATCACCTTGGTCAAAACCATTGGCAGCTTTCCAGCCGTTGAGTGTTTGTCTTTGATTGTCAGGATCAACCGCTTCATAATAGGCCGTAGAGTACTGCAAGTTACTGATCTTACTGCTCGGCAAATCAATGACTTGCAAACCTTCAGAATCTTCGGCCGACACCGCTATCACCTCAGACTTTAACCGCAACTCCAACCTACCACTAGAGGCCTCTGTCAATTTCGCCACTAATCCACCGGCACTATTGAGGATCACTTGATGACTGTTATCCATAGTCGCAATCCAGTCCCCAGTGATTAACTGCGACTCGCCACCATTAAGCGACAGTTCAAGTTGATAACTAAAATTTGGCGTATCATCTGCGGCTAAAACATGAAGCTCATAGACGCCCGCAGCGAGACTTGCCTGTGTGTTCACATAGGTTAAAAATTTATTGGCATAGATATCAGGCAATAAGGTTGCGGTTTCTTGCGGTTCTGTATCTTCGCCACAGGCACTTATCAACAAAGCTAAAGTAATTAAAAACAACTTTTTCATTAGAATCTCATCAACATACCAGCACGAAGAATTTGTCTTTCATATCTAATCCAGTCGGACACCTCACTGTCGACATCTAACACAGAGATGTCAAAGCTGATGCGGTGGTTATAGGCGTAGTTTGCGCCTAACGTGAACGTCGTGGTTTCGGCATTCATTCGGTAAGCGAACCAATCACCACAAAAATGTTGATTAAAACCGCTGTCCCGCCAAATGACTTCTGAATACTTGATAAATGGATAAATATCGTCGGCAGCTAAGCCGTTGCAAAATGTCCCCTGAGCCACTGAATAAATGTCGCCTTCACTGTAACCTGCGGTGAAGTAGGTGACAAAACGATCGCTCCAAAGATAATCGAAATTGGCAAACGCTCGATGCTCTTCGACATCAAATACTTCGTGTTCTGCATCCTGTAATTTGTAGTTATAACCCAATCGACCAGTAATTTTGGTGGTGATCCTTCGGGTGACAAACGCTTGAAAATTATAAATATCTGAGCTTCTCGCTGAGTTTTCTGACTCCTTGCGCAGGGCCTTCAGACTAAAGCGATAAAACGGTGCTAAAAAACCGAAATCGCTTTGCCAACCCAACGCCACCTCGCCGCCATACGAGGTGTTATTTAGTGCTGTGACCGTGTCAAACTGTTCCGTTTGCGCAATCAAGGATGCACTCAATAATGAATAGCGGCTCGGTTCCCACTCGTAAGTAAAGTTCGCGTTTAAATACCCGGCCTCATCTTCGACGGTATCTCGCTGCCAAAGCGCTTTTGACAAATTAGTATCGAAATACCCGCCCGTATCGACATTGATATTCCACGATTTTGGCTTTGCCGCGGCATTAACCCAAACGGGTAAACACGAAAGCGCAGCAGCGCCAATCAAGATGGATGTACGTCCCCAAGATAACGTTATCACGCTAAACATTTCCTTCTTCTGAACCAGCACAAACTGAGCAACGCGACGGTAATCAACCTTCCTAATACGCCTGAGCCCCCTTCCGGTTGTTCGGTTGGGACTTCCAACTGCTCTGAACCTAACTGTACCTCTAATTCAACGTTCGCCACCGCGATACCACCTGGATCTTTAATAACACCATTAACCTCGCCATCCGCATCGTTTGGACCACCATCAGATAGTGTCAAACGAATACATTGGTCAAATGCTGTGAGGCCTGCGCTGTATGCATCGCTGTTGGCGGCAGGGCAAATACCATCGACTTTCTGTGCTGAAGCTAACGCGTTATCTGCATCCTCAACAAAATCCAACCACTGGGTACCGTTGAATTTGCGGTAAACCGCATTTTCTGGAATCGCTTGAGTGAGAGGGATCACTACGTTGGCAATACGCGTTATGTCGTTGAGACCCGACACTTCAAAGTCATAGACCCCTCCAACAATGGAAAACTCTTCGTCCTCAACTGTCTCGCCATTTTCGTCGGTGATATCGTCTGTACTCAAAAGCGCATCGCCGGTTTGAGTCGCCGCTGCTGTGTCTCCGAGCGACAATTGCAAACCGTCAGTGGTCTGCATCAAAGCTTTTTCATCGCCGCCGCTTTCGGTTGCAAGTAACGTCGGGTCGTCGACCGAGTCTAAGTAATCCGGCACCCTGTCATTGTCGGAGTCAGAGACCCCTTCTTCAGCGTCGGAGATACCGTCGTTGTCACTATCAATGGCCGCTGACAATTGTGGCAAAGCGTCAAATAGCAACAGTTGAACTTGATTATTGGTTGTCGCCTGACCATCAGTCACGCTGATTGCGATAGTGACGGTATCTGCCAAAACTTCTAGAGGCTCAAAACGCAGCTCATTGTCTACGACTTCGGCACCTTCCAAATTGCTATCAGGAGTAAACGTGACGGTTAGTGCATCGTTGTTTGCATCGAACAAGTTGGCGGTCACGACCACCTGACCTTGGTCCCGGTAAACGCTTGTACCTTTGAGCTCTTGTTGCTGCACCGTCAGTTCTAATTCAGGGGCGACGTTACGATCAACAATGGTAATGGTTCTAACTTGAGGCTCGTTCTGTAACACGGCGGCCCCGGTCACTGACGTTAAGGTAATGACAATGCTTTCATCCGTCTCAACAAGATTGTCAGCCAACGTGGTAAATTCGATGGATGCAACCTTACCTTCTGTGAGCTCAACTTGACCCGACGACAAAGTCATATCGCCGCTGTCGGCGGTGCCAGACACTTCATACTCAATTACAATTGGGTATTGTGGCGCAAAACCTGTGAGACTCACATCAGCCGTGACCGTTTGATCTTCACCAACCACCTGCGTACCGCTCAAACGAACCAGTGGCAATATATGAAGCACTTGGGGCACTTGCGTTTGATTCGCTTCGGCGTCTCTCGCAGTCCATGTGAGCAAGTGAGTCCCGCTTCGGTATGGCCCCGCATCACTTAATTCAGGAACAATATCGCCATCGACCAAATCCACCGCGGTTGCACTGAGTTCGACTTCCGTCATAAAGCCCGTTGCAGTTACCGTAACTTCGGCATTAGCGAGAGTAATGACTGGCGGCACTGAATCAATGGCGAGCGCGGCACAAGTAGCGTCACCTTGGCTTTCACAGACTTGTATCTCTTCTAAGTTAGACAAACCATCACTGTCCAAGTCCAGTGCAGCATCGCTGCTGTCTTGTGGATTCAAGCCAAATGACGTTTCGAGCTCGTCACTCATACCATCGTCATCATCGTCGCTGTCACAGATATCGCCAACCCCGTCAGCATCGAAGTCGAGCTGTTGCGTGTTGCTAACCGCTGGGCAATTATCTTCGTAGTTGGCGACAAGATCGTCATCGTCATCGATTATGTGGACGAGCAAATCAAATTCAGTTGAACTGAGGTTGTTTTCATCGCCGCCGTCATCAACTGTCACCGTGATGTTGTAATCGCCTCGAGAAAATTCGCCCGATTGCCATTGGATTTGCCCATTACTTGAGATGGTCATGCCGTCTGGGTGGCCTGACAGTTGGAAGGTAAATGATGTTGAATCGGTATCTGACAGCGAAACCTGCCTAGTGAGCGATTGTAGTTCAATCATCTCGACATCATCCAACGGTAAAAGTTCCGGCGCATCGTTTACAGCAACAACGTCAATTTCAAAGCTTTGAACAGTTGTGAGTTCGCCATCACTCAGCGTTAATACTACGCTACCCGATAAGACACCGTCTGGAGGAGTCCAGCTCAATACAGCATCTTCCAAAACTGCGCCATTCGGGCTGGCTATCATTGACAAAACTAGCTCGTCGCCATCTTCATCCGTCATTTCTACGACATAACTATACGGTTCATCTTCCGTTGCCAATATAATCGGTTCGCTAGTGAATTCGGGTGCATCATTCACACTAGTGACTTCTATGGTAAAGCTTTGTCGACTTTCTAACGAGCCATCCTGGACCAACAGAACAATGTCTTGATCGCCATCTCCTTGTAGAGGCGTCCAGATTAGAACACCATCAACAATTGACATGGTTTCAGGGCCTTGCATTAGTGCGACGGTCAATTCGTCACTCGAATTGTCAACATCTTCAACTTCTATTTCATAGCTATACAAGACGTCTTCAGTCGCATTCAATTCCGGTGTTGAAACAAACTCGGGTACGTCATTTACTGCGGTCACCGACAATTCGAAAGTCACAGAAGTGCCACTTGCTCCGTCTTCACCTCCATCGAATACCGAAGCCGTAACTTCCTCCGAGGTGCTTACCCCATTTTCAGGGCTCCACTGTATAAGACCAGTTTTCGAAACCGACATACCATCTGGCGAATTTGATAATGTGAACGTCAGACTTTCGCCGTCGTTTTGGTCATCCGGATCTGTGACCTGCAGCTGATAACTATACAACTCATCTTCAATGGCAGTTAACGAATCAACCGCCTCCAAAACCGGTCCCTGATTAACTTGCGTAACCATAATTTCAAATACTTGAACCGCGCTATTGGCATCATCCTCTCCACCATCGCTCACGGTCACCGTCAATTCTCCAGAGCTCGTCTCCCCCTCAACAGGTAGCCAGGTAATAACTCCCGTCGCGGAGATTTCCGGCGCATTTGATAAAGAAGTCATTTGATCCAAAGCAATCGCGAATCTAAGCCCCTCGCCATCATTGTCGTCATCTGGATCATCAACCATTAATTGATAACTATACTCCTGCGCTTCTACGGCACTGACTAATGGTTCAGAAGTAATGATTGGCGCATCATTGACCGGAGTTACCGATACATTAAAGGTTTTAGCGTCTTCGTTACCCGCACTGTCTTTCACGGTCACTTCAATGTCATCGGCACTCAACTCTCCTTCGACCGGGGTCCAAGTGATCATCCCTGTTGCAGATACAAACATACCTTCAGGCGCATTGCCTAGTGAATATGTCAGTGAAACACCGTCATTTTCGTCGTCAAGATCGGATACCTCTAACTGAAAACCAAACTCCACGTCTTCTGTTGCCATTTGATCATCAATGTCAGTCAACTCTGGCGACAAATTCACTGCCCCGAGTGTAATAATAAAGCTTTGGCTATCAGATGCGGCGCCATCTTCGCCACCATCTGACACCAGTATCTCTACGTTGCTTTCCTCAAGCGCATCAAGCCCTGGCGTCCAAGAAATTAAGCCCGCAGCAGTAATGTTCATATCTTCAGGTGCTTCAAGTAACTCAAATGTTAGCTGGTCAGTTGTATCGTCTGGATCGGAGACTTCGATTTGGTATTGATACTCTTCATATTGCACCGCATTAGTCACAGCTGATGAAATGATGTCCGGCGCATCGTTGACGGCCGTCACGGTAACTGTATAGGTTTGTGAATCTGGAGAAGTAGAGTCTTCACCGCCATCTGAAACTTCAACTTCAACGATATGGTCGCCATCTTGTCCTTCTTCCGGTGTCCACTCGATAACGCCAAACTCGTCAACAGTCATACCAGTGGGTGCTTGTATTAACAAATAAGTCAGAGCTTCGCCATCATTGGAATCATCAGGGTCTGCAACACTCACTTCATATCGGTAACTTGTATCCTCTGTCGCAGAAAGTTCAGGATTACTGTCTATGACAGGAGCTTCGTTTACTACCGTTACTTCTACATCAAAACTTACTGGCGTAATGTTAGTGCCGTCACTGACATTGATCGTTACAGCCTCAACATAATCATTAATTGAAGGCGCAGCTGTCCAGGTAATTAATCCTGAAGTCGGGTCCACGGTCATCAACTCTGGACCCACTCCAACTTCAAAGCTTAAACTTTCGTCTTCCGGGTCAAGAATGTCCAATTGATAGGAGTACGCGCTATTTTCCGTTGTTGATTGTTCTATTAGGGACTGAATCAGTGGGGCATCATTATCGGCTTCGACATTGATAGTAAATATCTGTTCTGAACTAAATGCTCCGTCAGAAACCACGATGGTGACACCAACAGTGTAATCCTCGATAGCTTCTGGTGGCGTCCAATCCAATTGACCAGTGCTGGAGCTAAAGCTCATGTCAGACTCACTGACGATTTCACTCACAACTGCCAGCGAAAAAGTAAGTTCGTCTCCTTGCTCATCTTCGGCGATAGGCAGATAGCTGTATAAAACTCCCTCAGTTGCAGTCGACTCAGCGTCACTTGTTATGATGGGTGTATCGGCATCAGCAATAACGTTTATTGTATATGACTGCAATACCTCACTGGTGCCATCAGATACTTCAATTTCCACTAATTCAGGGTAGTTTTCGTCTGCATCTGGTGGAGTCCAACTCACTTCACCAGTCGCTGTATCAATCGTCATATTCTCTGGCCCATCAACCAGTCGGAAGGACAGATCCGAAGCTTCAGTGTCATTATCGCTGGCATTTGCATCGTAACTGTAAAGAACACTTTCTTGCGCAGTGCTTTGACCAGACGTAGTAAAGACTGGCGCATCATCGTCCGCGCTAACCTCAATCGTAAAGCTCTGAGTGACGGCGTTGTTACTGTTCTCGTCAACGACAGTAACTTCCACTGGTTGTTGGTAACTATCGGTGTCTTCTGGTGGCGTCCAAGTAATAATTCCCTTGTTCAAGTTCAAGCCAGCTGTTTTTGAATCGAAGTCCAGGGAATAAATCAAGTCGCTTTGAGCAGTGTCAACGTCCTCTGCAGAGAGTGCATAACTGTAAGTCTGGGATTCCGTCGCAGTTGTAATAGCGGTTGACGTAAACGATGGAGCATCATTGCTTGCGTCGACAGTTATTGTAAATATTTGCTCTGCCGAATTATTATCCTCATCGACAACAGTAATAGTCACGTCATTCTGTGTATAAGACTCTTGTCGATTCGGCGGGATCCAAGAAAGTGTACTTCCAGTCAAAACCAGACCTGCGGCCTCTGATACAGAATCTAAACTCAAATCCAAATTGTCGCTGCTCGTTTCCTGATCTGAAACAGAAACCGAATAGGAGTATGCAACATCCTCTTGAGCTACTAAAACTGCACTAGAACTAAAAACAGGCACATCATTATCAGCAGCTACATTTATATCAAAGGATGCGCTACTCGTATTTTTTGCAGCTCCATCGCCATCGACATCGGCTACATTAACAGTGACGGTTGCTGAATAAGAATCGATCGCTTCCGGTGGTGTCCATGTAATCAAGCCGTTACTATCAATTAACAGACCAGGGTAATTGTCAGGCGAGACATCCAAGCTATACAACAAACTATCACCTTCCAAATCTTGCGCTGAAACTTGCACTTGGAATGACTCGGACTCCGTCGCATTGGCGTCGCTGAGTGCAGAGATTATGGGGGCATCATCATCCGCGGCAACTGTAATAGCAAATTGCTTGGTGACATCAACATCACCGTCATTGACTACTATAATTATATTGCTGACTGTGTAACCAGCTGCTACTTCCTCTGGTGTCCAACTTATTGCGCCAGTCGCGGGGTCAATTGACATGTCCTCAGGGTGCTGACTGTCGCTCTTAAAAGCAAAAGTAAATGTATCGTCATCGGGATCTGAAATGACTGGGATGTAAGAATACGCCTCTCCCTCATTCGCTGAACTGGATGGCTCATTACTGAATTCAGGTGGATCGTTTACAGCAGTTACGGCAATTTGAACTTGCTCTGTAGCACTGGTAGCAGAGTCCTCACCGCCGTCTCCCACAGTAATGGTAAAGTCGGCTGCAAGTTGTCCCTCAGTCGGTGTCCAAGTAACAAGACCTGTGCTTGAGATAGACATGCCTGAAGGCTGATCGGTCAAACTGAATGTGAGTGCATTGCCATCATTATCGTCATCAGGGTCAGACACAGTTACCTGGTACTGATAATCAATGTCTTCTGTCGCACTGGTGCCTGCCGTTGACGTGATAACAGGCGAGTCATTCACTGCGGTTACGTTGATTGTAAATGACTCTGTATCAGTCTTCGGGTCATCTGCATCATCGTCGGAAACTTGTATTTCAATAGTTCCCGAGGTGAGTTCACCTTCTGCAGGCGTCCAAGTAACTTCACCCGTTGCATCATTGATCGCCATATCACCAGGCAAATCATCCTCCGCAGTTAGGAAACTAAAAGAAAAGGAAGAGTCATCTTCATCAGTCACTGTAGGGGTATAGGAATATTCAACATCCTCAGTAGCCGTTACTGAAGCCGCAGAGGTGATTACAGGCGTATCATTCACCGCAGTGACCGTTATAGAAAAAGTTTGTTGCCCGTCACCTGCGCTGTCCTCATTGCCGTCCGTTACAGTCACTACAATATCTGTTGGCGACGGATCACCTTCAACAGGAGTCCACTCAATCAGGCCTGTTGAAGAAATCGTCATTGAGCTGGAAAAACCGTTTTGGCCAGATTGTGGGTGGTTGCTAAGCGAAAAGCTCAGGTCCGTACCATTATTGCTATCGTCTGAGTCTGAAACGATTAATTGATATTGGTACAACTCATCTTCCGTCGCTGCCGTAACCGCGCTGGAAGTTATACTTGGCGGGTCATTTACCTCAGTCACTGTAATCGAGAAAGTTTGCTGTCCATCACCGGCTCCGTCCTCATTACCGTCCGTTACAGTCACAACAATATTGGAAGGTGAGGGATCCCCTTCTACCGGTGTCCAAGAAATAACGCCTGTTGAGGAGATTGCCATTGTACTGGAAAAGCCGTTCTGCCCAGATTGTGGGTGATTACTGAGTGAAAATGTCAGATCCGTTCCATTATTGTCGTCATCGGGATCAGATACATCGACTTGATACTGGTATTCAATATCTTCCGTTGCAGTGACATTCGTGACCGTACTGATACTTGGGGCATCATTCACAGGTGTAACATAAAGGCTCAAAGCTTGAGAGTCCGAAGGATTAACATCCGCATCTGCATCGGTCGCGGTGACAGTAAAGTTGAACGTTGAACCGGAGTCGGAATTATCCGGCGTCCACGATAAGACGCCACTGTTGTTGATACTCATGCCCGAAGGCTCGCCACTCAAACTGAAGGTAATCGAGTCGTTTTCTGGATCAGTCGCACTGATGGTCGTTTGATACTGAACGTCTTCGGTTGCATCCGACAGACTGGTGGTGCTAATCGTTGGCCCTTCATTACACGCAACCACCTCAAAACTGCTCTCACTGGTTGTGGTAGTGCCAGTCGCATTGGTTGCCTCTAGCTCGTAATAATACGTGCCACAGCCGACACCAGAGATTGAGGTAGAAACACCGACATCAGAGCCGTCACCGCCGGAGCCGACCGCTGACTCTTGTGAATTTGTCGAAGTAATGACGTTTGTGAGAGAGCCAGACGTTGATCCCCAGCGGAATCGATAAACCGACGGCTGTAGACCACTAGGGTCGATGGTGCCATTAAGGGTAAGGTCGTAAGTGTCACCATTGAGCGTCGCCCCCGATATTCCGGTAGTCGCCACTTCCGGCGCCGCATTTTGCAGGGCACCATCGGTTATCCACTGCGCCATGAGATTTTTCTCTGACGTACTTAAGGGCGCATAAGATCCATAAGACACGGTTGCGTAGGGCATTGTCCCGGCTTGAATGCGGGAGTTGGCGGTAGACGCATAGCTGCCGGCATCGGAACTGGTGCCGTTGTCGTAAACATCTAAAATGATCCAGGATTGATCATCTCGTGTCCAAGAATTTGAATGACAAGCAACACAGGCTTGTCCTGAATTGCTCTCAATAATATTCGCTTTTACTCCGCCCGTGCCATCATAGGTCACCTTTGCCGAGGACTGCGGAGCCATCAACAATGCGAAACTGCCTAACAATACGTTTACTACCCGAACCAAACGCATAACCCTTCCCGATAAACTACTCTGTGTGTCTGTACCGTTACTTGGTGGTGTGCACAAACACGCCGTCCCAGTTTTCACCGGGCGAATTATGCTCGAAATGGGCGATTCGCTCAGTGTACATGGACGCTAATACTTCATTTACTCCCTGAGCTGAACTCAATGTTGTTAAGCTGGCTTTCGCTCCTTGCCAGTCTTGTTGACGATACAATTGCAAAAATGAATGGAATCCCTCCACTGCAATGTCCTCGTCTTTAACCGCTAAATGGAATATCGATACTGGCTCGTTTTTACCTTTCACTTTCACCTTATCGACTTCGGCCAATTCGTATTCGCTATCAGCCAAGTGCTCGGCCGTATGAGGCCCAACAAGACATTGCACTCCGTACTGTTTGGTGAGTCCCTCAAGACGAGAGCCTAGATTGACCGCATCCCCCATCACAGTATAGGCCATACGGAACTCTGACCCCATATTTCCAACGAACATCTTGTCAGTATTTAAACCGATTCCAATTTTGATTTCAGGCCAGCCTCTCTGTTTGAATTCCAGATTCAGCTCGGCAAGTGCTTCAATCATCTCCATACTGGCTTTGGCCGCTAATTTGGCGTGGTCTGGATTTTTGATTGGTGCGCCCCAAAACGCCATAATCGCATCGCCCATGTACTTGTCGATAGTGCCTTGATTGCGATGGATAACCGCCGTCATCTTAGTCAGGTAACGGTTCATCAAATCAGACAATTCGTCTGGGCTGAGATTTTCAGAAATGGTGGTAAAACTGCGAACGTCTGAAAATAAAACGGTCAATTCACGACTGGTGTTTTTCAGCTGATACTTTTCTGGCTCTTGGCTCATTTCATCCACCAACTCTGGCGGTACGTATTGGCCAAACATCTTCACAATCGAAAGTTTGTGCCGAGCTTCAGTCATCATGTTAATCACGGTTAAAGTAATAAACAGTATTAAGGTCAACATCAAACTGGAAGCTACCGGCATGATGAACCCTTGCAACCACAAATATTGACTCACCGCGATAAGTGACACAATCATCACCAAGATGCCCAAAATCTGCCATCTAGGGTCGCGCATTGAAACAATAATAAATAGAACAAAGGTGCAAACAACAATACTCACGACTTCATACCATTCTGAATTTTGCGGGATTTCCATCACTCTATCCTGCAAAATTCCAGCAACTAAGTTCGCGTGTACTTCTACTCCAGGAAAGCTGTTAGCAAAAGGTGTTGTTCGCAAATCAAGAAGCCCTGCCGCATCGCTACCAACTAAAATAACTTTGTCTTTCAGGGCATATTCGGGCGCTTTTTTTTGCAAAATATCGATGATGGAAATATACGGAAAGCTATGTTCTTTGCCTCGATACGGCACAAAAATCTCGCCCTGTCGCCCAACCGGTAATTCTTTTTCGCCAATGGCGATGGACTTAGGTACAAACAGGCCTGCGGTTTCCTGATATTGCACCTCTAACTTGTCGACACCCAGCGCGAGCCTTGCCAACTCTAAAGACAACGACGGATAGACCACACCACGAATGGTCTGAATCATAGGTACACGACGAAACACACCGTCTTCGTCTAGTAATGGGTTATCAAAAAAGCCGCCGGTTCCGTGTTGTTGCAATTTGGGCAGGTTGGCGACGTAAGAATAGGCCTCGTGCATAGTGTTTGCACGCATGACATTAGGAGGCAACTTCTGAATTGGCAGCGGAAGGTTGTTGACCCCCGCTTTTGGTGTGGGCTCAAAAACAATCCCCAGGACCACTTTCTGCTGGGCTAAGCTGTCGGCGAACTGTTGGTCAAAATCCAACTGTGGCTGCAACACGCGAAATGCAGTTTGAAACGTCCCATGCTCTTGTAAATCACTTTGAGCAAGTAAGTCCAACACTTCCTGACCTGTGTTGTCTGACGCTTCAGCAAACACCATATCAAAACCTAACGCTTTGATTTGGTAGTGATTAAACAGTGTATCGACCATTTGCGCCAAAACATCTCGACGCCAAGGCCATTGACCAAGTTCGGCAATACTTTTTTCGTCAATGTTGGCAATCGCCACATCGCGGTCTTGAGTATTGCTCATGTTGAGGGTTAAACGCTGATCGTAGAGCGTTTTTTCAATCGCGGTGATAAGAGGTATTTCGAGCGCTTTGAATACATGCAGAATCATTACTAAACAAAATAGTAAGGTAATGATTAATCGGTCGCCGCTATACCCCTTGATCATGTCTGATGCCGACTAAACTAATAGCCTCGACGTGGCGAGTTGTATTGTTTCAATGACGAAAATGGCGGCTCACGGCCCGTCAGCGCTTCAATCAACATCAACTCTTCGTCGGTGTGATTCATCATAGGTGCAGGTTCAATTAACTTACCCGCTTTACCATCCTTTAAGATGAAACGAGGGGAATCATGGTGGGTTGTTTCAACTAACTCCGCGCTGTCTGGATCGGTATTTGAACGAATCGCTGTCTTACCGTAGCAGGTGCAAACATAGCTGCGATCGGAGTATGACTCAGAATAAACCCCCGTACCTCGTATTCCGATGGTTGCCGTTGTAGTGGAGATGTTGTAACCGGCCTCGCCTTCGGCGCGTTTACCAAATACTGATAAAACCTTACCTTTGGTCAGTTGCAGCCCTTCTTCTAACTTGCTGTCGTTTTTAGTCAAAACGATTTTGCTGTTTTCTCTAAGAATGTGGGCGTCTTTACCAACAACAAAAATCAAACCGCCGTTACTCTCAGTTTCAATGGTCGAGTTAGGGGTGATGATGGTTTTTTCGTTAGCTTGCTTGCCGTCAACTTTGACTCGGCCAGAAAGTTGGAAGATGGACTCATCGTCATTCATCTTTTTTGGTACCTTGCCCAACGCTTCAATCAATGGCGCCAATAACGCGCTACCTGCGGTTAACGAATAACCCGCCGACAACAGTGAATAACGGATAAACTTACGTCGATCAAAATCTTGAAAATCCATAACCTCTCAACCTCTTAGTGTCCAACTAATGCACTTAGTCATTAGTGTAACGTGAATTAGAATCGAAGAATATGAAGAAATTATGGAGCTAATGAATAATTGATCAAATTAGCCGTGATCAGCGCATGAGAATTTGTTAGAATGCGCGCCTTTTAAGCAGTCTGGCCAAATAAGCAAAGCTGCTCCGATGATCGACACAAGTGTAAAAAGGTACAGGTAAAATGAAACAAGTTGCTATCGTAATGGGCTCAAAGTCAGATGGACCAACGATGAAACACGCGGCCGAGATGTTAGACAAGTTTGGCATCGAGTATCACGCCGAAGTTGTTTCAGCGCACCGTACACCTCACCTATTGCAAGAATTTGCAGAAACCGCTGAAGAAAAAGGCTACAAAGTTATTATTGCAGGTGCAGGCGGCGCAGCGCATCTACCGGGTATGATTGCCGCCTTCACTCACATTCCTGTGCTTGGTGTTCCAGTTAAGTCGAGCAAATTAAGTGGTGTAGATTCTCTATATTCCATCGTTCAAATGCCAAAAGGTGTTGCTGTTGGCACACTGGCGATTGGCGAGGCAGGTGCGGGTAACGCAGGCCTTCTTGCGGCACAAATTATTGGTTTAGAGAACCCGGAAGTGACTGAGAAGATCAAGGCGTTTCGCGCGGCACAAACACAAGACGTGTTAGAAAATCACAAACTAGACTTCTAAACTACAGTTAAGCGCGATTTATCGCGCTTTTTTGTATCATAAACGTATCAATTTTAGAGCAAGGTAAGACCCACTTTATGACGACACAGTTTGCTGGCAACGCTTCATATCTCAACAATGGTAACGATTTGGTTGTTGTTTTAGGCCATGGTCAATTAGCAAGGATGATGTACTTAGGCGCCACTCAACTTGGACTCAATATTATTGCTGTCAATGCCGACACACTCGAATGTGTGCACCCGGTTGACAAAAGCAAACTTGACTTAACACTTGAGCAAGCTTTTGACGCTTGTATTGCCATCACCTCAGAATTTGAGCACTTACCTAAGCCTTTAGTTGCGCAAGCACAAGCCAGTGGTAAATTCCGCCCAGGTGCTGAGGCGATTGCGGCCGGTGCAGACCGCATTGTCGAAAAGCAACTACTGCAATCGCTTTCCATCCCAAATTGCCCACATAAAATTGTGCGCAGCGTATCTGACTTAAGCGCGGCGTACTCTGAGTTAGGACCTAAGTTAATTTTAAAAACGAGCCGAGACGGCTACGATGGTTATGGTCAATGGCGCATCTTTTCAGAAAGTGAATTAAGCGACGTTTGCGCAGAGCTGTCAGACTTTGACTTCGACCACATGCCACTTGTCGCGGAACAATGTATCCAGTTTGAGCGCGAAATTTCATTATTGGGCGTTACCGATATAGACGGTAACCATAAGTATTACCCGTTAACGGAAAATCATCATGGCGCCGGGCAACTGGTTCTCTCTCTAGCACCTGCTCCAGAGCTGAGCGATGAGTTGCAGGCTCGTGCCGAGGCGATTCATCAGAAAATGGCTGAGAAGCTTGAATACGTTGGTGTGTTGGCAATCGAATTGTTCCAATGCGGTGGCGAATTGTTAGTGAACGAAATTGCCCCAAGAGTTCATAACTCGGGTCACTGGACTCAGCAAGGCGCGAGCGCCAGTCAGTTTGAAAACCACATCCGAGCGGTCGCTGGTTTGCCTCTTGGCGATACCAAAGCGAGACAATTGGTTGCAATGGTTAACTATGTCGGTGAAGCGAAACCAGGTAATGAGATGCTAGCGCTGAATAACACCCACTTGCATTGGTACGACAAAGAGGTGCGAGCAAAGAGAAAGATGGGTCACATCAACTTAGTTGCAGACAGCAAAGAAGAGCTGCAAACGTTAATTGACCAAGTCCACCAACGCTTGCCAAAATCACTCGCCGATAATCTGGCGAAAATAAAAGAGTAACTAAAAAAGGCCACCAGTGGCCTTTTTTATTTTCCAATCGCGCAGTCTAGGTCACAGTTTAAATCATCAATTGGCTTCACAGTGGCCCACATACCGACGGGCTGACCGCTGTCTGCCCGCAACAAAAAAACATCCAGTTCCACCGGCACATTGCGGCCATCGGCACAAACGATTTCTTTTTCGTATTTGGCGTGACCTATGGCCATCACCTTTTTGGCAATGACATTGGTTTCGTATCGCTTCCAGCGCTCGGGGGTAAGATCTTGATGGCGGGTGTCAGTCAATTGCTCGCATGAAAAACCCGTTAAACGACTGAATTTCTCGTTAACTTTGGTGATGACACCTTGACTGTCAATGACTGCGACAGCACACAGATTTTGCGTAAACGTATTTTGAAAATCAATATCCATACGCGACTCCTTCCATTTGACAATTCAGCCAAGTAACTTTTTTATTACTCAGACCAAAAAATTGTCTTCATCCTGTTTATTCAAAAGCCGTTCCACTATATCCTTCCGCGCCTGAGATTCTGGCCACCTGCCCGTTATAAAATCCCATCTACCGCGTAAGGAACGGTACACAATGCAAAAAATTATCAATGGAATCAACCAATTCCAATCACAAGTGTATCCTAACCTTAAAGCTGACTTCGAGCAACTGGCCCAAAACCAATCGCCTAGACACCTATTTATCACCTGTTCAGATTCTCGTATTGATCCACAATTGATCACCCAATCGGAGCCCGGCGAACTCTTTGTTTGCCGCAATGCAGGCAACATTTTGCCACCGCATGAATGCGATGCATCAGGTATGAATGCGTCTATTGAATATGCGGTTTCCGTACTCGAGGTGGAACATATTGTTGTCTGCGGTCACAGCAATTGTGGCGCGATGAAAGCAGTACTCAATCCGGCGTCACTAGAAACGCTGCCGCAGGTGAAACATTGGTTGCAACATTGCCACGACATTCACGTGGACCCGAGACAAGAAAAACAAATATGCCCAGAGCAGGAGTTGGAAAATGTCACACGCCAAAATGTTGTTCAACAGCTCATACATTTAACATCTCATCCGAGCATTCAAACCAAGCTCCAACGCCAAGAAATCGAGCTACACGGCTGGGTTTATGACATTGAAACGGGTAAGATCGAGACATATGATCATCGTTCTCAGCAATTCATCGAACTTTAAGGTGCCACTTGTCTAAATCTAAAGCGCTTCACCACAGAAACCGTCATTTGGGTGCAAAAGGCGCTGCCTACGATTTGCCGCATTTATGCGCGGCAAACCCCGGGTTATCGCCATATATTCAAACGGCCAAACACGGTGGTGAAACCATTGACTTCAGCAACGACTTGGCGGTGAAAGAGTTAAACAAATCCTTGTTAATGGCCTATTACAAAGTGCAATTTTGGGATTTGCCGGAGCAATTTTTGTGTCCTCCGGTGCCTGGTCGCGCCGACTACATTCATTACTTAGCAGATCTGCTGCAAGACAGTCTAGGACAACATCGAGGTTCAAAAATTAAAGGGTTGGATATCGGTACGGGCGCCAACCTAATCTACCCCATTGTCGGCCATGCTGAGTACGATTGGCGGTTTGTCGGCAGTGACATCGACAAGACATCGGTGAAATGGACGAAACAACTATTGGACTTTAATCCAAATCTAAAATCCGCTGTCAAAGTGCGAATGCAATCGAATTCATCGCAGATTTTTGCTGGCATCATTAAGCAAACCGACCGTTTTGCGTTTAGCATGTGTAATCCACCGTTCCACCGCAATGCCGAAGAAGCAGAAAAAGGTAGCCGCAGAAAGGCGCGAAACTTAAATCAGCAATCAAACAGGCTGAACTTTGGTGGTCGCAGTAATGAACTCTGGTGCGAAGGTGGAGAACTGCAATTTATTAACAATATGGTGGACGAGAGCCAAATGTTCCAACAACAAGTATTGTGGTTTACCACGCTTGTTTCGAAGAAAGAACATCTGTCTGCCATTTATCAACAATTAAAAACGGTCAACGCCCAACAGGTAAAAACCATCGACATGGCGCAAGGTAACAAAGTCAGTCGCTTTGTTGCTTGGTCTTTTGTCCCAGAGTCGGAACATTCGAACTGGTTGTGATGTTGTTGGGTGACCAAACGGGGAGCCCAAATGCCGAGTCTATTTAAGACATCCAGTTTGGTTGGTGCAATAAGCTTAGTCCTAGCTTGTCAGCCAACTGCAGAGTCCGATATTGCCCAACCTTCCACTCAAGCAACCATTGCCAGCGCAAGCGATGCACACTGGGTCAGTGCAGACCTTTTGCTAAGTGATGCGCCTGAGACTGCAACTGGTTTTCTTATGACCACCCAATTGCAAGACGGGACTTTAGTAAAGTCGCCCCTTGAGCAAGTGGACGTACCGAGTGACATCAAAGCAAAATTCCCGCATTTAGCCGATTTCAAAGGGTACCGTTTAACCCCAGCCCAAAAAGCACAAAGCTTACTAAAGGGTTACAATCAACTGGTGTATTTAACCACCGACAAAACCAAACACGTCGCTGACATTCAGCTCTACGGTGCGTTAGACGACATCTACACCAGTGGCAAAAATGATGCGAACGAGGTGATGGATTTCGGCGCCAAGTTAACGTCAAATGGCGTGCAATTTAAACTTTGGGCACCGACCGCAACGTCCGTTAAGGTGACTCTTTTCGACGCCAACAAACAAAGATTAGAAGTCGGCTCACAGGCGATGTTAGAAGATGGAAAATCCGGAGTTTGGCAGTTAAATCTGGAAGGCAAATTTGACGGCATCTATTACCAATACGATATCGATGTATTCCATTCCGCCACCAATCAATTTGAACAGCTCACCGTTACTGACCCTTATAGTTTAAGCCTTTCTACTAATAGTAAGTATTCACAAATTGTAGATCTTTCGAGTCCTAGCACAATGCCAAACGATTGGCAGAACCATGCAGTGCCTACCGTATCTGCGCCCGAAGATTTGATTTTGTACGAGACCCATATTCGCGACTTCAGTGCCAGCGACAGTGCCCTTTCTGATCCTGCTTTCAAAGGCAAATACAAGGCGTTTAGCGAAAAAGGCTCCTACGGTATGAAGCACTTAGCTATGTTGCGAGACGCCGGACTTAACACTGTGCATTTGTTGCCAACCTATGACCTTTCCACGATCAATGAAGATCCGAATCAGGCCATCGACATTGACGACCCTATGTCCAAGGTCTGCGACTTGGTCGATAACCTCAGCATTTGCCAATCGGTTGTCCCACAACAGACTCTACGCGCGACCTTAAGCAGCTTTGATGTTCGAAGCGGCGAGGCGCAAGCATTGATGGAACAAATCCGCAACGCTGACAATTACAATTGGGGTTACGATCCTTATCACTACACAGTGCCAGAAGGCAGCTATGCGGTAAACCCAGAAGGTAAAGCCCGTATTGTCGAGTTCAGAGAAATGGTGCAATCACTGCATCAAATGGGCTTCCGTGTGATCATGGATGTGGTTTACAACCATACGTTTGCTTCTGGACTTCATGACAAGTCCGTATTGGACAAAGTAGTGCCTGGTTATTACCACAGACTTAACCCACAAACCGGCGCAATCGAGCAATCCACTTGCTGCGACAATTCAGCTACAGAACATGCAATGATGGAAAAGCTGATGAATGACTCGTTAGTCGTTTGGGCTAAAGAATATAAAATTGATGGTTTTCGTTTCGACCTGATGGGTCACCAACCGAAAGATGCCATGTTAAGAGCCAGGGAAGCCGTAGAGGCGGTTGACCCCGACACCTATTTTTATGGCGAAGGTTGGAATTTCGGCGAAGTCGCAAATAATGCTCAGTTTGTGCAGGCAAGCCAGCAGGAGCTGGCGGGTACACAAATCGGTACTTTTACTGACCGACTAAGAGATGCAGTGCGAGGCGGTAACTTTATGACAAATGCCGAAGGTTTGCGACGAGACCAAGGCATAGGCAACGGTCTTTATATTGTGCCAAATGAACTTCAACCACAAGATGCTCAGCGTACGCATTATTATGGTTCTATGGACGTGGTTCGATTAGGTTTGGCCGCTAATCTAAAACACTTTTCGATGGCTTCCATCGAAGGTAAAACCATTACCGGAACAGATGTCTTGTATGGTAATTCACCAGCGGGCTATGCACTGGATCCAGCCGATACCATTAACTATGTTTCCAAACACGACAATCAGACGTTATGGGACAATCACCAATATCGCATGCCGTACGATATGGACGTAGACGCTCGAGTCCGCGCTCACATGCTGAGTCTAGCCTACCCTATGTTAGCTCAGGGCATACCTTTCATTCATATGGGCTCTGAACTGCTGCGTTCAAAGTCGTTTTTACGAGACAGTTACGACTATGGTGACTGGTTCAATGCAGTCGACTTTTCGTACCAGTCAAACAATTACGACGTTGGTTTACCTCCCGCTGAAAAAGACAAAGACAATTGGCCAGTGATCAGCAAGTTGCTGAAAGAAAATGGCGACAATGATGACGTGACACCTGCGCACATTGAATACGGTTCAAAGGTCTTTGCTGATTTAATTCGCCTGCGTCAGTCAACTCAGTTATTCCGACTAACGACGGCGCAACAAGTGACAGAAAAAGTATCATTTTTGAACACAGGCAAAGAACATCAACCAGGCTTGATTGTGATGCAGATCGACGATTCAAAGGGTGCTGCGATAGATCAGAACATCAGCAAAGTGCTGGTCGTGTTCAACAATAATGCTACAGAACAAACATTTGCCCTTTCGGGAGCGGATGAATTCGCCCTTCACCCGGTGCAACAACAAGGGGTGGATGAGGTTGTTAAGCAAGTTAAACTCACTAAATCTGGGTTAACAGTGCAGCCATATACAGCGACTGTGTTGATCAAAAACTAAAGATGTAAGCAAGTATGAACTGAGGTTGTGCTCCTTAAATTTCTGACCTATATAAATAATGTAGAGTTGGAAAAAAGGAGCACCACATGAAGAACTCAAGTCGGATATTCGTACTCGCGCTATTGTTTATTGCTGCTGCAGCCAGCTACATCATTGGCAGCGCCGCAGGTACCCTTTCATTCTTATTATTAGGCGTCACTTTTGAACTGGCGTTTTGGATTAAACTGGTGGGCAAAACCAATTAAGTTTGTTGTAGTGGCGAAGAGTACTCCGCCCCTTATATTTGCTCTTCGTCATTTTTTTAATGTGGCTAATTTCTGATCCCAATATCCCCACACACTTGTCTCCTGTTGCCATACCATTATTGAGCTGAATCCGTTAGAATGCCGGCAAAACCGGCAACACAACATTGTTATGGCTCTATTAGATTACAACCCTCCAACTTCTCCCTACCTTGATATCGTTTATCAAGACGATGAAATGGTGGTTTTTAATAAACCCAGTGGTTTGTTATCGGTGCCAGGAAAAGCCAGGGAGCACTTTGATTCACTGATGTTAAGAGCGCAGCGGGTGTGGCCAAACTCCGGTATTGTCCACCGCCTGGATATGATGACCTCTGGCATCATTGTTATGGCCATGCACAAAGATGCGCTGAAATACTTAAATCGCCAGTTCCAAGACCGATTAACCAGTAAAAGTTACGTCGCCATTGTTTCAGGTCATCTAGACCAAGAAAAAGGCGAAATAGATTTACCACTCATTTGCGATTGGCCCAACAGGCCAAAACAAATGGTGTGTTACGAAAACGGTAAACCTTCACTGACTTTGTATAAGGTGTTACAACGAACGGAGCGAAATGGCCAACCAGTAACTCGAGTGCAACTGACACCGATTACTGGACGTAGCCATCAATTGCGAGTTCATATGCAACAGTTGGGACACCCTATTCTCGGCGACCGTCTGTATGCGCCAGAAAGTGTCATAGCGCTATCGCCACGATTGCTTCTCCATGCGGAGCGTTTACAAATCAGTCACCCTGACTCTGAGCAAATGATGACGTTTGAACGTCCTGCGGAATTTTAAAGATTACAGCAAAAAGCCGCATTTTAAGCCGATAAAAACAGTTTTTTACGTCATTAAGCGAATAAACCCGTTTTGATTTTGGACTTTTGTTTTTCTTTGACTATGGTTTCAGTAAGCCGCTTGGAAAAGGACTTTTCATGAACAATCAAACTTACTTAACCCTGACCCTAATTTCCGCTCTCTTACTGGGTTTGTATTTCTATTCCGGAGCTGATCAAGCTTTTATTTCGCTGACATTGGCGCTGATCAATTTTACCTCTTTGTACGGCTATTATCGTGAAAGCCAGAGGAAAGCGAGACAAAATCCATTTGAGCGAATTCAGCTATGTAACGGTCGTTTACAGATAGACGGTAAATTACTCGACCCAGGAGAGTTAAGAACCGTAGTCATTAACCAAGTCGACGATGCTGGCATCTTTTTAACGCCCGAAGACAATAGCATTACCCGCGGGTTTGTATTCGACGGCACTTATGTCAATAAGTTAAATAAATGGTTTCGAGTATATGCGCCAGAGATAAAGGTGTCGCGCACGGTCTAAATTATTTTAACTTGGTCGTCACTTGCAATAACAAGTCCGCTAGGTCCATGATACGAGCGACATAGCCATCCTTATAACTCAGCTCTGTTTCATCTGAATTGTCGGAAAGTTGTACTTCTAGAGCATCTATCAGTTTGTTTAATTTTTTGTGGTGCCAACCCAAAGACTTTTGTAACGGATCGGTCACCATACCGGTGTAAGATGCAACAACACCCAGCGCAACAGCAACGCCTCCCGTACTCATGATTAATCCCGCCTTTGTCGCACTGGCTGGGATCACTGAGTAATACATCGCCCCCAGTGTATTACCAAGCGCAAATGAAGATACTGCGGAGTGATATGCAATGGTCGACGCCAATGCGCTGCCTAATCCTAACGCGCCTAAGTTCACGCTTTTGTTAACGGCAAATCCAGCGGCGACAGAAAGCAGCACCGAGGATAGCTCTGCTGCAGCTTTGCGACTATCAACGTATTTTACTAACTTTTGTTCCAACGCTTGTTGTCCCGATTCGTCATTGACCAATTCAGCAATAATGTCCAAGCTTTGGGCAAACACTGGTTGTAACGTCGACTGATTTAAGATGGTTTCGAACAAAGCGTTCTTTTCCGATTTATAAACACCGTCGTCAAATGGAAGTTGCAACAACTGTTCGTGAATACGCCAGGTAACTTCACGCTCGACGTCGGTTTTAAAACCACTGGGCAGTTTACTCAGGCCAAAGTCAAAACGCCCATTTGAGACCTTTTGCGCCAACTTTCCAACGCCGCTGAGGAGAAAATATGGTGGCGTCCATAGAATATTGGCCGGGGTCTTTAACATGTCACGACCAAACGCTTTGCGATTAATTGCAAAGGCCCCTTTGAAAGAGTAATTGCGCTCCACAAAATCGTCGATTAGAACGCGGCGCGCATCTATGTATTCGCGAATCCCTTGATTCACTGACAATTCGACTAAGTTTCGTTGCTCCGCTATCACTACTTCAGACATACGTTTTACATACCAATTTATATAACTTTAGTTTGCGGTTTTATGCGTAAAAAATCTAGCGCCGCACTGTTACAAGAAATTTCCAACCAAAGCGCCTTTACGAGGCATTCTGTAAACAAATAAAAACAATTATAAGTATTTGTTTTCCCTAATTAGACAACGCTGTCTATATGCACAAATTTAGTTACATATGAGACTTTCTTTTGTCATCAAAATGACATAAATTTGCGTCAGAACCTGTACCTATATTCTGTAAAATATTTTTAAAAGGACTTGAGAATGAAACTCCGCCAAAGAATGTTGGTGGCCTTTTTGGGCATCGGCTTAATTCCCGCTCTTATCATCTGTATGGTCGCCCTGTATATCGCTAGTCAGTCATTGACAGAACAAGCGTACAATCAATTGACGTCAATTCGCGCGATCAAACAATCCCAAATCGACGCTTACTTTTCCGAACGTCACAGCGATATCAAGGTATTAAGGGAAAACGTAAGACGTTTATTAGAGGTCAACCAAACTCAGCAACTCGCAGACGCTAGCCACCAACTACACGACTACTTTGATGATTTCATTAAAGCCTACGACTACTACGATCTCTTTATCATCAGTGACAACGGCGACATTGTCTACACCGTGGCCCGAGAGTCCGATTATCAAACAAACCTTTTATCCGGGCCCTACAAAGATAGCGGTTTGGGAAAACTGTTCAGTAAAGTCAAAGGTGATCAAAAGTATCACTTGCAAGACTTTGAAGCATACGCACCAAGTAACGGCGAACCAGCCGCATTTATCGCCTTACCCGCCGAAGTAAACGGTGTAAACTTTACCCTCGCGTTGCAGTTATCGAACGAAAAAATCGATAACATTATGCAACAACGCGAAGGTATGGGGGAAACTGGTGAGAGTTATTTGGTGGGTACGGACTTCAGGATGCGCTCTAATTCATTTTTAGATCCGACCGGCCACAGTGTTAAAGCCAGTTTTAGTGGCACCATTGCCAAGAACGGTGTCGATACCGAAGCGGTTCGAATGGCCTTAAAAGGTATTACCGATACTCGTATCATCATCGATTACAATGGCAACCCTGTGCTCTCAGCTTTTACCACAATCGACATTGGCGATTTTACATGGGTGCTACTGGCGGAAATAGATGAAGCCGAAGCACTCCACCCTGTCTTCACCCTGAAAAAAGTCATCTTTGCCGTTGTTGTTCTCACATTGATATGCGTTGTCGCAGTTACTTTGGTGTTAGTCCGCTCTGTATTAAACCCGCTCGGAGGTGAGCCAAAAGACATGCAGAAGCTGTCTGAGCTGATTGCCGCAGGCGATTTGACCTTCCGGTTTGAAGACAACCGCACAAGCGGCGTCTATGGCTCGATGCGCAAAATGACGAATAATTTATCCAATGTCATGGGCCAGATCATCGATGCCAGCGGGCAATTGTCTTCCACGGCTGAGCAAACCAGTGCCACCAGCGAACAGGCGAATGTGTCACTGCAGCAACAACAAATTAATGTATCAGCGGTGTCTACCGCCATGTTAGAAATCTCGGCAACGGTGCAAGACGTGGCAGGCAATGCCAGAGCGGTAGCCGATGCCACCAACACATCATTTGAGCTTTCAAATCACGCCAGCGGCAAAGTGGAAGAGACCATATCGGTTATCCGCGAATTAGAGCGAGAAGTGGCTCAGGCCAGTAAGGTCATCAATCAAATGGAAAACCAAAGCCAGGAGATAGGTTCAGTACTTGAAGTCATTCGCGGTATTGCTGACCAAACCAACTTGTTAGCTCTTAACGCCGCAATTGAGGCTGCTCGGGCTGGCGAACAAGGCCGCGGTTTTGCAGTGGTTGCCGATGAAGTGAGACAACTTGCTCAAAAAACGCAAGAGTCAACAAAACACATTGAAGACATGATTGTGCTATTGCAAGACGGTACCAAAGACGCGGTTCAGGTCATGGGAGTAAGCTCAGAAATCGCCAATCAAACCGTTCAAAGCGCGGAACAAACCGCTGATGTGATTAAGCAGAATGTCAGCCAGATTGAGCAAATATCTGAGCGTGCGGAGCAAATCGCTACCGCGGCGGTGCAACAATCACACGCCACTGAAGAAGTTAGCCAAAGCTTAGTGAATATCAACGAAGCCGCGGAACAAAATGCGGTGGGCGCAGAGCAAACCGCTGCCGCTAGCGCCCAGCTAAAATCGTTGGCCATCGAGTTGACCGACATTACGAATCGGTTTCAGCTGTCAACCAGAGGTCAGTCAGCAATTCACTAATCCCTCTGGGTGAAGCTACAACTATTTGGTTTTGTAGCTTCACTTTTAGATTAGAGTATATCTGGTGGGCAAAGCCTGGAGCGCAAACTAAAGCGAACACAGAGGCAGGAAAGTAATTTCACGGACTAACTTCAATTTCCATTCGTCTTTCAACTTCATTCATTGTGGAAAAACGTTGAAACCCTAAAAAATCGACCGCTTCATTAATGCAATCCAACAAAACTTTCAGGTCGGTTTCGACTTCAAACTGTTCGTTTACACAAAATTCATAGACTTCGATTAGGGTGTCTTTATCTACTTGTTCAACGTTTTCTTTTGCCGTTAGTGGCATCGCCAAGACTAAACTTAAAAGTAACATCAAATTTTTCATTTGTTTGCTCCGATACAAAATCTGAGCAAAATGTAATCTGCAAACTTAAGTTAGGAAAACGAAATATTTTTGTTGATAATCAAAAAGTTTTTAATCGTTGCCCGCTGCCATATCCAAGATCGCAGGCCGTTGTGGGGACGATTGATCTATGGTCTCAACGACATTCTCAATCAAATCAGCCAAACGATTGTGTTTTTGATAAACGGCATAGACCGAGCGCTTCATTGAATGTTTACCTTTTACTTTGTATAGCTCCCCAGTTTCAAGAAAAGGCTCTGCTAAGGCATTCGGAAGATAGGCCGTGCCGCCCTGGGCAAGAATAAAATCGAGGGCAATTCGCCCAGTTGAAGTGATCAACTTAGGGACAAAGTTCTTGCCGTACTTAGCGTCGTGCTCGGAGGCGAACTGAGCCCCCCAATCAACATACACATATTTCTCCGCCATCGCTTCATCGGCGCTCAAATCGGGCCTTGAGCTAACCAAAACCAAATTAATCTGAGCAATCTGTTCACTGCACACTTCGTTGGTTAAAAACGGATCGAAGGTCAATGCCAAATCGAGCGTGTTGTCCATAATCGACGCATGCAATTGGCGAATGCCTTGCATCTCTGCGCGCACCGCCAACTCAGGAAAGGCACTGTCGACGACAGTTAGGTAATTCTGAAAATACGCATCCCAGACATTGGGTGTGGCAGAAATTGAAAGCTGCAATAACCTCGATTCAATCAAGGATATATCATCTTTCACTTGTTGCATTGCGCGCACCATCGTCGTCGCATAGGGAATCAAACGCTCACCGGCTGCGGTCAAACTGATGTTGTTTTTTTGGCGCTGAAACAACTGAGTATCAAGGAATTCTTCAAGCTGTTTAATGCGGGCACTGACCGCCGCTTGAGTAATGTAAAGATTGTCGGCGGCTCGACCAAAGTGTCGAGTATTTGCGACTTCTAGAAAGGTTTTAAATACTTTTACGTCCATGGCTCAAGAATAGCGACAAATCCCTCTTTGACAACAAATTTCTGTTGATAAGATAAAAATTTTTTGATGTCCCCACCGTCAATTATTCGCTAATTTTGCAGGCTTAAGTAATGTGACTAAAGGTGAAAGCATGGAACCATTATTTGAATCAGAAGACATCGTTGAAAACCAAGGCAAACACGACCGCAAAAACAAAATTGAAACTGAGCGCAGGATTCGAGAATTAAAAGAACAGTACAGACTAAAAAAAGAATTGGATTACTATGAATTTGATGATTATGACGAGTAGATAACTCGTCATCAATGTGTAAGTCAGGCAACCAAGTGCGGTTGCGGAAATAATCACACTGCATAGCATTTATGCCTCCGACCTCTCAGAGGCATAACTGTTAAAATTTGATTGCGGAAACTAAGTAGTCTAACACTGGGTTATTGCGTTCAAACTGCAACGAAAATAACGGCGTTGGTTTATTAAGCATTCCTCGGTCAATCATTTCGCTGATGACTGAAAAATCCAACAGACCAGTTTTACCCACAAGTAAATCTTCCAGAGGCGCCCCTTCAGCTGATAGTTTGAGCACTTCGGTAAATCCTCTGAGATACAAATAGTCTTTGGTAAATCCACCACCGCGGTAGACCCTAGTGGTCATCGTAAACGCTGCAGACTCATCCATATTGTAATCACTCACCAACGCTTCGAAGGTTTTGGAGAAAACCCCATGTTTTAACATAAGATCCACTGCGATAACTCGTAACGCTAATGTTTTCAAACGATTAAGAGTGAGATGCCCGGAGCAATATTCGCTGTAAATGGCAAGCCCTTCCTGCGTCAACGTATTACCATTGAGCCCAAGGGAGAATACTTTTAACGGTTGAACTTTGGCGTTAATGGTCGTCAACATATGAATGCCAAGCTCATGATAGGCAAAAGCCTCAAGTTCTGATTGAGTAAACCTAGCTTCTTTGTTTAACAACAATTGCTTCTTAGCACTGTTGACCATCGCCTTAGCCACCACTTTACTGGATGTCTCGACTCTACAGCTCAACCCCCACTCATTCGCCTGTCTCCTGAAATATTCAGCCGCATATTGTGCGTCGTAGACAGGCTGATTTGATTCTTGCTCAATTAATGGCGCATGTATCAAAAATTCAGCGTTTGCCAAATCTTCTTTACTTGGTTCACCGTAATATTTTAGCGAGTTGTACTTAAAGCCATCCGTGCCAATTGCGGTCAATAACTCAATCTTAGTGGCAAGATTGTCGATGACATGACGATAAAGCTGCTGAATATCGGCGTCCAATACTTCAGTCACGGGCAGCTTATACAAGGCTTCGCGGAAATAATGAGGATCAATATTAAGTTGTTTATAACGAAACTCAGGTTCATATCGGCCTTTTCGCGCAAAAAAACGTTTCCGTTCACTGGCTAAATTAATCGGATTTATGTAGTTGAGAGTCTCTATGTTCTTGCACAGCTCAAACAACTGCTTATCGAGTTTTTTCACCTCTTTTGGAACAACAGACGATAGAACATCCGATTTGCTGAAACTTCGTTTCTTGCCAAATCTGCGCATGAAAAATGCGGCAGTTTCACTGATCGCTTCCTTTACACCCGTCTTTAACTCTTCCAATACCAACGGATAAAGCGCTCCTGTCTCCTCTTCCATAAACACTTTTTTGATTTCCGTTGGAAGTACTAAGGTATTGTCAAAATGGGAGTTTACGTGGGTGATCAGATAACCTCTGCCCTGAAATACCTCATCAACCGCAGCCCTTGATTCTATGTTCGGCAGTTCAATTTTGTTGAGTTCCTTTTCGAATCGTTGAACCACATTACCCCAACGTTCATTGTCTATTTGTGATGTTCCAACATTAAATGTTGGGGTATCCGCGTCTATTCGCTTGTAATTGTACGAGTGGATATCAAACACGATAGCGCTTTTGAACTTCGCTTCGAGCACTTCTATGAGTGCTTCAAGGACGTCATAAAACGCTTGGTGCTTCTGATGACTTTTAGCCCGCTGAGCAGCTGTCAAAGACTTAGCCCAAACTTGTTTGTTCCATGCGGTTTTAAAATAGGTAGAAAGCGTTTTAGCGCGATTTAAGTCATATTCAAAACGTGAATCATTGCCAGTCAAAACAATAGGAAATGACGAGATGACATCAGCGGTATATGGATCTTCTTCAAACAACCTTTCATTGTCGTCCAGTAAAAAGTTTTTCTTTAATTCGTCCCGAAGATTACTGCCATTGTGAATAGCAGTGCAGACAATCGGTGCGTATTCTTCAACTTTAACCGTAAATGCGCCACCATCGACATCAGCATGAAAACACTCCTGACGCTTGATGCGAGCGATACACTCCGCCTTAGACAGCGTTTGCATCTTCGATCACCTGACGAAACTGAGTTTTTCGGGACACAACAAGTTCTTTGGCATGGACAACACTTTCGACAAAATCAATGACTTGGGCTTGTAAACGCACACGATTGAGCTTATTGATTCGAACAATACCGCCAGGACTCAGTACATTAACTTCAATTAATTTGCCGCCAATAACATCAATCCCAGTAAAGTAGAGGCCATCTCTTACCAACTTAGGCCCAATGTACTTGCACAGTTTCTTCTCTTGCGGTGTTAGCTTGTGTTTCACTACAGTGCCACCTGCATGAACATTCGAGCGAACATCACCTTTGGCCGGTACCCGTTTCATAGCACCAATTGGTTCGCCGTTTAACATCAAGATACGCACGTCTCCTTCTTGTGCGCCCGGAACATAATCTTGCAAGATGACATAGTTGCTACCTTTACCGTGCTCATCACCACCGATGTAAAAATCAAGCAAAGACCGGAAGCTTTGACGAGCGCTCTTTTCCAAAACAATAACGCCTCTACCGCCAAAACCATCCAGCGGTTTAAGAATCATGCGATCACTGTCTGACTCATCAAAGATACGTTCCAAGTAATCTCGATTTTTCGATACGTGGGTCGCCGGAATAAATTCACTCTCTGTATCTTGGAACGACGCCGTGTAGATTTTATTGTTAGCGATTCTCAAACCATCTAGGTCATTCATGATGAAAGTATCGCCTTTAACCGAGTCTAAGAAGTTCAGAGCCAAAGTATCTAATGGAGGGTTAGCTCGCATTATTACGGCGTCAAATCCTGCCAGAGGCAATGGCGTTCTCTTAAACTTCGCGTTTTTATAAAAACTGACAATGTTCTCTGTGACCTTAGTGCTTTTGGTAAATACATCACAAAATGCACTGGCGACGCTGTCGCGAATCGTCAGGTTGTTCACCGTCGAAATAGCAACTGTATGACCCCTTCGAACGCATTCATGAATCAAACGTAAGGTGGTATCCGTTTCTGGTTCAATGTTGTTCCATGGGTACATAATAAAACAGATTTTCATTGGCAATTCCCGGTAGTAAAAGTCAGAGTCATTTTTTGCGGAGGCTACCCCTAACCTATTAAAAACACCCACAAATAATTTTTATGACTCTTACAAATTTGCTTTATCGATAACCGATGAAAAAAAAGAACACCCCTTAAAGTCCTGAGTTTTCAGCAGCACGATAAATAAAATTTATGGTCCTGAGAAAGTTTTTTTGTTTTGCATCCTTTTTGTTTCGACCTATTTTAGGGCGGATAACCCTAGGAGAGAAAAATGATTTCAACCACAATTCGTAAAGGCTCTAAACCTTATTTCGACGACGCTCATTTCCCGCGTGGTTTCAGTCGCAGTGGCGAGTTCACAATCGCTGAATCGATGATAATGAACGACTATGGTTACACGTTAAAATGCTTGCATGACGGCGAGTCTATGCCGGAAACCCCCGAGGAAAAGAGATTTATTGACGTTGTTAGTGGCCACGCCGATGCCGAATCTCAAATAGAAAAAACCTGGCTTAAATACTTAAAAGCGAGCCAGCCCAAAACCTTTATGATGCTCACAGGTAGCACGAGGACACCATCGACTTCCGACTCTTCTGAGTACGAAATGGAGTTATAAAGTGCGAGGAATTGAACACCAGGTTAAATTGCATTAACGTGTTCAATTCCATTGTCTGAATCACAACACGGGGAGAACATCGTGACGTTCAAACAACAAATGCACAACTTAAGAAAAGTGTTAGGAATGGAAACCGCCATTGTTGCCAGAATTTAAGATGGCAACTATGAAATCGTTGAATTGGACTCGGACCTGCCGGTTTTTAATGTTGGAGATCAGTTCGAGCTCTACAATACCTACTTCGCCGCCGTCTATACCAACCAAGAGACTATCGTATACAACAATGTTGGCGAGATAGAAGAAATGCTGCTGCACCCAGTGTACGTCGCAATGCAATTACTGAGTTACATAGGCACCCCAATTTACCAAGACGGTGAGTTGTGGGGCACCTTAAACTTCTCAGCCACGGAAGCTCGGAACAATGATTTTGATTACAAAGATATCAAAACTGTCGAGCAGCTTGCCAAATTGTACGGCCAAGAACGCATCGCTGCATCTGTTTAAAACCTTGTACCTAGGTTATGGGTTACCTTGGTCGACTTCTATTGCGTCAATTTGTTTTTGTAGCTCTTCCGCTTCAAACGACAACTGTGAATAAGTTCGGATATCTCCTCGGCGCTGGGCGTGCATCGCCTGCTCTAATTTTATCGCTTGTTGTTTCTTTAGTTTCTTGGTCGGCTCGGATTTAAACAGTCCAAACATCATCGGCTCTCTAAATTTGTTTTTTTTGTTATTACGTTGATATCTTGGAAATAGATTCATATCGCAATAAAAAAGGCGCGAATTGCGCCTTTGTTTAAAAAAATAATTACTGCGTTTTTGACCACCTAAGTGCAACTAACAACATAAGCAACACATACGTGGCTGGCGAGCCAGAGCCGCCAGAATCAGAGGGACCATCTTCGGGTGTTTGTACTTGCTCTTGTTGCTCCTCTTCAGCTGTTTCTACAGCCACCACAGACTGGCCATCGAAACTCAGGCTATTGCTTTGTTCGGTTAAGGTGCCGATTGCCAGGCAGTTACTGGACTCATCCACCAGCACAAATTTGTCCCCTAGGTACCAGTTTGCATCCCACTGCTCGCCTGGTAACAAGGTTGCATAGCTGCTTTGAGACCGGCCGCCACTATTGTGATTCAGCCAATAAACCAAAATAGTCGAATCGGAATCATTACTTAAACTAACATCGCTGTTTGTATTGCTGTCTCTCCCAGAATACGGCACTTCTGCCGCACAAAGCTGATAATCAATGGGACTCGTGAGCAGTTGCTCTGAAGCGGTCAACTCTGAGTTAACAAAAATTGAGTAACCTGGCGCGTCGAGCAGGACGAAATAGCGGCCGCTCTCAGGAGCATCTATTGCGCAAGTTTCATCGGTTTGCCCATAATTGGCTCTACACAAAAACTGTGACGCGTAGTATTTGTTCGGAATCGTATCCTTAGCGATGTAGATATCTAAATCACCGCCACCGCCGCTGGTTTGTGCACTAAATGCTTTCGCATCGGCCAAATCAATGTAATACAAAAGGCCGTGCTGACTAGTGGCACTCGTAGGTTGGTCAAGCGTTAAAGCCTCGGCGGTGCTTGCGACCTCATCCAATAAGGTGCTGGTTTGCCACTGCTGAAAATCGCCATCGACATCGCTGGCCCAATCATTTAGCCATGCATCGAGTTGTTGGTAATTACCTTCGCGGGCAAAATCTCTTAGGGTTTTCAGATCCGAAGGGCGCTGTTCCACTATATACTTCACCAACATACTGCCCCAATCGTAAGGGCTGGCCTCACCATCGTAGCCGGATTTCACAATATCCAGTGCACTGAAGGTCGTTGGTGAGTGCACCAACTTGACGTTCATATAAGGCGATGCATTGTCGGCAATGTGTTCGGCCAATCCTTCGGTCCACCAAGTTAAGTTGTGGTTGACCGTACTTTGGAAGTCGCCCTGTTTATTGTAGCGACCGTCTAAATAATGCACGTATTCATGGGCCAGCTCCCAAATATAAAACTCTCCGTCCGACCAACGTAGCGCTTCAAATGTGTTGACGTTCGCCCGTGCTGCCGCCGATTCGGGTGATCACTCAAAATAGATACCAGTGGACGCGGAGTCTTGCATGTTTTGTACGTATTGACCTGTCGTCATAAAGGCCGATTGATTGGCGAAGATATTGACGTTCACTGTATCATTTTGATCTGATGGCACCGTGAGGTCTTGAGTATCAAGAAGTTGATGAAACAGCTGTTCAGCCTGGATCAAGGTCGCACATATTTCGTTAATTTGCGTAACACTGATAAGTGAGCTTTGAATGTTCAACACAGTTTCATTACTTGTGCCTGTGCAGACATGCTGCTGCGCGTAAACGTCCGTTGTCGCAACCACGGATAACTCGCGAAACGGCTCGTAGGCAACGATTTTGAATTTATAAGTGCCTGCTTGAGGTGCCTTGATCACGCAGGCTTCATTACTGCCAAAGTAACTCACTTCGCAATCGACGACTGCGCCGTTGACTTCAACCAATTCAAGATCAGCATCGCCGACTTTGCCTTGCGTGAATATGTTTAAGCTGGTCGCTGAACTGTCTAATGCAATAGCAAATTCTAGATCTGCACTGTTTGAGTCGGCAATGGCATGAACCACGCCATCACTAAGGGACGTTTCTGCTATAGCAGCATTGGAAAACAAAGAAAAGGCAATGGGCAGAAGTTTGGTTTTTATTGTCATTGTAATTCCATCCAATTTAAGTAAAAAAAAGCCGCCCAGGGACAGCGGCTTTTGACACACAACAACTATGGAAAATTAGAAGTCGTATCTTGCTTGTAACAGGAATGAACGAGGCGACTGATAGGATGTCGGAATGCCGTAATCCTGATCTTTTTGACCTACCACACCATCGATTTCACTCATGTCGTTATAAGTCGTCGGCGTATCGGCATCAAGCGCATTAAACACTTTACCAATCAACTTCACTTTACCCGCTTCGCCTAAATCAATGGCGTAAGTAATGCTTAGATCCACTTGATAAATCCAGTCACCGTGACCACCAGAACCGCGCGGTGATGGCTCACCATTGCTGTAGAAGTTCTGGCGATTGCGGTCATAACAATAGGTTACGTTGCGCTCAGGTGCACAAGAGTCAACACCTTCAGGGTGGTAACCAAGGATGTTTCTAGCTCGACCTTCTTGGGCAAAGAATACAGCGCCAACGGTTAGATTGTCCGCCACCTGATACGAACCGTAAAACTTAAATTTGTGCGGGATGTCGTTTGATGTGCGGCCATAAGAGTGGTCGGTAAACTCTGGGCTATCAAACGAACCGGACCAACCCGGGTCTGCCTGCGAATGTACGCCACTGACTAGGCCCTCGGTATTACCTTCTGATTTAGAGTAAGTGTAAAAAGCGTTTACGTACGCGCCTTCCACCGGTTGCCCTTCAATGGTGAACTCCAAGCCTTGGTATTTACGCTTGGCTTCTGGTAAACCAATGTAATCTGGCGACCAGGTCACACCTTCACCATCACTGACAACACCATCGCCATTTTGATCATAAGACAAATGAACCGGTGAGCCTGGGTTTATAACGATGCCAACCCAATCTGATCCGTAGTTCCAGTTAGGATCCAATTTGGCCGCTTCTTCAGGGTTTTCAGTCGTCCATTTTTCCAAAACATAAGCCATATTGGTGTCTTCGATTGACGACTTAAGATCTTGATAGATATAGCGGGCACCGACCATCCAATCGTCATTCAATTCATGTGAGACACCAATGGCAAGATCGTCCATGTACATTGGTTCAAGGTTATCATCTACCAATGTTTGGTATGGCTGGGTAAAGGTACCGTCACCGTAATCCAGCATAAACATTTCGACTTGATTCTGGGCTTGGTTTAACTCGTTGATGCCATCAAACGTGTTGTAACGGTATTGATTGGTCTCGCCCAACGTCATCCGCACACTTGTATTTGGTGACATTGGCATGAAGTAACGGCCATGATTAGCGAACAATTTCGTTGTGCCCTCACCATTCACATCCCAAGTGACTCCGAGTCGCGGTGCCCATTGGTTTTTCATGTCAACGTATGTATCGCCTTCACCCGTGTCTGAGCTAAATGCACTGTTGCGGAGACCAAGGTTTAAGGTCCACTCATCATTAACGCGCCACGTGTCTTGAATGTAGAACGCACTGTTGACTGATTCAGTTGAACCGATGCGGCTATAAATGCGCGTTCGCACATATTGGTCGCCAGCGGCAATGCTAGTGATTGGCGCTAAGCCATCCGCCGCGCGGTTGCCATTAATCCAGTCTAACGTGCCTTGCGTCATTGTGCGGTAGTTGTATTCAAAACCATCGCCCGCTTGTTCAATGTGATCTGATACTTCCACCACTTCACGCGAGTAGCCAATCCGGAGCGTGTGGTCATCCAATTCCCAGTCTAGATCGACACGCATTTGTGTGCGCTTATCGTGACTCTCATCAATCTTGTTTTGACCCACCCAATTTGACCATCGCTCCCAGGAACCATTACTGTGTTGAGTCCAAGCGGGTGACATCTCTGCTGTTGGGTTGGCACTGCCAGAGTCTTGTTCGGTAACACCGTAAACAGCGCTGACGGTGATGTCGTCGGATAAAATACCGGTATAGTTCAACGACCAAAGACTACCGCCCCAATAAGACACGTCAGGGTCACTGAAATCGCCGGTACGTTCGCGGCTTTCTAAATCAAAATCGGCATTTGTATAGTCCTGCTCCCACTCGTTGTTCAAAGCCGTTAAACCAATGCTGTGATCATCGGTCAGATACCAATCAAGTTTTGCCAACCAGAAATCTGCAGTCCCCTTCTTACGGTAAAATGTGCCATTGGTGGAGGCATATTCACTGGTGTATTTTTGTGGATTAAGCAACCCGTAAAAAAACAACTTGTCCTCAATCAGTGCACCACTAGCATAGAGGTTGTAACTGGTTGAGTCGTAATAGTCTTCTGAATTAATGGTATTAATTGCGTCGGTAAAAACATACTCGCCGTCAATGTATTCCCAAGTCGTACCCATAGTATCTGGACTTTGCGACGCCCAAGCGCCAGGGCGATGGTCAACCGATACGCCGAATTTGAATTCGTTGCTGCCCGATTTTGTCACCAAATCCGTCACGCCACCAATGAACTGACCATATTCGGCACTGACGCCACCGGTAACAACGTTAGTTTGTGCGATCGCTTCCCATGGGATCTCAACGTGCCCTAGCCCTTTTCGAATGTCGGTAATATTCAGGCCATTTAAGAAGTAACCATTTTCAGCCACCGAGGAGCCGTTAAAAGACGCCAATCGGCCGTAATCACCATCTTGGTCGGCCGCCAACGAAGACGCAGGCGATAATAGCGCAATTGATGTGATGTCTTGTTGAATTGGCAAGGTTTCTAGTTGAGCTGAGGTCAGCGTGATTTGCGCCGTTGAACTCTCAAAGTCGATAAATTGCACCCGACTTCCATTTACTTGAATGCGCTCGATGTCTTTATTGCTCATCGCGACAACGACGGCTGAGGTGTTGCCCGCTTTCACTTCTAAGCGCTGCTCCTCAACCGTTTGGAAACCATCCTTTGAAAATACGATAGTGTAGTTACCGATAGGCAACCCTTTGATATTAAACTTACCTTCACTGTCTGTTGTCGTCGTTCGGCTGATGCCTTTAGTATCGTGGGTAATGACCACCGTGACATTGGCAAGATTGGCGCCGTCTTCAACGCTAACTTGGCCAGCCACGACGCCGTTAATTTTGTCCGCTGCGAGCGCTTGCGGTGCAACAGCAAAGAGCGCTGCTGAAACGGCCAATGCAGAGGCCGAATGCATAAATTTTTGCCGCATAGCGGCGGTTGTTTTGTTCCCAAACATGATGTCACCTGTTATTAATCATTATGGCACTTGACATATTGTATACAATATAATGTATCCAGATACTATTGTATCAATTTTGCACAATCAACCGCGGCTAAAAATATTTGGTATGAAAAATACTAATGACGGACTCAAATCGGTATTCAGCTTCAATCCAACAGACAACAAACAAAGAGTGACAATTACTTGCTATATTTAAAGATAATCAGAGTGGCAACGCGCCGACATAGTGAGAGCAAATGCAATTTACATTAATAACGTTATTGACCATCTGCTGCTTGTTATTGTCTGGGAGCTTATGCGCACAAGTGCGAGATGGTGTAATCTTTGTTCACACCGATGATCAAGCGGACTTTAGGTCTCTCAGCGATGCGTCAAACCGTCCCAGCAGCCTGTCCGCTGACATCAACAAAGCCTTGCTAAATGCGCAGCCAATAACCATCAATTACGAATACACCCCGCTCAAGCGCTCCCTCAAATTGATGGAAAAACGAGCCAACATTTGCATTTTGGATAAAATAAAAACGCCTGAACGCGAAGCAAACTATGATTTTAGTAATGCCACCAATATGTTTTTGAGCCGGCGTTTGTATCAACAAAGCTCGCTACCGCCTTTGAATCAATCACCAGTGAATCTCCCCGAGCTCTTTTACGCTCAACCAAAACACCGAATCTTACTGACAGAGCAAGTGAACTATGGCGCTGTCATCGAAAAGCAGCTGTTAGAAATTGATATTGATCAGAAAGTGATGAGAAGTGCCTCAGAACACGCAATGGGTCTGTTGGATATGTTTCAAAACAAGCGCGCCGAATACGCCCTGTTTTACCCGCAGCAGTTACAGGAATTAGGTATCGAATTAACCGCCAGGACTTACGATATTGATGGTCAAGCTCCGTTTATCATGGGCCATATCATGTGCACAAAAAAACAGTTAACCGGGCAGCTATTACTGGCAGTAAACCAAAGTTTAAAAATTTGGCTCGAAAATGGCGTTTTGCTCCAACGTCATTTGGTCTTTACCCAACCCAAAGACAAGGCAAAGTATGTCGCGCTCTTTGCTCAAGCTTTTAGTATTGTAAAGTAACTTCATCTCAATAGTGGCACTCTTGCAACTAATCGGTATTCTTGACCTGGGCAGTCTTTTCGGGCCGCAACGCTAAAAATTAAGTCATTGCCCTCAATGTCAATCCGGCCGATTCCGTTACCTGAATAGTAATCAACTCCTTGCTCAGAAATAGGTTGCGACAGTGCAAATCGAACGGTGCCTTTTATTCTTTTGCCAAATCGAACATTGTCTCGCTGCCAACGAAACAAATTGCCCACTAAGCCATTCAGCCCGCCAATGGGCCAATGCAACCCGCTACATGCAATCTGGTGTACTGACAAAGCTTTCCCTTTATATTTAAGCGTCGCCAAAAAAGAAGCGTGGATATCGCCGGCTAGGAAAAATACATTCTTAATGTCGTGTTTGACTATGGTTGCCAAGATTTGATTGCGACGTTTGCAATCTAGAGCCCAGTTATCGGCGCTTTCGAACCAACCCGCTTTTGCATCCGCCAAGAAAGTAACCGCACTGACAACAAACTTAACTTTTGCCGGATCGTCCCTGAGCCAAGCTTTAAGTGCAGCGCATTGAGCGTCGCTTATGATGTCATTGGGAGTTCGCTCCAACCGAGTGTCCAAAAAGAAAAAACTGCAATCGCCGTAATTCTTTACATAGTAATAACAGTCTGGGATGTCGCTGCCACGTTGCCCCTTCACAAAAGCGATATGTCGATTTTTTTGTACGAGGTCGTCGAACACGGGAGAATGCACCGCTTGAAACGCGTTATAAGCCCCTAAACCATTGATAAATCTTTGATGATTAAGTTTTGGCGTTTGTAGCCCAAGAAAACGTTTCCACCAAGGGATCTTTGAAATAAACGCGTCCGCCCCGGAGCTGAATTTATCATGTATTTCATGATCATCCATCACCATGTAAGTAGGAACTACAGATACGGCCTTGGCAAAGTTATGGCCACGGAATAGTCGGTGATAATGTCCAACATAATCGGCCATATCGGTTGCCACTTCGCCAACGTTACCGGTGTCGGCGTAAATCTGGTCCCCCATCAAAATCATTAGTGACAAGGGGGTTTGCTGATGCCAGTGGCTCACATGACGAAACGCTTTATCGACGCCTAAAGCAGAGTTGTTGGCAGCGACGAAACTTTTGCGGGGGTAAAGGCAAGAGCCCAAGGCGAAGTGAAAGCTTTCGCCCCACTGCCATAAGGTGGTGGTAGAAAAGCCATGTTTCGGGTGTTCATCTGGCCAATCAAAGGCAGACGCTTCTGCACTATAGCCGACTTGATATTCATACTGAGTCGCAGGTTTCAATCCGCAGAGCTGCACAACCCCAGTATATTGAAAGCCGGCGTTAAAACGAAACGAATACGTTTTACTCCAAGCCGCATTGCCGAGTTCTCGAAAGCGAATGCGACCAAAATCAGCTTTGTCCAAGTCAGTAATGCCATCTGCTAGTGCGCCCCAAATCTTTGCGGTAGATGAAGTAACATCGCCCAAAAGTGGGCCAAAACTTAAGGTTTTCATGAATTTAACAACCTCCATGTCGAGATAACTCCAATGTATCGAATTACCGCATATTGCGCCAGTCCAGTCCTTTGACATCAGCCAGCAATAAATTTTTCAACGATTTGACGTATTTTTTTAAACCTTTAGTCACATTCGATCGACAATATAGACATCACATTTTGCAAACATTAACACGACCTCTCCCACCAATTTTGTGTTAATTCGCCCAGTCAGAGTTTCTGTCTGGGCATTTTTTTACATTACCGATGCATCACTTTTCATTTGCGCCTTAACCCAGTCACAGAATACTTGAATTCGAGCTTGTTTCGACGACTGCCTTAAGTAAACTAAGTGCGATTTCCAGCGGTTTGGGTGTCCCGGAGTAAAAGGTGCAACCAACTGCCCCGACGCTAAGTAAGACCCCACCATCGTTTTTGACGCTAGCATTGCGCCATGACCTGATAACACCGCGCTGAGCGCCAAGTCACTGGACGTGACATGAGTTTTTCGCTCAGTTGGTATATCGACATCAAGACCCACCGCCGCAAACCAATTCTGCCAGTTGACTTCTGTTTCGTTGACCAAACCAAATAGACGGCATTTCAGTAAATCGAGCGGTTGTTTTATTTTCAGCTCATTCATTAATTGGCGAGAAATCACAGGCAGAACTTCATCTTCTCCAATTTGCTCAACCACCAGCGCTTGATCACTCAGCTTGCGACTGTCTGTACTGAATCGTATCGCGACATCAATTTGCTTTTGCTGCAGATCCTCTAATTGGTTGGAGCCCTGAACATTGATGTTGATCTCCGGATGCAACTGGGAAAACTGATACAATCTAGGCATCAGCCACAAGGCACAAAACGCTTGGGTTGAAGACACCACTAAATCGCCCGCAACGCCCTCATTTTTAATCGCATTCAAACCATCAATAATGGTCGAAAAACCTACCTGACAAGCGTTAAATAGAATTTTCCCCTCGTGGCTCAAACGCATCTGGCGACCGTGACGAATGAATAATATGACCCCAAGCTTGTTCTCTAAATGCCGCATTTGTTGGCTGACCGCCGCTTGAGAAACAAACATCTCTTGCGCCGCCTTACTGTAGCTTTGATGCCGTGCTGCCACCTCAAAACACTGTAAATTGTTTAAAAGCCTTAATCGTTTATCCATAACCAAACCATAAGTTAAACTTATATATAAAGTTAATTCTTATCGTTGGCTAAGTAAAGCCACCAGCGCCAAAATGACATTTACACCTAACGTCTTGGAGGCACTATGAAAGAATCTATACTGTTGAAAGAAGAGAACTCAAAGAACCGTTCAAAAGCGACAATTAAACGCCGTTTACTGGAAATATTGGAGTGGCACTTAAAGCGAATGGGAAATAACTTGAGCTTATCCAAATGGTGTATTCTGAAATGATCTATTTTCAGTTGCAGGTGTTGTCTGCTAATCCCCAATCAATGCCTGCAACTCAGGAGTTTCGATGGCGGCGCGAAATTCTGGCTCTGACTTAACCAACGCCGCTGGATAGCCTAAAGCTAAACTTTGCTCAATATGACGTAATGCATTGTCCATGTTGCCATGGCTCAGCTGTTGCAACGCCAAATAATACTGACTTTCATAGCTCTGCTCTGCCACTTCAGTTGCTCGACGATGATAAACATCTGCCAACTCAAACTTATCAATGGCTTGATTAAAATACGCCAATGCCGCCAAGGTTGCTGCGTCGTTGCCATTTACTCGCAAAGCCGCCGTCGCTCTGATAATTGCTTGAAGGTATTCCTCATTTCCTTGTTTGGCATTCAATTGCCTTTGAGCTTGCGCTAAGTTGGCCCACACACGATAATCCGAATCATCAATGAAAAGTGCTTTCTGAAAATAGACGATTGCCTTTGCGTAGTCGCCTAAAAAGTATTTAGACGTACCAATATTCGATAAGTTTGGATAGCTTGGAGACATTTCCAGAGCTTTGCTGAACAGCTCGTCCGCTGCTGCCACCTCGCCTAAGTACAACATCACAGCCCCGAGATTCTCGTAGCCAAGAGGATCCTGCGGTCTTAACTCAATATAACGACTCAAATACTGACTGGCCTTGCGAAACTCAGCCAAACCAATCAGGTTGTAGGCCAAGTTTAGATAGGGACGCCAATAGTTTCTGTTTAACGCTAATCCACGTTCGTAGCTGGCAATTCCGTCGTCCAGTTGCAATTGAGCAAAAAAGAAGTCTCCCTGCAAAAACTGAGCTTCCGCTCGCTGAGTAAAACCGGATGCCAATGCACTGGCTAGTTTGAGGCCTTGTTTGTATTCACCTATCGCTAATAGAAGGTGGCCTTGAGCAAGTTTTGTCGAATAGTCGTAAGGATCATTTTTTACTGCTTGTTGGCAAGCTTGTCGCGCTCTTTCGATATGACGTTGTTCACCAGATTGAAACTGATAAAAAGCCACGTATGTTCGACATAAATAGGCGTAGCCCTGAACAAAGTTAGGGTTATGCTTGATAAAATCTTCAGTCTCATCAATGACTTTAAGGTAATCTGAATTGCTGGCTGCGGCATCCACTTGTTGCTGCAAGCGCAGAAATGTTTGTTGCTCTTTAGAGTCGAGAAAGGTGGTATTGTCTTTGACCATATAAACGCTTAGGTCAATGCCTAACGCACGCCCTATTCGGCTGACATAATCAAATGACACGTTTTCTTGTTGTTGAATCCATCGTGTGTCCGATAAATCATAATTGGTGGACAACAAGTGTTTGTTGTCACTGGCGCGAATGAATTGCGCAGTCACTCGCAACAACTCCCCCGTTTTTCGAATGCTACCTTCAACGATATAATTCACTTGCAGCGTATCTACGACGTCATCAAACGAAGTGTCTCTGAGGTTTGGGTCGAATGAGGAAGTGCGAGAAGCGACATGTAATTCCGGGCTTTTGGCAAGAACGTTCAGCAGTTCCTCCGAAATCGCCTCGCCGTAATAATCCAGGGTAGGATCGTTGCTGAAATTTTTGAATGGCAATACCGCTATTGAATGTTTGATGGTCGCATCGTTTGAGTTCAGCACTTGCTTGACGACCCAAAGCAAGGCGATACAAACAAGCATGATTAAGAGAAAAGCAGCGACCGAAATTGGTCGTCTTGCAACCTCTGAGAAATCACTTCCCTGCTGTAATTCAAAAGGTACCGCCGAGGTAGGTAAATCTTGATTGACCATGACTTGATAAAGATTCAGTCCACGTCCTACCCCCTGTAGAAAAGTCTCCCCTAGCAACTGGTCGTTTATGTGACTGTGACTGGCTAATGCATTGTGTACCTCTTCTGAGACAACAATGCCGCCGGGTTCCGCTTCATTTTGAATCCTAGATGCCACATTTACGCCATCACCAAAAATATCCCCACTTGCCACGACCACGTCACCGATATGGATACCAATCCGCAGTTTCAACTCATCATTCATCATGAAGCAACGTTGGATTTCCTGCGCGCACAATACCGCATTAACTGCGCTATCAAATGAACACAGAGAGCCATCGCCAACTTGTTTTAACCAACGCCCTTGATAACGCTTAACCGTGGCCTTCAACATGCGAACGGCATTGTCGAGTAAAAACAATGCGTTCTCTTCATCCTGGTTCGCCATCGCGGTAAATCCAACCACATCAATAAAGACAATGGCGAGCAGCTTTCTATCGTTCACTGTTGTCCGATTCCGTTCTTGCGAACAATAATCACAGGGTCAGCGGTAGAACAAGAGCTCGAATACTTCGCAGAAAATGGTGTGCCTAATACCATGCATTGCACCGACGTCCCTTCCGCTTTTCTTGCTTCCACCACATAAAACACATTTCGGCCAGAGCCTTTACCGCGCAACGTCGGGCCTTGTACCTTCTTTTTCATTTCTTCGCCCGATAACATCACAGATAAGGTTTTGCACTTACTGATATCAAGCTCAACCTGCCAAGCGAAATTGGTTGCACTGGGGTTTCTGTCGGTAAATGTAGGGGCGGTATTCTGGCACCCCTTGGTTTGTTGAACATCAATTAAGAAGTACTTATCTGCTAGCGTTTACCCGCGTTATCAAAAAAGTGAATAACGACGGAATTAAAAGGGCCATTGGGCTGCGATGGCAACACCGGTTCCAGCAAGGCGCTAAAATCAAATTTCAGTTCAATATCACAGAAGTTTTTCGGACTGCCGCCCCCACCACATTTTCGCCGAACAAAGGCAAAACCATCCCCCTCTACACCTGAAACGCCACCTCGCTTGTTCCTTTGGTCCGACACATGTAGAAAATTATTAGAGGTGTATCCTAAATCTAGGTTAATCGCACGGCGGCTATTCTGGTGGTTGTTTGCGTCTGCATCAGTCGACGCTACCAAAGATAGGCTGATAAACAGACCCAATAAATATTTTGCTGCACCCATCACGTTTTGAATCCTTGTGTTTGTTGTTGTTTTTGCTTTGTGTCATTGCGGCAAGAGATTCAGAAAACAGCGCTGAAAAGCACAGCTTATGCCTGTACCTTGTAACCATAGAACAAATTTAGGATTTATCAGGTTTTCAATAGTTTAAGGATTGAGCCTGGTAGTTCTCGGAAAACGAAGCAAGCGATGGCTAATGGCTTTCGGTCTGCATTGCTCAGGTTCTGCGAATTGAGCGAATCTTGCTCTCCCTGAGTTTCAGATGTCTGCGAAAGAAATCAGACAGTTACAGTACAAATTTTCACCAAATAAGTGAGCCAATTTCTTGCTATTTTGGCACTTCTTTCTTACTTTTTTAAACGTGACTCAAGATTTGTCGGCTGTTTCAAGCCGCGACTGGATGACGTGAGCCTCGTTTGTCGATGCCAATCTCGCGACCATTGAAGACACTTCTTAGAGTATGCGTTGTCAGGCGCTTTAGCCCTGCGGTGACCGAGCAGGCAGAAAGCGTTGCATCTTTGTATTTTTTAATGATAGGGAGCTTCGACATGCTTCAATACCAACTGGTTTACTACAGCGATGCCACTCAGGAATTCACTCCTGATGACTTAGTCGCATTGCTGAATACCTCAATCAAAAACAACCAACCTCAGGGCATAACCGGGTGTTTGTTGTACGGCAACGGCAAGTTTATTCAGATGCTCGAAGGCCCTGAAGAAAAAGTAAAAGCACTCTACGAAAAGATTTCCTTAGACACTCGCCACAACAATGTGCAAGTCGTCACCGAGATGTTGGTGAATGACAAGCTGTTCCCTAAGTGGTCAATGGGCTTCAAGCGGGTAGACGATAATCAGATGAAAACCGATCACTGGGAAGATTGCAGCAAGTGGATCTACTCCGAGTTTGTCACCGACGCTTCAAAAGCCAAGGAAAAGATTTTCAACTTTGCGGTGCGTAGCAAATTAATGGAGTCGCAGGTATTGCCTCGATAAACCAACCAAATTTCGCAACCACTTACATCTAGCAACATCGCGTTGAGGAACACAATATGAGCTTACTTGCCAATTTTTTGGGTAATAAGAACGTAGACAGCGGCAATGAAGCCGCACTAATTGATGCAATTAATCGCAGCCAGGCGGTCATCGAATTCGATACTAACGGCAATATCCTTTCGGCTAACCAAAACTTCCTGGATGCCACAGGATATGAATCAAGCGAAATTATTGGTCGACATCACAGTATGTTTGTCGGTGACGTAGAAAAAGCCAGTCCCGAATACCAAGCGTTTTGGCGTAACCTTGCGCAGGGGCAGTTCCAATCTGGTGAATTTGAACGCGTAAACAAAATCGGTCAGCCGCTCTGGCTGCAAGCCTCTTACAATCCGGTATTTAAGTCTGATGGCAGCGTGGAAAAAATCGTCAAGCTGGCGGCGGACATCACTGCGCAAAAACACATCATGCAGAAAGCCCAACTCGACGCTCAATACGCCCAAGCGCTCAAGCTTTGTCAAGCCAATGTGATGCTGGCGGACAACGACTGCAACATCATTTACCTCAATGACACGGTAGAGCAAATGCTGCGTAACCGTGAGACAGAATTGCAAACCGCACTGCCCGCTTTTTCTGTTAACACATTGATTGGCACAAATATGGATGTGTTTCACCAAAACCCCGCCCATCAAAGGCAGTTAATCACAAACTTGAATGCACCGTATACAACCAAGCTGAAACTCAAGGGGTTGACCTTCAGCCTTATCGCTTCGCCTTGGCTTGACGACAACAACCAACGATTAGGTACTGTGGTTGAGTGGGAAGACATAACCGATGAAGAAAACGAAAAAGTTGCGGAACGCCAGCGCTCACGGAATTTTTCACGGATAAAATCGGCGTTAGATGTGTGCCAAGCCAATGTAATGATGGCCGATGAAAACTACGACATTGTCTACGTTAACAATTCCGTAGTTGATATGTTGCGGGGCAACCAAGAAAAATTGAGGCAAGCACTCAGCCAGTTCGACGCTGACAAACTCGTCGGCAGTAGCATTGATATTTTCCACAAAGATCCCGCCCATCAAAGGACGATGCTGGAAAAATTGACCACCGTGTATAAAACCGAGCTTGAACTGGTCGGTTTAACTTTCAGCCTCATCGCAACCCCAGTATTTGACGAAGACAATAACCGTATTGGCACTGTGGTTGAGTGGCAAGACAAAACGGAGATGTTAGCTAAACAGCGAGCCGACGAGAAGCTGGCAGCGGCAAACGCGCGCATCCGAGTTGCGTTAGACAAGTGCCAAGCCAACGTCATGATGGCCGACAACGACCTCAATATCGTTTACCTGAATGACTCAGTGCAAAAAATGATGCAGACCAACGAAGCTTCGTTAAGAACCGCCTTACCGAAATTTAATGCATCGCAACTTATGGGCACTTGTGTGGATGATTTCCATCAAAATCCAGCGCATCAACGTAACATGCTGGCGGAACTTACCGATGTCTACAAAACTCAGCTCAAAGTCGCGGAGCTTACCTTTGATCTCATCGCCACTCCGGTGACCGATACCGAGGGCAATCGCCTAGGCACTGTAGTGGAATGGAATGACGTCACGGAAGTGCTTGCGCAGCAAGAACAAGAGAAACAAGCGGCCATAGCGACCGCGCGATTAAAAGCCGCACTCGATGTCTGTCAAGCCAACGTCATGATGGCCGACAACGACATGAACATCATTTACCTGAACGACTCCGTAGAGCGCATGTTAAGTATTAACGAAAAGCAATTGCGCACTGCATTACCGAACTTTAGCGTCAGCCAATTAGTCGGCACTTGTGTCGATGACTTCCATCAAAAGCCAGGACATCAGCGAGGGATCATTGGCTCTTTGACCACAGCGTACAATACCAAGTTGAAGGTGGCAGGGTTAGTATTCGACCTTATTGCGACCCCTGTAACTGACTCAGAGGGCAACCGTATAGGCACCGTAGTTGAGTGGCAAGATATGACTGAAGAGCTTGCCCGTCGTGAAGAAGAGCGTCAGATCCACAACGAAAACCTGCGTATTCGTCAAGCACTCGATAATGTTGAAACCAACACAATGATCGCTGATGCTAACAACAATATCATTTACCTCAACCAAGCCATCAAAGACATGCTGAAAAGCGCCGAAAGTGACATTCGGGAGTATCTACCGAATTTCAACGCCGACGACTTGTACCATAAAAATATGGACACCTTCCATAAAAACCCAGCTCACCAAAAAGCGATGGTGGCGGGAATGACGGGTGTATTGCAAACGGAGATCAAGGTTGGTCAGCGCATCTTTAAACTGACGGCAAACCCAATCATGAGTGAAGACAAACAGCGCATTGGCACCGTGGTTGAGTGGGAAGATCGCACCGCCGAAGCGGCCATTGAAAAAGAAATTGATCATTTGGTCGAAAGCGCCGCCAACGGTGATTTAACTCAACGTATTGCGACCGATAACAAGAGTGGCTTCTTCAAAGGGCTCGGAGACGGCTTGAATCGTCTCGTTGAAGTTTGTGAAGAAGTGATTGATGACACGGTTGATATGCTTGATGCCATGGCACACGGCAATCTCACCAAAACCATCGAGGGCGACTACCAAGGTGCATTTGGCAAACTTAAGCAAGACGCTAACGCCACGGTGAGCAAATTAACAGAGATCATCACTCGAGTGAATGAGTCGGCGAATACCGTCGCCAACGGCGCAAAAGAAATCGCAGAAGGCAATGCTGACTTAAGTCAGAGAACCGAAGAGCAAGCCTCTTCTCTTGAAGAAACAGCGTCTTCTATGGAAGAAATCACCAGTACTGTAAAACAAAATGCCGATAATGCTGCAGTCGCTAACGAGTTGGCGGCAGATGCCCAAACTAAAGCAACCCAGGGGGGTCAAGTGGTTGAACGAGCCGTTCTGAGCATGAGTGAAATCAATGACTCCAGTAAGAAAATCGCCGACATCATTACAGTGATTGATGAAATCGCATTCCAAACCAATCTATTGGCCCTGAACGCTGCTGTTGAAGCCGCGCGTGCTGGCGAGCAAGGCCGAGGCTTTGCAGTTGTTGCTGGCGAGGTGAGAAACCTAGCCCAACGCTCTGCGGGCGCAGCTAAAGAAATCAAGGATTTGATTCGGGACAGTGTCACCAAAGTTGAAGACGGCACCGCCTTGGTGAATGAATCCGGTGAAACTTTGAAGGAAATCGTAGCAGCGGTTGAAAAAGTAGGTCAAATGATTGCAGACATTGCCGTTGCCTCGAACGAACAAAGTTCGGGTATTGAACAGGTCAATGCCGCGGTAACTCAGATGGACGAAATGACCCAGCAAAATGCTGCGCTTGTTGAAGAGGCATCTGCGGCCAGTGAGTCTATGTCGGAGCAATCTCGAGCGATGAAACAACTGTTGTCGTTTTTCAATGTGTCAGGCGGTCACGCCAGTACTAGCGCTTTGCAGTCGCCTCAATCAAGCCTAGGGAGTGCAAGACCAAGCCTAACGTTGCAGAGCCAGCGACCAACACCAACTGCAGTGACAAGCTCAGAAGACGAGGACTGGGAAGAGTTCTAAGGGCAAACAACCGTCGCTAGGCTCTGGCGGCGGTTGCTTTCTAAATCTTGAGAAAGTAAGTAGTGAAGCTGGATTAGCTAAAACGCGATAAAACCCCATAAAGGCTATTCATATCGATTGGTTTGCCAATGTGCGCTACAAAGCCCTGAGCAATATAACCATCAACGTCATCCCGCATTACATTCGCTGTGAGAGCGATCACCGGAAGCTCTGGTTTACTCTGATATATGATTCGCTGCGCTTCTAAACCGTCCATCTCTGGCATGTGGATATCCATCAGCACTATGTCGAAGAGATCTTGTTCTATTGCCACAACAGCTTGCTTGCCATTGTCCACTAGAGTCAGATCAGCACCAGTTGCTTTCATAATGGATTTAATCAGTACTTGATTAATTTTATTGTCTTCTGCAATAAGAATGCGTTTGGCAGATAAATCCGGCGGTGTAAGAGCTTTTACCTTTGCTTCTGGTTCAGTCAGTTCCGCTTTATGCAACGGCAACACGACGGTAATCTTTGTCCCGACTCCTTCTTCACTTTCAATGGCAATGGTACCCGCCATAAGTCGAACTAGACTGGTTGTAATCGACATACCGAGACCCGTGCCTCCGTACTTACGGGTTGTCGAAGAATCCGCCTGACTAAAACGTTCATAAATCGTCGCCAGCGCTTGTTTTGACATGCCAATTCCAGTGTCAGATACGATCATCTGAATCGCAGGTTGACCATCTCTCTCTATGGTAGTTACAGCGAGCTCCACACTGCCTTTATCGGTAAATTTCACCGCATTGGACGCCAGATTTAAAACAACTTGTTTGACCCTGACCAAGTCGCCTAACCAACCATCTTCAAATGATTCGTCAAAGTCAACGATGAAATCGATGCCTTTATTACTCACCAACGAATCCAAGTCGTATCTGACTGAATCCATAACCTCTCTCAAAGAAAACGCTTTGTTTTCTAATTCAAGTCTATTCGATTCAATTTTCGAATAATCCAAAATGTCGTTTATGATGGTTAGCAGGCTCTGTGCGGAGAAGGAGGCATTGTCTAATACAACTCCAAGCTCTTCCTCTAGCTCTGCATTCTTCAATAGTTGCAGTCCACCTAAGATCGCATTCATCGGCGTACGTATTTCGTGACTCATATTGGCCAGGAAGTCACTTTTTGCGCCTGCGGCATCTTCAGCCTCTTTTTTGGCTCGTTCGAGCGTTGCCATCGCCTCTACTTTGTCAGTGATGTCATAGTTTACACCAACCACTCGAAGCGCACCTCCAGCGTCGTCCCTAATAACTTCGGCACTTGCCTTAATAGTGCGAACTTGACCATCTGGGCGAATAATTCTGAACTCAGGGTCGTATCTTCCCTCACCTGAAATCGCCAAATTTAACCGTTCAATTGTTGGATTAAGATCTTCTGGATGAACACTCTTTTCCCAAGCCTCATAAGCACCAGAAAACTGATTTTTATCAACACCATAGAGCTTATACATCCAGGTATCCCAGACCAGCTCATTTGTTTGAAGATCCCATTCCCATACGCCAATTTCTGCAGAATCATTGGCCAGTTGCATTCGAAACGCACTGGCATCAGCAGAGGCCTTCGCCGCTCGAATCTGCTCCTCAACCGCTTTTTGTTCGGAAATATCTTGAACAACCGACCAAATGAAATCTTTACCTTCAATATCAGTTATCTTGATGCCGGAGAGCAAGACCGGGTAATTATGACCTTTTTTATGGATATACTCTTTTTGATAAGGACCGTAGCTGCCTTTTTGCGCCATGTCATCCAGCTGTTTTAGCTCTTGCTCCTGGTACTTTTCCGGGGTTAATTGCCAATAATCCATGGCGTTAAGTTCTTCGATGCTGTAGCCAGTGAAACGGCTAAATTCATCATTTATGTATTCAAAGCTACCATCCTCTAAACGATTTATCGCTATTCCAATAGGCGCGAGATTAACGAACTCCGCAAATTTCTTTTTCTCTTGGTCAAGCAACGCTTTCATTTGCTGACTGTTTGTTTGCATTTCCAACTCATGACGTTTTAAATCAGAAATATCAGATACATAGGCAAATAGCAGCTCTTCGCCGCTTTGCTCCACCAAATGGCCACGGATGCGGACTGAAAAGACGTGGCCATCGCGGTGTTGGTGCTGCGTTTCAAAGTCGATGTAGCGCTTTTCTTTGAGTTCGGCCCAAAATGCTGGCCAAACGTTTTTTGGAAACAAGGGGTCCCATTCCCAAACAGACATGCCTATAAGTTCTTCTTTGGCATATCCGAGTTTGTCACAAGCGGCTTGGTTAACATAAATGATCTCTGAATTGGACTTCATCCAAAAGACTTCATCGGCGGCAAGTTCAGTGGAGAGTTTTAACAATTGGAGCAACTCTTTCGATTCGAATTGCCCAGAGAATGTTCCATCGCCATCGCTAAATGGCATCTTATTGAGGGTAACGTTTAATTTTGATGACTCGCTCATCTTGCCCTATCTAATTTAAGATTCCTTACAGTTAATGTAGTCCAGGCAGAGCAATTTTCAATAGCATTTGTATGACTGAAAAATAAGCGAGAACATCTATCCTCTCTCGCTAAACTGCATTAAATGATTGCGTATTATTTAATAGAATCAATAACTCACCGCTATCGATAACTGTATGTTCGTACCTCTGCCAGGAAAATATCGGTCTCCGACAAAACCGGAATAATCAGCTCTGTCAGCGTAACGTTCGTCTGTTAAGTTGGTCACTTTTAGGCCGAGCTGCGTAGAGTTACTCCACTCGTAATTCGCATTGAAGTGAAACAATAAATGCCCGGTGTAACGATGCTGGTTTTCAACATCTGTGAAATAGTCGCCCACGTATTGACCGTGCAATTGCCAACGTACGTTTTCATTGCGGTACTTCACAAAGACATTGCTCAGTTCCCGAGGCGCGGTATCGACGTCAAGCCCAACAATATCTTCGGAACTTATGCCTGGATTGTTTAAGTAAGTATGCTTAGAAAAAGTGCTGTTTGCCGCCACCGAATAGTTGGCACTAAGTGAATATTCAAATGAGACTTCCAAACCACGGTGGCGAGTCTCGCCACCACTAATGTTAAAAAAGTCACTGTTTCTAATTATCGCATTGGATTTTTCATAGTGATAAAGCGCCAATTGAAAATTCAAATCAGGGTTGTTGAAACGCCATCCGGCATCAATTCCCTCGATTTCCACTGGCTTTAAATCTGCTACAGTCTGTTCGCGTTGAAGACGATACAACTCTGTCGCCTGTGGACTGCGAAATCCATGACTTAAAGACGCGTAAACGTTGGAGCCTTGGGCCAGGCTGTAAATCACGCCCAACTGTGGAGACACTTTGAAAAAGTCATCTTTGCGATCTTCTGGGCGACTAAAACGACATCCGCCAAATCCGCAAGCTTGGCCGGCTTCGTCAGTTCGTCCAGATAGCATATTGTTATCGTAATCAAATTCATTGTATTCGGCACGAAAGCCAACATTTACATTGAGCGCGTTGTTTAGCTCGATGTTTGAAACAACGAATGCAGCCAAGTTAATGTTTTTGACGTCATAATCATAGTGCTTTCCAGCAGGAATCGTTGCCTGTAAGAACGCTGACCCATCGGTTGGGCTATCTTGGAATTCCAGCAGATGCATGCTCGCGAACTCCGTATCTACACCAATATTCAGGTCAATTGTCTCTGACAATTGTATTGCTTTAGAAGTTTGAACACCCGCGCTTGTTTGGCCATTCTCCTCAATCGGTTGACCCGGTAAAAAATGCTGGATGAATTCCATTTTGGAATGACGCAGAAATGGAGAAACAGTTAATCCATTTTGCCACTCATAAGTTTGGTAGGCTCGAAAACCAGCCCCCTCACGATACGCTTCTGGATTTGGGTTAGTCTTTGATAATGACTTGTCTTTGTATGCGCCTTCACCCACTAGGTAACCAGCTGTTTGTTGGTCAAGGTTAAACATAGTTAACCAACTAGACACATCGAACTCTTTACCTTCGTTTAGATGTTTCAACGTCAAAACTTGCCGATTAAAGCCAGAACTGTCCCTGAAGCCGCCATCTCTTGTTATGGTCAACGCTGATGTCCACTCGCCAAATTGATTCAGCTGATTCAACTTAACATATTCATTGCTGCCGAGGGTTATCTTTGTCTTTCCGGCGCCTTCTGGCAACGCTGGGGTACTTATGTTTACAACGCCATGCAGGCCATTTGAGCCGTAAACTGACGTCGAAGGACCTCTTAAAAACTCAATGCTGTCTGCAAGCTGGTGATGTGATTCAAATAGCTCATTGACATTGCACATTCCCGCGGGGCGCAATGGAACACCATTTTCTAACATCAAAAACTCACCGCAAGCTCCTGCACCAGTGAGCACTGGAGATCGAATCGCAGCCAAATATTCTTGTCCGCTATTGCGATGAAAGTGAACACCCGGTAATTGATTAAACACTTCTTGAACATGCGCATGGTTACTGAGTTCCAAATCTTGTGACGACAATTGAGCAATGGAACGAGTCACCGACGTCAAAGACTGAGCGTCTCGAGAAGCCGTCACTACGATCGACTCTATGTTTTGATTGTTGTCAGATTCCTCAGACCAAGCCATTGGCGTCAACAAAAGACCTATGGTGGCTATCGTTTTTATGCGCACACGTCACCCTTCTAGCAGTTTTTGTGGATTTAAACACAGAGCATTAGGCCATCAGTGAAAATTACGCTCAAAATACATGTATACGCGACCAATTCGATTAATTGGTTGTGGTGCAGATAAATACTTTCTGGCAAGCGCAGTCAAAAATGGCTCCTGCAATCATACCGTTAAAATCGTTGCGCCGATCACCCTTCGTAAAACCAACTGACTTGCGTTGCGGGTGTGCAAAGCGGCTGATCGCGATGTATAGTATTGCTCCTTTTGCTGACGAACAAATCTTATGCGCCTTTTTTGTCTGTTTTTGCTGCTGTTACCTATGCACCTATTCGCTAATTCTCTAAAGCTAACACTTTTAGACGAGTACATAATTCCTGCGAACGCTGTAATTCAGAAGCACCGAATCGGTGGCTTATCCAGTATCGATTTTTCAGGCTCGGGCTATGTCTTTATTGCAGACGACTCAAAACAGCCTAGATTTTTCACCGCTCAAATAGATATCCGTGACAATCGCTTTTCTCAAGTACAGTTTGATGCCGTGACACTGCTCAAAGATAAAAAAGGGTTACCATTTGCGGACAATCAAGTGGACCCAGAAGGCTTGAGAGTTTTAAACAACAATATGGGAATGGTATGGATCAGCGAGGGCCTTATTAATCGCCAAATACCTCCAGCGATCTTCATTCAAAGCGCTAGTAAAACAGTACGACTGCAACTCCCTTCTATGTTCGAACCCGCGCCAAACAGTGGACCTCGACACAACGCTGTGTTTGAGGGGATAAGCAAATCACACGATGGCCAAGGTATTTGGGTCTCTATGGAAGGCAGCTTGCAGCAAGACGGGGAGGAAGCCAACATGACGCATGGCAGCTCGGTTAGAGTTTCTCATTATGATTTAGCCAATGGAAAATTGGGGCAACAATTTGCGTACCCCTTGGACCCAATTGTAAAGCGAGAAGACGCGCCGGCTAACGCATTTAGAACAACCGGTCTGGTAGAACTTTTGCAACTGGATAAACATCGCTTTTTAACTATGGAGCGCTCTTTTACCGCTGGTGTAAGCGACGGCGGAAACGATGTAAAAATCTACGTGGTGGATATCACGGGTGCGACTGACACCTCAAAACTACACTCTTTAAAACAGGCAAGCTTTCAGCCGGGCAGAAAGTCGCTGGTGTTAGATCTCGCTAGTATCAAATCAAAATTGCCGTCGAAGCATATAGATAACCTCGAAGGTATGACCTTTGGACCGCGCTTAGGCAACGGCAACTTAAGCTTACTGATGGTAGCGGACAACAACTTTAATCTATACCAACCGCAACTCAATCAACTGTTATTGTTTGAACTTCAACTTGACTGATTTCTCACTATCTCTGTGCTCCTGAAAAAGCCGTCGCTCTATGACTTCTGAACTGGGTAAGCTCACCTCCATAGCTTCTTCTATTTCACCGCGACTAAGCACTCTGCCATGATGCGAAGATAAATATTGGTGCGGTTCAATCCCCTGCTCTTGCAACGCGGTTTGCAGACGATGTAATCGCTGATAGGTATCCATGTGAGGCCATGCACGCGGTGAATGATGGCCAGTTTGCAGGCTACTACCAAACATATCTTCGGAAAATAGAATCTTCTCCTTGGGCAAGTACATCACTAAATTGTGGCTGGCCTGGCTGCTAGGCACATCAAGTATAAGGACGCGACCATTAGCTATTGTCATGTTAGGGCTAAACTCAACAAACTGTTCGTCGGCTACCGCACGCTCCGAAAGAAACGACTTAATAGAGTTAACGTCAGTCGAATGAGACAGAATTCTAGCTCCGTGGTCGAGTACATCATGCAGTTCGGACATGTGATCGGTATGATGATGAGACACTAAGTGCTGTTTGACAGGTTTAGACTCGGCCGTCGTTTGATAAAGCAGTTCCAATGCTTTTAGCCAATCATCAGACCGTTGCTCCATGCCCCAAGCGCCTGCCGAGACATAATAATCGCCGGCGTCCACGAATAAAGTATACCCCCACTCTTTCCCTACAAAATATACGCCATTTGCTAGAGCTCTAATGGTCATGTTTGAGACGTCATAAGGCTCAACTGGTTCGGCTTTTTGATAATGTGCAGGTACGTTGAAGGCTACTTCCAAGCCGTCACCTGTTCTTAGTTCTCGACTGTTTGAATGGTAAATGGGACTGCCGTTGGCACTGACCATAAGACGTTTCGCCCAAGGAATTATTGACTGAATTTGATGTTCTAAGAAATCGTAGGTCCTGATGACACTTCCACGTTGTTGTAACATCCTGGATAACATGCCTGTAGCACGGTCAATGTAAACCGTATACTCATCATCTTTCCCTTGATTTACGATTAAAACGTCATGGGCTTTGCCCTGAATAAACGCACTATCGACCCACAACGCTTGAGTTCGCTCAGAAGCCAATTTCCTTACGATGAGTGGGTCCAACATTTGACTGTAGCCCAGGTCGACATTATCGATATCAAAGCGTTTTGAAACTTGGAAAGTCTGCAAAAAGTGATCAATGTTATACCCTTTTCCGTCTTGATAAATCCGATGCGTAGCGGTGACGTTGTGTCTGTCGTGATAACCGACCAAAAGTTCAGTTTGCCGCTTCAACTCACCTCTTTGGCTGGCATAGTCTAACCTGACCTCCAAGCGAATTTGGTTCAGATGCTGAGAGGAAGGGCCCTGCAGATTGTGCCCACTTTGATGTTCAAAAAAGTGTAGAAGAAGGTCTCTGTAGTGAAGTCGTTTTAACCCGAGTAGGCGGTCTCCACCATATGCAGTTATTGCTCTTTCTATCGCGAGTTCTTTTCGATCGGAGGCATGCAACGATACACAGAATAACATAGATATTAACAGCAAGAAGCGGATACCTAAGTTGATTGTTTTATTAATTGGGCTTTTCATTGAATTCCTTTAAATTTGTCCAAATATTTGTTGTCGATTTGAAGACGCTCGGCGGGCTCTTTGACGGCCCCCATAGCGTGTGAGAAATGAAGGTTACTTCGTTAACGGTAATTGTCGCCCCGCTCCTAATTTGAGATATAGCAATCCTGGAAGCGCCGCGAGCACAAAAAACACCGAAACTACGACGACATAGCCAGCGATGCCTGAGTTTTCCACTTCCGTCATTGTCGGCATGAGATAATCGTTAATAGAACCCGCAGCGTTGAGAATGCTGTGCACGAGAATGGCGGGCCATAAAGAGTCCGACAAATAAACCAGTCCTGCGAAACCAATTCCAATACACTTAGCAAAAGCAACCTGAGCAATAACATCGACTGCGGACATGAAATAAAGATTGCTTAGATGGGCCAACCCAAAAATCAAGGCTTGCGTCACTGCAGCTAACACCACGCCTTTAGAATCACTTCCCCAAGCTTTTACCAATATTGAAAAAACGACACCACGCATTAAGACTTCTTCGAACATCCCAGTGGAAAAATTGGATAATCCCCAAGAAGCAACTCGGTTGGCTGACCACTCTGCAGCCCTCAAATCGACCATACTGAGACTCAATGCTGAGATCGCCAAAAACGGGATTGACGCCAATAACCAATATCTATTCCAAGACCAAGGAAATTTGTTTAAACCCGTTTCATCAAACCATTGCCATCTGCACAGTAAATGCACTAAAAAACCAGTACAGGCAAACAAAACGAGCAATCGTGGCCAATCAAACAATCTCGCCTCTCCAGAGGACAACAGTTTTGTAATAAACAACAAAGTGACAGGAATTAAGGTGAGTACCAACGAAGCTATCACTGGTCTGTTTTTAACGGTGTAAATTAGTGGGTTCAAAGCGCCATTTCCTTTTCTGCTGGAATTGGCGCCAAAATGTCATACACTGGGCGCTGAAACGTATTATATATTTCTATAAGTTTCTATAAGTCTTTATTTATCAGTAGCATAAATGATTTTTCTATAATCAGAAAACTGAAGGTCAGTTTGACCTGACAGGTAAAAACGTTAATCAACTTATGTCATTGCATTATCAAATTGGCGAATTGCTATTTTTCCCACATAAAAATGAGATTCATTGCGGAAAAAAAGTGTTTCAAGTTAGACCCAAAACCGCAGAACTGCTTACGGTTTTAGTTAAAGCTAATGGCAAAGTAGTGAGTAAAACTGAGCTACTAGCGCTCGTCTGGAATGACGTTATTGTTGAGGAACACGTGATTTTTCAGTCCATTACGGAGTTGAGAAAAATTTTCGACGACAAGCCCGTCATAAAAACTCACCCGAGAAAAGGCTACTCGATAACAGTGCCAATAGTGGAGCACGAGACTTTATCTCTGCCTCAAACTGCTCCGTCCTACGCAACCAAGAGCGGAGATAAGGAACACAACGACGTATCTACTCGAAAACTAAAACGCCCAAAAAAGCGATTTTTGCTCGCAAGTTTTGCATTTGCCACCCTAATTATCAGTGTCCTGTTGTATGTGAAGCTTTTTCCAGCGAAGACTTTATCAACTGGAACCGGGGCTATTATTGTTTTACCTGTCAATAATAAAGTAGAGAACAACACTCACCAGTGGCTAACATACGGCGGTATGGACGTTCTAATCAAACAGTTGCAGTCAAATGTAGAAACCCAAGTCATGCCTGCTGAAATTGTCTTAGAAACTCTAAACCGTGCTGAAGTGAATACCCAAAGCGTGGATGAATCCGCCATTCGACGTCTGTTTCAAGTATCCGGTGCTCAGATGATCATTACTCAGACCGTATCAGGCTTTAGCGGTGACTTACATCTTGTTTACAGTATTTATGAGCGTAACAACGTTAATCATGGTGCACTATTCGCCGACAGCACAGACGACCTATTTCAATCACTAAGTACCAAGATCCTTGAAGCTTTGGAGGTATTGAAGCCATTAGAGCCGAGGACTTACCAACACAGCTTCACAGACGCGCTACTGGCCGCGGCCGTTGAAGAGCTGCGACTGGGGAAACATGAAGAGAGCATCACGCTATTTAAAGCGCTGCTTGCAAAAGAGCCGGATAACCTTCTAGCGGTAAAACTTTTGGCCAAATCACTCGTCTTTGAAGGCCGCTATCAGGAAGCAGAGTCTATAGCTGCCAGTGCTGTTGATATCGCGATGAAACAAGGTGACAATCGCAATTTAGGGCGTTTATTCTTTTGGCAAGCGTTAAGCCTAACTCAACAGGGCAAATACGATGAGGCACTCTCAATTTTGCATTACGCCAAGGCAAAGAATCAGCACACTAACGATCTTTTATATCTCGCAAACTCCTCACGAGTTACTGGCAAAGTGTACCTTCAACAAGAAAAGTACGAGCTAGCTTGGACTGAAATTGATAGAGCCTTAACCCTCTACCAATCAATTAAGGAGCCTTACGGTCAAATTAGCATGTACATTGACTTGGGCGAGCTAGAGCTCAAATTAGCTAATACAGACGCTGCGAACAGCGCCTTTTCGAAGGCATTAAAGCTTGCAGAAAATCGGGATTTGAAATCTCTCATCTCCACTGCCAGCGATTTACTAAAACAAAACAAATAAGCTTCCTTTGTTACACAATCGTATTAATCACTATTAGAGATTATTTAGCGGCACTTCTTTGGCACAAGCTGTTATATAAGTTACTGATTATTAGCCATTCTAAATCAATGCCTTGATAGGCTTGATCTATTATTCGTCATCCTCTTCTTTGGCGTCCTGCGTCTCGCTACCACCTATGCCCATATAGGCGTCGCAAACGCGGGGATCTGTTCTTCCGGTTTGGTTTGTTTGGCTTTAGCAGTCCAATCAAGTTGGGGATGACGGTTGCCTACAGGGATGTAGGTACACGAGCAATGCAGGAGCGATTGCCGTGGTCAGCGAATTTCAGGCAATAAA
>CAXRBI010000024.1:0-24381 GCA_964229075.1 Alteromonadaceae bacterium | reverse complement strand
TTAAAGACATACCAGTTTATGTCTGATGGCAATAGCGCTGTGGCACCACCTGACTCCATTTCGAACTCAGAAGTGAAACGCAGTTGCGGCGATGGTAGTGTGGAATTTCCATGCGAGAGTAGCTCACCGTCAGACTCCCATTCGAACCCCTTGCACGAAAGTGCGAGGGGTTTTTTATTGCCTGAAATTCGCTGCTGCTATCCTGTATAAACGTTATCCTCGCGCAGGCGGGTACCCATGAACAGCCGACGTAAACCGCGTAATTGTCATTCCCAACTTGATTGGGGATCCAAAGCCAAACACACCAAACCGAAGGAATAGATCCCCGCGTTCGCGACGCTTATAAGGATATAGGTGGTAGTGCGACGCAGGACGCTAATTGCGAGGACGAATGAGAGAGGAGGAGACGGTTAAAAAAGACAGGGTAAAAAACTTGATGCCGCTAGGGTGGGAAATTACAACGACTCAAACAAATCGAGTGAAGTTTTGCATATCAAACTCATCTAATACGGTTTCGTTAAAGTTGACAGTTTATTTCCTAAAATTGGATGTTACCTAAAAGGATCATTTACCAATATTCTGTATATGAGAATCTTTTACGACATTCTGAATTTGTTATTGCTAAAAATTAATACGTAAAAGTTAACAAAAAATGATTAATATCATGTATTTCCTACATCTGCTGTTTATACCTTTTGCAGAAATAATCCTGTTAAGTAGATTCATAAGTCGATATATTAAGACACCACTATCCCACTAGAACAACGTTGCTTTGAAATCAAGTTTACGACTCAACTCGTTATTCACATTAAGCTCAAATATCGTATTGGCTTTCAGCAATTGGTTCATTTTGATTTTAATCGCGAAAGCTTATACGCCAATGGAGTTAGGTAGCTTTGTTCTTTCTCTTTCAATCATTTCTACAGGGATCTTGTTAGCCAGTTTTAAACTTAGAACTTTGCTCATAGTGGATACCAATTGGAATTTCCCTATCGAAAGTTATGCTATGTCCCGGGTTATTGCTAATTCTATAATAGCCATTTTATGCATGGGGCTGGTATCAGTGTTTTTCCCAGAAATACCGCTAGCTCTATTTGTCTGTGTATTAGCTTACAAAACGCTAGATTCTATTTCTGAGTTTTGCCACAGCTACGCCCGTCGTAAGAATCGTTTTGATTTCGTGACTAAAATCGTTGCATTTAGATCGGTTACAACAATTATGGCTATGGGGATTTGCGGCTTTCTATCGCTACCTTTAGTGGTAGTTTTGTCTGCATGGATTGCCGTTGCACTGCTATTCGTTGTGTTCGACATATTGTTTGTACGTAGCATTATTCGTAAGGATAGATCGGACAGCTTTAAATTAAAGACATTTGTGAGTCGTAGCGCTTTAAAAGACTCTGTAAGTATTTTTGTAAAGTACAAAACAATTGCCGTAAGTTTAGTTGTTAGTTCGTTATTCGTATATTTGCCTAACTTTATGTTGTCAAAGCTTGAGTCGGTCGAGATGGCAGGTGTTTTTGCGTCTATCAGTTATTTCCTCGTTGCAGGTGGAATAATAATAAATAGTTTGTCTCAGGCAGCTACTCCAACGTTAGCCGCTTTTATTTCTAACAATGCTCATAAGCCATTTATTAATTTAACGTTGAAATTGTGCGCGGTTGGCATATTGCTAGGTATATTGGGGTTATTGGTATCGATTTATTTTGGCCGTTTTTTCCTTGAATTGTTTTATAACGCGGAAGTTGCAGCGTACTCATCAACACTTAATTTGGTCATGTTTGCTGCGTTGATTCGCTACGTTTACATATTTATCGGTACCTCATTCTCAGCGTTAAACGAGTTTAATGTACAAACGAATATCTATTCAATTGGCCTTTTGGTTCTCGCGGGTGCAAGTTGGTACTTGATACCAGAATTTGGCATTCAAGGTGTCGGCTGGGCAATGGTCATAGCGACTATTGTTGAGTTAACTTTGTATTTGTTATCAGCGACTAAAGTGTTTTCTTTGGCTAACATATCGAAACAAGAGAGGGGCGTTTAATTGAAGAAGGTGCTGCACATTTTTGGGATTATGAATCGAGGAGGTGCTGAGTTACGAACTCTTTCGACGATTGATCCGATGAAAAAGAATGACGTTCACTACGATTTTATGGTGTTAAGTGGGCAAAAGGGTGTCCTCGACGAGCAAATTAAAAGTAGCGGCTCGATGATTCACTACTGTAAGTTGGGTCCTAGGTTCATTTTTGATTACGTCAAGGTGTTGCGCACAAACGACTATAATGTTGTTCACTCCCATGTTTCGTTGGTTTCAGGAGTAATGTTGTTCTTGGCGTACCTTTGTGGCGTAAAAACTAGAGTGGCACACTTTAGAAGCACACATGATGTAGAAAGTGCCGGCATAGCCCGTCGAATTAGAGACGTGATATTAAGGAGTCTCTTAAAGGTTTTTGCGACCCATATCGCAGGCGTGTCAAAAGCGACACTCGATGCCTTTTGGCTCACTGAATGGCGCAAAAACCCCAAATTTCATCTCATTTATAATGGGTTTCCGTCGGTCAAATTCGAATCGACTGACAATTTTTGGCAAAAGCATGCCGGTGTTGAGCAGGCTGGCCCTTGGGTCGTTAATGTCGCGAGAATGCATGAGCAAAAAAACCATCCTTTTTTGATAGAAGTGTTTTGTGAACTCAAACGTATAAATCCTGGTGCCAAATTGGCTTTGATTGGGAAGGAAGATTCGCAGATCAAAGCCGAGTTAGAGAGTATCCTCAAGGCAAATAAAGTCGACAGCGGAATTTATTTTTTGGGTGAACAAAGTGACGTATTAAGTTTCATGCTCAGCGCTGACCTGATGTTGTTCCCCTCAAAATGGGAAGGCTTGCCTGGTGCAGTGTTGGAGTCAGCAAGGGCGGGATTACCAGTATTAGGCTCCGATATTCCGCCAATAATCGAAATTGAACAAAAATTAACGAGTGTTTCTTCTTTCCCCCTCGCAAAAAGCGCAAAGGAATGGGCAGTACATATAAATGAATTACTAGAACTTAAACCGGATAATATTGCCTACCAGCACGAGTTTAAGCTTAGTGAGTTTCAATTAGAAAACAATGTCCGACAATTACTCAAACTCTATAACTAATACGAGCGCAGTAAAAAAGGTTTTAGGGGTGGCGATTATTGTCACTTTGAGCTTCGTTATCTTCATTTCGTACATTACTGAAAGCGATTATACCCGGGGTGAGCTAGAACTATTCACCAGCTTTAACTTTATTGTTTTGTCCATTGTTTTGGCGTATACCTTGCCAAGAGGGATTTGGTCTATTTCCTTTATATTTTTTGTGACCTTTGGCATTTTTCACGCCGGCTTAATCCTAGCCAGCTCGATAAACGCCATCACAGATGAGGATATTCTGTATCAGATCAGCTTTTGGTTTCATACCAGAGAGAATACGACGGCGATTAGTCTCATTAATATAGCATTTGTTGGGTATGCTATTGCCGCGATTATTTTCTCTAAAAACGTCTCACTTGTATCTTCGAACGAAGACGAAGATTTCTGCCGAAGAGCGTTTCATATTGGAGGCATTGGACTAATTGCATCTATCTTTCTCTTCCTTCTCATTGGTTTTGGTACAGGAGCCGCATCATCTTATGGTGCCTACTTGGCAATTGTTAGCGCTATTCCTATCGTCGGGATATTGTTCACTTATATCTATTTGTTGATAGGTCTAACTCTCGTTCTGGTAGTTGTGAGCTATCGAAAAGGGTTCGGTATTTATTACTTTGTTGCTTTTGCTATTTGGAGTGTAATTGCCTTTCGAATTGGACTGCGCGGCGAAGTTATGTTCCCAAGTGCGGTCGCAATAGCGCTAATAGCTCGGCGAGGAAAACCAATGAGTGGTGTTCTACTGGCGACAGTAGTAACGGTTTTTTTGATTTTTGCCGGAATTGTAAAAAATGCCCGAGTTGCAGGTGATTATTCTGGCCACGTGTCCATCAATCCAATGAACACTGTTGCGGAACTAGGATCGAGTTTAAGGGCAGTTAAAGAAGTTATAACTTGGCGGTTGGGGGGCGATGAACTGTTAATGGGCGCCAGTTACTGGGCTCCTATCGAGAGGCAAGTTGCATTGATATTACCCCAGATAGAAAGGCTTCCTGCTCAAAAAGATGACAGACTACTCAACGTCAAAGTAATAAAGGTTGTTGGTCCTATCGGCTTTTCATTGGTCGCAGAGGCATATATAAACTTCGGAGAGATCGGGGTTTTAATATCAGCGTTTTTGTTTGCACTAGTATTTTCTCGTTGTGATAACAAGACGTCTAATTTACGCACAGATGTTTATATAGGCGTAGCTCTAGTGCCAATTTTTGTCATGATACGTAACAGCTTCGCACATGTGCCAATTCAAGTTATTCTTGGGTTTGTCTTAGCTTCAATGCTTTTGTTTTTGGCGAAGAAAAAGAAAAAGAGATATTAGTTTGGATGCAGTAGTTACATGTGAATATAGGTTTTTTAGAACACCAGATGGAAGTGTTTGGACCTCGAGCGCGTTTCAATATGAATTCTGGAATCGATACTTGGAGGTATTTGATCGGCTTAGCGTCGTTGCTAGAATTCAAGACGTTGAAGCGGCGGATTCGACGTGGTCTTTATCATCAGGAGCTTCTGTAGATTTTATTGCGCTGCCTTATTATGTTGGCTTGGTTGGGCTGCTGAAAAATCTGCTGACAATTCGAAAGGTAGTGCAAAAGGCATGCAGTGAAGAAAAAGCGGTTATATTTAGAGTTCCCTCGCAGTCAGTCATGTTAGCGACTTTTGGACAGAGTAAAATTAAGCAATATGGTCTTGAAGTTGTAGGAGACCCATATCAAGTTTTCAGTGCCGGTGTTACACACTCTGCACTTGATAAAATACTGGCAAAGCTAAGTAAAATTGGGTTGCAGTCTCTTGCAAAGAGCGCCAACGCAGCTTGTTATGTTACGAATGAATATTTACAAAATCGTTACCCAGTCAATCAAAGCCAGGGAGCGATCTCAGTGGGCTGCTCGGACATTGAATTAAACCATGCCGATTTTGTCTTACAACCTCGCATTTATGAAGAAGCTGCAAAAAACATCGTTTTTGTTGGCTCATTCAGCCAAATGTACAAAGGGCCGGATATTTTGATTCATGCGGTCAACGCTTTGCGTAAGAAAAATAGACGTTTTCACGTAAAAATGCTGGGAGGAGGGATATACCTTGAGGAAATGCGTAAACTTGCTAATTCTCTAGGGTTAGAGACCTCCATAGAGTTTATAGGCGAAGTTAATCATTCAGAGGTTATTGGTCACCTAGATAATGCTGATATGTTTGTAATGCCTTCGAGAACGGAGGGATTACCAAGGGCATTGATTGAAGCAATGGCGCGCGGGCTTCCCTGTTTGGCTACAAACGTTGGGGGCATACCCGAGTTGTTGGAAGATGGATACCTGTTTGATTCTGAGAACATCAGTCAATTTGCGGATAAGATAGACTGGCTGTCTCAGGACGTGAAGTTGTTAAATCAAGCGAGCCGTAAAAACCTTTCAGTTGCTCGCGAATACGAACATGAAAAGCTCAAGCTAAAACGAAAAGAGTTCTATCAAAATTTTAAGCAAACACTAGAAGAACAAAGATAATAACAATGAGAGTGTTACATTTAGTCAAAACTTCGGTAGGTGCCACATGGGCCTTACGGCAAACAAAAGAGTTAGTTGAGCTTGGTGTCGAGGTTCATATAGCGCTGCCGCCTGGACCGATGGTAGAAAGATATCAACAAGCCGGTGTCATAACGCATCAAGTCGAGTATTCGTTATCACCTTTGCGACCAGCAGCGTTTTTCAAAAGCTTGGCTGCGATTCGACAACTGGTCAATGTTGTTAAGCCTGACATTATTCACAGTCATTTCGTGCTGACTTCTTTACTGATGAGACTTGCTTTAAGGAAAAGTAAAATACCAAGAATTTTTCATGTACCGGGTCCTCTGCATTTGGAACATTGGTTGTATCGAAATTTAGAGCTAGTCGTTTCACAAAAATCCGACTTTTGGTTAGCTAGTTGCATTTGGACAAAAAAAAGGTATTTGCAATCCGGGATCCCGGAAAACCGTATTGGACTCGCATACTATGGCGTTGATGCAACGGACTTCGAGCCAGATTCGACGCTGGTAGCGGAAGACATTCGAGAAACTTTGGGCTTGTCTCCATATAGCGAGCTAGTCGGTATGGTTGCTTATTTTTATCCACCCAAAAGTTACCTTGGACAAAAGCGCGGACTAAAGGGACATGAAGACTTAATCGATGCAATGTCAGAGGTCGTAAAACTCAGAAAAAACTGTCATTGTGTTTTGGTCGGCGGGCCGTGGGGAGAAGCCCAAGGTTATATGGACGAAGTCCGAGCTTATGCAAAACGTGTATGTCCTGGAAATATTCATTTTCTTGGATTACGCAAAGATGTCCCTAAGTTATACCCACAATTCGACGTTGCGGTTCACCCCTCACATTCTGAAAACGTTGGTGGTGCCGTTGAATCTATGTATTCAAATGTTGCGACAATAACGAGTGATGTCGGCGGTTTTCCTGATTTGGTGGAAGATGGCGAAACCGGCTATATGAGTCCAGCAAAATCACCGATATCACTAAGTAAAAAAATTCTAGAAGCTTTGAGTGATCCCGATGAACGACAACGTCGAGTCATCAATGCAAGGACAAAAGTAGAGCAAGTCATGAATGTGAAAGATAATGCGCGTCAAGTTTATGATTTTTATCATCATGTTGTGGCGGAGGTGGTGCAATGAAAAGGCTATTTGATTTTTCGGTGGCGCTTGTGGCTCTGATTTTATTGAGTCCTCTTTTACTTATTGTATCTATATTAGTGGCCAAAAATTTAGGGCGACCTATTTTGTTTCAGCAAGTTCGCCCTGGACTCAACGGAAAGCTTTTCACTATGGTCAAGTTTCGCACAATGACAGATGGCAAAGATTCGAACGGAAACTTGTTACCTGATAGTGAGCGTTTGACCCCATTTGGTAAGTTTTTGAGAAGCACCAGTATCGATGAATTGCCTGAACTCGTTAACGTCCTTAAAGGCGAGATGAGTTTAGTAGGACCTAGACCTCTTTTAATGGATTACTTAGAAAAATACAATGATCACCAAGCGAGACGTCACGAAGTTAGACCCGGAATAACTGGCTGGGCCCAAGTGAACGGTCGAAACGCGATTGACTGGGAACAAAAGTTCGATTTGGACGTTTGGTATGTTGACAATCGGAGCTTTTGGCTAGATCTTAGAATTATTTTTTTGACTTTGTATAAAGTGTTCAAAAAAGAGAATATTAACCACAGTGAATCGGTTCCAATGACAAAGTTTGAGGGAACACCGAGCTCGAAAAACAATAATAATAAATAGGGCAAAAAATGAAACGCTTAGTCATTATCGGTGGCGGAGGTCACGGTAAAGTCGTTGCAGAAAGTGCTGCGAGAACAAAGCAATTCAGTGAAATAGCTTTTGTCGATGATGCCTTTCCCAGCGTGCTTACGTGCGGTCTTTGGCAGGTAATCGGGACGACTAACGAGCTAGCCAAATTTGTCGAAGACTCCGTATTTATCGTCGCCATTGGCAATAATGGAGTGAGAAAAAAGTTACAGGCTCTAGTGACGTCTCTCGGGGGAGAAATGACGTCCATTATTGACCCCACCGCGGTGATTTCTGATTATGCGGATATTGGTAAAGGCACTTTTATCGCCCCAAATGCGGTGGTCAATATTGATTCAACCTTAGCTGAAGGCGTAATCATAAATACCAGCGCCAGTGTGGACCACGACTGTGAAATTGGTCCATTTGTACACATTGCTCCTGGTTGCCGACTTGCGGGTACTGTGACAGTGGCAGAAATAAGTTTCTTGGGTATTGGTACGACCGTTATCCCAGGTATTCAAATTGGTTCTAATACGGTTATTGGTGCAGGCTCCGTAGTCGTTAGGAACGTCAAGTCAAACGTTACCTGTTTCGGTAACCCAGCAAGAGTTAAATCATTATGACAACAAACTTCTCTTCATGGCCCAGTTTTCGAGAATCAGAAAAACAAGCAGTTCTCGATGTACTAGATAGCAACAAAGTAAACTATTGGACTGGACAAAAAGGACGTGAGTTTGAAAAAGAGTTTGCTAGTTTTTCTGACTGCCAGCATGCCATCGCAGTAGCCAACGGTACAGTCGCACTGGATCTGTGCTGGCAAGCTTTATTTAAATTAGAAGAAGGGTTGAAGCCAGGTGACGAAGTCATCGTTACTTCACGAACGTTTTTGGCATCAGTCAGTTCAATTGTTCTGGCAGGCCTAGTGCCGGTCTTTGCAGATGTTGAATTGGACTCTCAAAACGTTTCACTGGCAACAATAAAAGCTGTAGTAACCGACAAAACCCGGGCCATCCTTTGTGTGCACCTCGGTGGCTGGCCATGCGACATGCCGGAGATAATGGAATTTGCAGATCAACAAAACCTGTTTGTTGTAGAAGACTGTGCGCAGGCACATGGTGCCAAGATCAATGGCCAATCCGTTGGCAGCTTTGGCCATATGGCGGCATGGTCTTTTTGTCAGGACAAAATTATGACCACTGCCGGCGAGGGAGGAATGGTCACAACAAACAACGAGAAGTTGTGGAATTTTGCTTGGTCTTTTAAGGACCACGGTAAGGCATGGGATACTGTCTATAACAAACCCCATCCTCCCGGTTTTCGATGGTTGCACGAATCATTTGGGACCAACTGGCGGATGACAGAAATGCAAGCGGCCGTTGGTTTGGAGCAACTGAAAGTGATGTCCGAGTGGACAGCCAAGCGAAATGACAATGCTAAGAGAATACTGGACACCGCATCACAGTTCGATGCGCTTGAGGTAAGCCTCCCACAAGCTGGAGTGTTACACGCGTATTATAAGTGTTACGTGAACGTAAAAAGCGAACAACTAGCGAAGGGGTGGTCTCGTGACCGAATCATACAAGGGATCGTAGAACGTGGGGTGCCATGTTTCTCAGGCAGTTGTTCGGAAGTTTATTTGGAAAAAGCATTTGATGGAACCGACTTTAGGCCAGAGAAACCTTTGCCGAACGCTCGTGAATTAGGCAATTCATCCATCATGTTTTTGGTTCACCCAACGTTGACTTCAGCTGAAATCGATTTAACTGTGTCGGTTTTAGAGTCCGTAATGAAAAAGGCAGTAACTAATGTTGCAATCTCTTAATTCAATATTTGAATTAAATCACAGATTAAAGATCTTATTGGCGTTGTTATGGGACTTTTCCATCGCTTTGGCGGCAATTACTTTAGCGTATTGGGTTCGTTTAGGCATCAGTGACGAGCGACTCGGGTCTGCAGAATATGCGATGATAATCTTGCACCCATTCAGTACGATCGTTGTGTTGTCTGTTTTGGGCCATTATCGGCAAGTCACTCGCTATTTAGGGAGTCGTTCTGCCTACATAATGTTTGCCGGTTTATTTTTCTCATCGTCGCTGCTGTTTCTTTATGAGTATTGGTTAGACGCATTTTTGCCGCACAGTGTACCTTTCATATTTTTGAGCATAGCCTTTGCAGGTATCGCCGGTATCAGACTGCTTCTGCAGAGCTTTTCGAGGATTCAGGATTTCAAAAGTAGTGAGCGCTGCATCGTCTATGGTTGTACGGACAGTGCCTTAGTTTTAGTTAATCTGTTACGTCAGTCGAGAAAGCTAGTTCCTATCGCCTTCATAGACCAAAAACAGCGCAATGTTGGTAAGCAGTTTCTTGGACTTCATGTCTATTCGATAAACGATGTTGCAACATTAGCTAAAAAATATGGCGTTTCAAAAGTCCTTTTAGCCGTCCCTAAAAGTCGCCCGGCGCGTCGTAAAGCGCTGATAGAGGCATTAGAACCTCATGCGCTTGAGTTGTTAACGGTACCAAACTTCGACGATATCATTACCGGTGAAAAGAAAATTGATGAATTAGTCGAAGTTGATATCAATCAGTTGTTGGGGCGCGAGCCCGTGCCGCCTGTCGAAGATTTGCTCGGTGGTAACATAGCCAATAAGGTCGTCATGGTGACTGGTGCGGGTGGTTCCATTGGTAGCGAATTGTGTCGACAAATTGTGAAACTAAATCCAACCAAACTGGTGTTGTACGAACTCGCCGAATTTAATCTCTATCAGATAGAGAATGAATTGAGCAGACAGTTTCCTGATATTGAAATTGAAGCGATGATAGGAAGTGCGCAAGATGGTTCCCTCGTTAGGGAAACGATTAGGCGCTTCGGTGTTCAGACTATTTATCATACAGCGGCCTATAAACATGTTCCAATCGTTGAAAGCAATGTAATTGCCGGCGTAAGGAATAATGTTTTTGGTACTGCCGAAGTTGCCCAAGCGGCAGCAGAACTCGATGTCGAAAAGTTTGTTTTGATTTCGACCGATAAAGCGGTTAGACCCACAAATGTAATGGGCGCAACAAAACGACTGTCTGAATTGTTTGTTCAAGGCTTAGCCCGAATGGAAAGTCAAACGGAGTTCGCCATAGTCCGATTCGGAAATGTTCTGGGTTCTTCAGGTTCAGTCGTTCCGCTTTTCACCAAACAGATCAGGGGCGGTGGCCCAGTAACAATTACCCATCCAGACATCATACGCTATTTTATGACTATCCCAGAGGCGGCGTTGCTAGTGATTCAAGCCGGCGCTATGGGGCAAAAGGGCGAAGTTTTTGTTTTGGATATGGGCGAGCCTGTCAGAATTATCGATTTGGCAACGAAAATGGCTCACTTAATGGGACACCGACTAAATTTTGAAAAAGAAGCCGGTGATATAGAAGTTAAGTTTACAGGGCTCAGACCTGGCGAAAAGCTTTACGAAGAGCTTCTGATTGATGATGCTGACACCGAAACTGTTCACCCTCAAATAATGGGGGCTGATGAACAAAAGTTGCCATTTGACCAGGTCTTGACCTTGCTTGATCAGATTAATTTTGCGATTCATTGTCAAGATACTCCGCAGGTTCTCAAACTTTTGCAAGAGGCACCTCTAGCTTACACACCAGCGAAGCATTAATTTCAGCTGTTTAAAAGAACGCCCAATTCAAACGTATTACGTATTTTTTTGGGCGTTAACCGTTATCTGAATTATGCTTTTTAACTTAGATAGTATAAGTTACGTATCAATTACACTGTGCTGAAAGGTTGTAAGTGCGTCTACTCATAATCGTTCCTTTATTTTTTACTCAGGCTGGATTCGCTAATTCTGACTGGGATGAACAAGACTTTGTTTTCGACATTAATGTGAAGTCGCAGCAAAGCGACAGTAAAAATATCGTCGATAAATCTCATGAAGCGAATCTTGAGGCGTCGTTGGTTCACTTATTCGACGGACTCTCCTCTAAAGCCCTTATGTCACTTTCAAAACAGTTTTTTGAGTTGGAGAGCCTTTCTAAATTTGAGAAGGAAAGCTACCGAGCCGAGTTTGGGCTGCGTTACTTTTTAAACGAGTATTCTAATTTTGATGTAATATTAAACCATTACAATCAATTTGAATTGGCAGATCCTGTTAGATACCGCTTTTATGCTGAACCTCCGCGAATCGTCGCTCAAGAGTATAATAGCGTGTCTGTCCGATTTAATCTGGGTAATGATCAAACGTTACGAAAACTAACGTTCAGTGCTGACTTTGTTGATTCGAATATCACAGACGATCTTACCGACATCCGATTGAGGCAGTGGCAAACGGTTCAAACAAAAGTGAGATTTGATCACAGATTTACAGAAGATTCTCATTGGTCTGCCGATACAGAGATTCGTAGTGGTGATTATGGTAATTTTGACTCGTTATCTGAGCGCACTTATGTCGACCTGAGAGCAGGCTTTAAAACCCGATACTTTGGCAACAGTTCTATTTCGATACTTGCTGGTGTCAGTAACCAAGATCAATCGGATCTTTTGGAATCGAATGCAGCGTCATGGAAGATCAAAAATACTTTAAATGTTACTGAAAATTTTACCGTTGAATTGGGTTCTTTGCGTCAATTTAGTTATTCGGACAACCCAGATTTTGCGACAAGTGACCAAATATCAAGTGGTTTAGATTTTAGGTATTCTTTTACAGAACAATTAGCTACGACCCTAAGTTTGGAAAGTTTTCGAAACGAATATTCTGAACAAGATTGGAGTGAAGATAATTCGGTGTTAATTCGAGCAAACTATTTATATAATGATCATTTATTGATCTTTTTTAGAACAAAATTTGCGGAACTAAAGGGAAATCAAACTGAGCTTAATTTCGATAGAAAGTCGGCCAGTTTGGGCATCAAATTTGAGTTGTTATGAGAGTATTTCTTTTTTTGTTAACGTTGATAAGTTTTTGCGCGAGCTCCAACGAATATCAGTTGGGGGCGGGCGATGAGATCGAAGTGGTTGTTTTTCAAGAACCAGAATTGACGACATTAGCAAAGATCAGCCAATCTGGTTTTATTGACCTCCCTTTAATAGGACAAGTCAGTTTGGAAGGCTTAACGTCTTCACAAGCGAAAGAGCAAGTAGAGAGCTTGTATAAAGATGGCTACTTGGTTAACCCCAGTGTTACGATTTTGGTTAGACAGTACAGACCTTTCTTTATTCACGGAGAAGTGAAAAACCCTGGCAGTTACAAGTACCAGGCGGATCTTACTGTAGAACAAGCAATAGCGTTGTCCGGTGGACTAAAAGACCGAGCATCAAAATCACAATGGATTATCTGGAGAGGATTTCCCCAAAAGTCGTTTAAGGCAGATACACAAACTATTGTGATGCCAGGCGACGTAATTAAAATAGAGAAGAGCTTTTTTTAAGTAATGCAATCGCAGATAAGTTCATTTGAACAACAAGACGACGAATTAGATTTGTCTGAATTGTTTTCGATACTCTGGGCGAGAAAATGGTTTATTTTCTTGTTCGTAGTGTTGTGCTGTCTGCTGTCTGTAAACTACATCCTTAAGCAACCAGACCGTTTTTCTTCCTCAGTTTTGATTATGTTCAAAGAATCAAAGTCTAACGCAGATGCCTTACAAAACATTATGACAAGTGGGCTTACCGCTGCAGAAAATACCGAAACGGAATTGGAACTGTTAAAGAGCCGCCGCTTTGCGGGGCAGATTGTTGATAATTTAGAGCTCACTAAGAATACTGAGTACGTCACTCCTATTAATGACGCACGTATGACCCAAGTTGAAAAAGACACCAAAGAGCGTTCGATTGCGATCGAACGATTCATGTCGAACATGAAGGTCGGTAATACAAGCGGTACAAATTTGGTGAAAGTCAGTTATGACTCATATTCTGCAACGCACGCAGCTTTGGTCGCGAATGAAATTGCCCAGACCATCATTAATTTCAAACAAGAACTATTAGAAGAGAAAAACCAAGACCGTTCGGCTTGGTTAGAAACAAAATTGTCAGGGGTTAAAAAGAGTCTAACGGAAGCGGAATCAAAAATTGTTCAACACCAAAACGAAAATGATTTCATCGATATCAATAGTGCGCTTGAGCTTGAGAAGACAAAATTAGACCAACTTACCAGGGAGCAATATCAATCAGGTCGGGAAATAGAAAAACTGACACTATTGAAAAAACAAATACTCCAATATGAACAACACCCCGAGGAATTGCTGTCGATACCAGACTTTGCTGCATCGATCGAAATAAAAAATAGTAGAGACCAACTTAAACTCAAACAAGAAGAGTTTTCGAAAGTCAAACTAAGGTACGGTCCGAAACATCCGGCGTATCAAAAAGCAGAATTAATCTATGAGGAGGCTAAGGCCTCCGTTGTCGTTTCTTTGCAAGCGCATATGAATTTGATCAATAAACGTCTCGATAACGAGCGTATTATTCTTGCCAACTTAGAATCTGAATCGGATGCTGCATCGAAACGTTTGAGAAGTTTAGGAGTGATTGAGTTTGACTATCAGAAGCTTCGCCGAGAATTTGATGCAAATTTAGAACTTTATGAAAACCTAGTGAAACGACTCAAAGAGAGTGACATGATGCAGGACATGGCCAATGCATCGAATGTATTGATTGTTGAGCAGGCCGAAGTTGCCAATCGTCCAAACAGCAAGAAGGAGCATCTGATCATTGTGCTTACCGCATTGCTCAGCGGATTTGTTGCTTCAACTTTGGTTTTAATTGAAGCGATTTTGTCCAACAAAATCATTCAATTCCGCAAGGTTGCTGCCGCCTACAATACTCGCGTCTTAGGAATTATTCCGAAGATAAAAGTCAAAGGCGTGAAAGGTAAACCCCTATACGAGCTTGATATAAACAAGCATATGAATTTTTATGAGGCACTTCGTTCGACTCGCACTAACATCATGTTAGACAACGAGTTGTCTACGCAAAAGGTTATTGCAGTTACATCAATCAGTCCAAATGATGGTAAAACGTCTCTGTCCATCCAGTTAGCAGCAAGTTTCGCTGAATTGGAAAAGGTCGCACTTATTGATGCGGATTTACGTTTTCCTTCGATTGGTGAGGCTTTAAAGCATGATATAAATCACCCAGGATTAACGAATCTGATAGCGAAGCGCAGCAAATTGCAAGATTGTATTAGTAAAGAAACCCGTTATGAGTTTGATGTTTTAACTGCCGGTTTTAGAGCTAAAAACCCACTGCTTTATTTGTCACAGCCACGTCTTCGTAAGATTATTCAATACTTCAAACAAAACTACGATCGCGTGGTGCTAGAATGCCCACCAGTAATGTCGGTGAGCGACGCATTTGTTATTTCTAAGCATGTCGACAGTATTTACCTTGTCGTGGATATTGAAAAAACCAACAAAGCGCAACTAGTGAGCACGTTGGAAGAGCTTCAACAAGCCAATGTTAAGGTTGGCGGAATCTTGCTAAATAAAGCGAAGAATGCTGAACAGTATTATAACAATGCCTATTACAAACATACTCGCTCTAACCTTAATGGTGTCAAGTTCGCCTATTAGGCTCTAAATATTGAGAAGAGCGCGATTTTGAATAGGCGCTCCTCAAATTCTGCACTCCAATTTGCCACCTTACAGGGTTTCCATTTGTCGAATGGTTTTATTGTAAACCAATTTTAGGCCACTCAGTTTTTAGGCACAGTTGTCTAATTGAGATGGCTCATACCTAACTTAGCCACAATTGGTGTAAATAATCGTCAAACTTATAAGCCAAGTGGTCTTTCCTCCTGTGATTTCGCCGCTTTTTCGTATTTTAAGCTTGGCAGATTAGGTGTTGCTCTTTACGATAGCGCCACAAAATCTGTAAATTGTATTTAACGAAGTGTCGGAATGTTCAGATGGTGAAAACCAATTGGTTAAACGAAATCAATCTTTCTAATGTCAGAGGCGATGTTTTTGGCGGTGTAACAGCTGCAATAGTGTCTTTACCCCTTGCCTTAGCATTTGGTGTTGCATCCGGCGCAGGGCCGGAAGCCGGACTCTACGGGGCTATTCTGATTGGTTTATTTGCCGCACTTTTTGGTGGTACTCCAACTCTGATTTCTGAGCCAACCGGTCCTATGACCGTAGTTATGGCTGCGGTAATCACAACTATGATTGCAACAGAGCCGGAACATGGCCTAGCCATGGCATTTACGGTCGTTATGATCGCAGGTGTCTTTCAAATCATCCTTGGGCTACTTAATCTAGGCAAATACATTTCTCTGATGCCCTATAGCGTCATATCTGGCTTTATGTCAGGAATTGGTTTGATTCTAGTTATCTTGCAGTTACCTCCATTGCTTGGCCATGAAAACCCTGGAGGTGGGGTTGTTGGTAACTTGATGGCACTACCGCATATTATCCCCAATGCGAACTCTTACGAGTTAATGCTAGGCCTTTTGACCCTGGTCATTTTGTTTAAATTTCCTAAGAAGTGGGCGACGAGAATTCCACCGCAATTGATTGCGCTAATTGTTGGCTCGGTCATCGCGTTCACTTTCTTCAGCGATGCCGGTATTCGTTCTATTGGCGAAGTCTCTCTTGGCTTACCGACACTTATTATGCCGACCTTCACAGCGGAGCAATGGACACAGATGGTTGTCGATGGCATTGTTTTGGGGACATTAGGTTGTATTGATGCACTACTAACCGCGGTAATTGCGGATAGCCTTACTAGACAAGAACATGATTCACGTAAAGAGCTTATTGGCCAAGGCATAGGCAACATGGTTTCAGGTGTTTGCGGAGGCTTACCAGGGGCAGGCGCAACCATGGGAACTGTTGTTAACATTCAATCAGGGGCAAAAACCGCATTATCTGGTATCACTCGCGCTTTGGTGTTGATTATTCTCGTAGTCTTTGCTGCTGGCTTAACCGCATACATCCCACTTGCTGTATTGGCGGCCATTGCGATAAAAGTAGGCTTGAACATTTTAGATTGGAGCTTCTTGAAGCGAGCTCATCGCGTTTCAACTTCCGCAACTTTGATCATGTATGGGGTCATGTTGTTAACAGTGTTTGTCGACTTAATCGTTGCCGTTGGTATTGGTGTATTTATTGCGAATATTTTGACAATTGAGAAACTCAGTAGCTTGCAAGCACAAAACATTCATTCGATTAGCGACACGGATGACAATATCCCTCTTTCCCGAAAAGAACGCCAGCTACTTGAGAGGGGCAAAGGTAAAGTTATGTTGCTTTATTTCAGTGGCCCAATGATTTTTGGGGTTTCGAGAGCAATCGCAAGAGAGCACGAGAATATTCACGCTTGCAACTCGGTCGTGTTTGATTTGACCGATGTGCCACTGCTTGATGCGACCGTTTCGTTAGCTATCGAAAATGCTGTTAAGAATGCTTTAGATATGGGTAAGCGCGTCATTATTGCCTGTCCGTCACTAGAGACCCGTGAAACATTTGAGCGTATGGGAATGACGGGTTTAGTCGGCGAAGAAAATGTAATGGAATCTCGCAGTGTGGCTCTAGATAAGGCCATTGCGGCATAATCTGCTCTCCATAGTTACCCTAATTTTAACAATCACCTCTATTTCAGTTAAAGTCACCCGCTTTTCCTAGCGGGTGTTTTGGCTAAACTTTCTTTCAGATTCTAGAATATCTTAGCGTGTGGTATAGTTCGCGACGCAATATTGCTTTGGCCCAACTTAGTGCGCTTGGCTAACGCCATGTTGGCTTGCGTTTGTTGTTGTTACTTTTTGAAGAGGTTAGTTGAGTTTGTCTGTCTCAAAGTTAGATCGTAAATTCTGTGTCGCTCCAATGCTAGATTGGACAGATCGGCATTGCCGATACTTTTATCGAACAATGTCAAAACATGCTGTTCTGTACACAGAAATGGTTACTACAGGCGCCATATTGCATGGTAAAGCCGACTTTTTGCAATTTAACGAAGATGAACACCCGGTTGCTCTGCAGTTAGGTGGTAGCGATCCTGAAGCGTTGGCAAAGTGTGCCAAAATGGCCGAAGAGCGCGGGTATGATGAAATTAATCTTAATGTCGGATGCCCGTCTGATCGTGTTCAAAATGGAATGTTTGGCGCGTGTTTAATGGCAAAACCTGAACTAGTCGCTGAATGTGTGCATGCTATGCAATCGGTGGTCGATATTCCTGTAACAGTAAAATCGCGAATTGGAATTGATGACTATGACAGTTTTGAATTCTTGCAGGACTTCATAGAGAAGGTAAGTAACGCAGGCTGCAAAACATTCATTATTCATGCTAGAAAAGCATGGTTAACCGGTTTGAGCCCAAAAGAAAACCGCGATATTCCACCATTGGACTATGACCGAGTCTATAAAATTAAACAGCTCTATCCGCAACTAGAAATAATAATAAACGGCGGTATAAAAACCTTTGAAGAATGTGAAGAACATTTAAAACATGTTGATGGGGTAATGTTGGGGCGAGAAATCTATCACAATCCATACATGATGGCTGATGTTGACCATAGTATCTACAAAGATGAAGAGGGACTTAACCCCACACGCCCAGAGATTCTCTCTCACATAGGTGATTATATTAGCGGATATGAGGCCGCAGGTGGTAGGGCGTGGCACGTTCTTCGACATATGATGGGCTTGTATCAAGGCATCCCTGGCGCAAAGATCTTCCGACGACACCTGAGCCAGGAAGGGGTAAAAAATCAAACGCCCGGAAAAGAATTACTTTGGCAAGCGACATCGTACATCCGTCAAAGAGAGATTGACTAACTTTTGGTTAAAATAACCAACTGTTGGATTTTTCTTCGATCTTGTTTTTTCGAACTGAAATGGTAACTGTTTAAAAAGTTCAATTAAAACAAAAAGATAAATATTTTTTAAAGTTTGGCATAACGTTTGTAATTGTTAGTGCGACTAACTAAACAACTTTATGGAGAACGTTATGCAAACTTTACTATTAGTCGGAACTTTACTTTCATCTTCACCTGTAACAATTGCGTCTGTAGACAACAAACAAGAACTTGATTTGTTAGTACAGCAGCAAAGCCAGCAAAGTGTTGAATTGGTAATGGCGCAAGTTAAGCGTGAAACTCAAGACAACTTCCTTGTTCAAGCAAAAATGGCGATCAACGCTTCTCAGCAATATGCGTCATTAGAACTAGCGACTGCAACTGCGTCATCGGCTGAATAATTATGGTTTCATCAGTTACGCTACTTGTGGTTTCCTTGGCGCCAGTGTTCAGCCTCGGATTTGTATATATGCTGTTTCAACTGTTTCACTCTGGGGCAAAAGGTGAGTCGTATTTGTCCCTACAGAAATAGAGTGGCGATTCACCTCTGTTCGCCGCTCTAGCTCATATTCTTTCATAGCTTCCTAACGCAAAAAACGCGTCTATTCATTAATTCACCTTAAGCAATTTTATATCTAGCCTAACTCTTGATACCTCTAGGGTAATCTTCATTACCTGGCTACTTTACCTACCTATGACTCACAACCACAGCAATTATAAGTACCACTCTAGATCCCACTAACAGATGGGACCAACCCCACAATTACTCTTAAATAATTGGCGCTGTTTGCTTGTTATCTACAACAAAACTCGGTAGCGCTTGATAGCTTTTAGATTTGTCTATCGCAAATCGATTTTTCACTTATTTATACTTGGTCAATATCACTAAGTTGTTGGTAATTTTGACTAAATGTTAGAGGCACCCCTTCTGCTAAACTGGTTTGATATATGAAAAATGCTTTAAATACATATAGATACAAATTGGCACGATGGTTGGAATAGATTAATCAACAGAACATGAATAATCGAAAGGAGAATTGTCATGGGTGTTTTTTCAAGATTTGTAGATATTGTTAACTCGAATGTAAATGCAGCACTAGATAGTGTTGAGAAGCCGGAGCACATGCTGAGAATGATTGTGCAGGAAATGGAAGAAGCTCTAGTAGAGATTCGCAGTCACGCCGCACAGCATATCGCGCAGCGAAAAATCTTAGAACGTCAAATTTCGAATGTTGAGAAGCAAGCTAACGATTGGCAAGAAAAAGCGGAACTGGCTCTGTCAAAAGGTAGAGAAGATTTAGCTCGCCAAGCGCTTGTTGCGAAATCCAGTGTAAGTGAAGAGTTGGAGCAGCTTCAATCGCAATTAGAGCAAGTTAATCAAGCCATCGCTTCTGTGTCTGAAGACGCTTCGAGTTTACAGAATAAGCTGCAAGAGGCTAAGGCAAAACAGAAACAATTTACAAAACGTCAGCAAACCGCGGTTGTGCAGTTAAAAGCGAGAAAAATTAACACTGACGATCGTATGCGCGAAGTTAATGACAGATATGAGGCGTTGCAAACTAAAGTCGAGCAAATGGAAAGTAAGGTGGAAGCTTATGAAACCACTGCACCAGTCACTTTGTTAGACGAGTTCAGACAGTTAGAGAATGAAAGCAAGATCCAAAACGAACTGGATGCGCTTAAGAAGAAAGTTGCTAACGCATAAGAGAATGGGGCGGCTCGATGGGCCGCTACCCCTCAAGAAAGGAGTAATGTTATGAAATCTCAATATATTGGTAACCCAATTTCTAAAGACTTTTTAAACCGTAAGATTTCTGGTGTTTGTGCTGGTGTAGCAAAACACTTTGATTTACCAGTTCTTTTGGTTCGCGCAGCTACAGTTGTGTTCGGCCTTTGCTTCCCAATGGCAGCAGTGTTCGGCTACTTTTTGGCAGTTGTTTTGATGCCGACTAAAAAGTACTAGGAAGAACACATGAAAACGCTATTCAAAATGCTGCTTGCAATTGTATTTCTTTCAATTGCTTGGCAATTTACACCGTTCGCTGATGTTCATGTTCATATTGATACTAATGATTACATCAGCGAATGGCTCGTGGCCAACTTCTTTGCGGTCGGTATTGTATTTTTTGCCATCGCCCTTGTACTGGTGATATTTATTAGTGTTTTCGCATCGGTGTTGTTTTTTGCCGGCATGGTGTGTGTCGCAATGTTTGTCGTAGGCATGTCATTCTTTTGGCCGGCAGCCGTGTTCGTATTGGTCGTATATTGGGTATTTTCCGATTCGAACAAAGAAGCGTATTAGAATTCTCTTCAACTCAAAGTATGATGATGTATTATGTACCCATAGTACATAACACAAGTGAAAAGATGTTGTTCAATAAAGGTTTTTATAAGGTTTTTGCGATATCACTGGCACTTTTTTCGGTGTCGACAAGCGCAAATGTTGCAGTCTCCGACGCGTTCATTCGAGCGCCTATTCCTGGCACTGAGAATACGGCGGCTTACATGACCTTGTCCAATAAGAGTGATGTCGTGCGCGTACTTGTCGCTGCGAAGTCAAACATTGCAGACAAAGTGGAGTTCCATGACCATATTATGACGAATGGAACCATGCGCATGGTCAAGAAAGAGCGACTGGAAGTCCCAGCAAACTCTCAGTTAACGTTTCAAAGTGGTGGTTTGCATGTGATGTTTATTGGCCTCAGAACTCCTGTAGAGAAATCAGTCGAGGTCAGTTTTGAATTCCAAAATGGTGATGTAGAAGTGGTGACTTTACCAGTCCGTTCTGTCCATCACGAACATCATCATCACTAATTTGTAGGAGCATTTTATGTATAAATGGATTCTTTCAGGGCTTGGTGGATTGGTCTTGTTGATGTTTATCTTCGCTCAATATTGGAGCATGATGCCGAATCAAATTGATATTGAGAAGTCGGCACTTGAGACAGCGAAAGAGCTCAACGTGTCGCCAGTAACTGGGTTTGTAACTACTCACTCATTGATCGAGGTCTCGAACCAGCTCCTCGATAAACCGGGCGGCTATTTGTCGAATGATGTCATGCCACCAAGCGTTTTCTTAGACAATATGCCCAGTTTTGAGTTTGGTGCACTGGAAATGGTCAGAGACCTAGCTTTGGCACTGCGCAAAGATTTTTCTCGTTCACAAAGTCAATCTTCTGAAAACCCGTACCTTAAAGTTGCGCAGCCACAATTCAATATTGACCACACATCGTGGCACTTTCCTAGCGCAGAATCTGAATATGAAAACGGCATAGAAGCGCTTGTAAAATATAGAGATTCTCTAGCTGATAACACGCAAAATACCGCTCAGTTTTATGCTCGAGCGGACAATTTACGAGATTGGTTAGGGGAAGTAGAAAAGCGTTTGGGTAGCTTAAGTCAACGACTCAGCGCGAGTGTCGGGCAGGAACGCGTTAATACTGACCTTGCTGGCGATTCAGCTGCGACTCAATCAACTGTTGCTAATAATACACTGCAGGTGAGAACCAGTTGGTGGCAGATTGATGACGTTTTCTACGAATCTAAAGGTGCTTGTTGGGCACTACTACACTTTTTGAAAGCGGTTGAAATTGATTTCGCTGGAACTTTGCAAAAGAAAAACGCTCGTGCAAGTTTGCAACAGATTATTCGCGAGCTTGAAGCAACGCAAGAGACGGTTTGGAGCCCAATGATTTTAAATGGCAGTGGCTTTGGTATGCTGGCAAATCACTCGTTGGTAATGGCGAACTACATTTCGAGAGCGAATGCCGCGATCATTGACTTAAATAAATTGCTGATTCAAGGGTAGCTCAAGCGATGAAAAATCTGATAATGACGACAGCGCTCATTGCGCTGTTTTTACCGTCGGCCAAGGCCGATGTCTTAGGGGTTAAGGCCGGTTATCAGTACTGGAAATCGGAAGTCAGTGGTTACTTTGGTGAAGGTGCTGATTCAACAATTACCAATGACGGCAGGGATAATACGTTTGGTAAGTTTTATATTGCCTTTGAACACCCAATGCCTCTAATCCCAAATGTAGAACTCGCCCTTACACAACACGACGTTTCTGCGTCAGATAGCATTACTTCGACCTATGTGCTGGGAGACCAAACGTTTCCAGTCGCAACAGACCTTGCTGGGCGCTCAGATACGTCAAGCGTTGACATCTTGCTCTACTATGAGGTGTTCGACTCGTCGATTGTGAATCTCGATGTCGGAGTTAATACCATGTATTACAGTGTTGATTACATTGCATCTGATATCGCGAGCTCATTGACCGGTGAAAATACAGTTTCAACCATTATCCCGATGTTATACGCTCGAGCCGAGAGCGGCCTGCCTTTGCTCGGTATTTCAGGTTACGTATCGTTAATGAGCGGCAGTAACGCAGAAAAGATTGATGCCGGGGTGTCCTACAAATTTATCGACAGCGCTATTATCGATATGACGATGTCTTTTGGTTACCGAGAGTCATCGGTCACGCTTGATGATGTAGATGACATCTTTGCTACGAGCGAATACGATGGAATCTACTTGGGTATTCAATTCGACATTTAATTCAAATTTTAGCGTCAGCCGATTGCACTGACGCTAAACTTGCAAACTGATTTTTCAGTGCCGAAAGATACTTTGTCTCTTCGGCGATATTCACCAATTTACTGAGTTCATATCCGGTTTGGGTAAATTTGTAATAGGTCAGGATGACGTCTTTCTGTTCAACTTTGAATAACAAGTTTTGCGCTTGATAAACCACGCGGATTGAGTCATTTGGCTGATACGGCGCAGATTCAATCTCTTGGCTATAGATAAGTCCAAGTTCGCTAAGTGTCATCATAAGCGTATATGACAAGCCAAATTGACTTAAGCTTAGCGCCTGTCGAGCGTTACCTGAAAAAATCGACATCAAGGTTGGCTTTTTATACATGCCTGTAATGATTTTTCCGGCTTTTTCTTCACCGACCCGTGTCATCAGTTTCACCGCTTTGTAAAAAGCCATTGCTTCTTTCGTGCTGATTTCTGAGAGTGTTTTTAAGCTTCGATAGGAGAAAGTACCGACATTGCTAAGCTCGACTGCGAGGATTTTTGCCCAAAGTTCTTGCATTGTGGTTGAGTAGCTTTGAAGCGCAAGTTCGTTAAATTTCATCAGCCAATCTAAATCGAGACGGTCAAACTGAGCGTCTTGATTAATATATTCAAGCGCTAGGCTGTATATTTGTTCGAGGTTATTTTGCTGACGAGACAGTACCAACTGCTCTCTTCGTTGGCCTCGTTGAAGTAGGCTAAGTTCGCTGTTTTTGACAAAGATCTGATCACCTGAAGCGGACTCACGTAAGACTTTTTGATTTTGAGGAATTTCATCCGCTGTAGCGATTTCCAGCTCGATACCTGTAGTTTGCTTGAGAAGTGCAAGAAATTTAGTGCGGCTCGGGTGTAAGGCTGCTTTTGCCATAATGTTCAGATGTTTGTTTAAATTATCATCATAGTCGAGAAAAAATTGAATAATGTCAAAGGGCTTTCTCTAAATTTGCGTTGGGAAAAAAGCGTTTTTATTCCTACACTGTTAGAATACGATTTGCTATAAGTAATAATTGATTCTGAATTGGAACAACCGGGTAATGTCTGCAAACGATATGATAGATGATGATACGTTTTTATTTGCTGATCATGACGACGACGTCGATATAGATGAGCAAGAAACATCGGACGGTGTATGGCGTATATTAATCGTTGATGATGAGCCTGAAATTCATAAAGTTACAGAGCTTGCGCTCGCCAATCTTCTCATTGCTAACAAAAAATTAGAGTTCCTTCACGCCTATTCAGGTGCCGAAGCATTAGATGTTTTGCGCAAAGAGTCCAACATAGCCGTTATTTTGCTGGACGTAGTGATGGAAGAAGACGATGCTGGTTTAAAAGCGGTTGGCAAAATCCGTGAGGAGTTAGGCCTTCATGATGTTCGCATCATATTGCGAACAGGTCAGCCTGGTTATGCTCCTGAAGAACAAGTCGTTATGCAGTACGACATCAATGATTACAAAACCAAAACAGAACTTACCCGCAATAAATTGCTGACGTCGGTGTTCTCAGCTATCCGCTCTTATCAGCAGCTCTCAGAGATAAGCCGTTCTAGAGATTTTTTACAATCGTTAAACA
>CAXRBI010000023.1:0-59209 GCA_964229075.1 Alteromonadaceae bacterium | reverse complement strand
AGCTTCCACTAGAGTAACTGTACTCGTATTTCTTGTAAGTTTAGCGAATTTAGTGCTGATAATGATAGGCTTAGCCGTTGATACCAGTGGAAAGCACCGACAATATCAAGCCAACACGGTTAAGCATAAAAGAGTACTATCATTCCATTCTCTGGGCTTAAGAGCTGTTCGAACGCATCGATTTAAGATAAATAAAGCGCTTTGGAAAACAACGCTTTATCGGTTTTATGATTACATTCGGTCTTTAGAACATGGGACTTGATAATTTGTGGGGATCCCTCAGGGTCAGATACACATTAATTAGTATATAGATTAATTGAGTCGCAGTTTAGTGCGACTTTTACTATGGGGCGTTCGCTAGTTCCAAACGGATGTGGCAATTTGTCGCGAACTGTGATAAGCCGTTATGCGAATCACAGCAGCTTGCGGCGGAACTTTTACATTTGACGATGCAAGAGGCAAATCGATTTATACACCAATCGCGGCGATGAGTTTTTGCCACTCGATAAGTTTCCTCAATTCTTACTGGTTTACTGGTTCTATCTTTAGCATCTCATTGGCCAGGTTTAAATGTGTCTGTACCTGTCTCAGGGAGAATCGACCAGTGACCTTTTTATTTGTTAATTATCAGCTAGATTTTATTACATACCTGTACCTTTTTAGACCCTCTGTCTCGCAGTGAAAAGCACCACACGAATTGAGGTAAATGCGCCTTGGTTCAAAAAAGGAAAAGTGTATGGAACGGAAGCACAGAATCAAATCGCTTTTTGCCCGATACGTTTCAAAGTCTCACACGGCGCAAGAAGCCCGAATTGTCTATAGCCTGATCATTGCTGCGGCTGCGTGTATTGTCATAGGTCTTGGCTGGAGTGGGGTATTTATCGTTAACCAAATGTGGTTCGCGTTGTCACTGCCGCTTTCATTGTTTCTTGCCAGCTTTGCTTCAATTTACCTATTGCATACGGGCAACTTTAAGTTTGCTAAAACTTATTTGATGGTGCTGATTTACGCCATTATTGCCGCTATGGCGTTGCTGATGGACGTGCCATTTGATGGCGTACAGCGAACGATTCACGAATGGTTTATACCCGCGATATGCTTTTGTTTATTGATTTTCCAAGAGGAATCAAAAGCCAAAGTGTTCGTGTTCAGCTTTATTGGCATCTGTGGATACTTGTTGTTTAATTTGACCGATTTTGGCTTTGATACGCCGCTGTTGATCACCGGTAACATTCGGGCAACCGGAAACATCGTCAATAGTGTCTCAGCCGCTATGGTGTTCCTCGGTGTGGCTTGGTTGTTTTTGAACGATGTGGTCAACAGTGAAAACAAACTGTCCGTCGCCAACAGCCATATCAAGAATTTGATGCGCAAAGTATTTCCAAGTCAGATCGCAGAGCGGTTAGAGGAAGGGGATACCGCGATTTCTAAAAAGCACGACAATGTCGTGGTTATTTTTATCGACATCGTCGGGTTTACGGCCTGGTGTGAAAAGACGACGCCAGAGAACGTTGTCAAACAACTCGATAGGATATTTAAGAGCTTCGATGTCACCATTGATGCGTATGGCCTTTGTAAAATTAAAACCATAGGCGATGCTTATTTGATTGCTGCAGGTGTGCCAAACGTCATCAAGTCGCCAGTGGATACGGCAATTCGATGTTGCGAAGACTTGTTAACAAAAATTCAGATGTTCGAGATGGATTTGCGAATTGGTGTCCACTGCGGTGAAGTCGTAGCGGGTGTAGTGGGGGAGCAGAGACAAGTTTACGACATATGGGGCGACACCGTAAATACGGCATCTCGGGTTGAAAGCAATGGCATAAAAGGCAACATAGTGATCACTAAACAGGCCTATGACCAATTGTTAGACAAATCTAAGTTTGAACCGTACGACTCGCTCTTGATGAAGGGCAAGTCGCACAAAATTCAGTTGTATCAAATGCGGCTAACGTCTGGCGCGGCGATATAACAACAACCCCAGTAGCAGCGAAACACCCATACTCCCCATAGCACTGCCTTTTTCTGAAGCAGTGTCAGCACTCGCGGCTGGCACAGTAAAAGTCATCGATGCTGACGAAGTGAGCTCCGGGGTACCATCGTCGGTGACACGCACCGATACGGTATGAGTACCGGAGGTTAACTCACCTAAGTCAAATTCAAAGCTGGTGTTTGCGCTCGTGTTGGTATGGGTAAACGTTGCGTCCCAATCGATTTGGTGGCTGTCGTTGGCATTGCTGTCATTAATTTCAAGTGACAATGAGACTACGCCTTGATTCGCGTTTAGATTCTCCGTCGCTTGTCCTTCAAGGTAAGCGGTCAATGTTAGTGCTGGCGCAATGTTGTTTTCAACGCACACCTCGGTTGCTGAATCCCATGAAAAGCCGTCCGTGCAGCTTTGGTCAGATCCTGAATTCGAGTCTTCACCTGTACCTTCGTTCTCTTCACCATTATTGCCTTCACCGTTATTTTCGTCAGTGGCCTTGTAGAAATAGATATTGTCCAAGAATATGGTACCACTGCCATCGAGCTTCAGTTGAAACACGTCGGTTAAGTTAACTGCTGTGAAGTGAGATAATGGGACGTCTACACTTTGCCAACTGCCGCGTTCAGGTGCAACTTCGTAAGCGGTTTCCTGGGGCCCTGGGCTGATCAGATAAAAATTGAATGCCGGACTGTTATCGGTCCAATAATCAAAATGCAGGAATTCCATCTCGCTCAGATCCTGCGAGTTGCTTTCGAAGGCAATGCCCTGGTAGTTAAGGCCTTGGAGCTCCAGAACTGAGTTTTCTGCAATCGTGATTTGTGTGGTGATTGTACTTTGGCCCCAATCAGGATCGTAGTTTACATCTGCAATGTTGTCGTATTGGTCACTGAAAATTGAAATGACATCGGTGCTGTTGTTGCTCGGAGTTGGCGCCGTGGTTTCTGGGCGTTGAACCTGGTCGCTAATTTCGCAACCATTAATATCAACTGCGGCGCCTTGCGGCGTTTCTGGGCAAGTATCCAAATTGTCACTGACGGAGTCCTCGTCGGTGTCAATGGCCCGAGGGGTTTGTTCGTTGCATGATGTCGCCTGATTAGCGTCGCTTGCCGTACAGTGGGCAATATAGTCGACCTCCATCGTGGCTTGATTAAGTGCAGGGTCAACGTTGCCCCCTAAGTTGCCACCAATCGCAACGTTAATCAAAACGTACATAGGCTCTTTGTATTGAGGACAGTCACTGATATTGACGCTGTGAACCACTTGGTCATCCATTAAAAATGAAACTGTGTCTGGGCTCCATTCCATTGCGTAGGTGTGAAACTCAAGAACATCGGCTGCGCCACCAGGATAGCTCGGGCGAAACTCTCCACCACAGCCACTGGTATTGAAGAAGTTAGTGATGTAGCTGTTACCGTCGTTTGAGAACCACTCCCAAATGTCAATCTCGCCGGCACCTGGATTGGGCCAATGTACGGTGTCGTTATCACCTTTGATTGGGTCTTCGGCAATTCGGTTCTCCAGCGCCCAAAATGCTGGCCAGGTGCCGCCGTCTAAAGTACTGAACTTAAGCCGGGCTTCCAATCGGCCATAGAGAAATTCGCGTTTGTCTTTACTGACTAAACGACCCGAGGTCCAAGACTTTTGTTGTCCGTTTAAGCCCGCGCATTGGACCGTTTCTCGATGAGCGGTGATTTTTAACGTGCCATCGGAAACCGTAAGGTTTGGTTTGTCTGAGCTTTCATCGTCGGTATAACATTGAATTTCGTTATTGAAATTTGCTTGTATGTGCGCTGTCCAGTTTTGCCAGTTGACACCATCGCCGGAGAAGTCGTCTATCCACTCCAATTCCCAGCCTGCGTTAGCAGGAAGACTGACGCTTGCCAAAGCAAGCAACGCGGAAGCAGCAGTTGTTTTTTTTGTTATTGGTAACACAGCTTTGTCCTGTTGATTTTTGTAAGCGCTACCATAACAGATTGATATTGGGAATTTAAAATAAGCGCTGAAGCGGATTTGTGCTGCGACAAAAGGTGTTGTGCGTGCACAACAATCTCGGTCTCGTTTTAAATTAAAGTTAAAAGGTAATTCAGGTAACTAAAGCTCGGAGGTGGTAAAGTAGCGTGTCAACTTACTGACCTCATTCATAGCAGTCACCTCTTAACTATTCTCTCATATCACACAGTGCGATTAAGTTTTATTCATAAGTTCAAAAAGGAATCTTAACTTCAACACAACATCAAAATTGAGGATGACTTGAGCCCGATTGTGGCGATTGTTTATACAATGAAAGCCGCGCCGCGTTTGATTTCTGATTAATTTTACAATTCGGTTAAAACTTTGGTCGAATCGCCGCGGTCGTGGGTTGTTATCGATTTTGTATTATGACAAGATGCCCGACATCACAACAATTTTAAACTTTGACACTCGAGGACGTTTCCAATGCGAATCATTCTTTTAGGCGCACCGGGCGCAGGTAAGGGCACGCAGGCCCAGTTTTTAATGAACAAATACGGCATCCCTCAAATTTCAACTGGCGATATGTTACGTGCAGCTATTAAAGAGGGCACTCCACTCGGTTTGGAAGCTAAAAAAGTAATGGACGCTGGCCAACTGGTGTCTGATGATCTAATTATCGGTTTAGTGAAAGAGCGCATCGCCAAAGAAGACTGTGTGAATGGCTTTTTATTAGATGGTTTCCCAAGAACAATTCCTCAAGCGGATGCGATGAAAGAAAACGGTATCAATGTTGATTACTGCTTAGAATTTGATGTGCCAGACGAAGTTATCGTTGACCGCATGGGTGGCCGTCGTGTTCACCCTGGTTCTGGCCGCGTTTACCACGTTGTTTACAACCCGCCAAAAGAAGAAGGCAAAGATGACGTAACGGGTGAAGAACTTGTGATTCGCCCAGATGACGAAGCGGAAACTGTACGTAAACGTTTAGGCGTTTATCACGAGCAAACGCAACCTCTAGTAGATTACTACAAAGCAGAAGCCGAAGCGGGTAATACCAAGTTTGCAACGGTTGAAGGCACCAAGCCAGTTGAAGAAGTCAGTGAAACACTTGCTGAGATTCTTGGCTAAACAAGATTGTTTTTAAGAAACCCGCCTAGTGCGGGTTTTTTTTATACCCAATCCTTGGTTGACTAAAACCGATGGATGTCGTTTGATGTAAATCACAGCGCATTGTTTGAAAATGCCTGAAAATGAAAATAACAAACTGAAGTTAATTGAGTAGAACCTCGGCCACACCTTATTTGGCTGATTCTCAAGGGGAAATCATGTCCATAGAGTTAATCCAATTCACATCGTTTTATGCCGGTTTACTGGCGGTATTCTATGTTTTATTGTCTTTCCGTATCATTTTGATGCGCCGAAAATTCCAAGTTGGCATTGGTCATGGCGAGGAGCGAGAATTACATCGAGCCATTCGAGTGCATGGCAATTTTTCGGAGTATGTGCCGTTGGCGCTGTTTTTGATGTTGCTGCTAGAGCTTAATCAAGTTGAAAGCTGGATTATGCATGCGCTGGGCTCGGCTTTGTTATTCGGTCGCTTGTTGCATGCGATGGGATTGAGTAAAAGTGCTGGTACCTCGACTCCGAGGTTTGTCGGTGGCGTGTTAACTTATTCTATGATGTTAGTTGCCGCGGCATTGAATGTTTGGTCGGTGTACTAAAACCCTGAATTTCAGGCACAAAAAATCCGGAGGCCGAGGCGTTCCGGATTTCTCTTATTCACTAACGCTTAAAATTAAAGAGCTTTAATTTGAGCGTTGAAGCGGCTCTTATGACGAGCAGCTTTGTTTTTGTGAATAAGACCTTTAGTTGCATAGCGGTCTAATACTGGTACTAAAGCATTGAATGCAGCTTGTGCATTCTCTTTTTCACCAGCGGCAATCGCTGCAACAACTTTTTTCATGTAAGTGCGCATCATTGAACGACGGCTAGCGTTATGACGACGAGCCTTTTCAGATGTGATAACGCGCTTCTTAGCAGACTTGATGTTAGCCAAGGCGGACTCCTAAAATATAAAAATTCGATTTAACCGGTTTTTAAGGCCGCGAATGATGCCTGTTCATGTCAGCAATGTCAAACGATTTTCTCCTATTTTAAACAATTCTGTCTGTGGCAAAAATATGTATAATTCCAAGCTGTTGGATCCTCTGCTGGAGGATGTATTTAAATTGTAAAGGATATTTCAATTGGCGTTGCTCAAATCGGGTCTCATCGTATCATTCATGACCCTTATTTCACGTGTGTTAGGGCTCGTTCGCGATATGGTCATCGCCGGTTTAGTTGGCGCAGGTGCTAACGCAGACGCTTATTTACTCGCCAATAAAATTCCTAATTTTTTACGACGATTGTTTGCTGAAGGCGCTTTTGCTCAGGCGTTCGTCCCGGTTTTGACCGAAGTAAAGGAAAAGCACGGTGACGACGAAGTCCGTGTGTTGTTGGCGAAAGTCGCCGGTACTCTTGGTGTCATTGTAAGTATTGTCACCTTGATAGGTGTTGTAGCGTCACCTTTAGTGGTGATGATTTTTGGCACGGGTTGGTTTGTTGAGGCGTTAAATGGCAACGGCGATAAATTTGAACTGGCCTCTACGTTATTAAAGATTACTTTTCCTTATTTATTTTTTATTACCTTTGTCGCATTAACCGGGGCAGTCCTTAACACTTATAACCGATTCGCGGTTGCCGCGTTTACCCCTGTACTGCTCAATGTTGCTATCATTTTGTGCGCCATTAGTTTGCACGACCGTTTTTCCGACCCTGCGTATGCTCTTGCGATTGGGGTATTTGTCGGTGGATTGGTTCAGTTCTTATTTCAAGTTCCATATCTGTACAAATCGAAATTGCTCGTACGCCCAGTTTGGGCTTGGAACGACGAATATGTACGCCGGGTGAGAATGTTGATGTTACCGGCCATCTTGGGGGTTTCGGTTCACCAAATAAACGCCCTAGTCGATACGGTTATCGCCACGTTTCTAGCGAAAGGCACTATTAGTTGGCTTTACTATGCCGACCGATTGATAGAATTCCCGCTTGGACTGTTTGGAATCGGCATCGCAACGGTTATTTTGCCAAGTTTATCTAGATTGCATACCAACGAAGATCCAAAACAATTTCAGTCGACTATGGATTGGGCGGTGAGGTTCGTTTTAATGATGGCCTTGCCTGCGATGGCCGGGTTGATGTTGTTAGGTCCTTTAATCATTGACGTTTTGTATGAGCGAGGAAAGTTCACCTCAGAAACTGGTGACCAAGTTTATTGGGCGGTTATAGCTTATGGTTCGGGCTTGATGAGCTATATGACGGTTAAAGTGTTGGCTCCTGGATATTTTGCCCGTCAGGACACGAAGACGCCGGTCAAAATTGGCATCATAGCGATGATAAGCAACACCTTATTAAACTTCATGTTAGCGCCTTGGCTCGGATACATTGGACTTGCATTAGCAACGGCATTAGCTGCAACGCTCAATGCCTTTATGTTGTATCGGGGCTTACACAAAGACGGTGTCTATACTCTGTCGACTCAAACTGTTGTTTGGATTCTGAAGGTGTTGGTAGCCACTGCGGTGATGTCATTAGCCGTGTATTCGAGTTTCACTGAGTTTTACCCTTTAGTGAATAACACCACTGACGCTTTGATTCTTTTATTCGGTTCAATATTGGCTGCTGCTGTCATCTTTTTTGCGATACTGTTTGTGCTTGGAGTACGACTGCATCATCTCAAACCTGCGAGTTAAAAATTGCCCTGGCAGTGGCTCTCACTGCCGACATTTTCTCTTTGGGATCAACAACTGAGCAATTTCTCTAATTCCTGCGTTTGTCCCTAGCTTTCCAACGCGTTTTACCGTTATAATTCGTCGGTTTTTTATCTAGTGAAGTTACATGCGATGGAGTTAGTCCGAGGCATTATTAATTTGTCTTCAAAACACAAAAATTGCGTCCTAACGATTGGCAATTTTGATGGTGTTCATATTGGTCATCAGTATGTGGTAGACAAGTTAAAAGAGGCCGCGAAACAACATGGTGTACCGTCGGCGGTCATGATATTTGAGCCTCAGCCACAAGAAGTGTTTTTAGGCGACAAGGCCGCAGCGCGTGTATTGACGTTTCGAGAAAAGTACAAGAAGTTGAAACAAATGGGTGTCGACCGCCTTATTTGCATTCGCTTTTGCTCCAAATTCGCCAATATGACAGCCGAGCAGTTTGTTGAAGAGTTACTGGTTGAAAAGCTTGGGGTAAAACACTTAATTGTTGGTGACGACTTTCGGTTTGGTAAAAAACGTCAGGGCGACTTTTCTCTGCTTCAGCAAAAGTCTGCAGAGTTGCAGTTTTCGGTAGATGATAGTCAAACCTTTAAGTACTCGAACAAACGAGCCAGTAGCACTGAAGTTCGAGGTTATCTCGAGCAGGGGGATTTCGAGCATGCCAGCGAACTGCTAGGCAGCGACTTTGTTTTACAAGGCAAAGTTATCCACGGCGAAAAAAACGGTCGTAAATTTGGTTTCCCCACTGCAAACATTGCTGTCAAACGCAAAGTATTGCCGATTAAAGGAGTGTTCGGTGTGACCGCTGAGCATCAAGGCAATACGTACTTTGGGGTGGCTAATATTGGTAACAAACCAACGTTGGATGGTATCAAGCCGGTGATAGAGGTTCACCTGTTTGATTTTCAGCAACAAATTTATGGACATAGGTTAGTTATTAAACCTGTGTTTAAGATTCGCGACGAACGCAAGTTTGCGTCGATAGACGAATTGATACAACAAATCGGCGCAGATGTGACTGCGGCGAAAGAACAATTTTTTAAAGATTAAAACAGAGTTTACTGTCTGAGCCGTTCAGCGAGTAAACGTAAAAAGACTATACGGAATAATCAAATCATGAGTGACTATAAGCATACGCTTAATTTGCCAGATACCGCGTTTCCAATGCGCGGAAACCTAGCTCAACGCGAGCCACAGATGTTAAAAGAGTGGCAGCAAAAATCGTTATACAAGCAGATTCGCGAAGCTAAGAAAGGCAAAAAAAGTTTTATTTTGCATGATGGCCCTCCATACGCGAATGGTGACATTCACTTAGGTCACTCAGTTAACAAAATCCTGAAAGACATTATCGTAAAGTCGAAAACACTTTCTGACTTTAACTCGCCATATGTTCCAGGTTGGGATTGCCACGGACTACCGATTGAACTTCAAGTTGAGAAGAAAAAAGGCAAACCAGGCAAGAAAATCTCTGCAGCTGAGTTTAGAGAGGAATGCCGTAAATACGCACAACGTCAAATTGACGGTCAAATGGACGGATTTAAGCGCTTAGGTGTTTTCGGTGATTGGGAAAATCCATACAAGACGATGGATTACAAATCCGAAGCCAACATTATTCGTGCACTTGGAAAAATCATTGGTAATGGCCACTTCCAAAAAGGCGCAAAACCTGTCCATTTTTGTACTGACTGTGGTTCTGCACTAGCGGAAGCGGAAGTTGAATACAAAGACAAAGTGTCTCATGCCATCGACATTAAGTTCAGCGCAGTGGATGAAGCGGCTTTGGTGGCAAAATTCCATCATCCTGAAGGCCATGAAGGTGAAGGCGAAGTTTCTGTTGTTATTTGGACGACAACGCCTTGGACTATTCCGTCTAACCAAGCGGTAGCGCTTGGTGCAGACGTTGAGTACGTACTAATGCAAGTCGAAGGTGAGCAGAGCCAACGAATCGTCGTGGCATCTGAGTTAGCTAGCAGCTTGATGGATAAATGGGGTTTTGAAAAATTCCACGCGTTGGGTTACGCCAAAGGTGGCGAACTAGAAAACTTATTGGTTAATCACCCGCTGTATCAGAAACAAGTCCCGCTAATTCTTGGTGAGCACGTAACCACTGATGCCGGTACTGGTTGTGTTCACACTGCGCCTGACCACGGTCTTGAAGATTTTGATGTGGGTGCGAAATATGGCATCGAACCAATCCGCTACGTTGGCGCAAATGGCGTGTACAACGAAGATGTAGAGTTGTTTGCTGGCCAACACATTTTTAAGGCCAATGAAAATATTATTGAAGCGCTGCAGCAAAGCGGCAGCCTGTTGAAACACACCAAGATTGAGCACAGTTATGCCCATTGCTGGCGCCACAAAACGCCAATCATTTATCGTGCGACGCCACAATGGTTTATCAGCATGGACAAGACGGGCTTACGCAGCAAGTCGTTAGAAGAAATCAAAGGTGTTGAGTGGCTTCCAGATTGGGGGCAGGGCCGTATCGAGGGTATGGTTGAAGGTCGTCCAGATTGGTGTGTTTCTCGTCAACGCACATGGGGTGTTCCTATTACCTTATTCATCCACAATGAGACGGATGAGTTGCACCCAGACAGTGTTGCAATTCTTGAAAGAGTGGCACAAGCGGTTGAAGAAAAAGGCATCCAAGCTTGGTGGGACATCGACGCGCAAGAACTTATCGGCGACGACGCAGCAATGTATCGCAAGGTCGAAGATACTCTAGATGTTTGGTTTGACTCAGGTGTTACCCATCACTTTGTTGTTGATGCTCGCGAAGAGTTCGACAAAGCCGCAGATTTATACTTGGAAGGTTCTGACCAACACCGCGGATGGTTCATGTCATCGTTAATGACCTCTGTCGCAATGAATGATGTCGCACCTTACAAAGAAGTTCTAACGCACGGTTTCACAGTTGATCAAAACGGTCACAAGATGTCTAAGTCATTAGGCAACGTTGTTTCACCAAAAGACGTAACTGGCAAGTACGGTGCGGATATCTTGCGCTTATGGGTTGCATCTACCGACTACACGGGTGAGATGACTGTTTCTGATGAGATCTTCAAGCGTTCTGCCGACACTTATCGTCGTATACGCAACACTTCTCGTTTCTTGCTTGCTAACTTGTCTGGTTTTGACCCTAAAACAGACGCTGTGGCGGCAGAAGATATGGTTGCCTTGGACCGCTGGGTTGTTGGCAAAGCGGCTCGTTTGCAGAATGAAATCATTGCCGCATATGACAAATATCAGTTCCACGTGGTTATGCAGAAATTAATGAATTTCTGTAGTGTCGATTTGGGTAGCTTCTACCTGGATGTTATTAAAGACCGTCAATACACAGCAAAAGCGGATTCAACCGCGCGACGTTCTTGTCAAACCGCGCTTTATCATATTGCCGAGGCGATGACTCGCTGGATGGCACCGGTATTGTCGTTTACCGCGCAAGAGATTTGGCAAACTTTACCAGGTCAGCGTGATGAGTTTGTTTTCACTGGCGAATGGTATTCAGACATTGAACAATATTTAGCAGATGTTGAACTTGGCGATGATTATTGGGCGCAAGTGCTTGCAATAAAAGAGCAAGTTAACCGCGCACTGGAAACGGCTAAGAAAGACAAATTGATTGGTGCAACGTTAGAAGCGGAAGTGACGCTATATGCGAGTGAATCTTTGCAGCAAGTCTTATCTAAGTTAGAAAATGAGTTGCGTTTTGTTCTGATAACTTCGGTTGCTGACGTTAAACCGCTGGCGGAAAAGACAGAAAATGCATTTGATTCTGAACTAGAAGGCTTGTTTGTCGGTATTGCTGCCAGTGAAGCGAAGAAGTGTGAGCGTTGTTGGCATTATTCCGACACAGTTGGTCAAAACGAAACTCACTCTGATTTATGTCACCGCTGCGTTGAAAACGTAGAAGGTGATGGTGAAGTAAGGAAGTTTGCTTAATGACTCAAAGCAGTATCGAACGTTCGGCGTTGTGGTTTTTATTGGTCAGTGTTGTTGTGTTCGTCCTAGATCAGGTCACTAAAATAACCATTTTGAATACCTTTACGCTGGGCGAAGATCTTAATATTTTACCAATTTTTGATCTGACGTATGTTCGAAACTATGGTGCCGCGTTTAGCTTTCTAAGTGATGCAGGCGGTTGGCAGCGACACTTCTTCACCATCATTGCACTTGTGATCAGTACGCTGTTGATTTACTGGATCAGCAAGACACCAAAAGAGCAAAAGCTATTGTTGTGGTCATACAGCCTGATTTTAGGTGGTGCGATTGGTAACGTAGCTGACCGCATTATGTATGGTTATGTTGTCGACTTTTTGCATTTTTACCACAACGGTTGGCACTTCCCTGCGTTTAATGTCGCGGATATCGCAATCAGTATCGGTGCTGCTTTATTGCTGCTAGAAGCATTTCTTGAATACCGTCAAGAAAAGAAGCAGTCGGAAGTACAAAGTTAAAAGGCAAAGTAATGAAAATACAGACGGGCAGTGAAGTCGTATTTCACTTTTCTATTAAGTTAACCGACGGTTCAGTCGCTGACAGCACGAAAGTCAATGGCAAACCTGCAAAGTTAACGATTGGGGATGGCAATCTAACACCAGGTTTTGAAGCTTGCTTAATTGGCTTGGTTGCTGGCGATGAAAAGAGTTTTGAATTGCAACCAGAAGATGCGTTTGGACAACCAAACCCGGATAATATTTATTACGTGGACCGAGACAAATTTGGTGGTGAAGTCGTTCCTGAAGAAGGAGCTATTATCGCTTTTACCCAACCAGATGGCAGTGAGCTTCCGGGTATCGTTCGCGATGTCGCGGGACACTCAGTAACGGTCGATTTTAATCATCCACTTGCTGGTCAAGTTTTAACGTTTGACGTTGAAATTATCGAAGTGAATCAGCAAGTGGCAGTTAATTAGAGGTAAACAATGGACGTATTGTTAGCCAATCCAAGAGGGTTCTGTGCGGGTGTAGATCGCGCAATCTCAATAGTTGAAAGGGCGCTTGAGATCTTTCAACCACCTATTTATGTTCGCCATGAAGTTGTTCACAACAAATTTGTGGTAGACGGATTAAGAAATCGCGGCGCAGTGTTTGTTGATGAGTTACACGAAGTCCCTGACGACAGCATTGTCATTTTTTCAGCGCATGGTGTTTCGCAAACCGTTCGCAACGAAGCGAAGAACCGCGGCTTAAAAGTATTTGATGCCACTTGTCCTTTGGTTACTAAGGTACACATGGAAGTTACTCGCGCGTCTCGCCGCGGCACAGAGTGTGTGCTCATTGGTCATGCGGGTCACCCCGAAGTAGAAGGCACAATGGGCCAATACAGTAGTGAAGAGGGGGGCATTTATTTGGTCGAATCGCCGGCTGATGTTGAAACGCTTGAAGTTAAAAACCCAGAACAACTTTATTATTGTTCACAAACGACTTTGAGCGTTGATGATACTGCTGACGTCATCGACGCGCTTCGTGTTAAGTTCCCGAAAATTGAAGGGCCACGTAAAGACGACATCTGTTATGCCACTCAGAACCGCCAAGATGCAGTTCGACAATTGGCAAGAAAAGTCGACCTGCTGCTAGTAGTTGGTGCGAAGAACAGTTCAAACTCGAATCGTTTGCGCGAATTGGCGGAAAAGGTTGGAACCACCGCATACTTAATTGATGACGAAAGTAATATTGAGCCTGAGTGGTTAAATGAATCGACTGCGGTTGGTGTGACTGCAGGCGCATCTGCACCAGAAGTTTTGGTTCAAGGTGTTGTTGATAAGCTTAAAACTCTAGGTGCCGGTACGGTTTTAGAGAATCCTGGGAAAGAAGAGGACATTGTATTTGCCGTCCCGGCAGAATTGCGTTAATACTTAACAATACGGTTAAAAACTAAGCAAGCAACTAGAAAGGGACTACACTTAAATCGGTGGCGTTATGCCTGGTTTAAGTGGTTGTACGGGCTATGTTGAAAAAAACGTATTGTTATTGGGGGAGGTCTTTCGCCCCCAAAACCTGCGCAGGGGTAGGTTTAATAGAAATATTGATTTCCCTGTTCGTCATCTCCATCGGTATGTTGGGCCTTGTTGGCTTGCAATTTACCGTGTCTACCTCCAATCAAGATGCTTATGTTAAATCGCAAGCTACCATAATTGCGGAAAGTCTTGCCGATAGAATCCGAATCAATCGTCAATATCAAAATCGCGACGACACGACATTGCCGGTGCGCGATGCGACTGACAACGCCTACACGACATTATCGAATTACAATTTCAGGAATTTGTCTGACTGCGGTGATTCTGAATTTGAGTGTTTTTGTGCTTCCTTTCCTGCTGCCCTTACAAATTGTCGAGATGAAGGCAGCACCGATGCAGCTCTTTGCACTGCTGATCAAGCCGCCGTGTTTGATGCTTATGAAACCAGTTGTATGGCTGCCGCTGTCATGGACGATATGGAAGTCGGCGTTGCCGCACTTTCTGCTGTACCCGACGCCAGTGGCGATACCGTACCACCAAATTCCATCCTAACCGTTTACGTTGCTTGGCCAGCGACAATCTGGAAAAACTTAGATCGCGCACAGAGCGAAACGTGCGCAGAGATTATGGAAGAACAAGGTATCGATGGTGAGTTTGAGTGCGTCCACTTAGATGTCATGTTGGGAGAGGGGCGTTAAATGGCGGCTAATCAACGCGGCTTCTCTCTAGTTGAACTACTGATCTCACTGACTTTAGGTTTGATCGTGACGTCGGCCTTAGTGCAAGTATACCAAAGTAACAACCAACTCCAGACTTACAACTATGCCTTATCCAATATACAGCAGGATGGTCGGTACATTATTTCCGCTATGCGCCAATCACTGACAACGGTCGGCATGTATAACGAGTTTTCGGCCGCATTAGACCGCAGCGTGGACGTTGATGTCGAAGGTGCGTATATCAAATCCCATCCTTTGGTTTTAGAAGGTGAGTTTGCCCTTGAGCCGACCTTGGGCAGTAAAGAGGGAACGGGCTCTAATAACGATACTTTGGTCGTTAATCTAATGGCCCAAGACTCGTGCACTGGATCCAGTTTCGATTTTGTTGATGGCAGCGAGTTTCACGTCGTTAACGAATATTTTGTCAGCGACAACACGCTTCGTTGCCGAGGCCATGACGGTCGTTATTTACGCGGTTTAAAAACCAATGGCGCTAACGGTCAATCGGTGACTTTGTTAGAAAATGTGCACGCATTGCAAGTGTTGTACGGTGTTAGTCAACCCACCGCGGGCACAGAAACTGGTGCTGTAACTTCTTGGGTCAGTGCCGATCGGTTAAATGCATTTATTGACACTGACGGTGCCCTACCTGTGGTGGCTATCAAGTTAGCTGTACTGATTAAAAATGATGACGAAATCAATGTAGACAATATCCGCGAGTTAAAACTCCTGGGACATGAGGCGTTTGCCGCAAATGATGATGGCCTGTACCGAGTATTTGAGTCAGTCATTTTGTTCCGAAACGTTTGGAATCAAGTAACGTCTGGAGGTTAAGATGAAATTGAAGCTGCAAAAGGGCATTGCCTTAATAGTGAGCTTAGTGTTACTCACATCAATGACTGTAGTGGGGGTTAGTTCAGTCTCCTCGGGCGTAATGCAAACTAAAATGGCAAGCAACCAAAATACCTTGTCTATTGCCTTTGATGCCGCAGAAGCTGCCGTGGAGGGCATTGTTCATGAGAGTTCGTCAACGGCACTGAGAGCTGGCTCGGTCGAAGATGACGAGGGCAACACCTTGTTTGATGTGCTAACTGAGGCGAGAAACAATGGCCAGGTAGGCACAAACAATCAAGTGGTATTAACTGAACTACCGACTTGTGATCAGCTAGCCGATGAAAACTGGAGTCTGCGCTCTGTCACAGCTGAAGGCCTGCAAGACGATTCTGTGCATACCGCCAGCGCTGCGATGGCGACGAGTCCAGAGGTTTGGGCTTGGTCAAAATCGGCATTCGTGGGGCTGAAGAATGTGACCGATGCGAGCTCAGGCCTAGTTTCAAGTATTGTTGATACCGATGGAACTCGGAACAGGACCTTGCTTGAGGTGTTTGTTATAAAAGGGTGCGGGCATGTGACCGGCTCCGCAGTGAACGCAGCTAACACTTTGTTTGTCTCGCGCCAAACCACTGAATCAGGAGACTGATATGAAAAGGGCAGTCGTCGGTGTCTTCTCCGCGGTTTGGTGCTTTTGCATTAGTTTTGCCGCGTTAGGTGACGACATTGAAATTTATTACGGTATTTCCGATCAAAACGTGACGGTCAATCCAAACGTCATTTTTATCTTTGATACGTCAGGCAGTATGTCGATTACCGATGGCACTTCTTCTAGTCGAATGTTCAAGTCGAAAGATGCGCTAAAGTTGGCTCTGAATAACATTAGCGGCGTTAACGTATCGCTCATGCGTTTCTCAAATCGTGGCGGCCCGGTCTTGATACCAGCGACTGATATTGACGAAGAGTGGCCAACACGAGAAGTCGTTCGCAGCCTTTATGGTAACAACGACTTTGCGATTTCGTATTCAAATGGCACTTTAAACACGACTTTTGCCCGGGACTATTTAGTCGACAACGAGCACAGTAGAGCGCATGCTCTCAGATTTACTGGCTTCGATATTCCTAAAGGTGCGACCATAGAGTCTGCACATATCACTTACTTTTCAGAGGCGAGCAGCTCTTTAGACAGTATCACGTTTGAGTATTTTGCTTCGTTAGCGGATGACCCTGCGGAATTCGTTGATGGTGGGACGTTTGCTGATTTATATGAGAATGCTGGTGGTTCTGTTGATACAACGGCACGTGGCTGCGGCAACGCTGGGGTTGTTTGTTGGCAACCAGACGGTTGGTTGTCGGAAGACTACCCAATGAATACGCCAAACTTGGCGGTAATTGTGCAAGCGGTGATCGATGACAGCGATTGGCAATCGGGTGATCCCATATTGATTTTTGGACAAGCAGACGACAAATACGACTACGACCGATTTCAAGTCTTTAGCCATGCCGCCGCTCGTTATTCACGTCGACAAAAATCGCCACAATTACGAATTCGCTACTCAGTTCCAGCCGACGGCTCTGTTGCTGACTCCTATACCACAAAAGACAAGCTCGACAGTTTAATTGAGGAGTTTGTCGCTGAAGGTGGGACGCCAGTTGTAGATACCATGTATGAAGCTTACCTTTATATTAACGGCAAAGGGGTCCTCAATGGTGCGTCGCGCGGGGATAGTTCGAAGCTACAGAGTCTAAGCAGGCTGAGTCACCCTGACAGTTATTCAGGCTCAGGTGAAACCATACCTGTGGATTGTGATGCCGATCAACTGACTTCCTATGAGTGCCGCTCCAAAGTGATCACGGAGCCGAGCAATGCGAAATACACATCGCCGCTTGATCCGGATTTAGGCCAATGCCAAGCAAACTACTTAGTGTTGTTTAGTGATGGCGTACCAAATAATACTTACCAAGCTGCTGCGATCAGCAGTGCAACAGGAACCACTTGTTCTGGTGAAGGTTGTGCAAACGCGCTCGCATCCTACATGGCGACAAAACCTTCAGAGCGCAGCAACGATAGTAACGATGCCCAAGTGTTTACTTACACCGTGGGTTTTGAGTCCAGTGGTTTTGACGACGGTTATCTTAAGGATTTAGCCGCAGCGGGCTCAGGAACCTTTTATTCTGGCAGCACGGCGAATGAGTTAGCCAGCGCATTTACTTCCATTTTTATTGAAGCCAAGAAAGGGGCAAGTACCTTTGTGGCGCCGGGCATTTCGGTCAATCAGTTTAACCGGCTTACCCACTCGAATGACATTTATTATGCTTTGTTTGACCCACGCAGCACGGAATATTGGCCAGGCAACCTCAAGAAATACAAGCTAATAGACAGCGTGGTGTTAGACAGGTTTAGTGAGGATGCCATCGCCAGCGACGGTTTCTTTAAGGACGATGCCCATGATTGGTGGTCGAGTTCCTCGTCCCTAGATGGCAGTTTCGTTTCGCGTGGAGGCTCAACGGCAAACCAAACGGTGCCAAGAAAAATCTATACGAATATTGCCACAGTAACCTCTGTTATTGAGGAAGACGACAGTCGAATCACAACTTCGCTGTTGGGCATAGATGCGGATCAAAATGATTACCGGAAAGAGTTGATTCAATGGATGCGGGGCTATGATACGCAAGATCTCGATGGTGATGACAACACCGAAGAACCGAGGTACCAGACCGCCGACCCGCTGCACTCGGAGCCGCTCTTTTACAATTACAGCGACGGCAAGGCATCGGTGTTTATTGGCACCAACGAAGGTTATTTGTTGTCTATTGACGCCGACAGTGGCCGTGAAAACTGGGCATTTATGCCATCAGAGCTGATAAAAAATACGCCAATTTATTATCAAGACGGTAATGTGTTTAACAGCCGCACCTATGGTATGGACGGTGCCATCAATGTTTGGCAACAAGGTGAAAGAACGTATTTGATTGTGGGCCAACGACGTGGTGGAAATCGCTACCACGTTCTTGATGTCACCAGTCGAACCGCGCCAGTGTATAAATATTCCATAGAAGGTGGTACTGGCAGTTACGAGCGTCTGGGTCAAACCTGGTCTAAACCCACCGTAACCAGTTTAAACATCGGCGGTGAGGAAAAGAAAGTACTTATCATTGGTGGTGGATACGATGAAAATCAAGATGATGTTGATGTTCGCACTGCAGATTCGGTTGGCAATGCAATTTTCATTGTTGACGCAGCCTCTGGAAGTAAATTGGCTGAGATTTCAAATAATGCCAATGCCAACTACATTGTTTCAGACATGAAGTATTCGATTCCGAGTCGAGTATCGGTCATCGACAGGGACTTCGACGGTCTTGTTGATCATCTCTATGCTGGTGATATGGGAGGCCAGATCATTCGAATCGACATATATAACGGTCAGGCGATAAATAAGTTGTTTAACGGCAAAGTTATTTATTCAAGCTCAGAAGATGACAATAAAGAGAAGACGCGCCGCTTTTATAGTGCCCCAGACGTCGCAGAAATTGTTCATGATAATGAGCATTATTATGCTGTCAGCATAGGGTCGGGTTACCGAGCTCACCCTTTAAACGAGGTGGTGCAAGATTCGGTCATCATGCTAAAAGACAAAGGGGTATTTGCCCAAACCGATGGGCTTTACACATTTCCTGACATTCCATCACTTGTCCAAATTGATCCGAGCGATACGAGTTTTGTTACCGACCTTTCAAGTTATGGTGGATATGAATTTAACCTTGCCGTTGGTGAAAAAGTGCTGACTGGAGTTTCAGTGATCAACAGTAAACTGATATTTTCAACGTACGACCCAAGCTCTGCTGGATTGGTGGAGAATTCGTGTTCTGCGGCGCAAGGGGGCGGCAAGATATACGTTGTCAATCTTGTCGACGGTAATCCAGTAGATGACATAAACGGTGATGGTGAAATTGACTACAATGACACTTATGCCACGCTCGATAAATCGGGCATACCGGCGGAACCAAGGCTAATCATTACGGATCCAACGGCGCCAACACTTTGTATCGGCACTGAATGTGCTGATACTGTGGAATCTGCTGATGACGATGGCGATATATTTAAGACCATCATAAGTAAGGTCTCCGGCAGTCAAAGCCGACTGAATCGGATTTTCACCAACTCTTGGAGCAGTGATATAGAGCCGGCAACAAAGGATGATGACAATGAGTAGTCGCATAATGAGAGTATCAGGGTTCTCGCTGATTGAGCTCTTAATCGTTGTTTCGATTTTAGGGGTGTTGGCCAGCGTGATTTATCCATCTTACACGCGGCATACCCAAGGTGCTTATAGGGCACAGGCGCAAGCTGATCTGCTCGACTTTGCGACTGCGATGGAGCGCCACAAAGCCACCAACTTTAGTTACAGCGGTGCCGCTGGCAGTCAGGCGTCTCCAGAGGATACAGGCAGCCCTTGGATCTTCCCTACACAATCCCCTGCCACAGGAGAGGTTGTTTATAACCTATCAATTGAAAGTGTGACCAATAATGGCCGAACGTTCGAGATAAGGGCAGTGCCGGACACCGATGGCCCGGTGGGCAGTGGCAGCATGAGAGAGGGTATGATGAGCTACTTCTCGGATGGCAGAAAAGCTTACGATGCCGACAGAGATGGCAGTTATGCCGCCAGTGAATTTTGTTGGAATTGTTAAATGAGCTTACGAAAAATTCGTGGTTTTACCCTTATGGAGCTGCTCGTCACTTTGGGGCTGTTTTCCATTATTGTGGCTTCGGTCACCCCGTCTATTGGCAATTTTTACAAACGCAATCGAGTGGCTTCAATAATTAATGACCATAGTGCTGCACTGCAATTGGCGAGGCATACTGCAATTGCCGAGAATGTTTATGTGGTTGTCTGTCCAACCTCAGACATGTCAACGTGCTCGACCGATTGGTCTCAAATCAAGATGGTGTTTGTCGACGAAGACAATGATGGGGCGCTTGATGGCAATGAAGAAGTCATTGGCAGTGCGCAAATGGTCAATGATTACGGTATAGAATCAACCCGTGACAGTTTGCGTTTTGCGCCGTTTAACACCGCTGAAAACCTAACAGCAACCATCACTGTGTGCCCCGACGACACTAGCAACGGATTTGCAAGGGCTTTGGTCATTTCCAACGTCGGGCGAGTTCGAATCGAAAGAGACAGAGAAGAAATCGATTGTGGCGTATAAAAAAAGCCTCAAATGAGGCTTTTTTTGTGCTTAATCGTAAACAGTTGGTATCGGTTTACGTTTGTGTTGGGTTCTGTTGAATATACCAACGAGCTTGTCACTCACCTCGTCAGAAACTGGCTTTCCTTCCAAGAAGTCATCGATCTGGTCATAACTTAAACCGAGCGCTGATTCATCTTTCTTGCCTGGGTCGAGCTCTTCAAGGTCCGCAGTCGGTGCTTTTTCAACTAATACTTGAGGTGCGCCTAAATGTTTCGCTAATGCGCGGACTTGACGTTTGCTTAGGCCAAACAATGGAATCAGATCACAAGCACCATCGCCCCACTTGGTATAGAAGCCGGTAATGTTTTCAGCGGAATGGTCGGTGCCTAGTACAAGCCCACCTAAAAACCCTGCGGCCTCATATTGAGCGACCATACGAGCTCTCGCTTTGACATTGCCTTTTACAAAATCAACGTGTGAGTTTGGGAACTGGGCTTTTACATCGTCAGGTAATGACGCTAGTACCTCTTGATGAATCCCTTCAACACCTGCTTTTACGTTAATCGTTAAGGTCATCGACGGTTGAATAAACGACAACGCTAATTGCGCTTCATCTTCATCTGCTTGTACGCCATAAGGCAGACGCACAGCGGCAAACTTGTACTCTTGAGAGTCGTGCTCACTATTTAGCTCATTGACCGCCAATTGCGCCAATCGTCCACAAGTCGAGGAATCAATGCCACCGCTGATGCCTAGCACTAAGTGTTTTTGACCAGAGCTTTGCAGCGTACTCTTTATAAAATCGACTCTGCGACGTATTTCGAATTCCACGTCAATTTCTGACTGAACCATCATTTCTTCACGAATTTGTTGCGCATCCATTTATTAGTGCTTCTCTTGAGTTATTAGTCTAGGTATTCTATGCCAAATAAATGGAATTCTCACTACTGAAATTTGAACTTGAGGTCAGATATGAAAAAAGTCACCGCGATTATTAAACCCTTTAAACTAGATGATGTTAGAGAAACACTCTCTGAGTTAGGGGTCAACGGTATGACGGTTACGGAAGTAAAAGGTTTTGGTCGTCAAAAAGGCCATACTGAATTGTATCGTGGGGCTGAGTATATGGTCGACTTTTTGCCAAAGATGAAGTTAGAAGTCGTAGTGACGGAAGAGCTTCTTGAGCAAGTAGTTGATGGTATTTTGGAAACCGCACAAACGGGCAAAATTGGCGATGGCAAAATCTTCGTTGAGCCAGTCGAAAAGGTTATCCGAATTCGCACTGGTGAAGAAGACGAAGACGCGATTTAATCGGTAAAAAGAAAACCGGAAGCGCTAGGCTTCCGGTAAACAACAACACAACAGGAACAAGTCTAAGTTTATTCGCTTTCTAGCAGCTTGCCAGTACCAATTTCAATTTTTCTTGGTTTTAGCGCTTCTGGAATTTCACGCTCTAGCGAAATATGCAATAAGCCGTTCTCAAGCTCGGCACCAACAACCTTCACGTAGTCACCCAGTTGGAATTTGCGCTCAAAGTTGCGCTCTGCAATTCCTTGGTACAAGTATTTTTTTGTGTCTTCGGCAGGTGTCTTAGTGCCTTTGACAGTCAATGTGTTTTGCTCTGATTGAATTTCCAACTCATTTTCTTGGAAACCGGCAATAGCAATAGTGATTCGGTATTTGTCATCGGCAACAGACTCTATGTTATACGGCGGATAGCCACCGGCTTTTTCCGTACGATTGGCTGAGTCTAATAATGACGCTAAGTGATCAAAGCCGATGAATGAACGATAAAGTGGAGATAGATCTACATTACGCATAATTCTTATCCTTTCTATTAAGCAATAAGCGTTGCACTGTGCAACTTTTAATAAAATTTGCCTTTCTTACGAACAGGCGATTAACACCAAGTTGGACCCATTATGGCGTCTCTGTTTGGCTTAATTACTATGTGGGAATAGCTGCAATGTTTATCAAGGGAAATTCAAAAAAAAAGCCAAAAATTTTTATTTTGGCCTTTTAAGTGTTTGATTTTGTTTTTTTTATTTTAAGATTCGGTTTGTTCCGACAGTGCACTCAACGCCGACAAGGCAGCTTCGTAATTAGGCTGTTCAGAAAGGTTGCTGACAATTTCTTTGTAGCTCAGTTTACCATCCGGGCCAATGACGAAGATTGAACGAGCCAATAAACCCATGTCTTTGATCAAAACCCCATAGTGGATGCCAAACTCTCGCCACACTGAATCAGACAAGGTAATCAATTTGTCGACCTTCTCTGCTTGGCAAAAGCGCTTCTGTGCAAACGGTAAGTCGGCACTGATGGTCAGCATAACGATATCTTGTGGCAGTTCTTCCACTGAATCATTAAAACGTTTGGTTTGGATGCTACAAACACCGGTATCTAGTGACGGTACGACGCTAATTAGTACAGGTTGACCGGCGAAGTCTTTCAGTGTTTTAACTCGGAATTTGCTATCGACAACTTTAAAGTTAGGTGCTTGCATTCCAACAACAACTTGATCTCCCAAAAGGGTCACAGGCTTGTCCCCAGCTTTGACCAAATCGTAGTTTGCATTCAACCCACTTTGAATATCGACCGAAAATGCGAAACTACTGAAAAGTAAAGAGAAAGGTACAAATAACGACCTCATAATTGCTCCGGTTATATTTAATGATTGATAAATAGTGGATAGTATTGTCAACTAACTGCTATAGTTTTTCTATAAACTTTTTGCTTTATAACAAGTTAATGTCATTTCTTTGTTCATGAAGCGGTAAATTTGGTCGATATCAATTGTATGCAAACAACCGTAATTATTTGTGATGATTCAAATCTAGCCAGAAAGCAAATGGCCAGATCCTTGCCCGATGACTGGGAAGTAGAAGTGGTGTTTGCCGTTAATGGTGAAGACGCACTCGATATAATTCGCAAAGGCAAAGGCGAGTTATTGTTTCTGGATCTCAATATGCCGGTATTGGACGGCTATGGCGTACTTGAAGCGATCCAAAAAGAAAAGCTACCTATTATAACCATCGTCGTTTCCGGGGATATTCAACCTGAGGCCCATGAACGCGTAAAAGCTATGGGCGCATTGGACTTTATCAAAAAACCAATTGATAAAGCCAAATTGCAGGAACTATTGAATAAATATGGCATAACGTCAGAGCAAGAAATTCAAAAGTACCGCCCTGAAGCGGAAACACTTCTGGACAATGAAACTCGTGATGTGCTTCAAGAAGTAACCAACGTCGCGATGGGACAAGCCGGCAGTTTATTGGCGACAGTATTGAAGGTATTCGTCAAGTTACCGATTCCTAACGTTAATTTGTTGGAAGTATCCGAACTGTCGATGGCACTGCAATCGGTGGAGCACAATGAGACCACCTCTGGAGTGTGTCAGGGCTTCATCGCAGGCGGTGTTGCTGGTGAAGCGTTACTTATTTTGAACGACTCCGGTTTTAAAGATATCGCCAAGCTTCTCAACTATGATGGCGTAATTGACGACAAAGTTGAGTTAGAGTTGTTGATGGATATTGGCAATATTCTAATAGGCTCGGTCTTAAAAGGACTGTCAGAGCAACTTGACCTCAACTTTAGCCAAGGTCACCCAACGGTACTTGGTCAGCACTGTAACGTCTCAGATTTGATATATACCAATTCGACACATTGGCGGAAGACTTTGACCATTGAAATCAGCTACGGTATTGAAGGCCACGACGTCACTTGTGACTTGTTGTTGCTTATTACCGAGGATTCGATTCCGACGCTGAAAAATAAACTCAACTTTTTATTTGATTTATAGTTATGACTGAAAAAGCAACGATTGAAGTATCTGAAGTTCACTGGTTAATGGATATGTTCCAGTCAGTGGACGTGGGACTGGTGGTTTTAGATCAGGACTATAATATTAAAGTCTGGAATGGTTTTATGGAGAACCACTCTGGGATATCACCTTATGATGTTCGCGACCAATCTTTGTTTCAAGCGTTCCCAGACTTAAATGAAGTTTGGTTAAAGCAAAAGACAGATCCAGTATTTGTACTTAAAAATCGTGCATTTACGATTTGGGAGCAAACGCCACACATCTTCAAATTCAAGAACTATCGGCCAATTACTTCGGTTGCACCGTTCATGTATCAAAATGCGACGTTTATTCCGTTGACTGACACACGCGGCGAAGTTACCCATTTGTGCATCATTATTTATGATGTAACGGATGTCGCCATCTCCAAGATGGAGTTGGAAGAAGCCAACAAAGAATTAAAACGATTGAGTCAGACGGATCGATTGACCAACTTAAACAACCGCGGTTACTGGGAAGAATGTTTACTTAAAGAGTTCCAACGTCAACGTCGTACCCATCATATCAGTTCACTATTGATTTTTGACATTGACCACTTTAAGCGGGTCAATGATGGTTATGGCCATGCCGCCGGTGACGAAGCTATTTTGCATTTAGCGAAGATTTTACGTAAGAATTTACGCGAGACAGATATCGGTGGGCGTTATGGTGGCGAGGAATATGCGGTTATTCTGACGGAGACAGATGCTGAGCATGCAAAGATATTTGCCGAACGAGTACGTCGCATAGTCGAAGCGTCTCACGTGATGTATAACGGTATTGAGATTAAGTTCACCATATCAATGGGTATCGCCGAATACAGTGATGATTATGAAAACCATCAGAACTGGATTGAGGCGGCAGACAGCGCCTTATATGAAGCGAAGCAGGGCGGACGAAATCAAGTTAAGCTCTACAATCCAAACAAGAAAAAAGCCGATGATTAATCATCGGCTTCTTTTTTCTCAGGCGGACACTTAGCCAGCTCGACGCAGCGCCCGTTCTCGCGTTTTTCCATAAGCCTTACATCAAAGCCCCATAGACGATAGATATGTCGCATCATCTCTGGAACAGTCTCACCAAGCGGAATATTATTATGAGGCACGTACTCTAAGGTTAGAGAGCGGTCTCCGTTGACGTCGACATTGGTGATTTGAATGTTGGGCTCCAACATACTCAGGTTATACTGTGACGCCAATTTTTGACGAATATCTTGATAACCTTGTTCATTGTGGATAGATGTAATTTCCAGCATGGGGTTTTGCTCGTAATCCTGCAAATTAAACAGCTTAAATTCGCGAATGACTTTAGGCGATAGATATTGGGATATGAAACTCTCGTCCTTAAAGTTCTCCATTGCATAGTGCAAGGTATCTAGCCAATCTTTTCCTGCGATTTCAGGAAACCAGCGTTTGTCCTCTTCGTCAGGGTTTTCACAAATTCTGCGAATGTCTTTGAACATAGCGAAACCCAATGCATAAGGGTTAATGCCTGAGTAGCCTGGGTGATTGTAAGGGGGTTGATAAACAACTGCTGTGTGACTGTGGAGAAACTCCAAAATGAAGCGCTCTGTTACTAGACCTTCATCAAATAGGTGATTCAAAATCGTATAATGCCAATAGCTAGCCCAGCCCTCGTTCATCACTTGAGTCTGTTTTTGTGGGTAGAAATACTGACTCACTTTACGCACTATACGCAATAATTCTCGTTGCCAAGGTGCTAACAATGGTGCGTGCTTTTCAAAAAAGTACAGAATGTTTTCTTGAGGCTCAGCAGGGAATTTAATCTTTTTCTTTTTTGTCTCTTGTTCTTTCTGTGGAATGGTTCGCCACAGTTGATTGACCTGACTTTGTAGATACTCTTCTCGCTCTTTCTGTCTCTTTTGCTCCTCGAACATAGAGATTTTCTGTGGTCTTTTATAGCGATCAACACCTAGATTCATTAGCGCATGGCAAGAGTCTAGAATTTCTTCCACTTCTTCGACGCCATATTTACGTTCACACTCCTCGATGTAACTTCTGGCAAATAGCAGGTAATCAATGATGGAGCTGGCGTCAGTCCAAGTTTTGAACAAATAGTTGTTCTTGAAAAATGAGTTGTGGCCATAACACGCATGGGCAATCACGAGTGCCTGCATTGTTATGGTGTTTTCTTCCATAAGATAAGAAATACAGGGATCGGAATTGATAACGATTTCATAAGCGAGACCCATATATCCCCGTTTGTAGTTTTGTTCGGATTCAATAAACTTCTTGCCAAACGACCAATGGTGATAATTAATCGGCATGCCTACGCTTGAGTAGGCATCTAACATTTGCTCTGAAGTGATTATTTCGATCTGATTCGGGTAGGTGTCGAGGCGATAATATTCCGCAACTCGACGAATTTCTTCTTGGTACTGCTCTAATAAGTCAAATGTCCATTCTGGGCCGTCTGACAGAGTTTCCGTCGCCTTTTTAAGATTAGAAGTCATTGGCGCTCCTTAATTCAAGACTTTGATGAAACTTGCTTTTTGAAAAACTCGCGGAAAATCGGATAGATATCTGACGCCTGTTTAATGTTTTTCATTGCAAAGTTTTCGTATTCACTATCAATGCTTTCGTATTCGTGCCATAGAGTTTGATGGCTGCGGTTGGTGATTTCGATATAGCTGTAATATCGGGTGTAGTTTAAGATTTTCTCGCGCAATAATTTTCCGCACTTGGGCGAGTCGTCGGCCCAATTGTCACCGTCAGACGCTTGTGCAGCGTATATGTTCCATTGGCTTGCGGGGTATCTGGATGAGACTATCTCATCCATCAAATGGAGTGCGCTCGATACGATTGTGCCCCCGGTCTCCTGCGAGTAGAAGAACTCTTGTTCATCCACTTCTTTTGCTTGAGTGTGATGTCGAATGAATACCACTTCGATGTTCTCGTAGCTGCGGTTTAGAAATTGATACAGCAAGATATAGAAGCGCTTTGCCATTTCTTTGGTTGCTTGGTCCATTGAACCTGAGACGTCCATCAAGCAAAACATAACCGCATTGCTGCTGGGAATAGGGCGCTTGTCGTAGTTTCGGTACCTCAGGTCAAACGTGTCAATGAAGGGCACTTTTTTGATGCGGTATTGCAGGTCTTCTATCTGATGCAATATTTCTGTTTTTAACGCTTTGTCAGCGTCTTTGTCTTTGTTGAGGGAGTCTAACTCTTCCTCAAGCTCTTTTAGCTTTCGTTTTTTCGCCGCTGTCAGTGCGATACGCCTTGCTTGAGCGCCTCGCAATGAACGAACTATATCAATGTTGGTGGGTATGCCCTCGGCCTTGTAGCCACTGCGAAATGTTTCCCATTCCACTTCTTTTTTTGCGTCGGTTTTCTGTAGATTAGGCAGTTCCAAATCGTCGAACAATAAGTTGAGATACTCATCCATTGAAATGGAAAAGTTGAAATCATCTTGACCCTCACCAGAATCACTTGCTTCACCACTTCCAGAGCCTTGTCCACCACCTTGGGGGCGTTTTATTTTATCGCCGGGCGAGAATTGATCGTTGCCAGGTAACACCCGATCTCTGTCGCCGCCTTTACCTTGGTGGAAAATAGGCTCTTTAATGTCTCGGCTCGGAATACTGATGTTTTCCGATGACTCTGTATCCGTCACGCTTCGTTTGCTGATTGAATCAGCTACTGCTTTTTTGATCTGTGACTTATAACGGCGCAAGAAGCGCTGGCGATTTACCGCGCTCTTGTTTTTACCGTTAAGTCGGCGATCGATGAAATGCGCCATAAATACTGCCCCTCTGTCACTATTGCGACTTCCTAACTCTTAGGTACCACTCAGACAGCAAGCGAACTTGCTTTGAGGTGTAACCTTTTTCGACCATACGTTTCACAAACTCGTCGTGTTTTTGTTGGTCGTCAGCGTTTGCTTTTGCGTTAAAGGAAATGACAGGAAGCAACTCTTCAGTATTGGAGAACATTTTCTTCTCAATAACGGTTCTGAGTTTCTCGTAGCTATTCCAAGCGGGGTTTTTGCCTTCGTTATTAGCTCTGGCGCGCAAAACGAAGTTCACAATTTCGTTGCGGAAATCCTTCGGGTTGGAAATACCGGCTGGTTTTTCGATTTTTTCCAACTCGTCATTTAGGGCCGCACGGTCAAACAGTTGCCCTGTTTCCGGATCTCGATACTCTTGGTCTTGGATCCAAAAGTCAGCATAAGTGACATAGCGGTCAAAGATGTTCTGGCCGTATTCTGAATAAGACTCAAGATAGGCGGTCTGAATTTCTTTGCCGATAAATTCCACGTATTGCGGAATTAGGTAGCCTTTCAAGAATTCCAAATAGCTTTCTTGTACTTCTTGAGGGAACTGCTCTCGTTCAATTTGCTGTTCCAACACGTAGAACAGGTGGACAGGGTTCGCAGCGACTTCTTGGTGATCAAAGTTAAACACTCGAGATAAGATCTTAAAGGCAAATCGAGTCGATAGACCATTCATACCCTCATCCACGCCAGCATTGTCTCTGTATTCTTGATAGGACTTCGCTTTCGGATCCGTGTCTTTTAGGCTTTCGCCATCGTAGACCCGCATCTTCGAATAGATGCTGCTGTTCTCTACCGCTTTAATTCGAGACAAGATACTAAACTCAGCCAACAGCTTGAGTGTACTAGGAGCACAAGGCGCCGCGGACAATTCACTGCTTTTGAGCAGTTTTTCGTAGATTCTAATTTCTTCGCTCACCCGCAAGCAATAAGGTACTTTTACAATATAAACACGGTCTAAAAAGGCTTCATTGTTGCGATTGTTGCGGAACGACTCCCACTCAGACTCATTCGAGTGTGCCAAGATGATGCCATCGTAAGGCAAGGCCGAAAGACCCTCTGTGCCATTATAGTTGCCTTCTTGAGTGGCAGTCAGCAACGGGTGTAGGACTTTGATGGGGGCTTTGAACATTTCCACAAATTCCATCAGGCCTTGGTTCGCGCGGCACAGTGCGCCAGAGTAGCTGTAGGCATCTGGGTCGTCTTGAGAGAAGTCTTCTAACATCCGAATATCGACTTTACCAACCAGTGAAGAGATGTCTTGGTTGTTGTCATCTCCCGGCTCTGTTTTGGCGATGCCGACTTGGTGCAACACCGATGGGTTTTTACGAACCACTTTAAACTGGCTGATGTCACCATTGAATTCTTTCAAACGTTTGGCCGCCCATGGCGACATGATGGTTTTTAAGTAACGGCCAGGAATGCCATATTCTTCCTCAAGAATGTGACCGTCTTCATCGGCATCAAACAAACAAAATGGGTGGTCATTGACCGGAGAGCCTTTCAAGCAATAGATAGGTTGCTTTTGCATTAAGTGCTTAAGTTTTTCCGCCAATGACGATTTACCGCCACCGACAGGACCAAGCAAATAGAGAATTTGTTTTTTCTCTTCAAGGCCTTGAGCTGAATGTTTGAGGTAAGACACAATCTGCTCAATCGATTCTTCCATGCCATAAAACTCGGCAAACGCAGGATATCGAGCGATTATTCGGTTAGAAAAGATGCGGCTTAACACCGGGTTCTGTGATGTATCGACCATTTCTGGTTCGCCGATGGCCATCAAAAGACGTTCTGCCGCCGACGCGTAGGCAGCTTTGTCTTCCTTGCACAACTGAAGGAATTCATCGATCGTGAATTCCTGTTCTTGTTCGGCTTCAAAACGTGTTCGATAGTGGTCAAAAATACTCATAACGCCTCCCAAAAAACTCATCCGATTAGAGTTGGTATTCAATTGATTTAATTCATTTTGTTACTCTAAGGTTAGCTTAAAAAATCGGAACACAAGGAAAATATTGAGATATTTTTGGTCTAACATTTTGCCTTGCTATTTCATATAGACAGTCTAATGGCGAGTTAGGTTTCAAATTATTTGCGGTGATGCCGTTTTAAATCACCGCTTGTTAATCTGCGAATAGGAGACCGGACTTTTATCCACAGCTGCACATAGCGGCTATATGCTTGATGCTGAATAAATTAGTAGTGGCAGGGGGATATTAAAGCGAACGAGTAGAGTTACGATCAACCAATTTTGGGGTGAATTGATGTTTGATTTCAAGCCCGTTGACTTGATATACATTCTTCAGCACCAATTGAGCTGCCATCTGTGCCATTTGCAATACTGGATAATTGATTGTGGTTAAGGTCGGATACAAATAACTGGCGTAAATAATGTTATCGAAGCCAACGATTGAAAGGTCATTAGGCAAGTCCATATTGAGCTTTCGGGCCATCGCCATTGCACCAGAGGCCATTTCGTCATTACCACAAATAAGCGCAGTAAAAGGTTTTTCTCGATGTAATAAATCAGTTAACCCGTGGCTACCACTGTCTTGCAAGAAGCTGCCGACATATAACAAGTCCTCGTCGAATTCGATGCCTTCTTCTTCCAGTGCCGCTTTATGGCCAAACAGACGTTCATTCGAGTCTTCTTTCCATGTTGGGCCTGAAATATAAGCAATCTGTTTGTGACCTTTTTCAATAATAGATTTTGCCGCTAAATAGCCGCCAATCTTGTTATCAAGATGAATGCACTTGTCCTCGATGCCAGGCACTAACCTGTTTACAACAACCACTGGTACGTCACCTTTTGCAAGTTGCACTAGGTATTCGTCGGTTAAGGCTTCAACATGAAGGATCAGAGCGTCGCAGTTACGACTTAACAGAAATTCAATGCCGTCTTTCTCGCTCGCTTCTTCGCTGTGCCCTGCGGTTAATATGACGTGTTTATTGGCGCTTCGCAGCACTTCTTCTGTTCCTGCCATTAAGTGGCCGAAAAATGGACCTTTTAATTCAGGAACCAAAACTCCGACACAGTCTGTGCGGTTTGAAGCAAGAGAGCGGGCAATGGCATTTGGGCGATAGCCAAGCTGTGCCATGGCGTCTTCTACTTTTTTACGAGTTTTATCACTGACATTACTGCTGCCATTCATCACACGAGATACAGTCGCAAGAGAAACGCCTGCCAACTCTGAAACTTCGTAAATTGTTGCCATATTAAATGTCTTCACCCCATTGGTATATTCGGAACAAGTGTAACCTTTATTCTTTAGCTTAACTAGCGGTTCTTGATGCCTGCAATTCCTGTGTCATACGGGCTTGCATTTGGTCATTGATTGGATAGAGCAACATCAAGCCGGCAGCAACAAAGCCAAATGCGGCAGGGATCCAACTCATTAACCACTGCATTCCAGGCAAGGATTGAGCGATTGTGCTCTGGTCCATGCCATCATAACCATAAGAAGATAATACCAGTAACACTAAAGCGCCGGCAAAGCCGCCACCGGTTTTCTGCACAAAGGTGCCAGCAGAGTAAATTAGACCAGTTGCTCTGCGACCATTTTTCCACTCAGAGTAGTCTGCCGCATCCCCTAACATCGAAAAGAACAGTGTGGGCATAATGGCGGCAAAAAACTCGGCAGCGCAGCCAAGAGCAAAGACTTGGAATACATTGCCTTGTGGTATCCAAAACATGCATCCTGTTAATACACTTGCGGCAATGAGCGAGACAATGAACAAGCGTTTACGGCCGAATTGTCGACTAAAATAGCTCGTGCTCAGCGCGCCTAAAATAGAAACCACGAGTAGGGCAACGAAGTAGCTTCCCGCCATCACCTCATCACCGACAAAATACTTAAAGTAATAAGCAATGACGCCATATTTGATGCCATTGAACATCATGGTCAAAAAGCCGATGCCCAACAAAATTAGCCAAGGTTTATTGGTCAGTAGGTCGAGCATATCTTGTTGACTGCCACTTGATTCCGCTGGTGGGTTATTAAGCAAGCGACGGATGACAAGCCAAATAGCGAACGCAACAGCGACTAGAAAAATTGCTGTTGGCGTGTTTCGGTAGTAGAAAAACAGCGTCAAGGCCAATAGCGGCAAAATAATAAACGGTAGGTTTTTGGTCAGGTCCAAAAGCTCCTTACCAAGTGTCGCGTCAGAGCTGTGTTGAGGTTTTACTCTTTCTTTCGTCGTTGCAAACGTAAAAAACATCAACCCACACAACAAGCCTGCAAACACATACATAGTGTACTGGTAGCCCTGAGCTTGATCACCGCTACCAAAGTAATCTACTAAGGCTGGGGTAAAGCCCATCACACAAAGCCCTCCCAAAAACGCGCCTGCAAACCGGAACCCAGATAGACTGGTGCGCTCTCGGTCGTCATCGGTCATCACGCCCATGAGAGCAGAATAAGGCACATTGTTCAGGGTGTAAGCTAAGGTCAATCCTATGTAGGTTACATAAGCATATATAAGTTTATTGTCATAAGACCAATCAGGTGTAGTGAAACACAGCACCATAAACAAACCGAGAAAAGGCGTTGACCAAAGAACCCAAGGTCGAAATTTACCCCAGCGGGTATCGGTTCTATCGGCGATCATTCCCATGACAATATCTGTAATACCATCGGATAGGCGAACCACCAAAAACAACATAGCTGCAGACGCCGCGGTTAAGCCAAAGGTGTCGGTGTAAAACAGTGCTAAATAGGCCAAGGCGCCGCGCCAAACTAAATTCGCAGCAGCGTCACCCATGGCATAGCCGATTTTTTCTGAGATTGCTAAATGTGCCATTTTTTTCTTATTGTTGTTGTAGAAAAGGCAAAGGGCGTTGCCGCCCTTTGTGTGTTATCGGTTGCTGATCAAATCTCTGTATGACTTTCCGCTCTGCTTTATCGTACGTTGTTGCGTATCGTAATCAACATACACAATGCCGAAACGTTTTAAGTAGCCTTCAGCCCATTCGAAGTTGTCCATCAAGCTCCAAGCAAAGTAACCTACCACGTTTACGCCTTGTTCAATAGCGTCGTTAACCGCATTTAAATGGCTGTGATAATAGGCGACTCTGTCGCTGTCGTTGACTTCACCGTTTTCCAGCGAGTCCGCCATTGCAGCACCATTTTCGGTGATGAAAACTGGTGGTAAGGAATAACGTTGATTGAGGTCAACCAATAATTCAGTTAACGCCTGAGGGTAAATTTCCCAACCGATATCGGTTCTTGGCATCAAATGTTCATGCTCGTGGAAAAACTCCCCTTCAACAACTGGGGCTGAATAGGTCAAGCGGGTGTAATAATTGACGCCCATGAAATCCAGTGGCTGTTTGATTATTTCCATATCACCTGGCTCGATATGCGGTGCCCAGTCTTGGCCCAACTGCTCGATTATATCAGGGTAGGCACCGTCGAATATTGGCTTGATGTACCATTGATTTATGTACTGATCCGCCAAATCGGCCGCAATTTGATCGGCAGTCTCGTCAGACGCTGGGTAACAAGGGGTGAAGTTGAGGACTATGCCGTTTTGCGTTTCCGGGCTAACCGCTTGCAGTTTTTGCATGCCTAAACCGTGAGCCAGCAAAATGTGATGCGCAGCTTGTCTGCCGTTTTGTTTGCCCGTCAAGCCAGGCGCGTGGACACCGACCTCATATCCCAAGTAAGCACTGCAAAATGGTTCGTTAAACGTAGCAAAGGAGTGGACTTTACCTTTTAACGCTTTGGCAATTTTCTCTGCATAATCTGCGAAAGCATAAGCCGTTTCGCGATTTAACCAGCCTCCTTGGTCTTCGAGGTGCTGAGGTAGATCCCAATGATATAAGGTAACAAATGGTTTGATTCCTTTGGCATTTAAACCGTCAAGAAGATTGCTGTAGAAAGCAACGCCCTCTGGATTTAACTCTCCACTTTTTGTTAACACTCGAGGCCATGAAATAGACAAACGATAAGCATCAACGCCTAAAGAATCGATAAGCTCAACGTCTTGTTGCCAGCGATTGTAATGATCGCAAGCGACCGCGCCGTCTGACTTATCGGCGATTTTACCGTCTGTTGCACAAAAGGTATCCCAGATACAAGGCAAGCGATGATCTATGCCTCCTTCTATCTGAAATGAAGCCGTTGCAACGCCATAGGTGAACTGCTTCTTGAGCATATTTGAGCCATCCGGCAAACGTATCTGATTCATCGTAAATTCCACGTTTTCTTCAATCATCGAAACTGAAGGTTAATAATTTTAAGTAAGCGCTTACAAAAACACTTGTAAAAATAACGGGGTCCCGTGTAATATTAAATGAAAGCGCTTACAATTTGTTGTCAGCTTAATTTGAGAATTTTGATTCGTCAACCTCAAATTCGAGATATAGTTAAACTGATAACGGGGTAAGCAATAAAAATAAAAGTGAGGGGAACATGGGATTTTCAGCAACACAGTCAAGTCCGTTGCCGGCGTCAAACAATGAAAACTATCAGTTTGCGCTGACGGCACTAACCAGTCTATTTTTCATGTGGGGATTCATTACGTGTCTTAATGACATCTTGATTCCTCATTTAAAAGCAGTATTTGATTTGAATTACTTTCAGTCCATGCTGATTCAATTTTGCTTTTTTGGTGCTTACTTCTTAGTTTCTTTGTCAAGCGGTAAATTAGTTAAGTCGCTTGGTTATCAAAAGGGCATCGTCATTGGTCTTATAATCGCTGCGTTTGGCTGCTTATTGTTTTATCCAGCTGCGGCGAGTCAAAGTTACCCAGTGTTTTTAGGTGCGCTTTTTGTGTTAGCAAGTGGTATCACCTTGTTGCAGGTGTCTGCAAACCCTTATGTGACTCTATTAGGTCCTTCGAAAACCGCATCGTCTCGACTGACAATGACTCAGGCGTTCAATTCGTTAGGAACGACTGTTGCACCTTATTTAGGCGCGCTGTTTATCTTAAATGAAGCAGCCCACTCAGTCGGCACCAGTGCGTCAGCAGACAGTGTCAAAGGGCCATATCTCGTGTTGATGGCCATGTTATTGGTGCTCGCAGCAATCTTTGCTTATATCAAGTTGCCGACGATTGAGGTTCCGCAAGAGCAAGAAACAGCAACCGGCAGTGCCTGGGAACACAAACATTTGGTTCTGGGCGCTGTTGGTATTTTCGTTTACGTCGGGGCAGAAGTTTCGATTGGTAGTTTCATGGTCAACTTTTTTGGCGAAGCAAACATCGCAGGATTGGTTGAGTCAGAAGCTGCTAAATACCTAACCTACTATTGGGGCGGCGCTATGGTCGGTAGATTTATTGGCGCGGCCGTGATGCAAAAACTAGCGGCTGGCAAAGTACTTGCTTTCAACGCCATTGCGGCTTCGGTACTTGTTCTGATCGCGGTTATTGCCGATGGTACGATTGCAATGTGGTCATTACTGCTGGTTGGCCTTTGCAATTCAATCATGTTTCCAACTATTTTCTCTCTGGCGTTAAATGGCCTAGGCGCACACACTTCACAGGGATCGGGTATTCTTTGCCTTGCGATTGTGGGCGGTGCGATCATCCCATTGGCGCAAGGTTTACTCGCTGACGCTATCGGTATCCAACTAGCGTTTGTTTTGCCAATCTTTTGTTATGTATTTATCGCCTATTACGGTCTTGTTGGTAGCAAGCCCGTAAATCAAGCCGTTTAAGTGGGGAAATAAAATGAAACGCTTATACCTAACTGCTACCGCCATTTCTGTTGCCACTGCAATGCTGGTGGGCTGCACCAAACAAGAGGGGCAAGATGTGTCTTCGAGCCACGCTAACGGCCGCGATGCTAGTAAAATTTGGCCGAAATTGGACATAGCGGTCAAAACCGACCCAACCGTCGAAGCAAAAGTAGACGCCCTCATGGCGGATATGACTTTGGAGCAAAAAATTGCCCAAATGATGCAGCCTGAAATCCGCGATATAACTGTTGAAGATATGCGCAAGTATGGCTTTGGCTCATATCTAAATGGCGGTGGCTCGTTCCCGCAGCAGAATAAACATTCTACGCCACAGGATTGGATTAAGCTGGCGGAAGACATGTATCAGGCGTCTATTGACCCATCTATGGATGGTTCGACTATTCCGACCATGTGGGGCACAGACGCGGTGCACGGCCACAATAATGTTATTGGCGCAACTCTATTCCCACATAATATTGGGTTAGGCGCGGCGAATAATCCTGACTTAATCGAAAAAATTGCTGCTATTACGGCAACCGAAGTCATGGTCACAGGCATTGATTGGGTGTTCGCTCCAACGGTTGCAACCGTCCGCGATGATCGTTGGGGGCGCACATACGAGGGTTACTCTGAAGATCCTGAAATTGTCCGCAGCTATGCAAGTGCCATCGTGAAGGGGTTACAAGGGCATGCGGACAAAGACTTTTTGAGTGATGACCGTGTGATCAGCACAGTGAAACACTTTGTCGGTGATGGCGGCACCGTTAAAGGTGACGACCAAGGTGATAACATTGCTTCGGAGCAAGAGTTGTTTGACATCCATGCGCAGGGTTATGTCGGTGGGCTTACCGCGGGTGCACAATCTGTTATGGCAAGTTTTAATAGTTGGCATGGAGATAAGATCCACGGCAACAAATATTTGTTAACTGACGTTCTTAAAGAACAGATGGGTTTTGATGGTTTCGTTGTCGGTGATTGGAACGGGCATGGTCAAGTAAAAGGCTGCTCAAACGAAAGCTGTCCCCAAGCGATTAATGCGGGTTTGGATATCTTTATGGTGCCAACCGACGCGTGGAAACCGCTTTACGAGAATACGATAGCACAAGTTAAAGATGGCACCATTGCGATGTCACGAATTGACGACGCAGTGCGCCGTATTTTGCGAGTTAAGGTGCGTGCAGGCTTGTTTGAAAAACCTTCTCCTGCAAACCGTCAATTTAGCGGTAAGACCGAGTTGATTGGTCAACAAAGTCATCGCGATGTTGCTCGCGCATCAGTTCGAGAGTCATTGGTCCTATTGAAGAACAAAAACAACGTCTTGCCATTAGCGCCGGATATGAAGGTGCTAGTGGCCGGTGATGGCGCAGACAATATTGGCAAACAATCCGGTGGTTGGACAATCACTTGGCAGGGAACCAATAACTCGAATGATGAGTTCCCGGGCGGCACTTCTATTTACGACGGCATTGTTGAGCAAGTGACAAAAGCCGGTGGCGAGGTTGAGCTCAGTGAAAGCGGCGACTACAAGACGAAACCAGATGTTGCAGTGGTTGTCTTTGGTGAAGAGCCTTACGCCGAAGGGCATGGCGACCGTGAAAACTTAGATTATCAGCGCGGTGAAAAGTCGGACTTAGCCTTGTTGCAGAAGTTAAAAGCTGACGGCATTCCTGTGGTGTCGATCTTTATTAGTGGTCGCCCAATGTTTGTTAACGCAGAGCTGAACGCTTCTGACGCGTTTGTCGCAGCTTGGTTACCAGGCTCAGAGGGCAACGGCGTTGCGGAAGTTCTATTCAAAGATAGTGCGGGTGCTATGCAATACGACTTTACCGGCAAGCTTTCATTTTCTTGGCCAAAGTCACCAGAGCAAACCACAGTTAACCGCGGTGATAGTGATTACGACCCATTATTACCTTATGGCTTCGGTTTGACTTATGGCGACAAAAACATCTTAGCTGATGATCTTGATGAAACCGTTGAGTTTGACGCATCTAAAGTTGCCACCAGACACATATACAACGGCTCTATGGTGAAGCCTTGGGTTATGTATCTGTATTCTGGTAAGGACATGGTAGCGGTTACATCGAATACGCTTAAACTGCCGAATATCCACTACCGCACGATTGACCGTGTGGTTCAAGAAGACTCATTGTTGCTAGATTATCAAGGTGGTGAAGCGGGTATCCGAATCGCAAGTAAGAGTCATTTCCGCGAGGACGTGCGCTCAGACCTAGACGCAAAATCGGCGTTACAATTCAGCTACCGTGTCGACCAGAAGCCAGCAGGCGAAGTGAGCTTGTTCATGAACTGCGAAGGTACTGGGGATGAACCTGGTTCTTGCTTTGCGAAAGTTGATGTGACGGAGCTGTTTGCTAATGCTGAGATTGGCCAGTGGCAAACCGCATCAGTTGATTTGGCGTGTTTTGCACAAGGCGGAATGAAAATGGGAGATCTGGTGATTCCGTTCGAATTGGCGTCTTCTGACAAATTTACAGTGGGCTTGGCGGACATCGCATTTGAACCGAACTTAGCCAGTCAAGCAACGATCAGTTGTCAGTAATACTGCTAATTTAGAAAAAGGAGCTCGTGCTCCTTTTTTTTTGCCTGAAATTCCGTATACACTCCCATTGGCCTTCACTGTAGCCAGTTCTATAGCACTCTGAGTCTAACTCACTCCCATTTTGGTATGACCAAAATTGGTTCGCGAATATTGTTATAGCCATTGGCAAAATAAAATACTAGCAATCTGATTTATGCATTCCCTTGAAACACCCATTTTACATGCATTTTAGACTGTCTTTGTTATTTTGGTAAGGCCAATTTGGTCAGCTTGGTCCAGCGTTGTCGGTCAACAATGATGCGACCAAAGCAACCCAAAGTGCAATTGGTCTTGACCCTTTCCGAGCAACGCAATTTGACGTATCAGTAGAGCATTACTTCGGTGAAGCGAATATGTTGTCTCTTGCGGTATACCACAAGGATGTTGAGTCGTTCTTGGCAAAAGAGAACCTGTGTGTCGCCAGTTCACAAACGACTGGTCAAAACGTGACATAGTGGTATGCGGTTTGTCAATTTGACCAAGCCGGTGTCGACAACTACGACATGGTGTTCTCGAGCAGTACCAACTTCCCTGCAGATGCCGATGGTATGGCACACTTAGAAAGTTTACGAGACCAAGGCTTACCCGGTATCGACACAACACGTGACACCAACGGTGAAGCGGGCTTTGTTCGCGGTTATGAAATCGGTTATCAACAACAGTTCGATTTCTTACCTGGTGCTTGGTCCGGTTTAGGTATTAATGCCAACTACACGTACGCTGACAGTGAACAGCCTGCGGAAGAAGGTGAAGTGGTTCGCCCATTACTTGAAATATCTAAACATACCTACAACTTTCAAGCGTATTGGGAATATGAAGGCTTTGCAGCACGTGTAGCTTATAACTATCGTTCTAAGTACTTAGCTTCTGAAAGCGAAAAACGTGTGCTTAACTTCTCTGATAACTATCGCGCGGCAAGAGGTCAGTTAGACTTCTCTGCTAGCTGGGATGTTAACGAGCAGTTGACACTTGTGGCTAATGCGACAAACCATACAGGTGAGGCAAATATCTTCGAATCTGAATACGGTACGACGTGGCGTTATACGGAAGCGGACCGTCGTTATTCGATTGGCGCTCGTTACAAGTTCTAAAAAAGCGTTATCGAGCTAAAATCAAAAGCCCGTCTAAATGATGGGCTATTTTATCGATTTAAAACGTCCGCTAAATAGGTCAAAAGGGCATCTAATTTTGGTAGCTTGCCTTTGCGACTTGGAAACACCGAAAAAATGTCAATGTCACGACCAAACTGCTGTGGCAATACTGGTTCGAGGGTTTGATGTTGCAACTCCTCCTGGCACATGTAGTCCGGCAGCAAGGCGACTCCCCCCCCGGAAATTGCGGCTTGATGCAACAAGTTAAAGTCATTGCAGGTCATGCTGGGCGTAATTGGCAGTGGCGACTCGTCATAACGAGGCCAGTGCGCCCGCGAGCCCTGTCCACTCATGTATAAGCTTCGGTGATTAAGCAGTTCAATTTCGTCTTTTACCCTGCCTTTTGAGTTTAAGTAATTTGGGGAGGCGTACAGATGCATCGATACCTTGCAAAGTGGCTTTGACACTAAGTTTGAATCTGGTGATTGGCCAACTCTGAAGGCGACATCAATGTTCTCTTCAATTAAATCAACACGGCGGTTAGTCAGTTGAATATCAATACTCACGTTTGGGTAAAGAGTTTGAAAAGCAATTAGGTGATCACCCAACAAATGTTGGCCTACGCCTATCGTCGTACATATTCGCAACTTACCCGACGGCGTTGAAGTGAGGGCCTCAAGGCTAAACTTGGCGCCATCGATTTCTTCTTTAACCCGTTGACAATGGCTTAGAAATATCACGCCGGCCTCAGTCAATCGCAAGTGCCTTGTGGTTCTCTCAAGTAGCCTGACGCCTAGGTCATTTTCCAGTTTGGTGACTTTGCGGCTGACGTTGGATTTCGGCGTCATTAATACTTCGGCAGCCTTAGTAAAGCTGCCTGTCTCTGCAACGGCGGCAAAGGTCAGCATGTCGTTTGGATTACTCATGATGATGTTCTTACCTGTTAATTGTTATTAAAATGATAACAATAAATTCGATTTATGTATGTTTATCTTACTAACTCTCAGGTCTAGGATAGTGACATGAAAACAGGTTTTGGAGACAGGAAATGGAAAAATTAGAATTTAATCAACTTTCTCAGGGCGGCTTTGCCGGCTTAATTGAGCGCCGCTTTGTAATGGATCAAAGAGTCTTTGGTGGTCGTAAGAATCCGGACACCTTTGACGGACTCGGTAATTTCGTCTATTTGGCAGATGCGAATTTTTTGCCTCATGGTGAAACTGGCATGCACCCGCACCGAGAAGTCGATGTGATTTCAGTTATGGTAGATGGGCGAATTTCACATGCCGGCAGCTTGGAGCATGGCCAACAGATTGTCGCTGGGCAATCTCAGGTGCAGAGAGCCGGTGGGGAAGGGTTTGCACATAACGAAATCAATCCCGATACCGAGCAAAACCAAATGATTCAACTTTGGGTATTGCCTGATCAACACGGTGAACCTGCAGGCTATCAGGTGTTTGAACCCAATGTCGGTGAGCTGCAACATATTTACGGTGGAAAAAAGGGCCAAGGGGATAGGTTTTACAGCGAAACGTCGATTTCTGTGGCGAATTTAAATGCGGGTCAGTCGGTGCAGTTGGACGGCGAGGTAATGATGTACATAAGTAAAGGCAATGGCACGGTCAACAATGAGCCGGTCACTGCACGAACCTTGTTGCGTATGGCATCGGGAGTTGAATTTGAAGCGCATTCTGATGCCCAGGTAATTTTGGTTTATACAACCAAAGAGCCTACCGAGCGTCCACATGAATAAACATGGGATCGCGCTCTCGACGTTTATCGGCCTCCTGCCATTGGTTTATTTTATTCCGCCGTGGGTGACGCAGTATCTCGTTGAGCCACATTTTGCAGTAACAGTTATCAGCGTTGCTGTGATTGTGCCTTTTATCACCTATGTATGGTTGCCGCTAGTGATGAAGTTATGGGAAGGTTTGCAGAAGAACGCTAACAATTAGCAATAGAAAAAAGGGGGCTCAAATGAGTATATAGTCCAAATCAAATCGGTCTAAGTCCATGACTTTGCTCCACGCTCGAACAAAATCGGTGACAAATTTCTGTCTGTTATCATCACAGGCATACACTTCTGCGATGGCTCTTAACTCGCTATGTGAGCCAAATATTAGGTCAACCCGACTTGCTTGCCACTTCAGTTGGCCAGAAGCTCGATCAAATCCTTCAAACACATCTGGGTTTTCAGTTGGCTGCCAATACGTTGCCATATCAAGTAAATGAACAAAAAAGTCGTTGCTCAAGGTTTCCGGACGATCGGTTAACACACCGACATTGGAATCTGCATAGTTGTTTCCTAACACTCGCAATCCGCCAATCAGCACGGTCATCTCTGGTATGGTTAAGGTCAGCAATTGCGCTTTATCTATCAGCAATTCTTCGGCTGATACTGAAAATGTATCGGCCAAGAAATTTCTGAAGCCATCGGCTTTTGGTTCTAACACTGAAAAAGAATCAACGTCAGTTTGCGCTTGGCTAGCATCAACTCGGCCGGTAGAAATTGGCACCGTGATGTTAATCCCCGCTTTGGATGCCGCGGTTTCAATCGCATGCGCCCCTGCGATAACAATGACATCAGCCATAGACACAGGAAAAGCACAGCGATCACGGACGGATTCCAATTTGTTGAGGACGCCGGCCAATTTTTCTGGCGAATTGACGCGCCATTGGTTTTGTGGCATTAGCTGTATCCGGGCGCCGTTCGCACCACCGCGTTTGTCGGACCCTCTAAATGTTGAAGCGGATGCCCATGCCGTCGAGATGAGCTCAGAGACAGTCAAATCTTGCTTTTTGAGATTGTCTTTAACTTCCGCGATCAGTGATTCACTAAGCGGGCCGGGAGAACTAGGCAGAGGATCTTGCCAAATCAAATCTTCATCGGGTACTTCATCTCCGAGGTATCTGGATTTCGGGCCGAGATCTCTGTGGGTGAGCTTGAACCACGCGCGGGCAAAAGCGTCGGCAAACTGGTCTGCGTCGTCTCGGAACTGTTGAGAAATTTTGCGATACTCTGGGTCGATTTTGAGTGCCATGTCGGCGGTCGTCATCATCAATGTTTCTTTTGCCGAGGTATCACCTGCTTTCGGGGCATGATCCTTGTCTGCTAAATCAACGGGATGCCACTGATTCGCACCGGCCGGGCTTTTGCCAAGTGCCCATTCATAATCCAGCAATACCCGAAAATAGCTATCGTCCCAATGTGTTGGGGTCGGTGTCCAAGCGCCTTCGATGCCACTAGTAATCGTGTCATCCCCTTTGCCGGAGCCGAAAGAACTGATCCAGCCGAATCCTTGCATTTCGATGTTGGCGCCTTCCGGATCGGCGCCGACGTGGCTCGCATCTCCTGCGCCGTGGGCTTTACCAAAGGTGTGCCCGCCTGCAACCAGTGCGACCGTTTCGTAATCGTCCATGGCCATGCGGGCAAATGTTTCTCTGACATCTGTGGCTGATGCAAGTGGATCCGGCTTGCCTTCAGGCCCCTCTGGGTTGACATAGATGAGGCCCATTTCAACCGCGGCAAGTGGGTTTTCTAAGTCGCGTTCGCCACTGTACCTTTGGCTTGTTAACCATGAGTGCTCATCACCCCAATAGGTATCCTCTTCGGGCTCCCAATGGTCTTCGCGGCCGCCAGCAAAACCAAACGTTTTAAAACCCATAGATTCAAGAGCGACATTGCCTGCAAGTACTAGCAGATCTGCCCATGAAATCTTGTTGCCATATTTTTGTTTAATTGGCCAAAGCAGCCGTCTGGCTTTATCTAAATTGCCGTTGTCGGGCCAGCTATTCAGCGGCGCAAAACGTTGCATGCCGGTTCCTGCACCGCCGCGGCCATCCCCTACGCGATAGGTGCCAGCTGCATGCCAGGTCATTCGAATCATAAATGGACCATAGTGACCAAAATCCGCTGGCCACCAAGATTGAGAATCCGTCATTAGTGTCGTTAAGTCTTGTTTTAAGGTCTTAAGATCGAGTTGGGTAAATGCGTCACGATAGTTGAAATCGCTGCCCATAGGGTCGACTAAATTCGAATGTTGTTTGAGAATACCGAGGTTGAGTTGTTTCGGCCACCAATCAGAATTTCGAGTACCTTTACTGTCTGAGCCAGAGGTAAATGGACATTTAGATGCGTGCGACATTGTGGTAAATCCTTGAACTTGTTCACAAGTATACAAGGTATAGTTCAGCAACCGTCGTAATGCGAGTCTGAAAATAAATTGGATAAGCCGTTGTTAATTTTTCTTCAGCCCGTTAATGCGGGCGGTACTGTTCTCTAAAATGTCCAGGAGAAACGCCTTGCCATTCACTGAATGCACGAATGAATGAGTTTGGCTCCTTAAAACCTAATAAAAAAGAAATTTCGATAAGCGGAATTTCGGACTTTACCAGATAATGGCGTGCCAGTTCTGAGCGAACATCGAGCAATATCGATTGGAACGATTCCGCTTCCGCGGTCAGTTTTCGCTGTAACGTACGTTTGCTCATGGCCAGTTTTTTGGCCACAGATTCAATTGACGCTGTGCCACTTGGTAAGGCTTCGAGCAACACTGAACGAACTCTTTCGGTCGTTGACGCTGAGGCTGTGAGATCAGCCAGTCGCCGATTGAGTTTGTCTTCGAAAAACGACCACATTTCCGCATTGGACGTCAAAAACGGTTTCTCTGCATCTGCGCTAGAAAATGTCAGGTTCACTTGCTCAGATGCTGAGAGCTGACAGCCAAAGTAGTCTTCGTAGGCTTGGGTATTTCTAGGTAACTGCGGTACCGATACCGAAAGCGGTACTATGTTTTCTCGAGTGGCAATTCGAACTATCTGGGTAAAGAAAACAGCTTCGCTAAGCCCCAACGAATAAGGCATCAGTCCGTCATTGCCATAACATTCGATATGCAATTGGGTGTTATTAGTAAAATCTAGCGACAGCAACATAGGGCCAATTAGGGGTTTGTATTTCTGCAGGCGCAGTAATGCCGCGTTAAAATTTTCGCTGCATAAGCTGGCAAAAATAGGCGCGTCAAAAACTTCTGTGCTTATGAATTTTGCCAACAACAGAGAAACTTCACGGTCGCCTCCGGCCATGTCAATCCCTTGCCAGAGTTGAAAGTATTCTTTTGGTGTCAGGCTTGCATCACTCCGATTGAACAAGTCCGTCGGCAGTTTGGCATAACTCAACACTTGTTCTGGATCTAAACCCATATCCAGTAACAAGATCTTCCATTGGCAAGAGACGTTAAATTTGTTGGCAAATTTCATGTGTTTTCCAGATTACACGGTTTTTTCCATCGATTGACGAGACATTTTCAATACTAATTTACGCGGTAGCAGCGGTGTTATCCAATTCAGCAAAAACTTCAGTCCCGGCTCATTAAACGACAGAAGCTCACCTTTAACCATACCCGAATATCCAACGAATGCGACGGATTTAGCCGACTTTGCTTTGTCGAAAATCTCTACCCCCTGAAGGTCACCTGTGCTCGCAAATTCCGTGGCAACTGGACCTGGGCAAAGCGCTGTAACCGTTACATTGTGCTCTTTCAACTCTTCAGATAGTGCCTGACTGAAGGACGTTACGTACGCTTTAGTTGCGTAATAAACCGCTTGTAACGGACCTGGAATAAAAGATGCGGTTGAAGAAACGTTAAGGACTTTGCCGAACTTTCGCGAGACCATACCTTGCACGTATAAGTGGGTCAACTCAGTTAACGTCACCATGTTTAATTGCATCATTTGCTGTTCTTTAGCAAGCTCTCGTTCGTGGAATAAACCATGGCCACCAAACCCTGCGTTGTTGATTAGACAATCAACTTGGAGATTACGGGCTTGTGTTTGTGCATACAAGTCTCGAGCCGCACTTGGTGCAGTGAGGTCCATTGCAATGACAGTGACGTTAACTCCAAACTCTTGTTCAAGCTCAAGTTTAAGTGCGTTTAGTTTCGACTCGGAACGAGCAACGATGACTAAGTCACCTTGTTGTTGCGCATGGATACGCGCCATTTCTTTACCGATACCGGTTGATGCGCCCGTGATTAGTGCAAGTGGTGACGTTTTCATGGTGGCTTCCTCATTAATCTGTTTGACGGAGGACATCATATAGTGACAAATCACGCCACACACTGGCGAAAGATGACAGCTAACTAGCGGATCGTGCCAAGGTGCAAAAAGAGCAAAGAAAGTTTGCTTTTAAATTATGTTAAATCCTTATTGTTAAAGATTTTTTGACTGGTAGATTGGCAAACAGGCGCATTACAACTAAACGTTGGTTTGCAAAAAAATAACAACAATGCCCGCTACACTCACAATCAAAAAGTGGAATAACAAACATGAAAACAAAATCCGACATCGGAGTCATTGGCCTTGCAGTCATGGGAGAGAACCTTATTCTCAACATGGCAAGCAAAGGTTTTACTGTTACTGCATATAATCGTTCACAACAAAAAGTCACCAACTTTATAGACGGCAGAGCAAAGGGCAAGACAATTCGTGGTGCCGCATCGCTTGAAGCACTGGTTAATTCGTTACAAACGCCACGAAAGATCATGTTGATGGTTAAGGCTGGTCAAGTTGTCGATTCGATGATAGAGCAGTTAGTACCTCTGTTAGACGAGGGCGACATCATTATCGATGGTGGTAACAGCCAATTTGAGGACTCAGACCGTCGAACGGTGCAACTGGAACAATTGGGAATGCATTACATTGGTACTGGCGTTTCCGGCGGTGAAGAAGGGGCGCTATTGGGACCAAGCATTATGCCTGGAGGCTCTCCAAACGCTTGGGCAGAAGTAAAACCGATTTTTCAAGCTATTAGCGCTAAAGTTGAAGGCGATGTGCCATGTTGTGATTGGGTCGGAAATGGCGGCGCGGGACACTTTGTCAAAATGGTTCACAATGGAATTGAATATGGTGATATGCAGCTCATCTGCGAGGCATATCTGGTCATGCGCGATATGTTAGGAATGTCTGCTGACGAAATTCAAACCGTATTTGCAGATTGGAATCAGACCGAACTGAGCAGCTATTTAATTGAGATCACGGCCGATATTTTAGCTTTTAAAGAGCCCGATGGTTCGCCATTGATTGACAAGATATTGGACACTGCTGGGCAAAAAGGTACGGGTAAGTGGACCGGCGTGACAGCGCTTCATCTTGGTACACCTCTCACATTAATAGGCGAAGCGGTTTTTGCTCGTTGTTTATCTGCAGTTAAAGATGAACGAGTGGCTGCCTCTGAGATTGTTGAGGCAGACTTTGAGGCGTTTATTGGCGATAAAGAGGAAATTGTCAGCGCTTTGAAAGATGCTTTGTTAGCGTCAAAAATTGTCTCCTACGCTCAAGGATTTGCTCTTATGCGTCAAGCATCTAATGAGTTTGATTATCAGCTCAATTTCGGCGCAATCGCTCTTATGTGGCGAGGCGGTTGTATTATTCGTTCGGTGTTCTTGGACAACATAAAACAGGCATTTGATGCTCAACCGACGCTCGATAATTTGCTTCAAGATGAGTATTTTAACTCGGTCGTAAAACAAGCGCAGAAGGGCTGGCGTAAAGTTGTAGCAACTGCCGCGTTGCATGGCGTATCAGCGCCATGCATGTCTTCGGCGCTGAGCTATTTTGATGGCTATAGAGCGGCTAACTTACCGGCAAATTTGTTGCAGGCGCAGCGTGATTATTTTGGTGCCCATACCTATGAGCGGTTGGATAAACCAAGAGGTGAGTTTTATCATACCAATTGGACAGGGCGGGGCGGCGATACCGCGTCGACAACTTACTCTATCTAAAGTAAAAAAGCGCCGTTAGGCGCTTTTTTGTTTGTGTTAACAACACTCGGCGTTTACTGTCGCCAACAGGGAGAGAATTAGATTGCAGCTGCTAGTTCTGCACCTTGTTTGATAGCTCGTTTGGCATCAAGTTCAGCGGCTACATCGGCGCCACCGATTAAATGCACGGCTTTGCCAGCGCTCTCAATGGCCGATTGCAGTTCGCGCAGAGGCTCTTGGCCGGCACAAATAATGATGTTATCAACGTCGAGTACTTTTTTGTCGTCGCCAATCGATATGTGCAAACCGGCATCGTCAATTTTGTCGTAGCTGACATTGTTGATCATCTGAACCCGCTTTTGCTTTAGCGCCGCACGGTGAATCCAGCCTGTGGTTTTCCCGAGGTTCTTACCGACTTTACTGGCTTTGCGTTGTAACAAGTAAACTTCTCGTTCTGGCGCTTCAACTTCGCAAGGGATAAGTGCGCCGGGGTTAGTGAAATTTTTATCGATTCCCCAATTTTTAAGCCACTTTTCAGGCTCCATAGTTAAGCTATGTTTCTCAACGAGGTACTCGGAGACATCGAAGCCGATGCCTCCTGCACCGATAACTGCAACTTTTTTACCGACCGGCTTCTTGTGTTTCAAAACGTCGAGATAGGTCATTACTTTTTCGTGCTCAACGCCCTCAATCTCAGGTGTTCTCGGTTTAATGCCTGTTGCCAATATGACTTCATCAAAGTCTGAGTCAATCAAGGTTTGCGCTTCTACTCGTTGATTCAAATGAATATTCACCCCCGCAAGGGCCATGCGATTTTTGAAGTAGCGCATGGTTTCAAAGAACTCTTCTTTACCTGGGATCTGTTTAGCGATATTAAACTGACCACCAATTTCCGATGCTTGGTCAAACAAATGCACTTCGTGACCGCGTTCGGCAGCGTAACTCGAGAAAGACATGCCCGCAGGTCCCGCGCCAATAACCGCAAGTTTTTTCTTTTGGCTTGTCGGTTCAAAGTATAACTCTGTCTCGTGACATGCTCGAGGGTTAACCAAACACGATACGCGTTTCTTCATGAAGATATGATCTAAACAGGCTTGGTTACAGCCAATGCACGTATTGATTAAGTCTGCTTTGTCTTCTGCCGCTTTTTTAACGAACTCCGCATCTGCCAAAAACGGTCGGGCCATTGAAACCATATCGGCATGACCTTTTGCCAGAACGTCCTCGGCAACCTCTGGCGTATTAATACGGTTGGTTGTTATCAAAGGAATCGACACTTCACTCTTCATTTTCTCGGTGACCCAAGTGAAGGCTGCTCGAGGGACAGACGTCGCAATCGTTGGAACTCTGGCTTCATGCCAACCAATTCCGGTATTAATGATGGTTGCACCGGCCTTTTCTATTTCTTTCGCTAAGTAAACGACTTCATCCCAAGTTGCACCACCTTCAACTAAATCGAGCATGGAGAGGCGGTAGATGATAATGAATTTTTCACCCACTTTTTCTCGAGTCTGTTTGACTGTCTCAACTGCTAAACGTGCTCTGTTCTCTAAACTTCCGCCCCACTCATCTTCACGGCGGTTGGTACGTTCGCAGAAAAATTGATTAATGAGATAACCTTCCGAGCCCATGATCTCGACGCCATCGTATCCAGCTTGTTGAGCGTAATAGGCAGACTTAGCGTAATCTTTGACGGTCTTCCAGACTTTACGCGATGACAAAGCTCGTGGTTTGAACGGGTTGATGGGCGCTTGGATTTTGGATGCAGAGACATTAAATGGATGATAGCCGTAACGTCCAGTGTGCAGTATCTGCATACAAATAAGGCCGCCTTCTTTGTGCACGGCGTCAGTGATGACTCGGTGTTTTTTGGCGTGGCGTAAACTGCTCATACGGCCGCCGAACGGCGCAACCCAGCCAGCAATATTTGGTGCAATGCCGCCTGTGACAATGAGACCAACATCACCTCTAGCCCGCTCAGCGTAGAAGGCCGCCATCTTCTCCATACCGCCTTTTTCTTCTTCAAGGCCGATATGCATAGAGCCCATAAGTACTCTATTTTTCAGCGTAACAAAGCCTAAGTCTAACGGCTCTAGCAAATGTGGGTAAGGGCTGGTCGTGTTCATTTTGCCACTCCTGATTAATCTTGACACTGTCAACTTAACATATGTTTTGACAGTGTCAAGATCAAAAATTACACTGCCAGAATGAATGCAAAAGCTAAAACAAATAAATACCATCATGGCGATTTGCGCCAGGCACTCATAGATACCGCGGCCCAGCAAATTGCGGAACATGGGGTTGCCGCCATTTCGATGCGAAAGTTGGGCGATCTTGTGGGCGTCTCTAGAACCGCGCTTTATCATCATTTTGCCAATAAAGGCGAGTTACTTTCTGCAGTTGCAGAATCTGGATTTAAGAAGTGGCAAAATCAGACCGAGCAAGGGTTAGAGCAGTCGTTTGACAATAATCAGCAGCGCTTGTCGGTGTATGTTGAGCGGTATTTCGAGTTTGCTTTAAACAACTCGGCAAAGTACGAGCTTATGTTTGGTAAGGAAATTTGGCGCGAACAGCAAAGCTCTGAGGTACTCGAGCAACTTGCGTATAAAACATTTGAATACCACGTAGAGCTAATCAAACAATGGCAACAGCAGGGGGTTATCTCCAGTGCACAGCCTGCCTTGAGAGTCGCCCAGGTAACTTGGGGAACGTTGCATGGCATAAGCAAACTGTTCATTGACGGCATTTATATTGAGCAAAAAAACTTAAAAGAGTTGACCACAACCATCGTTGCGCTATTTCAACCGAATTAGAATTAACCGCCCACGCTGAAACCCCACTAAGCTGTAGCTTCGATAATAAAGAAGCTGCTACGCCTGAATTTACCATTTTGTTTGTCTCGATTTTGATTCTTCTTGTTTCATCGCGTAGCGCGGTCAATTTTGCTAATCATTCATTAATCATACAAATGAGAATCTAAATAATAATAATTATCATTTACAAATTGATTTTGATCGTTATACTGGCGAAAAAATTACGTTTGGGATCAAATTATGTTGCGTGTTTATCGGCTCACGCTGTGTTTAGTTTTGTTTGGCTGTGTTTCCTTAGGCGCATTAGCGACACCACGCTATGTAACCGCAGGCGGCACGATTACCGAGATTGTATTTGCACTAGGGGCTGGAAAAGATGTTGTAGCCGTCGACCAATCCAGCAGTTTCCCCTACGAAGCGACACAAAAGCCTATGGTGGGCTACTACCGCGATTTAGCCGCAGAGGGCGTGTTGTCTATGACGCCAACACATTTGTTGGCGATTGAAGGTGTCGGTCGTGACAATGCCCTAAAGCAGATTGAGTCTGTGGGCGTAAAGGTAACTGTCTTTGATAAGCCAAAAGATGTTAACGAGCTGAAGTTGCTCGTTAAATCGGTTGGTAAAGAACTGGGTAAGGTGTCTGAAGCCGAGACTCTGGTCACGCACATAGAGGCGAGTTTGCCGAAGAAATCGCTGGCTAAGCGGGGCAGTGCAGTTTACCTCTTATCGGCGGGAGAACGTGGGATAATGGCGGCAGGCGAAGAGACTGTGCCGGATCTGATTTTCTCATACGTTGGATTAGAAAACGTCGCAAACACGCATTCGGGTTTTAAAGCGATTAACTTAGAAGCGTTAGTGACAATGCAGCCAGATTATATATTGTTGCCTTCTCACGTGTTTGCGCACAGCGGTGGAAAAGAGGCCTTCTGTAAGCAAACTAACTTACGGTTGTTATCCGCTGTAAGGGAATGTCGTGTACTCCTAATGGACAGTTTACTGTCGCTTGGCATGACTCCTAGGCTTTCAAAAGCCATCCAACAAGTTGATCAGTTTGTTGGAGAATAATGTGCAAGCTGTTCAATTTTTCCATCAACAGCAAAAAACTAACCGGCAGTGGCAATTGGTGCTTTCTGTTGTGGTGTTTGTTTTAGCATTGGTGTCGCTTGGGTTTGGCCCTGCGGGTTGGGACTGGCGTCTAGCTGTGGCGTGGATGATGCCAGATGCATTTTCGCAATTCAGCGACATTCAAATCAATATCGTAACCCAGATTCGCCTTCCTAGGTTTTGTATGGCAATGCTGATTGGCGCAGCACTGGCGCAGTCAGGCGCGGCGACCCAAGCGTTGTGCAAAAATCCGTTGGCGGACCCTTCAATCATTGGCATTACTGCCGGCGCGGCGGCGATGGCCGCAACACTCATTGCGTTTGCGCCTAAGTTCGGAATCAATCCAGACGTTTGGGTGCCTTACGGTGCGTTTGTTGGCGCTTTAGTCGTTACATCATTGGTTCACCAGGTGTCCAAACGCAACAATGAGGTACAAGTGACAACGCTAATATTGTTGGGTGTGGCGGTAAACGCAATATGCATGGCGGCGATAGGTTTGGTCAGTTTTTATGCCGACGACAGTTCTTTGCGATTAATCACATACTGGACCATGGGGTCTTTGGCAGGGGCAAACTGGCAAGCTCTTATGCAAGCATTACCTTTGTTTTTACTATCAATGGTGGGGCTGTATCTGAAAAGAAAAGAGCTCAATATTTTGTTATTGGGTGAAGCTGAAGCTCGTTACCTTGGCATTAACATCAAGCGACTCAAAAATCAGATCATTGTACTTGTCGCCGTCGGCGTCGGCGCCGCGGTCGCTATTTCAGGCATGATTGGTTTTATCGGATTGGTCGTGCCGCACATAACACGGCTTATCGTCGGTGCTAACATGAATAACCTGTTGCCCTTGACCTTTTTAACCGGCGCCCTCGTTCTTTTAATTGCCGATTGGTTGGCCCGTGTCTTGGTCAGTCCAGCCGAGTTACCAATAGGGATAATTACCGCAGTCATTGGAGCGCCAGCCTTCATTTATCTGCTGATGAAACAACAAGGCAAGCAAAATGATTGATATACAACATTTGTCGGTTGAGCGTGGCAACCGCCTGACGTTAGACAACGTCACACTGACAATAGGTGAGGGCTCTTTAGTCGCTCTGATTGGTGAAAACGGGGCGGGCAAATCTACCTTTATCAAAGCACTCGCGGGGCAGTTGCCCCATGCTGGGCAAATATCGTTTAAGGGCCGCAGCCTTTGCTTGTGGCTAGAGTTAGAGCTTGCAAGCCAACGCGCTGTTTTAAGCCAACAACACAGTTTGCCCTTTGTATTTGGCGTGCCTGAGCTAGTTGCAATGGGTCGTTACGCAATTGATGAAACCCATGGCCGCTGTTTTCAGAAAGTTGCTCAATATCTAGACATGGTTGGAATGACTGAGTTCGCTCAGCGAAAAACAGACGAACTTTCCGGCGGTGAACTTCAAAGGTTGCAGATGGCCCGTTGTCTGGCGCAGCTAGATGCATTTTCAAGCGATGATGAAGGCAAACTGTTGATTTTAGATGAACCAACATCGGCGTTGGACTTAAGGCATCAACACCAAATCCTGCAGCTCGTAAAGCGGTTTGTAGCCCGAGGCAATACCGCAATTATCGCGATCCATGATTTAAATTTGGCATCCCTTTATGCGGATACCGCGGTCGTTCTAAAACATGGCCGCTTAATCAAATTTGGACCAACCAAAGACGTGTTTCAACAATCATTGTTGGAGCACGTCTACCAAACCAGTATGCACGTCTTATCCCATCCACAGAATGACGTACCAATGATTTTTACCGAACCTAAGGAGCTCTTCGATGAGAGAACAGGCACTTAAAGACGCACGATTAATGGTCAGAAAAGCTGACGTTGGTGTTGTCTCGACAATTTCACAAAACTTAAGAGGTTACCCGTTTGGCTCTGTTACCCCATTTATGACGGATAGCCAGGGTAAGGTGTATTTTTACATCAGTGATATCGCCCAACATGCGAAAAACTTGCACAAGGATTCAAAGTTGTCGTTGACCATCTACAACCAAGCGGAGAATGGCGATCAGAATGAAACCGGTCGAGTAACCATCGTCGGTGATGCCAAGCCGGTCGCTGAAAGTGAACAAGCGACGATGCTAGCAAAATATGTTGCTCGATTCCCCAGTGCTCAATCCTATATGAAAGCTCATGACTTCAAAATGTGGCAAATGGACGTGGTTCGCGTTCGTTACATTGGCGGCTTTGGCAAGATATTTTGGCTTGAGCAGGAAGAGTGGAATCAATCCAAAGAACCTTGGGAAGCCCAAGTTGAGACAGGTGTTATTGAACACATGAATGAAGATCACCGCGATGCGATGAGTATCATCTTGCACGATATGTACGGGGTGAACGATGATAGCCCTGAAATGACTGGGTTATTGGTTGACGGTTGTTACTTCAATAGCAATCAAAAGAGCTACTTTATTCCGTTTGCGAACGAAACCACATCCAGCCAAGACATTAGAAAAGAGTTAGTTGCTTTGACGCATAAAGCTCGTGAAGCGGCATAAAAATGAAAGCCAGCTAGTTGCTGGTTTTTTTAATAATTACTAATCAGCATAGCCACTGCCGATTGCTCTAAATGGCAGCTCAAGTTCAAGCTCTGGGACTTGTTTTCCTATCCAAGCCGGAAACGTATTGCTGTTTGGCCCTGGAAACACTTGATACTCGTTGGCCCAAGGATAACGCTCAACTGCGTCTTCTATTTGCGGAATCAATTCTCCCGCTTTGTCACCCACTAGAGACAACACTTTATCGGGTTTGGCACCGTACCAGTAGGTATCTGGTGTTGCCGTTTTGTAGGTTCTCAATGCAGGCAAACCGCGTCGAACACGCCATCCAACCACTTCGTAAACGGTATACTCATAGGCCTCGGCTGGCTTGACCGCAATCCAAGTGTGAACCGCAAACCAACCGCGCCAACTAAACGCGTCGGCAGCATAAACCTCTATCACCGGTTCCATGACTAACGCCGGTTTACTTGCGATACCGGCTGGCTGCCTCGACGCCGTGCGCCAATCGGGTTTAGCGCAAGACACTAAAAGCAATATGATAATGGCGAAGGAGAAAAATCTGATCATAGTAATACCTCTACGATTAGATTAGCTGAAAGCCGTATTGCTTGGTAGAACGTTGAGCCGGCATTACTCATCAACCAACGTAAGTTTAGCTGTTAATAGCCACTGTAATGAGTGGGCCCTTCATTTGATTGACTTGTCAAAATAGTTTCGCAGAACACGGCGATCAAGGCCAAAAGCGCGTAAATTAAGGAAACGGCAAGCCAAACCTTGACAATACTGTCACCATAGATGGACTCAAAGAAATAGATGCTCGTATTGAAACTGCCATGAATTATCGCAAACAACAACAAGTACGGGCGAAACCAGCTTCGGCTGTAGACGAAGAAAAACGAAAAAGCCAACAAGCTGAGGGATAAGGCTAAGGAGCCTGTAAAACTGAGTAGCATGAATTTAGGCCAATGCCAGAGCGCCCACGCTAAGAATATAAAGATTGCCGCTTTGTGTCTTGAACACTTTCTTAATAACCCCGATTGTAAATAGCCTCGCCAACCGAGCTCCTCTCCAATAGCTACGAAACAAAGTTGCATCAAAAGCAGCACCATGAAGATAGGCCAATTATGGTAAAAGTGTCGCCACATCAATCCAATATCTAAATCGACTAATACAATAGCGACGGCAACAATTGCTAGCGCTAGCAAAGGAAAGGAAATATACAGCACCACATGACGAAGTTGTGGTACGAGCTTTTTGAGTAGCTGTTTGAGTCCTTCCCATCCGATGTTTATGAAGGTTAGAGTAATTCCTACGAATGCAGGCATCCATGCGGTAAACGCATTTGTCGTAACGTCGCGATAGGGATTAGGTAACAGACTAAGAAGTGGCGAAGTCAGTTTGACTAAGATTGGAGACAATAAATAGGTTAATATCAGGAGCAGTGAAATAAACTTCACCTCGCGATCGTATTTCGCTAATCCAAACACGTAAATGTCCTAATTTTATTGTTATTTAAAAGTTATCGACCAACCTTGATTAACTTTGAGGACTCCATGTCATTTTTGATTTTAACCAGTTTATTGTTCGATAAACAACCATTATTGCTTCTGGTTTAACTTACATTACAATGCATTGCTTACGGTTGAGAACAAAAAGGTGGCAAAAGCCACCTTTGATTTAAACAGACATTACTTTGTTTACCGGCAGTTCACGTATTCGTTTGCCACTGGCGTGAAAGATGGCATTAACAATGCTCGGAATTATCGGTGGTACACCTGGTTCTCCTACACCGCCCGGGGGCTCAGTAGATTCAACAATATGCACTTCCATCGGCGGCGATTGATGCATTCGTGTAACGACGTTGTCATGGAAGTTCGATTGCATGACTTTGCCGTTTTTCACTGTAATCTCGGACATCAACGCGATAGACAGACCAAACACCATTGCGCCTTCCATTTGTGATTTAACTCTGTCTGGGGTCACTGCGATGCCGCAATCTATAGCAGAATGCATTTCCAGAACGTTGACCTTGTGATTTTCCACCTTAACTTTTGTTGCGGCCGCGACGTAGCTTCCAAATGAGCGGAAGAAACTTATGCCCCAGCCCTCGTTAGCCGGGGTTTGTTCATCAGCGCCTGAGTGCTTAATAAGGTGTTCAATGGTTTTTTTCATCCGGGCCGTATCGACAGGGTGGGTGTCATAACCGTGACCGTAGTTGGTGTAATCAAACCCACCTTCTTGTTTCGGGTTTATATGACGGTCGTTGCCCAGTAAGTTCATCCACATTTGTGCCGTCGTTATCCCGGCTTTATCGGCCAGCTCATCGACAAAACATCCAAGTGCAAAGCCATTATTCATACATGCGACAGACCTTACCCATCCGGTTCTAACATGAGTGGAAATTGACTGTGTTTCTAAACTCATATTTTTGACGGCAAATGGCGTGTCGCCAAAGCCAACGGATAAATCTCGGTTGTTCGGGCGATCTTGGCGTCCATCAAAAATCCAGCCGATAGGTGGGTAAGCCACTCGCTGGATCCAATAGTCTGCGCTATTGTCGTCCGTTAACTCCGCTTTCATGAAATTGGCCGAGACACTGTGATAGAAACCATGCTGAATGTCGTCCTCTCGGCTCCAAACAACTTTTACGGGTTTTCCGACCGATTGTGACAGCTCAACCGCCTCTAAAATAAAATCAGATTTCGATTTACGGCCAAATGCGCCCCCCATTAGCGTTATATTTAGTTCAACTTTGTCGACTTGATCTTGGGGCAGACCAAGCTCACCTGCAACTAATCCTTGAGCCCATTGTGGGTTTTGGGTACCGGCCCAAATTTGACAACTCAACGTATCGCCACTGCCTTGAACCCAAGCGGTTGCTGCTGGTGTTTCCATCGGCGAGTGATTTTGGTAAGGGATCGAGTATGTTGCTTCTAACGTCCGTTCTGGTGTGTATTTATGGGCATAGACATCACCGATTTGGCGTTCAACTTGACCTTTAGTATTGACCTTCTGTTTTAGCTCATCAACGTACTTATCGGTGTCATGAATTGAGTTTGGTCCATCATCCCAGGTGATTTTTAGACGTTTTTTGCCTTCATGAGCAGCCCATGTATTCGTGGCTAATACCGCAACACCCGACAGTGGGTTGACCATCACTGGTAGATTTCGTTCTTTTAGCTTGACGACTTTAACTACCCCTTTCACTTTCAGGGCATCTGATGCGTCAAATGATACAACTTTACCGCCTACCACTGGCGGTCTTTGAATGCTTGCAATGAGCATGTTTGGTAGCTGTATGTCTTGAGCATAAATGGCTTCGCCTGCGACAATCTTATCGTGATCAAACAATCGAACTTCTTTGCCGATAAAGTTGAATTTGGCATTGTCTTTCAGTTTGATAAGTTCTGCTTTTGGCGCTTCTAACTTTGAAGCCGATTCGGCGAGCTCGCCAAAACTCAAGGACGTTCCTGATGGTTTGTGGCTGACTTTGTGGTTCAGCGCGGCAACCTCTGAAACAGGAACTTGCCAAACGTCCGCGGCTGCTTGTTCGAGCATTTGTCTAGCCGCCGCGCCGATACGCCGCAATTCAGTAAACTGATTGCGAATTGATGTAGAGCCTGCAGTGCCCTGAGCACCATAGCGCTTGTCTGCTTGACCTTGAATGACTTCAACTAAATCCCAATCCGCTTCTAATTCGTCGGCGATGATTTGTGGAATCGATGTCCGAATACCCTGGCCCATCTCACATCTATGACACACAATACTGGTGGTATTGTCAGGGTTGATGCTGACAAACATATTTAACTTGTGTAAAGCGGGTTGCTCTGCCAACTGTTTTGGCGTCAGTTCCTTGGCAAAGGCGGGGCCAAATCCAGGCACTACCGTCGCTAGCACAAATGCACTTGAACCAAGGCCAAGTTGTTTCAAAAATGACCGACGAGAAACGTTTTCAATATTTGTCTCAGAGGTGGCGCTGGGATTAAAGAAGTGTTTATCCATCATAGTCGCATCTCCTATGCCTTCGCTTTGAGCGCAGCGGCGTGCTTGATTGCTTGTTTGATTCGTTTGTAAGTGCCACATCGACAGATGTTGCCTTGCATATAGGCGTCGATTTGGTCGTCGGTCGGGTTGGGCACTTGGTCGAGCATTGCCGCAGCATTCATGATTTGTCCAGCTTGGCAATAGCCACATTGGGGGACTTTATATTCGCGCCAGGAGATCTGTAGTTCATGATCATTGTTTGGGTCTAAACCCTCTATGGTCGTAATCGACTTGCCTTCGACTATTGAAACTGGGGTAATGCAACTGCGCATGGCTTGGCCATCGATATGTACGGTACACGCACCGCATTGGCCCATGCCGCAGCCAAATTTAGTACCAGTCATTTTCAGTTCGTCTCGAATGGCGTACAACAGAGGCATTTCATTCTCTACGTCAATCTCGACAGGACGATTATTTATTTTAAATTTGATCATGTCGTTTCACTTTGGGTCATGTTTAATTGTTTGTTTTGCCAAATAGAAAGCTGATCGCGAGTATCAATATCAATACGGGCGTTATCGATAGCAATTGCTTTGGCGTTGTTGATATTTTTTATTAAGAGTTTCTTAGCGCCTTGATCGCCGGACAAGCTGATAAGGTCAGAAAAAAAATTGCTAGGGAAAATCGCAGGGGCGGAAGGTTGGCCATCAAATTCAGCACAGACAATGTTTTCTGGATGTTGCTGCGACTGTTTAAGTAAAAGTTCTAACTCTTCGCGAGTCAGTGCAACCTGATCAGCCAAGACAATGAATAAGTGACTGTAAGATGGCAAGTTCGCCGTCATGTCTGTCACGGCATCACTAATGGTAAAACCGATACCCAAATGCGCTCTGGGGCACTTTATAAGCGAATAAGGACGGCTGGTGACCTCGTTAGATAAGTGGCCTTCAATCTCATCGTGGTACTGTCCGGTCGCTACGTGTAAGGGAATATTTGGCAGTTTGTCGATAGCCGCTTTAAGGATTGAAGCCCCGCCCAATTCTGCAAGGACTTTGATGCCTTCAAAACGCAGACTGTTTCCCGCTGATAGGAGTAAAACTGCTGGATTGAATGGGTTAGACGACACGCTGAAGCTCCATGTTGTGGCAAAGAGTCATTTTGTTTTCTAATACGGCTTGGATTTGCGCTGTAATCGATAGGGCAATCGCCTCCGGCAGTTCACCGCCGATATCAAGGCCAATCGGATTGGCGAGTGGTTTTTTAAGTTGTTGTATATTAGCGGCTTTTAATACCTTTTCCGTACGGTGTTTCGGCCCTAGCATGCCTACGAACCGGGCATGCGATGATTGTGCCCAAGCAAGCGCTTCTGTGTCATATGCGACATTGTGGGTCATAATTATAATGGCGTCGGCGGTTTCCAACAGTGGCGTCAGTTCTGCAGAGTCTGTTTTTACAGCATAAATGACGTCCGCCTTATCAAAGACACTGGGGCGGCCGTAACCGACACGCTTATCGACCAATACCTGTTTCCAGCCTAAGGTTGCGCACATTTGACTGACGGGGAGTGCATCAACG
>CAXRBI010000022.1:0-13632 GCA_964229075.1 Alteromonadaceae bacterium | reverse complement strand
ACCTACTTACTATGTGTTTAGTCAAAACGAAGAGCCCCGTGAAATTAAGGCGAAGGCTTTTGCCTGTGCTGAAGGCGAAATGACCGCCAAATATGACTGCAAAGTTAAGCCAAAAAACAAAAAGAACACCAAAATCGTGCGCAATAGTGGCAAGAGCTTTAACTTCACTAGTGCACCTATCTTCCTAGACGACCAAAATGCTATCGCAATAGCTCGAGTGAGTGGAAAAGAATTTAACTTAGAAGATGACAACGTACCGCAAGTAATCAAAACGGTCGATGGCGGTCAGCACTGGACTGTTACTGGCAATACTACACCGAAGAACTATTGCAGCATCTTGATTCCGCAAATCAAAGGCAAGTTAGTGTTGACCTGTAATGGCGCGACAGGTGACTTCTACGAGTCGACTGATGAAGGTGAGACTTGGGAACACATTCGTCAACACGAAAATTTCTAAACTGGCAGGTTGAGGTTGAGATAAAACATTAACCGCCGGTAAGATCAAAAAAGCCCTCATAAGAGGGCTTTTTTAATATCTGCTAAAAACGCTTACTTATAGGCCTTCAGCGTTTTCAGAAAGGTAAGCCGCTACGCCTTCTGGAGATGCGTCCATACCTTTTTTACCTTCTTCCCAACCAGCTGGGCATACTTCGCCGTGCTCTTGGTGGAAGTTTAATGCGTCAACCATACGTAACATTTCGTCGATGTTACGACCTAATGGTAGGTCGTTAACAACTTGGTGACGAACAAGACCGTCTTCGTCGATTAAGAAAGATGCACGGAAAGCAACACCTGCTTCAGGGTGCTCAACGTCGTATGCTTGACAGATGTCATGCTTAACGTCTGCAACTAACGTGTAACCAACTTGACCGATACCACCAGCGTCAACCGCTGTGTTACGCCATGCGTTATGGCTGAATTGAGAATCGATAGAAACACCGATTACTTCAACGCCACGCTTTTGGAATTCAGCTAAACGCTTGTCGAAAGCGATAAGCTCAGAAGGACATACGAAAGTGAAGTCTAGTGGGTAGAAAAATACAACCGCTTTTTTACCTTTAGTTGCTTCAGCAAAGTTATAGTTATCAACGATTTCACCGTTACCTAAAACTGCTGCAGCAGAGAAATCAGGTGCCTGACGGCCTACTAATACGCCCATGGGAATCTCCATTTTTTAATAATAAAAAGCAGATAGAACATCTGCCGAATCAAATTTGTTAGCAAGTATATATAGACTATTTTGATTAAACCAAGATGAAAATTCGATTAACTAAATCGATTAATTCGATTTACCGATTAAAAAGCCGTTTTACGCCGAAAAAACCGTCAAAGCCTAACAGCATGAAATGCCTATTATTTTTCTGATATTGATAATAATTCTTATTTAAAATCGTATTTGGGGTTGAAATCTAATTTAATGAGAATTATTATCACTTCCATCAAATCCAGTAACCAAAGTTAGATGAAGTAGTCATGTACGTATGTTTATGTAAAGGCATCACAGATAAAGACATTAAAGAAGCCGTGCGCAACCAAGGCGTTGGGTCTTTACGTGAGCTAAAGCAGCTAATGCCTCTGGGTAGCGAATGCGGCTCATGCACAAAGGTGGCGCAAAACATCATCGACAACACCATCATCGACGAATCATTGTTTAAAGAAGTAGTTTAAAATCAATGAACTGGAAGAACGACCTTGAGGTCGTTTTTTTTTGCCTGAAATTTGCCAAATATGAATGCTAATGAAAATGGTATTAAGAACAATTATCATTATTAAATCATTGTTTTTATTAAAGTTTTTGACTTTCACATTTGTATATCTATAATTATCTCAACTTAACTAAACGGACAGTGAATTATGAAAGGTAATAGCGCAATTATCACTGCTTTGAACGAAGTGTTAACCATTGAGTTAACATCGATTAATCAATATTTTCTGCATGCACGTATGTATAAGAACTGGGGCTTAACCAAGTTAAACGACCAGTGTTACAAAAAGTCGATTTTAGATATGAAGCAAGCGGACAAGTTAATCGAACGAATCCTATTTCTAGAAGGCCTACCAAATCTGCAACGTTTAGGTGCGCTGTCAATTGGTGAGCAAACAGAAGAAATGCTGAAATGCGACACTGGCTTTCAGATCAAACAAATTGATGCCATGAAACCTGCCATCGAGTTGTGTGAGAAAGAGAAAGACTTTGTAACTCGCGAGTTACTCGTTGGCATCCTAGACGACGAAGAAGAACATCTTGATTGGCTTGAAACCCAGGATTATCAGATTGAGAACATGGGTCTCGAGAAATACTTACAAGCCCAGCTATAGAGGATTAGATTATGAAAGGTAGCCAAAAAGTTATAGACGCCCTTAACGGCTTGTTAGCATTTGAACTTGCCGCGATGGATCAATACTTCATTCATTCACGCATGTACCATGACTGGGGTTTCTCAAAGTTGTTTGAACGCATAGACCACGAGTTCGACGACGAAAAAGGTCACGCATCTATGTTAATAGAGCGTATTTTGTTTTTAGAAGGTACGCCAGACATGGTGACTCGCGACGGCTTGAAGATCGGCTCTACAGTGCCAGAGATGCTGGAAAGTGACTTAAGAGTTGAGCTTGCCGTTGATGTCGCATTAAAAGACGCAATGGCCCTTTGTGAAGCCGAGAAAGATTTTGTTTCTCGAAACATGTTGCAGACCTTAATTGATGATACAGAATCAGACCATGCTTTCTGGTTAGAGCAGCAGTTGCGCCTAATCAAAACCATCGGTCTTGAGAATTATCTGCAGTCGCAAATGTAATTCTAATGAGAACATGGTAAAACGGAGCTTAATGCTCCGTTTTTTTATGGCACTTTATGACTATCCAACAAGATTACATCGTCGGCTACGGCAGTCTTTTGAGCCACGACAGTCGCCTGCGCTTTTCTGATCTAGACATATCTCCGATTCACGTCACCGTTGCAGGCTGGCACCGAAGCTGGTCTGTCCGTTGCGAATTCGAATTGCAAACCTACGTCGGTGTCCAGCAAGATGACAACAGCAAACTCAATGCGGTTTTGATCCCTACCGATGAGATTACCCCGGCGCTAATCGAACGTGAAAAAAACTACCAGTTTGTGCAACTGTGCCCATCCGCACTTTCTAGCGCAAATAACGGAGCTAAAATACCTGAAAACGCGAAGTTTTGGATATGCCAACCAAAACATCGGCGCCCTGCTGATAGGGACTACCCTGTAAATCAAAGTTACGTCGACACTTGCCTCATTGGCTGTATCGAGAGCGGCGACGATCAGCTTGCCCTTGAATTCATTCGTTCAACCTCTGGGTGGCGGCATCGCTGGCACAATGACCGACATGACTCTAAATACCCTAGAGCCGCGCGTATCACTGACGCCCAGATCAAACGGATAGACGCCTTGATTGCGCGCTCTGGTATGCTTCATCATCGTCGCGACAAGAGTTGAGCAAATCTTTCGGGCATTAAAAAAGGCGCACTAGGCGCCTTTTTTTTCGAATCAATTCAAGTTACATCTTTTCCATCGTTTCAATGCCAAGCAACTCAAGACCTTGTTTCAAGGTTTTAGCCACTAATAAACTCAGTGCCAAACGGCTTTGTTTAACGTCCTCAGCAACACCGTCTTTAAGAATTGGGCAAGCCTCATAGAAGGTCATGAATAAGCTCGATAATTCATACAAGTAGCTACATAACAAGTGTGGCGTTGAGTTTTTGCTCACGCTTTCAATCGCTTCGACAAACTGCAATAACTTAACAGCGAGTGCTTTTTCTTGCGCTTCTGCTATAGCCACTGATGCAGTGAACCCGTTTGTATCGATGTTTGCCTTACGGAAGATACTGACGATACGGGTGTATGCATATTGCAAGTATGGTGCTGTGTCACCTTCAAAGCTCAACATAGTGTCCCAGTTGAAGATGTAGTCAGTTGTACGGTTCTTGCTAAGATCTGCGTATTTAATAGCACCAATGCCAACTTTGCGAGCAACTTCTTTTTGCTCTTCCGCCGTTAGGTCACTGTCGCGCTCTGATAATAACTTCTCCGCACGTTCAACCGCTTCATCTAACAAATCTGCGAGTTTCACAGTACCGCCTGTGCGCGTCTTAAAAGGCTTACCATCTTGTCCCAACATCATGCCAAACGGGCCGTGTTCGTAGCTGGTCTCTTCGCGGATCAATCCACCTTTACGACCAACCAATTCAGCCTGTTTGAAATGCAACGCTTGGCGAGCATCGGTAAAAATAATGATGCGATCTGCGTTCAAATCAAATGAACGGTATTTCATCGCTGCTAAGTCTGTGGTCGAGTACAAGAAACCACCGCCAGATTTTTCGATGATGTAAACCGCAGGCTCGCCGTCTTTATTGGCAAGTTCTTCAAGGAATACAACTTGTGCACCTTGGTCTTCAACCGCAATGCCTTTGTCTTTCAGATCCGCCACAATGCCCGCTAACATAGGGTTATAAGCACTCTCGCCCATGATGTCATCGTGGGTCAATTTAACATTTAGCTTGTGGTAAACTTCTTCTGAATGCTGAATGGATACGTCGATGAATTGTTGCCAAAGCTTCAAACAATCTGCGTCGCCACCTTGTAACTTAACTACGTATTGACGAGCGCGATCAGCAAATCCTTCTTCATCATCGAAACGCACTTTCGCTTCACGGTAAAAGTCTTCCAAGTCCGACAGTGCCGTCGTTGCAACTTGGTCAGCTGCCAACTTATCTTGTAAGTGCGCAATCAACATACCAAACTGCGTACCCCAGTCGCCCATGTGGTTCTGACGCACCACTTTGTGACCCAAAAACTCGATCACGCGAGCGACAGAATCACCGATAATGGTCGAGCGTAAGTGACCTACGTGCATCTCTTTCGCTAAATTTGGCGAAGATAAATCAACCACTACGGTTTGCTCATCTTCTTTCTCGACTGACAAACGCTCATCAGCTAATGCAGTTTCAACTTGTTGTGATAACCACTCAGACTTGAGTTTTACGTTGATAAACCCAGGACCTGCGATATCGAGTGACTCTGCAATATCGTCCAACTCAACCGCTTCAACAATTTTGCCCGCAATCTCTCGAGGGTTACTTTTTAGCATTTTGGCCAATGCCATCGCGCCGTTAAACTGGTACTCACCGAACTCAGGACGGTTGCTTCGAGCCAATGGTGCAGGTGCATTTTCTGCACCTTCAATTTTAGTTAATGCTTGTTGGAATCTTTCCTGAACTAACTGAAATACGTTCATTTACTTTTTTGCCTACTTGCGCTGATGCGCATAAATTAATGAGCCTGATGGGCAGTATTGCTACCAATCATAGCGTAAAAATTAGTGTTCTCTGGTTTCTAAGAAGTTTACTTCCGGATACCTTTCCATTGAAAGGTTTAAGTTGACGCGAGTTGGCGCAATGTACGTTAGATTGTCACCACCATCGAGTGCTAAGTTACTCGCACACTTGCGTTTAAACTCTTCATACTTCTTGTCATCATCACTGACAACCCAGCGCGCAGTCGCAACGTTAACGGCCTCATAAATGGCCTCCACGTTGTACTCCGACTTCAGTCGTTGCACAACAACATCAAACTGCAGGACACCGACCGCACCAACGATCAGGTCGTTGTTTTGCATTGGACGGAAAACCTGAACTGCGCCCTCTTCCGACAACTGAATCAAACCTTTTAACAATTGCTTTTGTTTTAGCGGATCTTTTAGTCGAATACGACGGAATAACTCCGGTGCGAAGTTTGGAATACCAGTGAACTTCAACTCTTCACCATGAGTGAAGGTGTCACCGATTTGAATCGTGCCGTGGTTGTGGAGACCAATGATGTCACCAGGGAAAGCTTCTTCCACTGCCGCACGGTCGCCAGCAACAAAGGTCAAGGCGTCGGAGATACGAACGTCTTTGCCGATGCGTACGTGTTTCATCTTCATGCCTTTTTCGTACTTACCGCTTACGATTCGCATAAAGGCAACGCGGTCACGGTGTTTTGGATCCATGTTCGCTTGGATCTTAAATACGAATCCGCTGAAACCATCTTCTGTGGCAACCACTTCGCGTGTTGCTGTTTGACGAGGCATTGGCTTAGGCGCCCACTCAGTCAACCCGTCAAGCATATGATCGACACCAAAGTTACCTAGTGCAGTACCGAAATACACCGGAGTTAACTCCCCAGCTAGGAACATTTCATGATCAAACTCGTTTGATGCGCCAACGACTAACTCAAGCTCTTCACGAAGTTGCTCAGCTAAGTCTTCACCCACTGCAGCGTCGACTTCTGTGTTGTCTAGGCCTTTGATAACCTTAACGTCTTGAATTGTGTGACCTTGGCCTGTCTCATACAAAATCACTTCATCGCGATGAATGTGATACACCCCTTTGAACAACTTGCCGCAACCGATTGGCCATGTAATTGGCGCACATGCGATGTTCAACTCGTCTTCAACTTCGTCCAACAACTCCATTGGATCGCGAATATCACGGTCGAGCTTGTTCATAAAAGTGATGATTGGCGTGTCACGCAAACGGGTGACTTCCATCAATTTACGGGTACGATCTTCAACACCTTTGGCGGCGTCAATAACCATCAGACAGGAGTCAACGGCCGTCAGAGTACGGTAAGTATCTTCAGAGAAGTCCTCGTGACCCGGAGTATCGAGTAGGTTGACCAAACTGTCGCCATACGGAAACTGCATAACAGACGTAGTGATTGAGATACCACGGTCTTTTTCCATCTCCATCCAGTCCGACTTAGCGTGCTGATTTGACCCGCGGCCTTTTACGGTGCCGGCAGTTTGCAAATGTTGTCCGTACAACAAGACTTTTTCGGTAATGGTGGTTTTACCCGCATCCGGGTGCGAGATGATCGCAAACGTGCGACGACACTCGATTTCTTTTGATAAGGCTGAATCAGTCATACTTTCCGCTAAAACTGGTAATTATGTCTAGGCCAAAAGTTTATAGCTGACCTAGGTTTAAAATTGCGCGGGATTATACAGCAAGTTGACACTATGTAGTAGTGCTCAAAAGGCACTATGGCGTGGTCAGGAGAAAAAACAGCTCCTAACAAAATACGATACTTGTTAGGAGCCAGGTGTCAGATGAAGTTAAACGAGCGAATCAAGCTTTCAGAGCCCAAAAATACGGGCACTCGCTGGTGCAATGAATCCGGCGATAAATCCAGTATTCTCTGCCCGTCGGACGTCACTGCGGCACCGCCAGCCTTCTCTATTAACATCGCCAGAGGGTTAGCTTCATACAATAGACGGATCTTGCCGTTTTCAATGCCTGGTCGAGAATCGCCCGGATAGACAAAAGCGCCACCACGGTAGCCCAACGATTTTTCATCAAAACTTTGGCAAATCGATTGCGATATGACAGATCAAACCGACCAAGATCATACAAGGTCATAACCCGGCCATTATTCATTTCGTTGTACATATAGAGATCCCAGGGACGACAACGAAACTCGATTGAGCTCGAATCCAGATAACCTATCTTTGGTTTTTTTCTTGCCTTAAACAGCACTTTGATGAAGCGGGCAAGGGGATACATGTACCTTCCTAAACTACTTTGCGGTGGCAATTAACTAATTGCCGCTATTATGCCCGCAACCGCACATCAACCGCAAAGGCTTAACAACGATTATTTAACGGCGTTTAACACTTCATTAGCAAACAGTTCATCGTCTTGTTCACTCATGCCACTGATGCCAATGCCGCCGACAACATCACCATTAAAGATGATGGGCACACCACCAGCGATACCAGTAAAGCGGGCGTCACTCCAATACCCCATATCTTTACCCGTTTCCTTCGCCCACTTGGCTAAGTTACTGGTAGGTTGGCGGTCTCTAGCCGATGTGTAAGGTTTGTTTTGAGCCAATTTCGCCGCGTGAAATGCCGCGCCATCCATTTTTGCAAATGAGATTAATTCGCCGTGACCGTCGGTAATTGCCACTGCGATTTCAACACGTTTGGCCTTCGCCAAATCCAAAGCCTGATTCTGCAGCGCAATTGCTTGCTCAATATTCATTACCTGCTCCTTACGGCATTGCCTTGCCACGAGATGAAACGAACAATCGGTACCAGTCTTCTCTCGTCAACTTTTCAGAGATATCCACCGCATCGGCACAGGCCGCGATTCGAGATGGGTTAATGGTTCCAATCACAGGTTGAATCCGTTGTGGCAACTTCATCAACCAGCCAAGGACAATCGCTTCTGAACTGGTATCGTATTTGTTGGCTAATTCGCTTGCCAATTGTGCGGTTTGACGGACATTTTCAGGCGCTTGAGACACATCTTTACCGCTGAAGAGACCTTGGGCCAAACTGCCCCACGATTGAATCTGAATGTCATTCAACTGACAATATTCCAACAACCCAGTATCAAATCCTGCTTCGGCACTTTCTGGCATACCAACCGTAACCCCTTGGTCAAGAAACGCTGTCTTGGCCAAGCTCATTTCTATCTGATTCACCACCAGTGGAGTTGGTAAAAAGCGGTTAAGTAGCTCCATCTGATGGCGGTGCATGTTTGACACACCAAAGTGTTTTACTTTGCCATCGGCGATTAACTTTTCAAACGTTATAGCCACTTCCTCGGGCGCCATGAGGGGATCAGGCCGGTGCAGTAATAGCACATCCAACTGCTCTATACCTAAGCGCGTTAAAATTCCCTCAACGGAACTGACTATCCATTGTTCTGAATGATCGTAACGACCAGGGCCAAGGGTATCTTCAAACCGAATGGCACACTTAGATTGCAGGTAAATTTGAGACCTTAGCTCAGGTCGCTGCTTAAGAAGCTGACCAAAAACTTGTTCCGCCTTCCCCATCGTGTAGATATCGGCATGATCGAAAAAGTTAATGCCTTGTTCAAGTGCGGCATCCACCGCTTTATGGGCAGTATCTAAATCTTGCTTGGACACTGGTTCTTGGTTCCAGCCACCACCAAGCCCCATGCAACCAAAAGCGAGATTGCTCACGTTTGGTAAGTATTTTGCGAGAGGGAGTTGTTTCATCAATGTTTCCTAACCTATTTGCATGGTGCAAGGATAGACAATTTGCATTTGTTTGGTAAGACAATAAAATAAAACACATAATTTTCTATAAAGAACAATAATACATGCAGCATAAACGGCTCGAACGCCTCATTTTATTTGCCGAAGTCGCCAAACATTTGAGCTTTGCCAAAGCGGCGGAGCAACTGGGTATTTCCAAGGGCTATTTGTCCGAGCAAGTGAAGCGACTGGAACAAGAATACGCGACCCCTCTGCTAGTGCGAACCACGCGAAGTGTAAGATTGACTTTAGAGGGTCAAAAGGTGTTGGAGTGTGGTGATGAAATTAAGCGCGCTATGGCCATTTTGGAACAAAGCCTGCATCGTCTTGACGGCAATATTAGAATCACTGCGCCACCAATTTTTACCGAGCAGTTCTTATTACCTTTGTGCAAGGCATTTAGAGAAACGCACCCAGATGTAAAGTTCGACCTAAACACCAGCTACACCACCTACGACCTCAATCAGGCGAATTTTGACATGGCATTTCGAGCGACATTGTCTCCACCTGAAAACATGATCGCAAAACCCCTGCTCCACTACCGCCACAGTGTGGTCGCAAGCCCTAAATACATAAAAGATCAAGGTACCCCTAAGTCTCCGTTCGACTTAAACAGATACGAATGTTTGACTGGGCAAGACGTCGATTCTTGGCTTTTCAAGCAAGGAAAAGTGGCTGTCTCAGGGACAATGGTGAGTAATGACAATCATTTATTAAAACGTCTAGCGGTTGAAAACCAAGGTATTGTCCGCTTACCTGACTATTACGTTCAAACAGACATAAATGAGGGGCGTTTGGTGAGCCTGCTGCAAAGCGACTCTTGTCCAGGATACGACATTTACTTGCTATACCCGACGACGACGAGAGAAACCGCAAGACTCAGGAAGTTCATCAATTTTGTCCTACAACACTTTGAGCAAAATTAACCAATATCAGGTTCAATTGATGTATATAAAACTCAGGAGACAGTTGTGGTTTCTAACAACAACTTCATGATCAACGCATCTTCTTTTAGATCACTTTTCGGGATTGAATAGTAGCCTTTTCTGAGAGCCACAGTATTAAAACCAGCTTGCTCATAAAGGGCAATAGCAGCAATATTTGATGCTCTCACCTCAAGCAATACCTCCGAGCACTCAAGCTCAACCGCCAATTCAAGCAAATGCCTTAACAAGCGTTTTGCGAATCCTTTGCCTTGATGGTGAGTCGCTACGCAAATGTTCTCTAAGCTCATCTCACCCGCGACAACGCTCACGAAGCAGTAGGCTAACAGTTCATTAGGTTGTGTATCTTTAGAAGTTAACCCAAAGACATGGCTTCTGGGGCCAAAACTCGAAGCGATAACCTTTTCACTCCAAGGGGTAAGGTGCGCGTTGGATTCGATTTCAAGGATTTGTGGGATATGACTTTGATTAAGTGCCAGTGTTTCAATCTTCACCTAATTTCACCTGCTTGCATAACCAAGCCCAAACTAATTTTTTGTCTGTCACAGAGAGTTTCGCTGGCTCTGGGCTAACCAAATCATTGTTCTCAACATAAGCACTTTTAGCAACAAGGTCGACATTCCACGCACTGCCATTTTCGAACTGAATTTTATTGCCAACAATCTCTGCGTTTTTGTTCACAAGCATAAGATCGTCTAGAAACGCCTTAGGCGAGTCTTGCCAATCAAATAGTGGCTGTTCTTTCGGCTGTTCTTTCGGTTGGGCTTTCAACAAGGCGGACAAACTTGGTCGAGACTTTGCCTGGTTAGCATCGTCAGCAGCTTGGTCTTTCAACGCGGCGGAACTCGGCTCAGACGTCTTTAATTCGTATGCCGTTATCCCAAGTGTTTGTAAACATTGTTTTTGTATATTTGAGTACACTGCTCACCAGACTTTGCAAAAATTCACATAAAACGGTTGCGACCCGGAAGTACAGGATCAATCCGTCAAAAATGCTCTAATTTCGAAACAAAAATCACTTTCAATGTTTAGAAATTGTTGTAGAGTGAGGAAACATTCTATCGGGAAAGTCGTCCCCGAGACAATAACAAAAATAAAAGAATAGTTGGGAAAAACTATGTGCGTTTTATCACTATTAAGCGACGAAAAAAAGCATTGGCTAAAGCAAAGAGTGGAGCTTTACGGTTGCCACTTAGACCTCAATGAAAACCTCTTCGAGCAAGTTAAACGCTTGCCAAATCATGTCATCAACCAGATTACCTTGGACGTATCCTTGCGCGAAATGTATTCCAAAACCAGTTTTTGCGACCAAAACGTAGAGCAATTTAAACAAGAACTCGATAAAGTCCGTAAGAGGGATCTATCGCCTCAAGTATTTCGAGAGTTGATTATCCAATCTTCCAATCAACCTTCGAGCCACGTAGCATAAGACTTTATTCGAAATTTACAGCAACGCCGAACAACTTTAGGTTGTTTGCGGTGACTTGGTCACCGAGACTCTTTATAACTTAAATTTTCTTTCACCATTAAAACATTGCTCAATTTTGCTTCAAATTTAGACTTACCACGGTACTCTAAACTATATTTAACTGATTGAATTAATAGGGAAAGCGAAATGAACGAAACAGAGTCTAGAGTTTCCGTGTTGAGCGACATGGATTTAACGACCGATCAAACCATACAGATAATTCAACTGGCCAAAGACATGAAAGCGCATCCTGAGCGTTATTCGACGGCATTGTCCGGTAAATCAATCGCCACAATCTACGAAAAACCTAGCCTTCGAACTCGGGTCAGCTTTGATGTTGGCATTGCTAAAATGGGCGGTCACAGCGTCTACCTTGACCAGCACAACACAGCGATGGGCAAACGAGAAGCGGTTGCAGACATAGGCGCTAATTTGTCCTGTTGGTGTGATGCAATCGTAGCGCGGGTGTTAACCCATGAAACCTTGGAACAACTGAAACACGCTTCTAATGTGCCGGTGATCAATTCCATGTGCGACTTATATCACCCATGCCAAGCGCTCGCAGATGCGATGACCTTGGATGAGCTGTTTCCGAAACTCTCCGGACTGACCCTAGCTTATGTTGGAAATGGTAACCATGTCTCGCACTCACTGCTGTTAACGGCGACAAAGCTCGGTATGCATATCGTGCTGGTGTGTCCAAAAGGGTATGGACCAGACGCTCAGATATGGCAGAAAGCTTCTATGTTGGCGATGACCTACGGCGGCTCGATTACCATTTATGACGATGTCAGTGCCCTCAGCGGTGTTAATGCACTTTACACAGCCGCTTGGAGTTCAATGACAAACGGACAGGATAAGGAAGCAATTTTAGACACCTTCGCTCCTTATCAAATAACGTCAGAGGTCATGAAGAATTGCGGCGCGAGCAAGTTTTTGCACTGCCAACCAGCGCAACGAGATCAAGAGGTAACAGGGGAAGTACTTGATTCGACAGACTCAGTGATATTGCAACAAGCCGAGAATAGAATGTGGGTGCAGAATGCTCTGCTACTGACCTTGATGAACGGAAACTAATATAAAAGGTACAGCGACTGTGGCGGAGGGACTCGACAACCATCGCCAACTCGGTATTAGCGGAGACCATTGGTATCTCTTTGAAAACTTTTCGGACGCTAGATACAAATCCTCTCGCTTTCACGTCCATGTAGCTAAAGGATAAGTATATCCATATACAAAAAAACACCATTTAAGGTGTTTTTAGTGGCAGGGGCGGAGGGACTCGAACCCCTAACCATAGTTAGGTTAAACATGTTAGTAAAAAGAGCAAAAAAAAGCCGAATTTGAATAAAATTCAGCCTTTAGTTTTTAGTTTCTTAGTTCGAACTAGGTTAGCGGGACAAAACATAACCAACGGTGCTTATCCGCCTTATTGTCTCACATGAATTAGCCGAGAGAACCTTTTCTGCGGATAGATGTCTCCTGAATGCAAGCTTTAAAGTTACCCATGCTAATTTCCTTCGCTTGCATCTCAATTCCGCCACTATTTTTATAAGTAGTGTAATCTTTGTTTGGCATTTTCGATGTCATATACCAATAATTTCCATCTACATTTGAGCTACATGCGCCTGGAAAAGTTATTGTTGACCTTGAGTTCATAAAACAAGCTTTATCGGTTTGGATGTACGAATAATCAACCTTTACAGTATCATCTTTCGAACCAAAAATTTGAATTACTGAAACTTCTTTAACTGTGCTGTCAATTTCATCCATATGCTTACTTATGAAGAAATTCCAATTATTTTTGTCATTTAGTGGGCTTTGTTCAAGTATAAAACTGTCACACTTTGTGATTCCATACTCATGAAATGAATCCAATAAAATTTGGTTATCACTTTTGGCATGTGACATTGAACTGAATATTGCACTGAATAATACTAATCCTGAACTTACTACTTTTGCTTTCAACGAAATGCTCCCTATTTTAGTTTGATATGAAAGTCTAACGATTATTAATAAAAATGCCGGATATATCAATCAATTTTACTAATTTACCATTTTAAAAATACTAACTAAGATCCTGATTAATATATTTAAATTTCATTTAAATCACCGCGCACTTTCACCATAAAACTAATGAGTTC
>CAXRBI010000021.1:0-12371 GCA_964229075.1 Alteromonadaceae bacterium | reverse complement strand
TCCCTACACGACGCTCTTCCGATCTACGCGATTACACTCGATCAGACGTTTTCACTCAACGCAGACGCCGCAAACCATGTTGGTCGGGTTTTACGAATGACGCCACCACAGCAAATAGTCATCTTTAACGGCGACGGTCATGATTATCTTGCGGAGCTGGTCGATGTAGGCAAAAAACAAGTTCAAGCTAAGCCTATTTCACAATCAAAAATAGATAATGAGTCGCCAATATCGATTCATTTAGCCCAAGGCGTTTCGCGCGGCGACAAGATGGATTTCACAATCCAAAAGTCGGTCGAACTGGGGGTGACCGAAATCACTCCAATTTTTACCGAACGCTGTGGCGTTAAGCTAAAAGGCGATAGATTAGAAAAAAAGCTTCAACAATGGCAAAAGATAGCAATCTCAGCCTGCGAGCAAAGTGGTCGTGCCGTAGTGCCGAAAATACACCCTGCAATTACGCTAAACGAATTTTTGGCCCAGAAAACTGAACAACTTAAGTTGAATTTGCACCCTAGAGCCACCACAACAGTAAAAGGCTTAACGCTACCTGCGAGTGGCGTGCGATTTATCATAGGCCCTGAAGGTGGCCTCAGCTCAGAAGAAATTGAAGTCACAGTCAATTCCGGCTATCAAGAAATTCAATTGGGCCCAAGGGTACTTCGTACCGAAACGGCAGCACTAACTTTACTCTCCGCTTTGCAAATGCAGTTTGGCGACTTGGGATAATAAGAGGAACAAAAATGACTATTAAGCTCGGCGTTGTTATGGATCCGATCGCGGACATCAACCTAAAAAAAGACTCTAGCTTTGCCATGTTGCTAGAAGCTCAAGCCAGAGGTTACGAGCTCTATTATTTAGAAATGGCAGATCTGTTTCTAGACGATGGTCGAGCGTATGGCAATGCGGCCAAATTAACCGTGCAAAACGTTGAGGGCGATCACTATGCGTTAGAGCCGCAACAGGTCATGCCTTTGTCTGACCTTAATGTCATATTGATGCGCAAAGATCCTCCGTTTGACACAGAATTTATTTACGCCACATACATGTTAGAGCGTGCTGAAGACGAGGGTTCTTTGATCGTCAATAAGCCCCAGAGTTTGCGCGACGCCAACGAAAAACTGTTCACAAGCTGGTTTGCTGAGCACATCCCACCGACTTTGGTGACTCGCAGCGACAAGTTGATTCGCGAATTCCACGCCAAGCATCAAGATATTATCTTAAAGCCATTAGACGGAATGGGCGGTGCATCGATTTTCCGGGTTAAGCCAAACGATCCCAACGTTGGTGTGATCATTGAAACCTTAACTGCACATTCAAATCAGTACGCAATGGCACAAGCGTTTATCCCTGATATCAGTAATGGCGACAAACGAATCCTTATTGTCGATGGTAAACCAATGCCTTATTGCTTGGCTCGTATCCCTGCAGAGGGCGAAACTCGAGGCAATTTAGCGGCCGGAGGACGAGGTGAGGCGCGCCCACTTTCGGACACTGATTGGCGAATTGCCAACGCAATAGGCCCCAAACTTAAAGAAAAAGGTCTAATATTTGTAGGGTTAGATGTTATTGGCGACTGCGTTACCGAAATCAACGTTACCAGTCCAACTTGTATCAAAGAAATTGAAGCAGCATTTGATGTGAGCATCACTGGCGAACTGTTTGACGCCATTGAAGCCAGATTAAAGCAGGCTTAACTGGAGGTAGCATGGCGAATCAACACAGCGGTATGACAAGCTTGGCAAATCAATTTTTGATCGCAATGCCATCTCTTGATGACTCCTATTTTGGCCGAAGTGTCACCTACATTTGCGAACATGATGATGAAGGCGCAATGGGGTTAGTCGTTAACAAATCGACTGACATGTCGGTAGGACGATTGTTAAAAGAAATCAAAATCAACGATGAGGTTAATCCCCTGCTCTCTGATCAATTGGTGTTGGCAGGCGGGCCAGTTCAAACCGATCGCGGCTTTGTTTTGCACTCCGGTTGCCGTGAATGGTCTTCTTCATTGCATCTAAACGACAATATTATGGTCACTACCTCCAAAGACATTCTTGAAAACCTTGCTACTGAAACAGGGCCGAAAGAGTTTGTCTTAACCTTAGGTTATGCCGGCTGGTCTGCGGGTCAACTGGAAGAAGAGTTGGCTTCTAACTCTTGGCTGACCATTGACGCGGATCCAGAATTGATTTTTAACACCCCAATCGACCAACGTTGGGAAAAGGCGGTACAGATGTTAGGTATCGATATCGCTCAGTTGACAGCATTTGCAGGTCACGCATAATGACCAACCAAACCATAATGGCTGTGGATTACGGCACCGGCAGTATTGGTTTTGCCATAGGTCAACAATTGACGGGAACGGCATCACCTTTAAAAGCGGTCAAAGCCAAAGACGGTACACCGAATTGGGACGAGGTGGAAAAGCTTTTAAAAGAATGGCTCCCAGACCTCGTCGTGGTTGGCCTTCCACTCAATATGGACGGTACAGAACAACCGATGACTGCGCGTGCGAAGAAATTTGCAAATCGATTGCACGGTCGTTTTGGAGTGCAAGTCACAACCCATGACGAACGCTTGACGACAGTAGATGCTAAAGCGCATTTATTCGAGCGCGGTGGTTATCGAAACCTTAAGAAAGGCAACATAGATTCTCAATCTGCGGTTGTAATTTTAGAGAGCTATTTCGAAAATCTATATGAGTAACAAAACCGCCGTCGTCATTGGCGCATCCGGCTTAGTCGGACGACAGTTGCTCAAGCAATTAAGTGCCAACGACGACTACTGCGAAATAAAGACATTTACTCGCAGTCCACTGCCTGAAAACCTTGTCTGTGAAAAGATTCAGCAGCATGTCGTTGATTTCGCCGACATGGCCGAGTGGTCTTCAAAGATCATTGGCACACAGGTATTTTGCTGCATTGGCACCACCTTAAAAAAAGCAGGTAGTAAAGAAAGACAATATGTGATTGATGTCGACTACCCTTCGCAGTTTCTTTCCTATGCAAAAGCCAATGGCTGCAAGGCAGCTGCCGTTATTTCGTCCATTGGCGCGGGCTCGCCCAAATCGTCCTTTTACTTGGGCCTAAAGGCTAAATTGGAACGATCTTGCGTAAACGATGGATTTGAGCACTTGGTGATAGTGCGTCCGTCAGTATTGGTCGGCGAACGTCAAGAGTTTCGATTGGGCGAGGAAATAGGGATTGTTGCTCTAAGAGCACTTGCCTGGCTGCCAGGTATTAAAAAGTATCGCCCGATTGACGCCGCACAAGTTGCAAAAGCAATGCTGCATTTCATCAATCAACCAAGCCAAGAACAATACATCTTTGAAAATTTAGAGCTTTTTATTTGAGCGACTGCTCCAGTTTTTCATTGAGCTCTGCAACACGTTTAATCAAACCACCGATCAGTTTGTCTTTTATTCTGTCCCTCAGGGCCACCGGCATGAGTTTTAATGTTTTGTGATCTATCACCATGACCACCACATCATCTTCTGCCACGACATTAGCAGTGCGTTGCTCATTTAAAATAAACGCGACCTCACCGAAAAATTGCCCAGGTTTGAGTTCTGCCACTTTAGTTTGCGACTTGGTCAAGATATTCAAATGCCCAGACATCAGCATAAAAAACTCATCGCCATTGCCACCGTGTTCGATTAACACTTCGCCGCTTTGGTAACTTCGTACTTGGACAAGTTGCTCGTCTATTAAACGGCGTTTATCGTCGACACTCAGCGCTCGGAAGAAATCAAGACGATTCATGATTTCGGCCATTTTCAGCGGGTTTATTTGCTTGAACTGTTTCATCTTAGTGCTTTTTCTAACATTTCCTTTTCGTCCTACTGGCATTATTACCACATATATTTCATACGAATACCCTATATATGAATTAATTTTACTTATTAACCTAATTAATCCTTGTAATGCGAAGGCAAATTAGAGTAAAAACACAAGTAGCTACCTTCAACAGACTTAAGAGTGAAAAATAGATGGATAAGAATAATTCTCCCATGTTATCTGGCGCGGAAATGGTGGTTCAATCGCTGGAAGATTTGGGTGTCAAATACTTGTTTGGCTATCCCGGCGGAGCCGTGTTAGACATATACGATGCCTTGTTTGAGCACAACAAGATTGAACATATTCTCGTCCGTCACGAGCAAGCCGCGGTGCATGCAGCGGATGGTTATGCCAGAGCAACCGGAGACGTTGGCTCAGTGTTGGTAACTTCCGGACCAGGTGCAACAAATACCATAACGGGCATCGCAACGGCGTATATGGACTCCATCCCAATGGTCGTGCTATCTGGCCAGGTCCCAACGACCGTCATCGGCGAAGACGCATTCCAAGAAACCGATATGGTTGGTTGCTCCCGCCCTATCGTTAAACACAGTTTCTTAGTAAAAAAAGCGGAAGACATTCCCGAGGCAATCGCTAAAGCTTATTACATTGCCAAGACCGGCCGACCAGGGCCTGTTGTCGTTGATTTGCCAAAGGATATCGTCAATCCAAAAGTTAAAGCGCCGTACCATCTGCCAAAAGAAATCAAAATGCGTTCCTATAACCCAACGGTTAAAGGGCATCCAAAACAAATCAAGAAAGCCGCTGAACTTCTGTGCAGTGCGAAACGACCCGTCTTGTACACGGGCGGCGGTATCGTTGCAGCCGAAGCGTCCGCTGATCTGACTCAACTAGCAGAGCGCCTAAACGTGCCGGTTACTAACACCTTGATGGGTCTGGGTGGCATTTCCGGTACACACAACCAATTCGTTGGTATGTTGGGTATGCACGGCACGTACGAAGCCAATAAAACCATGGCCAATGCCGATCTTATATTCGCCGTTGGTGCTCGTTTTGACGACCGTGTTACCAATAACGTAGAGAAATTCTGTCCAAATGCGACTATTGTCCATGTTGATGTCGACCCAACGTCTATTTCGAAAACGATTCGAGCACACATCCCAGTAGTTGGGGAAGCCAAGCAAGTCCTACAACAACTCAACGATTATATTGACAGTCATAACTTGAGCACAGATGAAAGTGCAATGAGTACCTGGTGGCAAACCATCGACCAGTGGCGTGCTGAAGACAGTCTAGGCTATCAAAAAGATGCTGAACGCATACTGCCTCAGCAAGTCATAGAAAGCCTGTACAAAGTCACCGACGGTGAGGCCTATGTCACCTCAGATGTAGGTCAGCATCAGATGTTTGCAGCCTTGTACTACCCATACAAAAAGCCTCGCCAGTGGATTAACTCCGGCGGCTTAGGCACCATGGGCTTCGGCCTACCTGCCGCAATGGGTGTTAAGTTGGCGTTTAAAGATTCGCACGTTGCCTGCGTTACAGGTGACGGCTCTATTCAGATGAACATTCAGGAACTGTCGACGTGTATGCAATACGACATTCCGGTGAAAATCATTAACATCAACAACAGCTCATTGGGCATGGTGAAACAGTGGCAAACCATGTTCTATGATGGCCGTCATTCTCACTCCTACATGGACTCATTACCAGACTTTGTTCGTTTGGCTGAAGCTTACGGTCACGTTGGAATTCGAGTGACCGATCCGGCAGAGTTGGACGCAGCTATGGAAAAGGCGTTTGCGATGAAAGACAAGTTAGTATTCATGGACATCATCGTTGATCAGCACGCGCATGTTTATCCGATGCAGATTAAAGGCGGCAAAATAGATGACATGGTGCTAGCACCGAAACCCGTTGCGAAGACGTCTGAACAAGAGGAGAGTGAATAATGCGTCGTATCTTATCCATCTTACTAGAAAACGAAGCCGGTGCCCTATCACGAATTGTTGGACTGTTTTCACAGCGCGGCTACAACATTGACAGCTTAACCGTTGCCAATACAGACGACCCAAGCTTATCGCGGATCACATTGACCACCCATGGCGATCAGAAGGTATTGGAGCAAATCACTAAACAAGTCAACAAACTTGTCGATGTGTTAAAAGTTCGAGAGCTAACTGAAAACGCCCACGTCGAGCGCGAAATTGTGTTGATCAAGATCTTTGCGGAAAACAATGAGCAAAGAGAAGAAGTTAAACGAGCAGCGGACATATTTCGAGGTCAAATTGTCGATGTTGCAAGCCGGGTTTATACAGTTCAACTGCTTGGAACGACCGAAAAAGTCGATGCATTTGTCGAAGTCATGAAGCAAAATGCGAGCATTATTGAAACCGTTCGCTCTGGTGTTGTAGGCATTGGCAGAGGTGAAAAGGCATTAAAACCTTAACCAAGGTTCAATAAATTCTAGACACAAAAAAACGGCCTGTTGGCCGTTTTTTTTATACTTGAACTTCTCGCAGTCGAATTGGCTTTTGAACCTTTAAATTCACAACAAAGGCATAAGCTAAATACAACAACCACGCACACCAAGAAGTCAATAGAGCCAGTATCAAAAACACTTTCTTATCGCTCTGCTCAGTTCTGTCACTAAACAAAATGAAGTAAAAAGGCAGTTGATAAATCGCCCCAACAAACAAAAATATTAAAACGTTTTCCATGTTCACTATCCCCAAAAAAATCGCCACTACGATTTGAGCGGCGATCTTATAGGACTGGGTATTTAGAGTCTAGTGACAATTTGATGGATCAGTCGATTTCGTCTAAAAACTCTTCGTCAATCTCTTCCTCTTCTTCTAGTGGAGGATTGCCATCGTGGATCTTAAAGTTTTGATTTTGATAATAAACTTCTTTAATGAATACATAACTGTCGGTGGAGCTATTGATCATACTTTCTTGTTGAATTAAATCTGCGCGAGTGTATATCGCCTTTACCCCAGTTTTAAACAAAGCTAACGGCCAATCCAGTAAATATAATGGGAAAATTTGACCGTCAACAAAATCACCAGTGGCATCACGGGCCGTAGTTGGGCCGTAAGCCGGCACCATTATATAGGGACCATTGCCAACCCCTGCAACCGCCATAGTCTCGCCAAAGCTCTCTTTTTTCTGCTCTAACCCAAGATAGTCAGCGACATCAACAAGCCCAAACAAGCCGACTGTGGAATTGATCGCAAATCGGCCTACTGCCGCACCAGAGTCTAAAAACTTACCTTGCAACAAGTGATTTAATGCATAACCCGGCTCTTCCAGATTGGTGACGAAATTTCTCACCCCAGTTTGAGCAGGCTGAGGTAAATATTCTGAATAACCAACGGCCAGAGGTCGCAACACATATTTATCCAAAACGTTCCAGTTAAAGTCCCACAACTCACGGTTAACACTTTCAAATGGGTCGCGCTCGTCGACATAAGGGTCTTCCGCTACGACTGTTGTATTGTCTGCGCCATTAACTTGTTTTTGTTGTGCATCTTCAGGTGTCTTTGCACAGCCAATGGTTACGCTGAGTGCAATAGTTAGCCAAAACAATTTTAGTGATTTCATTTGTTTTCCTCAGCGATAGTGATTTTTATTACATCCGTGTTATTCACATCAATATTGGATTGCTGCCCCTGCCAGTCGCCGAGCGACCAAGGTGCCTGATCATCTACTGACAATCTAGCATACACTTGCACATGTTGTTGAGAAGACAGAGTTAACTCTGGCACCATTGCATCCGCATCTGAAAGAGTCACGACTAATGGGAATTCCGACACCGAAAGCTTTTTCACAGCGATAGGCATTGGCATAGAGCTCAATTTGGCAAAAACAAATAGATTATTAAACTGGTTTAGTTTTGTTTTGAGCTCAGAAGCAATATCAATTTCAATGGTTAAACCGCTAAACGCGACTGAAGATAGACCCATTTGCTGGTTGATAACCTGTAGCCTTTGACTAACCAAGCTGCGTCTCGGGTCATTCTCTTCTAATAACGACAAACCATAAGTAAAGGCAGTTTTAGCACCTTCAAACCGCTCTAAGAGTAAACTAGATTCACCAAGCAGTAACGATGCCATGGCGTTATCCGGCCGGTAGGTCAATACTTCAGAAAACAACCTTAAAGATTTTTCTATCAGAATGTCATCACCACTTTGTTGCAACGCTTGGCCATAACTCAATGTATTTGAAACATTGCTTGGTTGGCGTTCATAACTCTTTTGAAACGCAGAAATGGCTCCATCAATATCACTCATTGCCATTAAGGTGCGTCCAAGCAACATCCAGCCGATTGCTTCGTCTTTTTCCAGCAACTTAGTTCTTAGGCCCAACGCAAAGTCCTGAAGCTCTTGATTCGTTACAGGCGCATTGCTGTCTTGAATAATTTTTTGGCTGAGTTCTGGCATTGCAGCCATGGTGTCTTGCCATTGTTCGAGCTTGTTGTAGTGACCATTTTGACTGTAAAACACAATTGAGGTTACAAGCATCAATGCCAAAGCAGCAAATAGGTATGGTTTGCTGTCGAGCGCTTCCTCTACCTGCTTTTCTTCAAGCGCAATCTTCAATTCTTGTTTTGCGGTTTCTTGCAATTCAGCAATGGCCGCCTGATACTCCTGCTCGTCAAAGCGCCCCTCTGATAGTTCCGCTTGAAGCTCTTGCTTACGAGACAAATACCAACTCGATGTGACTTCAGACTGTTTGTTGGCTTTCTTAAAACGTATGAATGGTACGAGTACAAAAACGCAAGCAAATAGCAAAACTAAGGCCATTACAGCATACAAACTAGACATCACGAATTGCCCTTCTGTTGTTTAACATCGACGTTTGCTTCTTCAAGCAACGCTTTCAATTCGTCGTCTTCCTCGACCACTGGTGCAACCGATAGGCCGTCTTCTTTGTTTATACTGCGACGGGACAACAACAATAAAGCCAAAAGCATAAAACCGATTGGTACAACCCATAGCAGCAACGTTGCAGAATTCAAAGGCGGTTGATAATGGGCAAATTGGCCATAGCGATCGACCATGTAATCGACCACTTCTTGTTTGTTTTTACCTTGTTTAACCAACTCAACTGTTTTTACCCGCATATCTTTCGCGACAACCGCATTGGAGTCGGCGATGTTTTGGTTTTGGCATTTCGGGCAACGCAGTTCTTTCACTAAAACTCGGTACAACTCTTCCTGTTTTTTTGATTCAAAATCAATAACATCTTCGGTGGCGAAAGCGATACTACTGAAGCTCAATATTAATAAAAGCAAAATACGCATTAGTTCATCTCATTCCAAATTGGCGCTAATTTGTCGCGCCAGACACGTTCATTAACATCACCCATGTGATGGGCTCGAACGATCCCGTTTTTATCGATTAAGAAGGTTTCCGGTGCGCCCGTAACACCTAAGTTCAAAGACAAAGTTCGATCCAAGTCCAAAATATTGTAAAGGTACGGGTTACCTAATCGATTGGTCATATCTACCACTTCCACCCGAATTGAAGGAATATCGGCATATTGGCCAAACTCTGGTGCATGGTTTTGGTCGTAGTACAAACCAACTATCTTAACGTCGTACTCTTGGCGAAGTTTTGTCAGGTAAGGCAACTCATATTTACAGGTTATGCACCAAGTGCCCCACACATTTAATAGCACGGCCTCACCTTTTAAGGTTGTTTCGCTATGTATGACCTTCTCGTTCATCAAGTCAGGTAATTCAAAACTTGGCATAGATTTGCCAATCAAAGCCGAATCACGTTCTTTAGGATCGCTGAACAAACCCTTTAATAAAAACATCAATAAAACGATAAAAAACAACAGCGGCGTGGCTGTTACCAAGATTTTTTTGTTCACGCTAGCGCTCCTTCAGTAACGGATTTATTTCGATTGCGATAGCGTTTGTCCATAATCACAAACAAGCCCGCCAAAGAAATTAATATGCCACCTATCCAAATCCATCGAACATAAGGTTTGACATAGACACGCAGCGCCCATGCGCCATCTGGTAGTCGCTCACCCAATGACACATACAAGTCACGGAAAAAACCGTCATCAATCGCAGCTTCGGTCATGGTATTTCGTTGCACTGGGTAATAGCGTTTCTCTGCCAATAAGTTAGCTTCTAACTGCCCGCCTTGATAGATCGTCATATCAGCCGCCCAACCTTCGTAGTTCGGACCATCAATGTTACGAATCTTATTGAAGGTGAAGGTATAGCCGTCAAGGTCCGCAGAATCGCCAATGTTCATCTTCACGTCTCGCTGGGTTGAATACTGAGACGTTAGCCCGACGCCGGCAATGACAAAGGCCAAGCCGATATGCCCCACTACCATCGCAAAATGGCTCATTGGCACTTTTGTGAAGGACACCTTTGCTAAAGTTTGTTTCAGTTCAACTGCTGTGAATAAGACAATCCAATTGAACAAAAAGACACCGAGCAACGCCGCGCCTTTTACGTCACCAAATTCAAGATAAATCCACGCATAAGCAATCACAAAACTGGCTAATACAATGATCAAAGGCTGTTTAACAAACTTGTTTAATTTATCTTGTTTCCAACGGACCAAAGGCGACACGCCCAACATCATGGCAAACGGTAATATGATGATTGCAAACATCTGATTAAAGAAAGGTTCGCCGATAGAAATGGTTCCTAGCCCAAGTTCTTTGTGAACCAACGGCAGCAGTGTCCCAAGCAAGACAATTAAAGTTGCGGCGACCAAAAATACATTGTTTCCCCACAACATCGCCTCACGGGAAAACATCTTGAACTTACCCACGCTTTGAATGTTAGATGCTCTCAACATGTACAAGAGCAAGCTGCCGCCAATAACAATAGCAAGTAAGATTAGGATAAACACGCCTCGTGCTGGGTCGGTTGCGAAGGCATGAACCGATACAATCACACCTGAGCGAACCAAAAACGTCCCTAACAGGCTTAGAGAGAACGCGGCAATGGCTAAAAATACCGTCCAACTCTTAAACGCATTACGCTTTTCAGAAACAGCCAATGAGTGCAACAATGCAGTCGCTACAAGCCACGGCATAAAAGATGCGTTTTCTACTGGATCCCAGAACCACCAGCCGCCCCAACCGAGTTCGGCGTATGCCCACCAAGAACCGATCGTGATACCTAAGGTTAAGAAGCCCCAAGCAGCAGCCGTCCAAGGACGAGACCATTTCGCCCAAGTTGAGTCTAAGTTACCACTAAGTAACGCTGCAATTGCAAACGCAAAACAAACGGAAAGACCGACATACCCCATATAAAGCAACGGTGGGTGAATAATCATCCCGATGTCTTGCAATAACGGGTTCAAATCTTTTCCGTCTACTGGGAAGTACGGTAGTGTGCGGTCAAACGGGTTTGACACTGTGATTATGTAGGCGTAAAAACCAACACAAATCCACCCTAGAACCATCAGCACCCGAGTTCGCATTTCCGCGGGTAAGGTCTTTGACCAAACCGCAACAGCGAACGCCCAACCAGACTGCATCAACAACCACAGTAGGAAAGAGCCCTCGTGACTACCAAAACTCGCGGCAAACTTGAAGTGAGTAGGCAATGCAGTATTTGAGTTTTGTGCGACGTTGAGAACAGTAAAGTCGTCAGTTAAAAACGCATAAACCAAACTCAAAAAGGCAATAAGCGTGAAAGCGAATAAACCTAAGGTTAAGTTAGGTGCCAACTCCATCAAACGTCTGTTGTCTTTGGCTAACCCGATTAAAGGAAATACGGACAAAAGCAAGCTGAACGAAAAGGCGATATAGAGAGCAAAATTTCCGAGTTCTGGGATCATAGTTTTTGTAATATTCGTGTTTAATTTTAAAAGCTTGGCGCCTAGCCAAAAAACCTCGCGATTGTATCACAGCCCTTTTGCGGCGTACCATATTTTCGATCAAATCAAGTTGCTAAAAACGGCATTTAGACCTAGCATCGTCTACATAGATAGACAGCATTCAATAAGACATTGCAAACACCGCCATCGCAAACGACATCCGCCTCTGCAACGACTGCGGGGCAAAATACCCGGCCTGGGCTCACCCTGTTTGATAATGTTCAAACGGTTGCAATATCAAACATTGGTAAAGGCCAACAGCTGACATTACCCAACGGCCAAACCTTAATTTTACCAAGCAACTTAGCTAACCAGGTAGGCTCGCAACAAACGCTACTGATGTTTTCTCAGCAACAGCTCATGTTATTCTTTGCCCCACATCAACAGATAACCGCATCTATCGCATTATCTGCAACTCAAGCCTCAGTAATAAGACAATGGTTAGCCAGTGGCAGTCGGGATTATTCCAAGCTCTCTTCAGAGTTAAAGTCAGTCCTAAAAGGCGCATTTTCATCACCTAATGCGACGCTTTTAGGCTTCAAACTTTCCGGGCAATCACTGTTGTTAGCAGCGCTCGAACAAGCTCCAATCTTTCAGTACAAAGCAAATAGTCAGGAACAATCGCTCGACGTTAAAACGTTGACTAACATGCTACAGATCAGTCTGCCATTACTTTTGGCGGAAGATAAATCTAGCGTATTGATTGAAG
>CAXRBI010000020.1:0-34890 GCA_964229075.1 Alteromonadaceae bacterium | reverse complement strand
TAAGCATTCACCGTTTGTGGTGTCATATACCATTCAGAACGATCGATAGGCTTGCCCATCTTATCCAACATTTTTTGCAATTCCCACGCGTTGTAACGCATGTAGTTGCCAACTAAGTCCCCAGGTTTAATCTCCAAATTGCTGTAGTCTTTCCACTTATCTGGGTAGCCAATCTTTGGCGTAAATTTCGATAACTTCTCTAGAGCTGCTATTTTTGTCTCTGGGCTCATCCACTCAAGCTCTTGGATGCCGACCTCAAAGCCCTTGATTAGGTTTTGAACTAATTGTTCCATACGCTCTTTTGCTTCAGGCTTAAAGTGCTCAGCCACGTACATTCGGCCAAGTAATTCACCAAGCACAGTATCCACACCTGAAACCGCTTGCTTCCAACGAGGTTGTTGTTCCTCAATGCCTCTTAAAGTCGTACCATAAAATGCAAAGTTACGGTCAACGAATTGCTTAGACAATTTGTCCGCGTAGCCGGATAACAATTTCATGTTTAAGTATTCTTTCCATGTAGCTACGTCGACATTTGTATACAAGTCTCCAAAAGCTTGCATATAGGTATTTTGCGAAGCGATCAGGCTCTCAACCTCAAGGCCTGTCGCGGCAACATAAGTTTGCCATGGAAACTCTCCCATATATTCGACAAACTCTTCCGTTGAATATTTGTTGTATCTTTTATTCGCATCGCGACTCTCTACACGAGTCCAATGTTTCTCTGCGATTTGAGTTTCAAGCGCCATGATGCGTTTGGCTGCACCTTGTGCATCCTCAAATCCTGCCATGGCTAACATGTCGCTGATATAGTCAACATAAGCCTGGCGATTAGAAACTGACTTTTCGTCTTCTTTGAAGTAATAATCTCGATCGGGTAGCCCGAGTCCCGCTTGATACAAATAGACCGCATATTGATCAGATTTTTTGGCGTCATTGTTTACATAAAAACCGAAGGGGCCTGTCACCCCCATGCCATATAATTGGCCCATTACAGCGGCAATGTCTTCGTGGCTCGTGGCAGAGCTAATTAAGTCAAACGCCGGTTTTAGAGGCGAAATACCAAGCTCTTCTGCGAGGTTTTCATCTAAATAAGCATTGTAAAAATCACCTAATTTTTGCTCGTCACTGCCTAGGGCAGGATTAGTTGCAGTCGATGCACGTTCAATAATCGCTTTCAGGTTTTCTTGAGCGTCATCATAAAGCTTTGTGAAAGAACCGTAATTGGATTTATCCGCTGGAATTTTGGTTTCCTGTAACCATTTTCCGTTTACGTATAAATAGAAGTCTTCTTTTGGCGAGGCAGTGGTGTCCATATTTTGCACATCAATACCAGATGTCAACTGGACATCTTTTACTTGTTCAACACTTGGAGTTTTCGTTTCTTGTTTCGGTGAACATGCCGTTAAGCCGAGGGTACCTAGCGCAATCGCGACACCTGCCGCAATAAGACTCATCTTTTTCATAATTTTATTCCGAGCTCTTGTTCTTCTTATAAATGTTAAAAAGGAGGCAAACGCCTCCATTTAACTGGTATAACTGATTCAGATTAACGCCGACACATACAAAGTCAATGGCTGTAACAAAAGCTTACAATTGAGTGACTAGCGTTTGTATGCTTTGTACCCAGTGCGGAACTGTACAAATAGCTTTTCCAATTGTTTACCTAAATTGACCTCGCCATTTTGTTTAAACAGTTCATAAGCTACCTCAACAGTACTTAAGTGATGCTCGTGATAAGACTCTCTCAACTGATACGCGCCTTTCGTAAAATCCTTTAGTTCAAGCACCGGAATATCATCCAGATATGGCGACTTGATGAACATTTTTTTTGCCTGACGCCATGTTCCGTCCAAGAAAATCAGCAAAGGCTTACGTCCAGACAACTGCTCAGTATCTGGCACCCTATCAATTTGTCTTACTTCATCAACACTGTCGTGAGGAAACACGATAATCGGATAATACGCGTCATTCTTAAGCAATAAGGCTAACTCTTGATCAAGTTTGGTGCGCTCCCAACGAAAGGCATAGTTGTCTTCGACCATTTGGCAGATCAACTGGCCGGTATTCGACGGTTTATAATACTCCGCATGATACATCAACATGCAAACTGCGATGTTGCTATCCACCGGCTCAAACACATTGCAAATGCATTTATCTGTCGCGAGTAAGCACTCCGGGCAGCGCTTTAGCGCGCTACCACGGGCTTTAAACTCGCGAGTTGATGTTTTTAACTGTTCTGCTCTCAGTTGATGTACTGAGTTTATGTGGCGCTCAGTCATTGTTTGCTTCACTGTTTCGACGCTCGGCTTCTTTCACTGCAGCGTCAAACAATGCACCGGTATTTTCTATGTAGCGGTCAACATTGATAGGTTTAGTAAACAAGAAACTCGATGGCAGCACGTTGGCCGAAATCACCGGATTCAAAGACACTTTGTCGTCACCACTGTCGTATATATACACAAGCCCAAATAAGGTAAAGGTAAATGCGGTTGACACTGTCGAGATTCGAGCAATAGACATGTTAGAAGCTAGATAAAAAGCGCCCCATAAAAACAGGCAGCACAACAAGAAGAACAGGACCTCTCCGGTCCAGAATATGACGCCTAACTCTCCCCAATTGAATAACAAGACGTTGCCAAGGCTAGAGACCAACTGAATCACACAAGCGTAGAAATAGAAAAAGGCGACAATTGCGAAAAACTTTACTTCTTTTTTGAAAATCCTAGCTGCGATCGCAACTAAGATCGGGACGATGACAAACAGCAAAGCCATCATTACTGATGACACTGCCGTTTTACTCAAAGTGACGGTCTGAAACGTCTCTTGATAGCGTTTAAAACCTTGAATAAAGGTGAATATTAAGGTGGCCGCAACTGCCCAATACCAAGTGTTAAGCGTCGTAAAAAATTCCTCTAACGGGTTCAACTTCTTCGCCATTGGCACTGGGTGTCTGACATCAACAATTCGTATGAAAGATTTACCAAACGAGAACACATCGCCAGACTTGAATATGTGTTTCTGCCCAAGTGGCCGCTGCGCTCTATCTTTAATGCCGTTAACCTCTGACTCGTCCGTCAGCAACAAGTCTCCACTTTCAGTCTGAGAGATCTTTGCGTGTAGCGGGCATACGTGCTCTTCTTGGATGATCACATCACAATCGTAACCGCGCCCTATTGAAATGGTATCTCCTTTAACCGGGACCAAATGAAGCACTTTTTCACTGCGAGTTATAATCTCTACGACTAATTCCATGACACGCTCTCCATGTACTTCTTGTAGAATCTCTCTGCCGTTTCTTTCGTCACTCCCTCAAGGGCATAACGGCCAACCAATGTCTGGTCACTCTTTTCTAGTAACAGAGAGTAATAACGCACATCAAATAAGCCCTGGTATTTTCGATAGGCTCGAACGCAGGTATATCCCTTTGACACGTCTTCAGCGGGGTTTTGGACAATGCTCTCATAGCAATGAAAATCCGTCACATCGTCTTGTCTAGCGTTACTGCGACCATAGTTTGAATTTAACGTTTTGTTGTAAAGTGCACTCAATTGCAGCCCGCTTAGATCTTCACTTTGCAACCAGTTGAAGCTTATTTGCGCATGACCCGTTGTCATTTCACTTGAAATATAAATGCGCTCGGATAGGTAACAACTGCTCGATATGGCGGTGTAACGAATTTTTTCTTTATCTTCATTGGAGTTGCCCCAACACGGCAAAAACTCGGAAATCTCGTTGGGAACTTTGGCTCCTCCGAGCGAGTACCGAGGCCACTCAGCCTGCAAAACTTGCTGATATAGTTGTTGCTGATTGCGAGTAAGCTGTTCAGTGATTCGATTGGTAAAAAAGCCTTCCACCGACTCATCACTTTCTGGAGATTTCAGGTCGGCCAACAAAGCGTGTAGTTTTGCAACCGGAACTAAAAAGCCAATCTGATTGCCTGCGGTCGCAACATTAATTCCAATGACTTGGCCCTTGGCATCAACCGTTGGTCCGCCAGACATGCCCGGGTTAATCGAACCGGTAAAATGAATGCGCTGATAGTAGCTTTTCGATTTGATGCCATTGTATGTTCCCGGGACCACTATCATTCCGAGATCGTGAGGGTTTCCCAGTGCAAACAAATCGTCGCCTTTCGCAGGCTCCTCTTTCGCGAGTTGAAAGTACACCTCAGGCCTAACATCCGCCTTTAAAATTGCCAGATCATTCACCACATCAATGTCGTGAACTTGAACTTCAAAGCTTTGCTCTTTTTCGTCTACATATTCAATTCGATACTGCTCTGGAGATTGCACGAAGCTGGAGATGACATGGTAATTAGTAACAATTCGGCCACTGTCATTGATAAAAAATCCCGTACCAATTGACGATTTTTGGCCAGAGTTAATGTTAATGGACTTAATTTGAACTAACGCTGAACCGTAGTTGGAAAACAACTCGTCAGCTTCTGCTGCATCGGCGGTATAGCCGATAAAGAGTAAGAGTGATACAAAGAGACTTTGTACTCGACGCATGAAACTATTCCTCAAATAAAAAGAGCCGCAATAAGCGGCTCTATCATGCTAGCACTCCCTGCTAGCTTATTAAATCCAAAGACGTTGGAAAAAGTGTTACTTTTTCTTTTTCGCTTTTGGATTAGGAAGATCAGTAATTGAACCTTCGTAGATCTCAGCAGCAAGGCCGATTGACTCGTTTAAAGTCGGGTGAGCGTGGATAGTTAACGCGATGTCTTCTGCGTCAGCACCCATCTCAATCGCTAGACCGATTTCACCAAGCATTTCACCAGCGTTAATACCAACAATCGCGCCACCTAGGATACGGTGAGAGTCTTTGTCGAAAATTAACTTAGTGAAACCTTCAGTACGTGCAGATGCGATTGCACGACCAGAAGCTGCCCAAGGGAACTTAGCTGATTCTACGTTCAAGCCTTGTTCTTTTGCTTCTTTCTCTGTAATACCAACCCAAGCCATTTCCGGATCAGTATAAGCAATTGAAGGAATTGCTTGTGGTTCAAAGAAGTGTTTCTGACCAGAAATAACTTCTGCAGCAACGTGTGCTTCGTGGACCGCTTTGTGAGCAAGCATAGGCTGACCAACAACGTCGCCGATCGCGAAGATGTGGTTGACGTTAGTGCGTAATTGGTTGTCTACGTTGATGAAACCGCGCTCATCAACCGCAACGCCCGCTTTAGCTGCGTCACATAAGTTACCGTTTGGCTTACGGCCAACAGCAACCAAGATTTTGTCATAACGTACTGGCTCAGTTGGTGCTTTTTTACCTTCGAACGTAACGTATAAACCGTCGTCTTTCGCTTCAACAGCAACAACCTTAGTTGAAAGCATAACGTTGAAACGTTTTTTGTTGTACTTAGTGTAAACCTGAACAACGTCTTTATCCGCTGCAGGAACAAGTTGGTCTAAGAATTCAACAACAGAAACGTTAGTACCTAGTGAGCTGTATACCGTACCCATTTCTAGACCGATGATACCACCACCAAGAACAAGCATTTCACCAGGAATGTCTTTAAGTTCTAGTGCACCCGTTGAGTCGATTACGCGATCGTCTTCTGGGATGAAAGGAAGATTAACTGGCTCTGAACCTGCTGCGATGATCGCGTTGTCGAAAGTGATGTTAGTCACGCCGTCTTCACCTTGAACCGCTAAAGTGTTGCTACCAGTGAATTTACCGTAACCGTTTACCACTTTAACTTTACGCATTTTAGACATGCCGTCTAAACCGCCAGTTAATTGAGAAACAACGCTGTCTTTCCAAGAGCGAATTTTATCTAGGTCGATTTGCGGCTCACCAAAAGTTACACCGTGTGATGCCATATCTTTCGCATCATCAATTACTTTTGCGACGTGTAATAACGCTTTTGACGGGATACAACCTACGTTCAAACAAACACCACCTAATGTGCTGCGTGCTTCAACTAAAGTTACGTCTAGACCTAAGTCCGCTGCACGGAACGCAGCAGAATAACCACCAGGGCCAGCACCAATAACCACTACTTGGGTTTTGATATCGTTGCTCATTCTTAACCTCTATTCACTAGTAAGGTGATGGAAAAGACCGCACCTTTTCCACATTTATTAATACGACTTGAAAGCTTTCAGCCAACAAATCAAAATTTGTGCGGAGTGTAACACTCCAGATACAGAAAGTCCTGCAAATACAGGACTTTCTTTTTCTTTTATAGAACCAGTTTGCGGATGTCCGACAACACTTGTCCAATATGTACAGCAAAGCGTGCTGCAAGGGCTCCGTCAATTACACGATGGTCGTAAGACAGAGACAGTGGCAACATGAGTTTAGGTACAAATTCAGTACCGTTCCACTTCGGCTTCATCTCGCTCTTAGAGACACCTAAGATGCCCACTTCAGGCGCGTTAACGATTGGAGTAAACGAAGTACCGCCAATGCCGCCGAGTGATGAAATAGTGAAACAACCACCTTGCATATCTTTCGCAGTTAACTTGCCATCACGCGCTTTCTTGGAAATTTCCATAAGCTCGCGAGACAACTCATTAACACCTTTCTTGTCGACGTCACGTACCACAGGAACAACCAAACCGTTTGGCGTATCAACTGCAATACCGATATGAACGTATTTCTTCAAGAAAATGCTTTCACCATCCGGGCTTAACGAAGAGTTAAACTGCGGATAAGTTAACAATGCTGAAGCACACGCTTTCATGATGAAAACAAGTGGCGTGATCTTAAGATCCGATTTTTGCTTGGCTAACAATGCATTTTGGTCTTTACGGAATTTCTCAAGCTCTGTGATATCCGCTTCTTCAAACTGGGTTACGTGAGGAATAGTCACCCAATTACGGTGCAAGTTAGGGCCAGAAATCTTCTGAATACGAGTAAGTGGTTTCTCTTCCACTTCACCGAATTTAGAGAAATCAATCTTAGGTTGTGGCAATACCTGTAGACCGCCTTCACCTGGTGCAACACTTGAAGCTGCAGTTGCCTTAGGACGAGACAACTCATACTTAACAAAAGACTTAACGTCTTCAGCCAAAATACGCCCCTTACGACCAGAGCCTGTCACTTTAGTTAGGTCAACGCCAAACTCACTGGCCAATCGGCGAACTGAAGGTGTCGCGTGGATCTTACCGCCAGACTTTGCTCCTGCTTGAGAAGGGTGTAATTGCTGAACTGGTGGCGCTTTCTTAGCGGGTGTCGCTGGAGCTGGGGCTGGCGCTGCCGCCGCAGGTGCTGGAGCAGCAGGAGCTGCCGCTGCAGCAGGCGCGCTGCCTTTAGTTTCAATAACAGCAATAAGAGTACCTTGAGATACCTTGGCGCCGTTCTCAACTTTCAATTCTTTGACAATGCCAGCAAATGGCGCAGGCACGTCCATCGTTGCCTTGTCTGTTTCTAAAGTAATTAAGCCTTGTTCCGCTTCTACTTCGTCGCCAACCGCAACTAACACGTCGATAACGTCAACTTCGCCATCGGTACCAATGTCTGGCACTTCAACTTCTTTTGATTCTGGCGCTGCAGCTGCAACTGGCGCAGCAGGTGCCTCTACTGGTGCAGATGCAGGCGGTGCCGCCGCTGGAGCTTCTGCCGCTGGCTCCGCTTTATGTTCACTGCCAACGCCACCGGCGCCGGCCGTCTCTAGCAACAGTACCAAAGAACCTTGAGCGACTTTGCCGCCGACTTCAACTTTAAGCTCTTTAACCACGCCGTTTTCTGGGCAAGGTACGTCCATGGTTGCTTTATCAGTTTCAAGGGTGATCAAGCCGTCTTCTTTAGCAACGGTATCGCCCACAGCAACTAGAACGTCGATAATATCGACTTCACCGTCAGAACCGATATCAGGCACGGTCACTTCAATCACTGCAGATGCAGTTGCTGCAGATGCAGTTGCTGCAGATGCAGTTGCTGCAGATGCAGTTGCTGCAGGTGCAGCTTCTGCAGCTGGAGCCGCTTCTGCAACAGGCGCTGCCGTTTCGCCAGCTTCAACCACAGCCAACAAGGTGCCTTCAGACACTTTGTCGCCCACTGCAATCTTGATTTCTTTTATGGTTCCCGCGAAAGGCGCAGGAATGTCCATAGTCGCTTTATCTGTTTCAACTGTAACGATTGCGTCTTCCGCTTCGACCGTGTCGCCAACCGCAACACATAGTTCGATTACTTCAACTTCGTCGCCACCAACGTCTGGGACTAGGATGTCTTTCATGTCAGCCATCTTAATTATTCTCCTGGGCGCCAATTATGCATAAAGCGGGTTAAGTTTTTCAGGGTCGATACCTAAGTCTTCGATCGCCTTAGTAACAACGTCTGCTTTAATATCGCCAGCCGCTGCTAATTCGCTAAGTGCAGCCAACACGATGTAGTTTTGATCTACTTCGAAGTGACGACGTAGGTTTGCACGACTGTCTGAACGACCAAAGCCGTCAGTACCTAATACGCGGTAAGCCGCTGGTACATAAGCGCGGATTTGCTCGGCATATCCTTTGATGTAGTCCGTTGCCGCGATAACAGGGCCAGTACCTTGTTCAAGTACTTCAGTTACATACGCTTTTTGCGCTGGAGCTTCAGGGTTAAGCATGTTGAAGCGGTCAACTTCTTGACCGTCACGGCCTAACTCGTTGAATGAAGTCGCACTGTAGACTTCGGCGTTTACACCATACTTTTCAGCTAGGATTTGTGCAGCTTCGCGAACTTGAAGAAGGATTGTACCTGAACCAAGAAGACGAACGTTTTTCTTACCTTTGGCCTTAATTTCATCCAGCTTGTAGATACCTTTGATAATGCCTTCTTCAACGCCTTTTGGCATTTCCGGCTGAACGTAGTTTTCGTTCATAACTGTTAAGTAGTAGAACACGTTCTCATTTTCGCCGTACATACGACGCATACCGTCTTGAACAATAACAGCCAGTTCATAACCGTAGGTTGGGTCATAAGTAATACAGTTTGGTACCGTGCCAAAGTGTGGATGTGAATGACCGTCTTGGTGTTGCAGACCTTCACCGTTAAGTGTTGTACGACCTGCAGTACCACCGACAAGGAAACCACGCGCTTGTGAGTCACCTGCGGCCCAAACCATGTCACCGACACGTTGGAAACCGAACATTGAGTAGTAGATATAGAAAGGAATCATAGGCTCGTTATTGTTCGAGTATGATGTCGCTGCCGCCAACCAATCAGACATAGCGCCCAATTCGTTGATACCTTCTTGCAGTACTTGACCTTTTTTATCTTCACGGTAGTAAGCAACTTGGTCAGCATCTTGAGGCGTGTATTTTTGTCCTTCGTGGGCGTAAATACCGACTTGACGGAACAGACCTTCTAGTCCAAACGTACGTGCTTCATCAGGAATGATTGGAACAACACGCTTACCAATTTGCTTGTCTTTGATAATCGCTTGAAGAATACGGCCAAATGCCATAGTGGTCGAAATTTCACGGCCATTTGATCCCTTTAATACAGCGTCAAATGCTTTTAACTCTGGAGTATCAACTTCTTTATTTGAATTAACACGACGTTTAGGTAGGTAGCCACCTAATGCTTCACGACGCGCCGTTAAATACTTGTACTCTTCGCTGTCTTCCGGGAATTTGTAATACGGCATATCAGCCAAATCTTCATCTTTAACCGGAATGTTAAAACGGTCACGGAAGTGTTTGATAGCTTCGATGTCCATTTTCTTAACTTGGTGAGCAATATTCTTACCTTCACCAGCGTCACCCATACCGTAGCCTTTTACGGTCTTAGCTAAGATAACCTGTGGGCGACCTTTGGTGTTCACTGCACGATCGTATGCCGCGTAAACTTTCACTGGGTCGTGACCACCACGGTTCAAACGCCAGATGTCGGCATCAGACATGTTTGCAACCATTGCCGCAGTTTCTGGAGTTTTAGCAAAGAAGTTGTCGCGAGTGAACTTGCCGCCTTTGGCTTTGTAGTTCTGGTACTCACCATCAACTGTGCTTTCCATGATGTCTAATAACTTGCCGTCTTTGTCACGAGCAATCAGTGGATCCCAGTATGAACCCCAGATGACTTTGATAACTTCCCAGCCAGCGCCGCGGAATGTACCTTCAAGTTCTTGAATAATTTTGCCGTTACCGCGAACAGGACCGTCAAGACGCTGCAAGTTACAGTTAATAACGAACGTTAAGTTGTCGAGACCTTCACGGGCAGCAAGACCAATTGCACCCAGTGATTCCGGCTCATCACACTCACCGTCACCCATGTAGCAGTATACGCGCTGATGTGAACAGTCTTTAATACCACGGTCGGTAAGATACTTAAGGAAACGAGCTTGGTAAATAGCAGCAATCGGACCTAAACCCATAGAAACGGTTGGGAATTGCCAGAAGTCAGGCATTAATTTCGGGTGTGGGTATGAAGATAGACCTTCACCATCCACTTCTTGACGGAAGCTATCAAGTTGCTCTTCGGTCAAACGGCCTTCAACAAATGCACGAGAATAAATACCCGGAGAAACGTGACCTTGGATGTATAAGAAGTCGCCGCCTTTATCGTCTTTGTCGGCATTAAAGAAGTGGTTAAAACCTACATCGTATAACATCGCGGACGACGCGAATGAAGAAATGTGGCCACCAAGCTCAAGGTCTTTTTTAGAGCCTCGAACAACCATTGCCAATGCGTTCCAGCGAATCGCGCTACGAATACGAGATTCAATGGTTCTATCACCTGGCATTTGTGGCTCTTGACCTGCCGGAATAGTATTGAGGTATGCTGTGGTAGCAGAGTAAGGAAGGTGAGCACCATTGCGACGCGCTTTATCAATCAACGCTTCCAATAATTGGTGTGCACGTTCAACACCGTCTTGTTCCAGAACAGCTTCCAACGACTCAAGCCATTCCTGAGTTTCTTGTGGATCGATGTCCTGATTTAGATTTAGGTTCTCTGACATAATTTCAGGTTCCTGTAGTTACTATTATTCTTCATAAAATTCCGAGGTTTATAGAGCTTAGTAGGATTTTCCAAACTTGCTCGAAGGCGCCGCTATTTACTGCTTAAAAGGCGACGAACCGACCCCTGAATTCGATTATTTTCTTGATCCAACCGCAACAGCGATTGTTCGATAAAGGCCAAATGTTGGCCACTTGCCAGTCTTGCTTGCTCTGGCTCGCCATCGAGGATGGCCTGCAGAATCGCTTCTCTGTGTTTACCTAACTGCTCACGCACTTCGTTGTGCCCAGTAAACACCAACAGGTTCTCTTTGACGTTGTGTAATAACAATTCTTGAATGCCTCGCACTAAGTGAATCAGTAAAACGTTGTGCGAAGCGTCGGCAACTGCCAAATAGAAGGCTACAACGGCTTGTGACAACTCCTCTAACTTTTCCGTTGTTTCAACTTTGGCTACTTTTTCGTAGACCGCTTTCAGATTAGCTTTTTCTTCATCACTGCCGCGCAGGGCTGCATAGTAAGAAATCACGCTTTCTAAAGCACAACGAAACTCAAGTAAGTCATAGTGAGATTCAGGATTGTTCGCGAGAAGGTCAAATAAAGGCGCTGCGAGTGGAGCATCGAGTTGCTGGCTAACAAAGGTTCCTCCCCCTTGTTTCCTAGTAACAATGCCCTTAGCCTCTAATTTTTTAATGGCGTCACGAATTGAAGGGCGTGACACTCCGTATTGAGCAGCAAGGTCACGCTCGGATGCCAGCTTTTCGCCAGCTCCATAAGTACCATCAATGATCATTTGCTCCAATTGAGCTGCAACCTGATCAGATACTTTTGTCGTTACCACTTTTGCCACGTGCAATCGTCCATTTGATTAACCATTCACCACTTTGGTAAATTGGTCTTACCATTAAAAATTTGAACGATACTATCAACTAAAGTAGTACTTGTAAACCGATCTGCGACAGGCTAGACCACTGCTCGTACCTGTTATTTTTCCTTTAAAATCAAAGGATGCAGCGAACAAAAAAACAACCAACCGTGTATTCCCTCGCTGCTTGAATAGACTAGATAATTTGACCATACAGAGTAAGCAGCGCCACGACAACAAGAAACAAGACCATGTTGCGTTTTGCCAAACTCACCATTTCTTCAGCAACAAAATATTCAGAGTTCGCTTCTGAAGCCAAAGCGACCGAGGTCAGAACTTGCTTAGAATTCACCGACATGTTCACCGCTTTCTTCAGCCACGTTTCCAAGCCGTTACTAAAGTGACCGACGAACATGTAACCTAAGCTCACTAATCGCGCGGGTAACCAGAAGGCCCACTCCAGCCACTGTCGAATGACTGCTTCGGCGTCAGAACAATCCCTTGGTTTTAGAATATCTAAATACTCTTTTCGCTCGCTAACATAAAGCAGAGTGCAGTATAATATCACGCCTGGCACACAAAATAGCACAAAGTAAAATATTGGCGCCGCGTAATACTTAAAGTTATGCCAAATTAACGCTTCACCTAACGACCGTTCCCGAGCTTTCTCTTCAAATCTATCATCGACAACTTCGTTCTGTTGCAACTCCGAGTCCTCAATTTCAGGCTCTTTCTCCACAGAGTCTTGTTCGAGTTGTACTTGTGGTTTTTCCCCAAACTCTGCAATGTCATTCGCCAATATATACTGTCCTTCGACATCGCCGCGCGACTTTGCATTCAGATATTGGCGATACAAAGTTCTGAGTTCTTTGTTGCCAACAACGACGCCTAACACCAATAAGCTCACAATAAAATCGACAAGGGTGGAATCAATAAACATCAAAATTAGGCCGACTAAAATCGCCGGCGTCGCCAACATAATCAACCATGCAAATGGTTCAAATTTGCGCTCCGCTACATAGCTTCTAGCACGTTGGCAGTACCAACTTAAATATGGGTGAATGCGCCAAGATGGCCCTTGCAAGGCGGTTCTCTCAACCACTAATACAAGCAATAAAATAATCAGGGTCATGACGTTCCTTTAACTTTTATATCAACGACTTACTATAAGTATACAATCTAAAATGAAAGTTGCTTTTTGTAAAACTTCCAGTCAAAACTTGGGCCTGGATCGGTTTTTCTACCTGGGGCAATGTCTTGGTGACCAACAATATTATCCACATCAATGTTAGGAAAATATGACTGAATTTGTTTAGTGACAGAAACAAGGCTCTGATACTGCATTTGAGTATAGGGCAATGTATCCGTACCTTGTAACTCAATACCAATAGAAAAGTCATTGCACTTTTCTCGGCCTTGGAAACAACTTACTCCGGCGTGCCAGGCACGATCAAACAGCGACACAAACTGAACCAAGGTGCCGTCTCTTCGAATATACAGATGAGAAGACACTCGCACGCCATCAAGCTCAGCAAAAATAGGGTGTAGCTCCAAGTTCAAATCGCCACAAAAAAACGCCTCAACGTTGTTGTTAGCGAAATCAGCTTCGCATCTTGCTGGGGGTAAGCTAATGTTGTGGATGACGAGTAAGTCAATTTCTTCAAACCGAAAAGCTTGATTGACCTCTCGTTGATCATAGTGGAGCGATGGGTGTCGCTCGGCATTCGGCAACCAGCCGTCGAACTCCGATTTATTTAAAGACATGGACTAAGCTACAGCCCCGGCATCTGACAAAACAGCATCTATTTCAACGAAGAAGTCACCAAACTCATCTTCTAATATCGGCCAATTCACGATATCTAATTGCAACTGTTCTTTACATAAGACTTCTTTGTTACTGGCAATATTACTCAAGTCGTTAAAACCGTAACTGCCAGCGGATCCTTTAATCTTGTGACATTCCGCTTTCAGCCCTTCCAAGTTTTTCTCAACCACGAAACGAGTTAACAAATCGCGTTGCTCGGCAAGTTGTAATAAATAATCGCGTTTCAGTTTTGCCATCTGCTCTGCCGGAATCGAAAAGCTCTGACTTTCGGTCTTTTCAGATTCCGCCAAATGTTTGCTAAGAACTTTGTAAAATTCAGTTTTTTCGATCGGTTTTGCGATAGTACCGTTACAGCCAGCGTTTACGTGTTTATCGACATCTTCTTTCATGACGTTCGCTGTCAGCGCGTAAATTGGTGTTTCAATTCCGGCCTGGCGCAACAATTGAGTTGCTTCTAAGCCGCCCATGATGGGCATTTGCATATCCATTAATATCAGGTCAAAGTCTTCTGTTAACGCCTTCTCAACCGCTAATTGCCCGTTTTCTACGATGTCGTATTTTACGTTGACGGATTTAAGCAATAATCCAAAAAGATACTGGTTGTCTTCAACATCCTCGGCAATCAAAACTCTACCATTGAGGTTAGCAACTTGACGTTGGCGCTTCGGCGCTTTTGCTTTGTCCTTCTCTTTATCGAGATCCGCTTGAGCTAAGTCGACCAAGGAGCGAATAATAATATTGTCAAACTTCTGACCATCAACTGACGTCGCAAAATCGACAACAAACTCACTGCCCTTGCCTTCTTCACTGAACACCTTGATATCACCACCTAACATGTTAGATAGGCTTTTTGAGATGACGAGACCCAAACCTGTGCCACCAAATTTTCTTGAAATACTGACATCCGCTTGCACAAACGGCGCGAAAATCCGCTGCTGAATTTCATCGCTCATGCCAATGCCACTGTCGGATACCGTTACTTCAATTTGATCCGTTTCTTGCTTGTAACGCAGGTCAATGTGGATAAATCCCTTCTCTGTAAATTTGATCGCATTACTCGCTAGATTTAACAGTATTTGCCTCAAACGGGTTGCGTCGGTTCGAATATATCGAGGTAAGGGATAATGTTGGTTAAATTCAAATTCCAAGTTCTTCTCGGCGGCTTGGGCCGAGAGTATAGAAATCACATCATTAAACAAATCGAACACATCGATCTGCTCCAACTCCAAATCGAGCTTATTTGATTCGATTTTAGATAAATCTAGAATATCGTTAATTAATGCAAGTAAGTGCTTACCACTCTTCAAAACCCTTGCTAACAAATCCATTTGATATTTGGAACTGGGCATGTCGGCAATAACTTGTTCAGTAAATCCAAGAATAGCGGTGAGTGGTGTGCGAATTTCATGGGAAATATTTGCGACAAACGCGCTTTTTAGCTCGTTCGCCTGTTCAGATAGCTGTTTAGCCGCTTCAAGCGCTTTATTCGAGTTACCCAACGCAGTATTGGTCGCCTCTAACTCCTCTGTTCGTTCTTTAACTTTGTATTCCAAACGTAAGCGGCTTTCTCTTTCGTTTTCACGGTAGACGACAAGTTGTCGAACCATCACGTTGAAGGCCGCAAACAACTCACCCAATTCATCTTTAGCAGGAATCCCAAGCTTTACGTCTAACTTCCCCTGGGCAACTTGTTGTTTGGCACTGGCTAGGCGTTCAATTGGCTGAATAACGGTTCGGCTAAACGCGTAAAACAGTAAGGTAGGTGCGACGACAACTGAGGCAAGAACAACAACGATGGTAAACCACGTAATGTTGGATTCTTGGTGCATAACATTCGCTTCGTTGATGCCGTACAGTAATAAATATTCCTCATCAACAATATCGCCAGTAAAAAACACCCTTTGATTGCCGTCACTCACATTGGAAGCCTGCTCATACCGAGCTGAGTCCAATAACCGAGCAAACAATTGTTTAGGCAACTCGGTGCCCACTTCATTTGCGGGGTAAGTGTACAACAACCGGCCTTCCATCGTGCTGATCATGAAGCTGTTGGCATTTTCGGGGTGGTGCAGATCCAACAAGCTCTGCCACTGCGGCTTCATGATAAGTTGGATATAACCCCAAACAAATCCACCAGGGTGAGTACTCGTTTTTATCGTCAACAGCGGCAACTGAATCTCGACTTTAGGCGACTCGCGATTTTCCGATAGCAGACGCCATGTCAATTCTCCTCGAATTTTGTTCATCTCCGTCAATGGCTTTTGCGCCACTTCGGTCTGATATCCAAAAATCGGTTTATAATCCTTGGCGTAGAGAATGATGGATTCAGTATCTGTGTAGGAGGCAGAAAACGCCTCAAAACTTTCAACGATGAATTCTTGTGCCAATGTGTATGGCATGTCACGTTCGAATTGAGTTTGTAGCAACTTAATATCGCTGCTATTGGATAAATACTTTAAGGCAGACTGGGCATTGACCACATAGTTGCTCAAAGCATTACTGCGATGAGCAACGTCGGCTTGTAGTTTGGCATTTTCAATCTGAATCTGCGCATCAATGGTGTAATGATATGACAGCCAGCCCAACACGATCGTAGGCACCAATATCAATGGCAATGTCACTATCAGTGCTTTTTGCTGCAGTCTCATTTGGTATCCTACCACCGTTAAAACGCGGAATTCAGCTATAACCTCTTCTTAAGTGTACAGAATAGTAACAATCTTGCCACTACTGACCACTTACTTATCCACCGATTGTAACCATTTATTTAGACGGATTGGAATAGTGTCTTGATCCAACGCTCTTCGGTAATAAATCGCCAGCCCCATGCTTTCCAGCGTTTGTCTAAACCTTTATCAATAATTTTTTGCTCGGACATGCCGCTGGCTTTCATTGCTTTTACCTCTTTAACGGTAGCTTCTATCATCTCGATGACATCCTGCAATGATTGCTTATTTGTCAATTCGCCGTGCCCAGGGATCACCTTTGCATCGTCGCTGATTTTGGTCATCAAGGTTTTCAAGTTAGCAACATAGCCCGCTACGGTGCCGCCGCCTTTTATATCTACATATGGAAATCGGGCTTGAAAGAATAAATCGCCCAAGTGCCAGACATTGGCCTTTTCAAAAAACACCACAGAGTCACCGTCGGTATGACCTGCGGCAAGGTGTTTAACGTGAACGCGTTCGCCGTTTAAGTGCAGCTTCACACCATCTTCATAGGTGATTACTGGCAACCCGGCACCACTGCCCTGAACAGACAGACGTTTGCGAACATTTTCGTGAGCAAGAATACTGGCGGATTTTGCAAAATATTTGTTAGAGCCAGTGTGGTCGCCGTGATAGTGAGTATTAACAACAAATTTAACTTTGTCGTCATCATCGCTGGCAATTCCGGCCAGTGCCTTTTCGATTTTTGGTGCCAATGGTTCAAATTGATCATCGATAATCAGAATACCTTCTGGCCCTGTCAACGCACCAATATTGCCACCAGCACCGTAAAGAACATGGACGTTGTTATTAACTGGCACAGCTGTCACTTTCGTATCTGCAAACCGATCATTCGCGGCGACAGAAAGGGGCAGTAAAAAAGCCATTAAGGCTAGCTTTGCTTTCATTGTTTATTCCTTACTTTTATTATCATTATTAGTACGTTAATCCCCACTATAGTGGATATTGGATTGAATTGAAGCTTTTCATCTGGAGAGACACCTCGCAAAGACAACCGTTGGTCGCAACGAGAATGAGAATTCACTGAGACATAAAACTTAAGCTAGTCATACGTCCGAAAGTAAAAAAAAGCCCAACGTAATGTTGGGCTCTTTCAGTTTACTTGATAAACGTTTCAATCATTGCGGCGACCGGTGCCGCGGATGGCTTGCCGTGTTGCCAGTCGCCACCGTCCACACCGCTGCCTGCGATATCCACGTGAATATATGGAATCGGTTGCTCTGAGTCGAGGTCGTGTTTGTCTAAACCTGAAACAAGTGACAAAAACGCCATCGGGAATTGATGACCGCGGGCAGTCACGGCCGATGCTGCATTGTTAGATGATAGTAAGTCATCAGCCAAGGTTCGAGGTGCAACAAAATCATAGTCTTCACGACGCGAACGAGAGGTCTCACATGGGTCACCAACTAAATCGCCGTGCTCGACCATGTTTTGACCAATATGATTGGCGAACGCAACACCATTTTCGACTAGCGCGGTATATGGTCCAACAGCACGAGCGGCATGCCCCGTTAAGGTTGCTACAGTAAAGAGAACAGGATTAACTTCATCTAGAGCTTCCTCTCGTAATCTAGACAACAAATCAGCCATAACCAAGCGGCCTTCTGCGTCGGTATTACCGATGCGAACTCTTACCCCAGAGTGACCGGTGATGATCTCGTCAGAAACAAATGCCTCTGAGCCGATACTGTTTCGAACTGCAGCAATCTCAGCAACCACTTTAACGCCCTCAGGCGCTAACTCTGCAATGGATTTCATAAATCCTGCAACAGCCGCGGCACCGCCTTTATCTCGGCTCATACCTGCCATGTGCCCACCTGTTTTAAGATCAGCGCCACCGGTATCATAAACAATACCTTTGCCCACGAGCATGATGGTTTGCTGTACCTCGCCCTTTGGAACATATTCAAGGCGAATAACGCGAGGTTGATGGCGCTCAACTTCAATCGACGCTCTGGCAACCGCCCACAACAGCGGATATTCTCTTTCTAGGGTCGTCATATTGCTTTCAACAGCAACCTTAACCTGAGTGCCAGCAAATACTTGTTCACAATATTCGGCGAATTTTGGCGGGGCCATGCGTTCAGGCTCTGTGCCACATAAATCTCTAGCAACATACTTACCTGACTCAATTGCCAAGGCTCGCGCTCCATCAACAGAGCTGGAAATCAAACCGATATTTTCAACCGGCTCGATCGCGTCTCCAAGCGCTTCTCGCGCTTCAAGCGGTTGCCACATTGCTTGAGCAAAACCAAGATAAGCAACCATAGTGGCCTGATGATACTTTTCAGCGTCTGGGCTTTGCACCAGCAACAATGGTTTTCTAGAACCCATGTCGACAGCCGCCTTTGCTGCTAATTTTGCAGCATCATAAAATCGGCGGACATCGTCGTAATAGCGATTAAGTGCACCCGTTGGTGACAATACCAGTCGCTTTTGAACTAACTCGTTGCTAGTCAATGACACTAACGATTTGCCAACTCGGCTATCAAATTCAGAATGAGCAGAAACAATCGCTTGTAGCGATTCAGGCAACTGTTCGGAAAAGTTCTCTGCGATAACAATCACAGCGTCCCAGCTTGAATCAGCCAGTGCATTATCGACATCGGATATTACGATAGGGGTTAGGTAAGACATAATTATTCTCTTTTTTATTCTGTGGCACCAAGTATTGGGATTGTCTCTGCTTTTACAAGTCTTATGAGTTAACTGGCCTGATCGAAGAGTTGCATCTGTTGTACACTTGCATTGCCGAATCCAACCCCAACGCCAATTAAGCGAATCTTGGTATTCGGTCTCGTTTGCGCTAACTCTCGCAGCATCTCAAGAAAGAGTTCGATGTCCAACATGTGGTACTGGCACTCTTTACTTTTGAGCATGAAGTCGGCAAATTTTAGTTTGACCTGTAATTTTGAAATTGGCGCTTTCGACTTCTCTAGCCTTTTTGCTAGCCGCTCCATCAGAGGTTCAAGTTTGTCGACAGTTAAGTCTTCTTTAGGGTAGTCTTCAAAGGTTGTCGTTTCGACACTCACGGATTTCGCTATTCGGTGGTTACTGACCTCTCGGTGATCAACCGCTCGCACGCGCCGGTGCAAGCTAGCCCCCATTTTGCCAAATCGCGCTTCAAGTTGCTCCAAACTAAAAGGTAACAACTCGTGGCAAAACTCTACGCCGAATTCTTTCAACTTACGTTGCATGACTTTGCCGACGCCCGGTATCGCTTTGACAGGTAACGCTTGTACAAACTCAACCGCCTGCTGCGGTGGTACGACACAAATACCATTTGGTTTATTTACATCTGACGCCACCTTGGCAATAAACTTGTTAATGGAGACACCTGCCGATGCTGTTAGGCCGGTCTCTTCAAATATTCGTCGGCGTATGTCCTCTGCTATCAGGGTGGCGCTGCCGCCCAAATATTCGCAATCGGAAACATCGAGAAATGCTTCGTCCAAAGACAAAGGTTCAATCAAGTCTGTGTAGTCGGCAAATATCGCTCTGATTTGCTGAGAAATTTCTTTGTACAGAGACATTCGCCCCGGCAAAATTAGCAGTTCAGGGCATAATTCTTTGGCTTTTCTTGAGGACATTGCTGAGCGCACGCCAAAGCTCCGCGCGACATAATTGCACGTACACAAAACCCCGCGCTCGGAACTGCCTCCCACGGCGATGGGCTTATCTACTAACTCCGGATTATCCCGCATTTCGACTTGGGCATAATAACAGTCCATGTCGATGTGGATGATCTTTCGACTCAAAACAATTCAAAACCAAACAACTGTATGTAAATACAGTTTAATTCAAATCAAGTAAGTTTCAAGTCCTTCGGCCAGATCGCTTAATGTTTTATAAAGTAATCGGGTTGAAACCAAAAATCTTTGTCATTCACTCTCAAATTCGTGGTCATTAAAGGGTTCGACAATTTAATAATTTTTTCACTGTAGGAATATTCGCTGACAAACACATTTCGAGTGAGCGGGTGTTCTTTCATAAATGCTAAAAGACGGCCACTAGTAGCGAGTAGCGCCATTCCCTCATGCAAGTCGTCTGCTAGGCCTTGTTGCTTTTTGTTGGTATAGAAATACACACCAAATGGGTAGTAAAGTAACATGGCGTTGTGTTGGGTGAGATTGGGGTAACGATTTCGACGAAGCTCCAATTCGGTTAAGAAGTCATGAATTCCTCGAGGAAAATAGTCACAACGCCCCAAATCCAACATTCTAAATAGTGTTTCGTAGTTTGGGCTGGAAGTGACAGACAGATTGGCACTCGCTAAAATTTTGCTGTCAGGCCAATGTCGACCTTGGCACGCAACAAATCGGCTCAAGTCATCAAGCGTCTGGACCTTTGCAAATTCAGCTTCCATATCGCTTCGAATAAAAAACTTACGAAAGCCAATCAAACCTCGAGTGGTTGGCACAGGTATTGGAGCTAATTGACGGTCCAACTCAGAGTCAGCACCAAACCAATACAAATCAAGCAACTCGCCTTTCTCTAATTCTATTTGTGCACGTCCCTGGTTTAGTGGGAGATCCATTTGACGTACAACATATTTATTTTTCGACGGGCTTAACGCAAGTTTTAGGAGCTTTACGTGGTAATCATGGGATACATCAAAGGCAGACCTAGGTGCTGGGACCCTAATTGTAACTTCGGTACTGATTGCCGACCAACTGCAAGCCAAAGCGCCATATACAAGCGACGCTGCCACTAACTTGTGCAAATTTGTCAAACCAATGCTACTCCCAGAAACCATTAAGGACTCATATTCAAATTAGCACGATTTGCGCAATAAGATAAGTTGAGCAATAAGGCCTCACACACTTTGGGTTAAAGAAGTGGCAAGGCCATTTATCGGTTTCGGTTAAATGTAGGTTTTTAAAGCGGCCGCAAGCTGAAAGTAGTTTTTCAAGTGCTCTTTGGTTTCTCTTTTGCGATTGTTCTCAGAGTTTATGTGGATGTGCTCGACCACAACCGCCATTTTTTTAGCAATCTGTCGGCCTTTACCTTCGAGGTTTTCCACGTAAAAAGCGACGCTTTTCTCAAGCGAGTAAGTAATAAAATGAATATCGTGCAAAGCTTGTTGATTCAACTGAGTTTTGCTTCGAATTTGCTCAGTCGTATCAAGAAATACTCGCTTCGCTTCATCCACTGTGGTGATATCGGCAACCACTTTATGTTGCACGGCACGCTCTTCCGCAAACACCTTAATGTTGGCAACAAACAATAAGGCAAAAGTTAACAATAAATATTTCAATGTGTTCTCCATTTAGATGATTGGAGGTAGCTCACGGCTAAAATACGCCTATTTTTGCTTTATGTACACGTCAAATCTAAGCTAACAAACTCAAAGTATATTGTTGTTGGACATCTGACTAATTTTGCAACTCATCGCGTTCGATGTTTTCAAAATGATACAATATATCATATGGTTGCCACCACGCGCCTTGGAATGTCATACAATACCGAGGTTTTTCTGAAAATTAACGAGTCATTAAAATGGACATTGCACGAACTTTAAAAATGAGCGCAGCTCTCATTGCTTGCTCTCTATCACTAAACCTTGTTGCTAAAGAGCAATCCGACGACCGAATAAACTACCAAGATCTTTTCAACCTTGAATACGCTGCCAACCCAGTTGTAATGCCGGACGGTAAAACCGTCGTGTATGAACGTCGCAGTATGGATATTATGACTGACAGCTTGCGCCGTAACCTTTGGACTATGTCGTTGGATGGTAAAACTCACATGCCAATGCTGTCAGACAGCAAGAACCATTTTAACCCAGTGTTTTCGCCTGATGGCAGCAAAATGGCTTACCTATCAAGCAAAGATGGAAAAGTTCAAATCTATCTACGCGACCTCGCCTCCGGTCTCACAGCAAGAGTCACCGATGTGCAAATGAGTCCAAGCAGCATGAGCTTTTCGCCAGATGGAAACCAACTTGCTTTCTCCATGTTTACCCCAGGAAAATCAAAACCGCTCTTTAGCTTAGGTTTTAAACCTAAAGGGGCAAAATGGGCTGACTCCGCACAGTACATCGATAACACCTTGTTTCAGCGCGATGGCGCAGGCATGAATCGCCCGGGGAATATGCAAGTCTATGTCGTACCAAGTATTGGTGGAACGCCGAGAAAAGTAACGCCCGATGGCCACGATTTCTCTGGTACCGTAGCTTGGAGTAAAGATGGCAAACAGCTGATTGTGTCCGCAAACACTCGAGACGACGCAGAGTTTGATATCTTCAACAGTGATTTACACGCGATTACTTTGACAACGGGCGAGATAAACAAGTTAACCGAGACTTCGGGTCCAGAAAGTAACCCTCACCTGAGCCCAAATGGCAAAATGGTTGCGTTTACTGGATTTGAAGACAACGGAAAATCTAACCAAATCAACGAATTGTATGTGATGGCGCCCGACGGCAGTGATGTAAAGCGCTTAACCGCAAAATTAGACCGCAGCGTCGGCAACATTCAATGGGCTGAAAACAGCAAAGGCCTTTATTTCAGCTACGATAACGAAGGCAAGAAACACGTCGGTTATGTCAATTTGGCAGGCAAAATCACAGTAAAAACCGATGAGCTAGGTGGCATGAGTCTAGGTCGCCCATACACTTCAGGTCATTATGACGTTACGCCGAAAGGAAGTATTGTTTACACCCTTTCTACTGGCGACAGGCCAGCAGATTTAGCCATCGTCAACAAACGCGGTAAAGTTGCTCAACTGACAAAGCTCAATAGCGACGTATTTGATCATAAAGTAATGAACAAACCTGAGCTGATGGAGGTAAATAGCAGTGTTGATGGCCGTCGCTTACAGTCTTGGATAGTCACTCCGCCGGATTTCGACCCAACCAAAAAATACCCACTCATTCTGGAAATACATGGCGGACCTCATACCGCTTATGGCCCAGAATTTTCGACGGAAGTACAACTGTTTGCAGCGGCTGGTTATGTAGTTGTCTATGGAAACCCGCGAGGCTCTACTTCAATGGGGGCCGAGTTTGCCAACCTGATCGACAAAAACTACCCGTCTCAAGACTATAACGACTTAATGGATATGGTAGATGGCGTTATTGCTAAAGGTTACATCGATGAACAGAATCTATTTGTCACGGGAGGCTCAGGCGGTGGGGTGCTGACAGCTTGGATTATTGGCAATACAGATCGATTCAGAGCGTCTGTAGTGGCGAAGCCAGTGATCAACTGGGCAAGCATGATCGGTACATCTGATATTTACACTTTCATGGCTAAATATTGGTTTACGGACTTACCGTGGAATGACTATGAGCAATATTGGCGTCGTTCACCTTTGTCGCTGGTTGGCAACGTAAAGACCCCTACAATGGTGCTTACAGGCGAACTTGATGTTCGAACGCCAATGAGTGAAAGCGAACAATATTACGGAGCCCTGAGGCTAGAAGGTGTTGAGAGCTCTCTGGTTCGAATCCAAGGGGCATATCATGGCATTGCCGCACGCCCTTCGAATTTAGCTCGAAAAGTCGGGTACATCCTCGCTTGGTTCGACAAGTACAAATCTGAAAGCGAAAAATAGACCTTAGTCTCGAGTGCACGCTAATGTGCACTCGAGCATGCAGATTTCTCCTAGCCAGATGGCATTTCAGATAATCGGCAAAATCTAACAGACTTCCAATGTTTCAATAGAGAATTTAGACATGATTACGAGACGTCAATTTTTAAAAGGTACGGCAGGGACAGCATTTGCAGGACTCAGTATGAGCCTCCTTGGTTGCAGCCCTAAGAATAAACTAAAAGAAAATAGAACCCCGACATTTGCGGGTTATGGAGCGCTAGTTGAAGATCCAAACAAATTGTTAGATCTTCCAAAGGGATTCAGCTACCGAGTTATCTCCGAGCTTGATAACGAAATGTCGGATGGCCTTCCTGTTCCAGATAGAGCCGATGGAATGGGTTGCTTCTACCTTGATGAGCACAGAGTTGTTTTGATTAGAAACCATGAGCTGCACCCTAATCACAGAAGCGCTTCGAACCCAATATTGCAAGAATTCCGGTCAGATCTAGCATATGACACATTCTCGGACGGCGCCGCCCTACCCGGTGGTACAACGAACCTGATCTATAACTTAAAAACCAATCAAGTTGAGAAGGAATTTTTATCGACCATAGGAACCGTAAGGAACTGCTCTGGTGGTATCACACCTTGGCAATCGTGGCTGACGTGTGAGGAGTCAACTATGACATCCGATGACAAAATTGGTCAGGATCATGGTTATATATTTGAGGTGCCAGTCTCTGCCAAAAGTCTCATCAAACCCAAGCCACTAAAAGCTATGGGCCGATTTAACCATGAAGCCGCCGCTGTTGACCCTAGAACCGGCATTGTGTACCTCACTGAGGACACCAACGACAGCTTGTTCTATCGATTTATACCAAATGTATCAGGCCAACTCGATCAAGGTGGCACATTACAGGCACTGATAATTAAGCACCACGCGAAGTTTGATAGCCGAAATTGGGACAAGCTTTCAATGCCACTGAATCAAGTGTTCGATGTTGAATGGGTCACCCTGGAAAACCCAGAGTCACCTGACAATACGCTTCGAATTCAAGGTTATGAAAAAGGAGCGGTACTTTTTGCTCGGGGTGAGGGAATTCATTGGGCAGACGACGAACTTTACTTTTGTTGCACGAGTGGCGGCAAGAAAAAACTTGGTCAAATCATGCGTTATCGCCCCTCTCCAAATGAAGGCAAGAGCAATGAAAGTGATTTTCCAGGTCAACTCCAATTGTTCTTGGAAAGCCACGACAAATCGTTGTTTAACTTTGGCGACAATCTCACTGTGGCACCAAATGGTCATTTGTTGGTCTGCGAAGACCAATACAGTGATGAAGTAGACAACCATTTAAGAGGTGTAACGGCCAAAGGTGAGGTTTACGATTTTGCAAAAATCAGAATTCAAACCGAGCCGGCTGGCGCCTGTTTTTCTCCCGATGGCCAAACTCTGTTTGTGAACCTCTACTCACCAACGCGTACTTTAGCCATCACAGGTCCGTGGCAAACATTTGCCTGAACGAAGCCTCTCTATGAGGCTTTTTTCAAACGTTCGTTTGAATCTGAGCAAGGATTTGTTAGGCTAACAACTGGTCTTTTGCGCGAGTTTGATATGCAGATTCATCAAATCAACGGATATATTCAATCTATCTACTTAGCCGTCTACGATGACAAAATCATGTTGTTGGACGGCTGCTGTAGGCCAGATGTTGGCTTAATCCACGATTACATAACCAATACGTTAAACCGCCCAATAAGTGACCTGAAAACCGTCATTGTCACTCACATGCACCCTGATCATGCCGGCGCAGCCAACGAACTTAAACGCAGGTTTGCTTGCCAGATTGTAACTGGCTTCGCCGACGGCGAATGGTACAGTGGCATCGATGGAGCCTTAATGTATGTAAGCGACGTCTTGCTGACTCAATGGGTAGCTAAACGCATGAAACGAGAGAAAAAGTCGGTTTGGTATCGTCCAAAGTTACACGCCGATCATAAGCTAAATGATGGTGAGTCGATACCCGGGTTTGAAGATTGGCGTGTTGTAGAAACTCAAGGCCACACCGATAGAGATATATCCGTTTTTCATGTGCCATCTAAGACCATTTATGTTGCTGATTTAGTGGTAAAAGTAAAAGGAAAGTTTATTCCCCCTTTCCCTGTTTTCCACCCAAATCGCTACCGCTGCTCTCTGCAAAAAGTAGAACGATTGAGACCAAATAAAGTCATCGTTGCGCATAATGGCGAAGTTAGAATCAGCCAAGACGAATATGAACAGCTACTAGCACTAGCACCTGACGTACCGCTAACTCACTGGCGTGCGACGAAATCAAAACTCAAAAAGGCATTGCGCCGCCCGCCTACAAGTAATTGAGAATAAATTGCAGCCTATCCGTCTGAATTGGAGAGAAAGTTAACAGTCACTACTTCATTAGCGACTACCTCAATATTTTGAACTGACGGTGTGATATCTGCAGCAGAAGGTATATGCAAGTTGTCAAACTGGAGATAGTCATCAATTTCGGTTCCGCATCGAAGTGCCGCTAGGTAACTCCCTGGATTCAAAAAGCAAATTTCATAGGTACCATCGTCAGCAACTATACTAGTTGCAAATGGCGCTACCGCAACTATTTCCGTTTCGGGAGCCTCGAACTCCTCATCTTCTTCGTCAAAAATATCACCCAGAACTTCAGGCTGGCCTTCAAACAAGTAGACAGTGCATTGGCCTAGATTAGTATATTCTGAAGCCACTGAGCCAACAAGATCACTAGTTAAGCTGACTATTCGAACACCATTAGGTTTAATGATATAGCCATTGTTGTTATTGCTGTTTCCTCGTTGCACCAAAGACTTTCTGAGACCAAACTCAATTGTATATGCTGGTTTCTCTTCTTCTTGACTGGCTTCACTTCGAACCGCAAAGTCGCCAAGACGCAGTCTACTACTTGGAACCTTTATCGGATATTCCTCTGCATCATCCCGCAATAAAACATAAGATCCCTCGTCAATCACAGTTAACTCTAAATTGTAGTCACCGACTTCGATATTTTGGCTCTCATCGACAATCTTAATTTGGGCTCTTCCTTGGTAATCCAATAAGTCGACTTTAATTGAATCGACTAACAAACCGTCATCAGTAAATTCGTCAATTTCGACAACTAAACTTTCTGAACCTTCTTCAGTTGTCCAAAGAGAAATCAATTTCAATGAACACGCTCTCGGCATCATCTACAGGCGCGTCGCTGACGCCCAGGGAGATCATCGCTGAACTTGAACTTTCGCCATCATTACTTGATCCAGGAGCGTCCTAATTATTATCAGAATAGGAACTCCCGCAACCAGTCAATGTAAGAAATAGAGCAAAGGATATGACTCTCAGGAACATAATTTAAACTTCCAAATAAATATTTAACTACATAGCTAACCATCGATTACAAGGTTGCAGTCATTATCAACTCCATCTCGTCCTCTTTTTCCTCGACGGTCATTCGCTCCCGGATACACGTCCGGGTTACTATCATCACAGTCGCCATCCTCAATACAAACGCCGTCACCGTCAGCGTCGGTACACTGTAGAGGGGGTTCAACATCACCAGGCATCCAATTTAAGGCCTCGAATGCATTGATTAATCCTGCTCCTGACGTTTTATCCTTACCACTTTCATATAAATCGGTAGCAGTCTCTGTAAGTGCTCGTTTTACTTCGTCAGGTGTAGTGGCGTTGCCATTACTGATTATCATTGCCGCTAAAGCTGCTACATGAGGTGAAGCCATGGAAGTACCTTGAAAAAAATAGTACCCCCAACTGCCATCAATCAGCGTCTCTTGAAGAATTCCATCACCATAACCATCGCCATTTTGATCAGAAGATGTATCACCTCCTGGAGCAACCAAATCTAACAACTCACCTTTATTTGAATATCGAACAACACTATTGTTGTAATCTGTTGCACCAACTGAGATGACTAGCTCATGACTAGCAGGAAAGCTAATATTCTTGCGGTGCCCATCATTTCCAGACGCCGCAACAACCACTACGCCACTAGTATATGCATACTCAATTGCGGGATCCAAAATAGGATCAGATTGAATGTTATATCGTGCATTGATGCCTAGACTCATATTGATTACATCTGCACCATTGTTGACGGCGTAATAAATACCCTCGGCAATTTCAGCCATCCCGCCAGAGCCATTGTCATCCAAAACTTTTACGGGCATGACACAAGAGTCATAGGCCAAACCAGAAACTCCAATGGTGTTGTTTGACGTTTGAGCGATTGTACCTGCCACATGAGTCCCGTGACCGTCACCATCCTCTGGAAATGAATGGGAAAAGTAGACGTTATATGGAGCTACCACACAACCTATGCCGTCAACAGGGTTAGATGCCAACCCAGTATCTAATACCGCAACTTTGGTATTCGCCCCTGTATTGATATTCCAAGCCTGACTTGCAGAGATTGACTGCCAATTCCACTGATAGCTAACAAGTTGGTCATTGGGTAAAGCAGACTTTTTTGCTAAAACATTTAAGTTAGCCTGCTTGCCTTTGCTTCTGAGTCGATTAACTTCATTAAGTTCTTGCCCTGGCGGCACCTGCAAAATCGAAATATCAGCATTGGGATAATAACTAACGATGGTATTTGCGGTAGAAGAGTGTTTGCCTTTAACAACAACCTCTCCTTTTTTGAAATCTGGGGTGGCAATTACTGGATAACTTAGAATAAAAGCTGAGGCAGTAAATACAGAGAAAATGCGTTTCATTGGATGACCACTACTCTAGACATACAGATTCAAAGTATGGTTCACATACACCTGTTTTGCCAGGTAGTTTCGATTCAAATGCTGTTATAACTCGTCTACCCCTTCAAAACATTAATTTTTTTGGCAAAGAAAATTGAGCTACGGTCAGTGAGAACATATCAAGAGAAGTTAATGAAAAACGGAATTTCCGTTTTCAACCTTTACTGATTGAAATTGCGTTTTACCAACCATTTCGCAAAAACAGTTCCGGTTGCAAACATGACCAAACTATACACTGTGGGGGCCATCGACATCTCAGTGTTCTGCAGTATGGTCAAAGCAATAAGCAATGCCGTCGTGCCATTTTGGATACCTACTTCCAAACCAATAGTGGTTCTTTGCGCCATATTCAATCGGGCAAGGCTAGCAAGACCAAACCCCAAGAGCATACTAGCAATATTCATAGCTAAAACAGGCACCCCAACCATTGCAAAGTACGGTGGGATGACGTGAATGTTCTTAATGATGATGCCAGCGATGATCAACATCAGAAAGACCACAGAGAATACACGAACTGGTTTATCCGCTTTTCGGGCAAATTCTGGCGCTCTACGTTTGATTATCATCCCAATCCCTATCGGCAAAACAGTAATAACCAAAAGTTGTATTATCGTTTTCAAAATGGGCAATTCAATGGCATGACTATCGGACAGATGAAGCGTCATCAATGCCGATAGAACAATAGGCAAAGTAAATGGCGTAATTAAACTCACAACAGCAGTCAATGAAATAGACAGTGCAATGTCGCCTTTGGCTAAATACGAATACAGATTGGAAGTTGTGCCGCTAGGACAAAGTGCAATGATAAAAAAGCCCACTGCAACATAGGGGGGCAATGTAAAGACGGTCACCATAAGTAACGCCAACAGAGGTAATACAATGAGTTGAGCGGACAAACCTAAAACAACGGCTTTGGGATTCTTAGCGACTGCAGCAAAATCCCTAAGACTTAGCGAAAGTCCCATCCCCATCATAATTACAAACAATGACAGTGGTAAAATGACCTGACTTAAAACATCGGCTTGCATTGAACTGCCTCCATCAACTGAAAGTAACGTGGAACTTTTGAGGACTTCAGATTAGCAGTATTTGCCAGTTACAAACCAGCATCTATATGAATAATTTCAAATTATTCTACTAACAGTGCTGACAGGAACGAGCACGACAAAGCCTATAGTTTCTAAGATGAGCGAACGCCAATATCAAACTTGCCAGAATAGTTGCAACTTTCTCTCCGGTTTCACCAACCAAATCGTGGCCAAACAACGCCGTTAAAACCAATAAAGCTAAGCCAGTTGAAATGCCAATCACAATTCGGAGATCTTTATGCTGTTTGCAACCAGAAAAGCCGGCAATAACGCTCATGGGCAAGATGAACAAGATAAGAGCTAAGTGAAACGCATGTTCATCTTCAGGCAGAAACCATAGAGAGGGGTATACCGCCAGCAACAAAGGGGTCGCGATACATTGAACGGCACAAAGAACAGATGCTCCGATTGAAAGCTTATCAAGTAATGACTGGGCAGATGAATTCATAATCTCACTTTTGGGCTGGTGTTGTAGTTTGAAACGGAGAACCGTAGACGATTACAGAATAAAAAATGGCGGTACAAAGACTGTACCGCCTAAAGTTGTGCCCTTTCGAGAACAAACAATGATACAATATATCATAACAACAACATACCCTTTCACGCAACCACTGAATTGGCTCGTTTACCTAGTACCCACTGGCTATCGGATCAATTTTCTGTAAATGGGTTACTCCACATTTCGTTGGTCAACAAATTCTGGTCGGTTAAGGTCCCGAGAAAGTCCACCAACTGAGCTGTTTCCGCACTGCTGAAGTTAAAACGCACAGGTAAGCCGTTACTACCGAGTAAGGGTCGGTTTAAGTTAGCATGTGCTTTTACACCAGAACTGTAATGATCAATGACTTGTTCCAGTGTGGAAAATCGGCCATCGTGCATATAGGGAGGGCGAATAGCTATGTTCGCCAACGAAGGAACTTTGAATTTTCCTTCGTCACTTGCTACGCCAGTATGTCCCCGATCCCCGGGTCATAGTCGGACTCTGAACCATCATCCAACCCGTTGATTGTCGCATCTGTCATGTCGCGAAGCGCACCTGGCGGAGCGACAGTACCAACAAATGCTTCGGTGATATGACAACCAGCGCAACTAACCCGATCACCGAGACTTCGGCCTTCGGTGTCCACCACGGGTTGTGGCAGAAAAAACAGCCGCTTTCCTGCATTCTCTGATTGAGTAAACCCAGGAAAGTCATCTATTGGATCAGTCTCACCGAGCGATAAGTATTCTAGCCGTGCGATGTCATATTTGGACTGGGTATTGACCATACTGCGCTGAAATTGTGCCAAAGCGTCAGCGATTCGCTCACTGGATACATTGGCATCGCCAAAAGCGGCAGTAAACAAACTCGGATAGTAACTCTGTGCAGCAACAACCTGTTCCAACTCAGCAAGTGTGAGACCCATCTCGACCTCATCTTGAATCGGCATTAACACTTGCTCTTCCAATGAATCTGCCCGTTCATCCCAGAAGTATTTACCACTTAAATAGAATCGATTGTTTGCCAATGCCATCGAATGTCTAGCAGTTAAGCCGCCTTCAAATCCTACGCTCAGTCGATTCCTATCAGCGAAACCGAATGCTTGCTGGTGGCAGGAAGCACAGGATTTAGTTCCATTTGCGCTCAACTTTTTGTCATAAAACAAAACCCGCCCCAACGTTGCCCCTTCGTCGGTCACCACGTTATTCGCTGGTTCGTTATCGAGTTCAACCGCAGCTCTCTGAAACGCAAAAGTCTCCGGAAAGAAGTTTGTCGTATAGTGCTCTGGCAATTCAATTTCCGAGTAACCAAAAGGGACTGAAGGCAAGCGCAATACGGAACCATTACTACTGGTTGCCCCGTCGGTTCCAAAAGGCGAAGAATCTGAGTTATCGCCAATACCATCTCCGTCGCTGTCCAACGTTTCGTTCGGGTCATTTGGGAATGCATCCAATGAGTCAACTACGCCATCAGCATCACTGTCCAACTCATCGGATGCATCTTTCCCCCCACAGGAAATCAGAATTAAAGAAACAAGAACTAAAAAGCAAAAGCGGAACTGCATAAAACCTCGGCTTGCAAATGTTGTTTGTTGTTAACAACACATCAGCCGCATAGTGGTTGACAGGAAGGAAAAACTTTTCGTTAAATTTTTAGTTGAGGAGTCACTTCTATTGGCTCGAAAGTGCCACTAAAGCTTCGAACATCAAAAATGCCGTACTTGAAAAATCGGGTAAGGTCTTGATATTTCTCAAGTGAGTTAACGTCAAACGCAGGATCTGGAATCTCTTCGCCGAATGGGCGGCGGATGTTCAAAACGAGAGTCTCATCATTAAGGTGAGAGACGTTTACTTCCACAGTATTGACCAAATAAAAGGTGTCAAACAAATAGCTACGAACGGCGTAGTCTTTTTTCGCGGTGCGCAATGAGTCGTAAGAGGTGGAGCTGATCGCCAAAGAGAGGGTATTTGTATCCGCATCGATTGCTACCACTTTTGCTAATCTGATGGGAAAGTACTCGTCTTCTTTTGAGGCTGTACGTACATAGTTGTCTAAGTACAAGATATCGTTTACTCGGGGAGCAACGCGAGCTTGCGCTTCCCACTTTGTTTGCAACTCCTGATACTGATTTAAGAACAAAAACAACAACAACAGAATTACAGCACCTGTCGCTTTTGTCGCAACTCGAGTTAGGATCAAATTTGTCCAGCTCTCTATAGAGACACTGTTCATATTTTGTTTGCAATCACCACAACTATAACGTGTCGAAATTTTATATGGGATAACCGGCATGAAGCTGAAACTCAAATAATCAATCACAGTGGTTCGAGACACAGAACACTGGCGTCCACAAGCACAGCTTTTCGCATTCGAAACCGGCTCCTTTACCACTTCTTGTTCTACATCTAAAAACAACATGTACTTAATAAACTCTTTTTTAACAACGAACTAAAAATTTAAGTCAGCAAAAACTAGCTAACATCATACGCCGTAACCCCTGCTCTGTTCAACCGTCTGCACTCGACAAACTTGACTAATATATGACCAAAGCATCTCAATGTTCTACCTCCATTGTTTCAACTCGAATTTCAGGCAATAAAAAAGCCAGGCATAAGCCTGGCTTTCATCAAGTCTTTAAAGCTTAAAGAACAGAAACGTTCGCAGCTTGTGGGCCTTTTGCGCCTTCTTCTACTTCGTAGCTAACCGCTTGACCTTCAGCTAGAGTTTTGAAGCCTTCACCTTTGATTGCACGGAAGTGAACAAAAACGTCTTTGCCGCCATCTTCTTGAGTGATAAAGCCAAAACCTTTGCTTTCATTGAACCATTTAACTGTACCTGTCTTAGTAGACATAATAACTCCTATAAAATTTTGTTAGTGTTGCCAAATTAGGATCTATCTATTACGAATAGCTTTAAGAATAGAAGCCAAGTTTGAAACGAAATTTCAACTGGGATTATTGCTCAACAAGCAGGTATCGATCAGGGTAGAACTAAATTAACGTCTCCACCTTAACACATGATCAAATGAAAGTGGAATATCTGTTACCGCTTTTAGGTAGATTTTCTTATTATTTATTAAATGATTACTGATTTTGTTTACAAGCCCTTACACAATCAACATTTCGGTGCAGATTTTCGCCCTAAAAAGGGGCGTATTTTTGTGTTTTGTGACTGATGAATTAACCACTTTAGTTTTTGTATAACGTTCGCAAAACTCTACAACTAATGCAGAAAAAGATCATAAAGATCCTTTTAAACGGTTTCGACCTCCCCCATAGAAGTAAATCAATATTAGACAAGGAAGCAAGATGAAACTCGCACAGATAAATATAGCAACGGCCAAGTACCCTCTTGATGGCCCCGAATTAAAAGACTTTATTGATAATCTCGACCGAATTAATGGTATCGCCGAGCAAAGTGAGGGCTTCGTATGGCGCTTAAAAGACGATACGAATAACGCCACTTCGATCCAAGCTTTTGAAAATCCCAATACCATTGTCAATATGTCGGTTTGGCAGTCTGTCGATGCGCTTAAACAGTTTATGTTTATGACGGATCATTTGAGTTTTATGAAACGAAAAGGCGAGTGGTTTGAAAAATCCAGTCGCCCCAATTATGTTCTCTGGTACGTCGAAGATGACCACATTCCAACTTTAGAAGAGGCCTTAGACAAACTGCAACTTATCGAGCAACAAGGGCCATCGGAAGCTGCATTTGATTTTAAGAAAATTTTCTAAGTGTTTGGGGTTAGAGATTTTTATCTATAACCCCGTCTCACCGCTATCTTCTTAAAAAAGCAAATTATCGAACAATTTTTCTGATGAAATAAAATATCACCTGTACTAAACTGCGCCGGAATTTTTCTTTAATCAGGAACAATGATAAAATGGATAGAAAAATCTCCCTCGCAGTCATCACTGCATTAAGTCTCTCTGCATGTAACAATATCGAAGATTCAACGGACAGCGTTGCTGAGTCATTAGAACAACAAAATGAAATTCTAAGCAATCAAAACGACCTTCTACAGCAGCAACTAGACACGACCACAGAAGCTTCAGTTGATAAAGTTACACTTGTGGGTGAGCTTGGATTCTTTGATCAAGACGCACCAATTACATCAGCGACGGTAAAATACAAACTGGCCCTGGAGTGGAGCGACGCGATTACCATTGAAAATGGCGTTTACCAGATCCCAGATCTACCGGGAAATTCAGATATTAAGTTATTATTTGAAAGCCCTAACGGCGAATTTGTCGCCAAGGAAGTAAGTGGCCAAACTGACTGGGCTGGTGACGGTGGTTCATACCAGCACATCTACTCGAGTGTCGTTACTGAGTCAGTTTACAGCTTCGAAGTTATTGATTCCGATACACTCGAGGCTATTAATGACTTGGAGTTCTCTGGTAGTTTTTACACAAGTGCTTCATTTAACCAGTTTGATTTTGAGTACACCTCAACGTTTAACCTTGAATCAGGAAAGTACGAAATCACACTACCTGATAATTTGCCTATTAATGACCTATTTGCCAGCCTAGATGTCGATAACGACGGTGAAAGAGACTACCAATACGGCTCTTGGAGTCAGTCTCATATAACTTTAGGTTTGAACCAAATCACCAATGAAGAAGTAACGTACTTAACCGAGTATGAGTTAATCGTAGAGTCACC
>CAXRBI010000019.1:0-24197 GCA_964229075.1 Alteromonadaceae bacterium | reverse complement strand
ACATCCATGAGCAAGTAACCCAAGCCCAAGAGCAAAAAAGCTAAACGGATGAAACCAAAATAAAAAAGGTCATAACCTAGTTATGACCTTTTTTTTGTTAAGACGCCGATTGAATCTCGACTTCTTGGCCGTCCCGTAATCGCTCTGCCCCTCGAATAGCAATTTTATCACCCGCATTGAGCTGGTCTTCACTCTTAACCGTGATGATTTCGACCATTTCACCTTCACCTTTGCCCACTTTCACGGCAATGCGCTTGGCTTTGTTCTCTGCATCAATTCTGACGACATGAATGCCGTCACGACGAATAATTAAGGCGTCTCGGTTGATCATGGTTACCACTGAGGTTTTAACGATTGGCACTTCAACATCCACTAACTGACCCGAGGCCCATTGACTGCCATTGCTCAAGTCAATTAAAGCACGTATTTCGAATGTCTGTGAACGCGCATCGGTTGCCGGGATCACTGCGGTAATCGCAGCTTTGGAACGTTGACCAGAGGTAAACTCACCGCCAGATATAGCGACTTCTTGGCCCAGTTTCATATAAGGCAAATACTTAATCGGCACGAACATGCGAGCTTCCAAGTTATCGATATCAATCAAATGGACTAATTGATCCGCCCTGTTAACATCGCCTCCTGCGTGCTCAAAACGCTGGCTGACAACTCCGTCGAATGGCGCGCGAACGGTCGCTCTGGCGATGCGATCTTCAATCTGTTGTAGCTTTAACTCCGCCAATTCGATGTCGGATTGCGCTAGGTCCAAGTTGTTTTTCGTTAAATCAATCTGATACTGTGCTGCCGCATCAATTTTCGCCAAAGACGTCAATCGGTCTAACTCCTGACGATGAAAATTAACGTTTATCTGAGCGCGTTTTATCAAGGCTTGTTGTTCTGCTTTTTGCAGCTTCAATGGCAACATATCCATTCGAGCGGCAACATCGCCTTGGTGTAAAAACGTGCCAGGCTCTGCAACATAGATAAGTTGCCCCGATGCGCCAGCAGTCAGCGTCACGTTGGCGCGACCCATTACTGTACCGTGCACATTGAACACTGTCGTCATCGGAGCTTCTTGTAACGTTTCAACTTTAACCGGCACTTTTGCCGCCGCTTGCAGTTGCGCAGGCAATACCGCCACTAAAAAAGTTAATCCTGCGAATAAGGGTGTTAATTTTTTCATTGTTAATCCAACCTAAATTTAATTCGTAACTGCGGTATCTAACGCCGGCTCTGACTGGCGCTGCGCTGCTTTTTTGCTACCCAATAGCAACAAACTTGGCATCAAAATTAATGTAAACAAAGCACTGATGGCCATGCCACCGACAATCACGGTCGCTAAGCCTCGGTAAATTTCTGATCCAACGCCCGGCATCACCATCAATGGCAACATGCCAAACAAACTCGTTAGAGTACTGAGGTAGACAGGACGAGCTCGTATTAATACAGCTTGCTCAACCGCTTGCTCTCGACTCAATCCATTGCGCTCTGCAGTGCGCGTTTGATCTACGAGCAAGATGGCGTTGTTCACAACTAAACCCAACAGAATGATGAATCCAATCATGGTCAAAAGGTCCAGCGACTGGAACGTGAATAGATTCAGTGCTGCCAGCGCCAACACGCCGCCAGCAACCGCCATTGGCATAACTAGTAACACCAACAAGCTGTCTTTTGCAGATTTAAACAACGCAGTCATCAGTAGGAACAAGATGAACAGAGCCAAGATGAAGTTCATTGTCATCTCCTCTATGGCTGAATTCATTTTCTGAGCGTTCCCGCCCAGTATCGCGCTAGCGTCGGCAGGTAGCTGCTCGATTAACGTTGGCATGACTTGGCCAGCTAAGATCTCTTGCGCTTCCTGCAACGACATTTCCGCCGGAGGTGTCACCTCAATCGACACAGTCCGCTTGCCGTTCACACGGCGCAGCTGAGATGGCCCAACAGTGCGCTGAATGTCAGTGAGTTCGCCAATGGTTTGAATGCCGGCATCTCTGGTGACGATTGGTAATTCAGCCAACTGCTCTGGGTTGTTCCAGCGCTCCGAGCGAAGAATAACGTTCATTCGTTCATTGCCGTCGAAATACTCACTGATAAACATACCAGAAGTAAACGCTTGCACGGCTTGGGCAACGTCGCGGCGCGTTAGCCCGGCTTGTGTAATGCGGCGGTCATCTGGGCTCAAACGCAACTCTGGCTCCGACATATCAAGCGCAGGCACAGGTCTAGCGACAGCGCCTGGCATAGCTTCAGAAACCTTGCCTAAGCCCATGCGCGCAACCGCTAATAGGCTGTCCAAATCCGAGCCCGTTAAATCAATGGAAATCATCCGGCCATTACCACCGTTATTCACTCGAATCATCGAACCTCTAAACAAGAACACTTGAGTATCTGGCAAGCCGGAGAATATTTCGTTTCTGGCAACGTCCATGAGTTCTTCGACTCGGGTTGGATCTTGCGAGTAAACAAAACCGCCAGCATTGGAACCAAACGCATAGAAGTTAAAATCTTTGATATAAGGTGCTTTCTGATCAAGGTAATAAGGCATCAAACGCTCTTTCACTCGCTGGCCAATTTCTTCTTCCATGAACTCTATGTTTCCGCCAGGCGGTGTAATTAGGCTATAGAAAAAACCATCAGTTGGTGCTCTCGGCATGAAGTCGGTTTGCGGCATCAAAAAGGTCGTGGTCAATACGGAACCAATCAACAGACTGCCAATCCAGCTAACTTGTTTCTTGCGATTGTTAGTCAACTTGACGATTAACTCCGTCAATCTTTGCCAATAATTTGCAAATGGGTCGACACTACCTTGGCGCTTCAACAAGTATTTGCTAGCAATCGGTATGATGGTGATGGCGCTAATAAGCGATGCAACAACTGATACTGATAAGGTCAATGCTAGATCGGAGAACAATTGCCCTTCGATTCCCGCCATAAATAGAATGGGCAGGAAGATCGCGACTGACGTCGCCGTTGACGCGAACAGTGCGCCACTGACTTCCATCGCCCCGCGCAATACCGCTTTTTTACTTTCCATACCTTCACTGCGCAATCGAGAGATATTCTCCTGCACGATTATGGCCGCATCCAGCACTAAGCCGACGGAAAACGCTAGACCGGCAAGGCTCACTACATTCAAAGAGCGATCGAATAAACTCAGTGCTAAAAAGGAAGTCATTAGCGAGACCGGAATGGTGCAAGCAATGATTAAAGTCGGTCCCAGGCCTCGGAAAAACAAATAGAGAATACCAAGCGCTAAAAGAACCCCCAAACCGAGGTTACTCTTAACCAAATCCAACGCATTGCGAATGTGAACCGAGGCATCATAACTCAGTTCAATCGCCAAACCTTCCCTGAGCAGAGGTCCTTCATTAAGTTCCTTGATGGCCTGATTGATTCCGTCCAGTACAGCAACGGTGTTTGAACTGTTCGTTCTGGAAATCGTGATGTAGTAAGCCGGCTTACCGTTTCTCAATGTCATGCCATTGCGGTCGGTGAGTGTTTTTTCTACGGTTGCAACATCACGCAGATAAATAGGCCGGTCTTGACTGTATCCGATACGCATATCAGCAATATTTTCTGGCGTATATTTTCCGGTAAAACGAACTGTGTATTGACGACGGCCAACATCTGCTACACCGCCAGAGACGTCATTTGCAGAAGATAAGGTACTGGCAATTTGGGCAATAGAAATGCCTAGCGAAGATGCTTTGTACGGGTCAAAGGTGACTCGCAATTCCTGTGGACGTTGGCTGGCCATGTTGACCCCAGCGACGCCAGGAATGCGTGCCAGTCTGGGCTGAATGATGTCATCTATGGATTTCTGGTAAAGAGCCATGTCGAGGCTGTCAACGTCATCGGTCGGTACGACTAGTAGAGACGCGGCTGCTGAACCACCGCCCCCCGCACCGCCACCGCCTCCACCAGCGGTCACAATAGGATCCATTGCATCTAACGGCAAAGGCGGCGCTTGATTTAACGCAGTTAGCACATCCAACATCGCTTGTTGCATATCAGCACCAACCTCAAAGCTGAGGTTTATAAAGCCATTACCACGGTTGATCTGGGTGGTCACTTCCAACGCCCCTGGCGTATTTTTCACCGCGTTTTCCAGTGGTTCAATAATCACAGATTCAATCTCTTCCGGAGCGGCTTGTCGCCAACCGGCAAAAATGCTGATTTGTGGCTGCTCAATGGTTGGGGTGAGCTGAATCGGGAGTTTCATGACACTGAGCACACCGAACAAAATGATCAAAGTCAGTATGACTAAGACCGCAGCCGGGCTCTTCAGAGAGGTTCTGGTTAAATTCATGGGACGTAACTAATCTCATACTAAGTGGGGTAAGTTTAGGATCAGGTTAGTCAATAGAAAACCCATGAAATGGGAGCTTTTGGGGCGTTTAAGACGAACGACACTTTCTTATGGATCAACAACCATAATGGCAATACTTTGTAACATTTACTCAGATTTTAGACATACCTCTGCGTCTGCAAGCAACGAGCTATTTTTATAATTACTTTGGTCTTGAGCCCCAAAAGAAAGCAACAAAAAAAACGATAAGACTTTAATTTCTATTGAAAAAGGACAACATCTCCGCAGCCAATAAGGTTGGGGCTTCCAGCGGCGACATATGCCCTACTTGCTCGAGTCGTTTACCTGAAACATAAGGGGTGGCCAAGGATTCAATCCACTGGGCATTGACCAAAACATCTTCGTCGCCATAAACAAACTTTGTCTCGACCTCGGTCTGTGCAAAAAACTGAGACAGATCGTCGCGCTCACTGGTCGCTTGCAACTGTGGCAACAGTTGGTCTAATCCAACGGCGATCTCCATCTGCAAGATGTGATCTATCAATGCAGAATCGTCTTTACTGTGCTCACTGAGCAGTTGATTGATCCGCATCGGCGTTGCTCCGCGGTATTCAAACTTTTGCAGAAATGCAATGGTTTGTCGTCGCTGAACAAGTTCAGATTGCGGCAGCGCACAAGGGGAGTTAGCAACTACCATCAAACGCTCAACCCGATCTGGTGCAGATTGAGTAAACAAAGCGCTTAGATAACCACCAAGTGAAAACCCGGCCAAGTTCACTTTAGTATCTGGTAGTTGCGCAGCTAACGAAGCAACCATGGCTTGTAAGTTTGTCTCTTTTGGAATAGCAATGAAATTCAACTCGAATTGAGCTTCAAGTGTTGGCGCAACGTGACGCCACAAAGTGGCATCACACATAGTCCCCGGTAGCAGATACAGCTTAGGTTTGATCATTGGCTTTTTGCCTGTTTTACAATTTCTCTGACATCCGCCAGTAACTTTTGCGCATCATATACAATGCCGTCTTTAATGGTGTAGCGAACCGCTTTGACTCGGTGCGGCTTGTTGTTGTCATTGAGCTTGAAGTGCCCTGTTCCATACAATACCTTGAAGTTACGCAGCGGGTTTTCATCAACAATAACCATATCAGCTTTTTTACCAACCACGATTGAGCCAATTTCGTCGTCTAAACCAAGAGCTTCGGCACCGTTAAGAGTTGCCGCCTGAATGACTTCCAGTGGATGGAAACCGGCTTCTTGTAACAACTCCAACTCTCTGACAAAACCGAAGCCGTATATTTTGTATATATATCCTGAATCTGAACCCGTAGTGACACGACCGCCATGATTTTTGAAATCATTCAAAAACGTCATCCAGCGACGGAAATTGTTCTTCCAATTAATTTCATCTTCGGTGGTCCAGTCGAACCAATAGCTGCCGTGGGCATACCGGCTTGGTTCAAAGAAATTCCACAAAGTTGGCAGCGTGTAATCTTTGTGCCAAATAGCTTGGCGCTCTCGCATTAAATCGCGAGACGCTTCGTAAATAGTCATAGTAGGATCTATGGTGAAATCCAGTGAAATCAGTTCATCACGCACCGCATTCCACTTTTTCGAGCCCGGTTCAGCGGCTTGCAACCATAACTTACCGGCTTCACCAAACCGGTGTTGCTCATCGTTATAGTTGTAATCGGTTGAATAGTTTTGAATGACTTGGTCCTCAAACATCGCCTCTGGCAAGCCATACCAATGCTCCATCGTCGTTAACCCCAATCGCGCCGAGTCAATTACATTCATGCGCATTACACTGAGTTGGGCATGGTGCATCATAGTCCCAAGTCCTTGCTTTTTCGCTTCATCGAGCGCCGCTTCCATTATCTTAGGTGTCGCCCCAAAAAACTTGATGCCCTTGGCTCCTTTTTTCGCAATATCCTTGACCCAGCGCCGCGCTTGTTTCGGTGTGTAGATGGCCGATTTAGCCCCCGTACCAAAACCCACATAAGGCACAATTCTCGGTGCCACTATAGTGTTATCTTCACTGCGCTCTTTGTGGTCTAACACCCACTCCAAACCGTTGAAGCTGCCGGGCTCGCGAACCGTGGTGATGCCATGGGCCAACCAAAGTTTAAAGACATATTCGGCGGGTATATCATCTGCACTGCCGCCAATATGACCGTGCATATCAACAAAACCGGGCAAGATGTATTTACCTTCAACATCGATTTCTTTGGTGTTCTTATCTGCTATTGGGCGGCGAGCTGTTTTAATTGGCACACCAGGATTGCCAACAGAGGCGATTTGAACCACTTTGTTTTGTTCTATCACTATATCCACAGGCCCAATTGGTGGTGCGCCTTCACCACTGACCAAGGTGCCGCCACGTAAAATTAGCCTTTGATACTGTTGCCCCTCATCGGCCTTGCGATCTGGTGCTTTCTCCCCTGGCGCCGCTTGTCCAAAAAATGCAACGACAAGAACGCTTACTGCAAATAGAAATGTTATTTTTTTCATATTGTTATCATTGTTAGTTGGGCCTTTTTTGATTAAACGTTGTTTCGTTATTCATGAAAAGGTTAAGTCGAATATATTTGCTCAAAAGACATTGCTAAAAAGCTAGCGCATTGGCAATAAAAATGGCCACTTTGTGTGGCCATTTTGGGATTATTTATCTGTTGCTAACTGTTGTTGTCGCGCATCTTGCCGTTGCAGTTCGTTACTGACAGCTTTCGGCGAGCCGGTATTTCTTGCTAACCAGTAATACGCCATTGGAATGATGTACAAGGTGAGTAACGTCGAGAAAGCGACACCAAAGAAAATCACCACGCCAATTACTTCACGGCTCTCAGCACCAGGACCTGTGGCCAGCATCAATGGAACGGCAGACATAATGGTCGAGAACGAAGTCATTATGATAGGACGCAAACGTTGCTTTGCTGCATGAATCAAAGATTCTTTGAACGCTTCCCCTTTGTCACGCAACTGGTTGGTAAACTCAACAATCAAAATGCCATTTTTGGCCGCAAGGCCGATAAGCATGACCAAGCCAATCTGACTGTATATATTTAAGCTCAAGCCCATCAGTTTGAGCCCCATCAGAGCGCCAACAGCGGCAAGAGGCACGGCAAGCATAATCACCAACGGGTGAATGAAACTCTCGAACTGTGCAGCGAGTACGAGGTAAGTCACAACCAACGCCATCAACATAATAAAGCCAATGGAACTTCCGGATTCTTTATACAAAGCCGACTGGCCTTTGTAGTCCACCTGTACATTGTCGCTGATGTTATCTGCTACTACTTGATTTAAAAACTCAAGCGCTTGACCTAACGTGTAACCTTCCGCCAAGTTGGCCTCGATGGTAATGGAACGCATTCGGTTATATCGATTTAAGTTGCCAGCAGTAGCTTGCTCGTTAATGGTGACTAGGTTCGATAGAGGTATCAACTCGCCTGTACGCGCTGAGCGCACGTACAATCCGTCCAAGTCACTTGGACTCGTGTAATCTTCATCACGCCCTTCCAGAATGACCCGGTATTCTTCGCCACGCTCTATGTACGTCGTTGCACGGCGCTGACCCAACATGGCTTCTAGTGTGCGTCCAATGTCCGATACTGATACGCCCAAATCAGACGCACGTTCGGTATCAATCTCAACAAATAATTGAGGCAATGTCTCTTTGTAATCACTGTCCAAGCGCATCAAATTGGGATTTTTGCGCGCTTCCGCAATGATGATGTCTCGCCACTGAGCCAATTGCTCGTAGGTATCACCTTGGATTACAAACTGCACTGGGCGCCCCAAACCGCGGCCACCAATCCCACTGCGCATAATAGCAAATGCGCGTACGTCGGTGAGTTCTTGCATTTCACGAGAGATCTCGCCCATAACTTGAGCGGTAGATTTTGGTCTGTCTTCCCAATCAGGCAGGCCGATGATTGCAATGCCAGCACTGCCACCAAAACCAGGTGTACGAACAATCACCCGATTCAATTCGCCGCGCTCGTAGTAGTTCAATAATCGGCGTTCAACTTCGTCCATATTCTTGAGGTTGCTCTCGTAACTTGCACCTTCAGCACTGCGAACCATAACGAAGAAATTACCACGGTCTTCTCTTGGTGCTAGCTCCTCAGGAATGGTTTTAAACAAACCATAGGCCGCCGCCGACGCTAATCCGATGATCAATAGCAGAGCGAGGCGATGACTTACTGTTTTGTCTAACTGCTTTTCATATCCAGCTTCAAGCTTTTCAAAGGTCACGTCTAGCCAACGCCCAATTCGAGAGTTGCGCTCGCGGTGTTTCAGTACTTTTGAACACAACATAGGTGAGAGGGTCAGCGCTGTGATACTTGAGAACACTACTGCCGCAGCAACAGCGATGGCGAATTCGACAAACAAGCGGCCAATATTACCTTCTAAGAACACCAATGGGATGAATACGGACACCAGAACGAGTGTCGTTGCGATAACGGCAAAGCCAACTTCACGAGCGCCATTGTAGGCTGCTAGTAGCGGCGGTTCGCCATTTTCAATGCGGCGATAAATGTTCTCTAAAACTACAATCGAATCATCAACCACTAAGCCGATGGCTAACACTAGTGCCAACAAGGTCAATAAGTTGATCGAGAAGCCTAACATCAACAACACAGTGAAGGTCGATACCAATGCAACGGGCACGGTAATCGCCGGCACTAACGTCGCGCGGACATTACCTAAGAACAGATAGATTACAAGCACAACTAAGCCAATCGCGATGCCAAGGGTGTTGTATACCTCATCGATGGATTTAGCGATAAAAATAGAGGAGTCGTATGAATCACTGATGGTCGTGCCTTCCGGCAAGGTTTCTTTAATGCGCTCCATTTCTGCGCGCGCATTTTGCACAACGGTTAAGGTATTGGCCTTAGACTGCTTGATAATGCCCAATCCCAACATGTTTTTGCCATTGCCTCTGAAGGCGTTTTCATCGTCTTCTGCGGTCAACTCAACGTCAGTGACGTCACCTAGACGGATCAAATAACCGTCGTCGCCTTTGCCAACGACTAAGGACTTGTATTGCTCTGGCGTTTTGTACGCACGCGCAATGCGGACACTGAATTCTCGATCGGTGGATTTAACTTCACCGGCAGGCAACTCAACGTTTTCTCTACGTAACACATTTTCAATGTCGGTGACCGTGATATTTCGTGCCGCCATTGCGTCGCGGTCGAGCCACACCTTCATCGAATAATCTCGACTACCACCCAAGCGCACACGAGCCACCCCATCTACAACCGCAAAACGGTCAGCGATATAACGGTTAGCGTAATCCGTTAACTCCAGGGTGTTCATAGTCTCGCTGTTTAATACAAACCAGGCGATAACGTCTTCATCGTCATTGGCCTTAAACACCTCTGGCGGTTGAGCTTGCTCTGGCAGATTATTGAGGGCTCTTGATACACGCTCTCGCACGTCATTAGAGGCAGCTTCAATATCACGCGAGGTATTGAACTCGATAGTGATGCGCGACCGACCATTTCTAGACGAAGAATTTATGTTTTTGATCCCTTCAATACCCGAGATTCGACTCTCAAGCACCCGAGTTATCTTACTCTCAACGATTTCTGCCGAGGCGCCCGGGTAGTTGGTGCTTACGGTGACAATCGGTGGGTCAATATCTGGATACTGGCGTAGCGATAACATGAAGAAGGCGACAATACCAAAAGTCACCAGCAATAAGTTTACGACCGTGGCAAAAACCGGTCTTTTTACAGAAACGTCAGATAACAACATAACTAGCCCTTCTGAGCGATAGTTTCAGTGCTGGCAACAGAAATACTGGCGCCATCGCGTAACTTCATAACACCCTTAGACACCACCATTGTGCCCGGCTCAAGACCCGATTTAACCTCAACGAGACCTGGGCGACGAGTGCCAATTTCGATCGCTACGCGACGAACTTTGTTTTCCTCTGCAACAAATACAAAGTGTTGGTCGTTCATTGGGATCACTGACGATTCTGGAACCACTAAGGCTGAGCGAGCTTCAGTTTGCACTTGCAGTTGCAATAACATACCAGGTTTTAGCTGCTGGGCTTGATTGTCGAATAAAGCTCGTAACGTAAATGCGCGCGTTACCTTATCAACACGAGGAGAGATACTGACAACTTGTCCTTCAAACGGCTCATCATAAGCCACATTTGACGCTACAACGGTTTGGCTCTTACTGACTGCATTTAAATAGCGCTCAGGTAAGCTAAACTCGACTTTGATCTGGCTGACATCGTCTAAAGTTGTGATATCGGTGGAGTTGGTCACCAATTGACCAGGGCTCACTTCGCGCATGCCCAACACACCGGTAAATGGTGCGTGAACAAATTTCTCTGCCAATTTGATCTTTGCAACTTCAAGCTTTGCCGAGGTTGCTTCCACCAGGCTGGCTTGCGCGTCCAGCGCACTTTGCGCCGACGCACTTTGCTTTTGTAAGTCTTGCAAACGCTTTAGTTGGCGATTCTGTTCCTTTAAGTTAACTTTGAGCTCTTCCACTAACGCTTGTTCTTCGCCATGAGCCAAAGCAATAAGCTTGTCGCCTTTTGTCACTAATTGACCGTCGTCGAAATACAGCTCAGCAATTCTATCGGTACTTTGTGCAGTAATTGTCACTGACTCGTTTGCCTCGGCATTGCCAAGCGCTGGAATTGTATTGGCTAAGATGACTCGCTCAACAGCTTCGAGCTCAACTAAGGCCGCTCCGCCCATGCGACGTTTGCCGCTGGACTCTTCCGCTGGCATGTAGATGTAAACTAACATGGCGATTAATAAACTGCAGATGATGGCAATGGGTTTGTTAATCATTCTTGTACCTATTTCGAAACATTTAAGCGGAGGAATACAGCATTTGACTCCTAATTCTGCGCAAATGATACGCGCGTCAACTTTTTCAACAAGCGCATTAACCGCGGATTTCACGTCGATTGGCTCGTATTCCAAATCACGCTATAAAATGCCAAGATTGTTATTGCGGTGCATAACGCACTACTGATACGCTGAGATCAAATTAATTCAGTAATAAACACATGAACTCGGATAAACTTAACAAAGTCGCGATTGTCGGCGGTACACACGGCAATGAGCTCGCCGGCATTTATCTTATTAATGAATGGCAGCAGTCTAATTTTAGTAAACGTCCTTCGTTTTCGACAGAATTGCTTTTAGCGAATACCAACGCCATTGGGATCAACCGTCGATATCAAGACTGTGACTTGAACCGCCAGTTCGCAAAACGTTCTCTCGACGACTACAGCTTGAGCCGCTACGAAGAGTCCAGAGCCAAAGTGATTAACCAGCAGTTAGGTCCAAAAGGCGCATCAAAGACTGACTTAGTGATCGACCTCCACAACACCACTTCAAATATGGGACCTACCTTGTTGATCCCGCAAAAAGGTAAGTTTTATGACTTACTGGCGATTTACGTAAAAACCCACATGCCTGAAGCGGTGATTTTTTTGGACGAAGATCACAAAAGCAACGATGAGCACCACTTGCTGTGCACAATCGGCCGTTATGGTGTAATCGTTGAGGTAGGCCCGGTGCCACAGGGAGTGCTAAAACACGAAGTCACCTCGCAAATGCAGACTATGACGTCATTAATCTTGGATTTTGTGGAAGCATACAACAATGAGGCATTGGATGATCTTCCCCAGAGCATAGACGCATTTAGATACCTTCATAGTCTGACTTTACCAGTTGACGACAACAACCGCCGCATAGGCATGGTTCATCAGCACGTCGAAGGCAATGACTTTAAACCGTTAAATCCTGGGGATCCTTTGTTTGCGCTACTGAGCGGCGAAACATTGTTTTATGAAGGGGAAACAACCGTATACCCAACTTTCATTAACGAAGCCGCTTATTACGATAATAATTTGGCCATGAGCCTTTGCGAAGCCGTGACGATAACGAAGCCATAAACCGACGTTTTGCAGAAAGTAATAAAAAAGCCAGAGCAATGCTCTGGCTTTTTTATGTCCTTTTGACCGACTAGTTCTCTCGAACCTGCAAGAAATCTCTTAGTCTCGCGACTGTCCATTCAATTTGCTCAGTATTCGATGGAATGATGAGCAAGGTGTCATCTCCCGCAATCGTGCCAAGGATATTGAACGAGTCATCCAAATTGTCCACCATACGGGCCAACATTGGCGCGCAGCCTATGCTTGATTTTAATACGATTTGCGTACCGTTGTGTTTGACCGACAAAACAACCGACTCAATGGTGTTACGTACTTTCGGCACATGCAGTGCATCTGGCACATCGTAAACAATCTCGTGGTTCGCGTTGCGAACTTTAACCGCGCCCATCTTTTTCAAAATACGAGACACTTTCGATTGTGAAATGCCTTCGTATCCTTCCCGAGCTAATTTAGCAGCTAACTCTTCCTGAGAGCTTATATTGTTTTCCTTGATAATGTTTCGAAAAACCGAAGTGAATTCGTCGTCTCTAGCGTACTTCGCTGGCATGACCCCTCCGCCACTGCAATTATAATTATTATGAGCGTCCCTATTATGTCGATCTGAGTGAAAGTATCCAGTGGCAATTTGTTATAAATGCGAAAAAAATGACGTTAAATGTGTAGAAAGCAGACGCGCTTTAAACTGAATAGAAAACAAAAACGCCAGCGATTAGCTGGCGGTTTAAATATACTTAAAGATAAGAGTCTAATAGTACTCAACTTTTTTGATCTTACGTGGGCGTGTGTCGATTCGGTACAGGTCATAGACAAGTTTCATATCTAATTCCAATTCGGTTGCATAGGTATCACCGACTGCGTAAGATTTAATCACTTTGGCACCGCGAATCACACCTTCAACCTTTGTTCTTAGTTTATCGTCTTTCGTCACCATGTTGTTTACATTCGACAGTCCCTGTAACTGGTGACCATAAACTTGCTCCGCCAATTCTCGATAAGCATCAAGTTTGGAAGCACGCATCGCCATGATGTTTTGAATCTGGCTGTTATCGCCGGGCTGTGAACTAATTGGCGCATAGCCTATCGCCCGAATCACTGGATAATGTTCAGGCTCTTCGTATTCCCATACGACGTGTTTGTCTAAAAAACTCGAACATGCGCTCAGAAAAACAAGGCTAAACAGAGTTAATGCTTTGAGTAATGTTGTCATGGCTATATCGCACCTTTGGCCCAATTTACACTTCGGATATCGATTAATATCACGTTTTGATACTTAACATTCAATAATCGCGCCAAGCCTAAGATCAAGATCCTGAGCAGCCTTATAGGCGTATAGTAGAAGCTCAAGGCGGGCGTTTCAGGGTTGGCGCAAATTTTGCTCCATCCACTTCATAATTCGTTGAAAACCACGTGAGTCGCTACTTAGGCAGTAATTGCCACTTGGTGACAAAAAATTGTCGTTATTCTATTTGAGTCGATTATGAAGAAATATTTCATTGCCGCCCTGAGCTTATTATCGCTGATATCATTCACAGTTCATGCCGAATGGTATGAAGCAACTGGGCAAGCCAAAATACGTCATGGTGATATCCGCAGCGCCAAAAATCGAGCGCTGCAAGATGCAGTGAAACAAGCCATGTTGTTTTCCGGCGCCAACATCAGCAGCATCCAAAAAATATCGAAAGGCCTTTTGGTCGATGACTATGTGCAAATCAATGCCAATGGAGCCGTTAACCAAATAGAAATCGTCGAGGAGCGCCAACGGGGCAACTTTATATCGATGACCATTCGCGCCGACATATTTCCGCAAGGCAGAGAGTGTTATTCGATGGATTTTGGCAAGAAAGTCGCGATCACTCAATTTCCGATTCAGCACTGGGAAGACGCCAAAATAGGCCAAATTTATGCGTTGGAAAAAGAAGTACCAAGACAGATATTAAAAATGTTGCAATCCGGCGCGAACACCATTTACCCAGTGGCTTGGTTCGACAAAAAACTGAATATCCTACGAGACTTTGAACAGCAAGGTCAGGTGCGCCACCAATTGATTGACGCTGTTGCCAACAATGCCAACGCGCAATTTGTGATGTTTGGTCGCATCAGTGATGTCTCTTTCGGCGACAAAACTAACTCTTTAAGTTTCTGGCAAGACGATAAATTCGAGCGTTACTTCACACTCGACTTGTTGATCGTCAATGCCCTCACTCATGAAGTCATGTACCAAAACCGCTTCCACACTGAAGCGGAATGGGACTTCGACATGAAAGACTCCGTCAACGTTAACAGCCGCCAGTTTTGGAACGCGGAATATGGCCACGCCGTCGAACGTCTATTGACGGACATTCGCGACGATATCTACGGCAGTTTGTCTTGCCAACAACTGCAGAGCAAAATTTTGGCAGTACGCGAAGGCGAGCAAATTCAAATGAATATTGGCCGCGGACAAGGTGTGCAAATTGGTCAGGAATACAGAATTTCTTATCGCGCTGACACTATTGACGACCAAGGCAACCTGCTTACAAATATTGTCATTAGCCCATATCGAGTCCGCATAACCAAGGTCTATGAAAACTCCGCCATCGCGGAATCTCTTGATGCTGATTTTATGAGCAATGTCCAAGTTAATGATGTCATTGAGCTGCAAGATTGGAACAGTGGCTGGTAAATTTTTACTCAATTTAATTTCAAGGGTCGGCGATTGCTGACCCTTTTTTGTCGCAATTTGTCTTGAACTATCAGTGCTATAGTGCTTTGATGTAGGTACGGTACAAGATAAAGAACACAGCGATGAGCATAGAAAAGTTAAAAGCGGTGCCTGGCATGGATGTAGAACAAGGTGTCCGCAATTGTATGGACGACAATGACCTTTACGTTTCTATATTAGAGATGTACATCACTCAGTTAAAAGACAACATTCCCCAACTTTCTGATCAGCTCGCGGCAGGCGACGCCACCGAGTATGGTAAAACTTGTCACTCTATCAAGGGGGCGTCAGCTAGTGTCGGGGCTGTGGCGATACAAAGCGCTTCTGCAGAACTTGAAGCGGCGGGAAAAAATGGTGATTCGGCGACCGTATCGGCCAAACACGAAGAATTTATTTCACTATTACAAACCGCGGTCAACGACTTAAGCACAGCCTCCAGTTGAAGCTAACAGCGTTTCAATAAACACTGTTTAACCCAAATAGTTCAATATCCAAGGCGTCCAAAAAGAGGACGCCTTTTTTCTATTTCGACACTTCAGTCGGCAGAATAATGTGAGACGATGACGTTGATGATTTTTCTATTGTGATATTTCCCCGCGCAAAAATATGGTTAAATCCCCTTAAGTCAATTTGTTTACGATACGTTGAATGAAATCTTTGGTTGAAGAAGTGCCACTGGCCATCAACATAAACGACATCAATTTTGCGGTGATGTTAGCTAGTCCCTTCGATATTGAGGACTTTGTCGTAGGTTATCTGCACAGTGAATCGGTGATCCAGTTTAATCACGACGTTCACGACATCGACATCCAGCGTCAAGACGACGCCTTGCTTGTGAATGTCACCATAGCAAATCGCTGTTTACATAGTTTCAACCAACGCCAACGTCGTTTGAAAGGCACTTCAGGCTGCGGCCTTTGTGGTACCGAATCGCTTGAGATGGCGTTTCCCGAACTGCCTAAGTTGCCAGCAAGTTCCCCTTTCCCGATTGAGGTTGCAGCTACACTCAAACCTCAATTAAGAGAGTTTCAAACTCAAGGCGCACACAGCGGCGCTCTACACGCCGCATTTTGGCTCAATCACAACGGCGAAATTCTGGCTTGCCGAGAAGACATCGGTCGCCACAACGCCCTCGATAAATTGATTGGTCACCTACTCAGACAACAGATATCACTAAGCTTTGGCGCAATCTTAGTGACTAGCCGCTGTGGCGTTGAACTTGTCCAAAAAGCCATTTTGATTGGCGCCCCTACCCTTTTGAGTTTGGCGTCACCAAGCCAACTGGCGGTGAAAATGGCTCAACAGTCTAATTTACAGCTCATCCATATCCCAAAACAGGATGCCCCATACTATCTCTCTGGAGTCAGCCAATGACCAGCGCCAAAAAAGCCGGCGGCATGCCGTCTTTAAAGTCCACATTGTCGGTCTTACTGAAAAGTAAACGGATTCGCGGTAACATTAAAAACCTGCTCAAAGTCAATCAGTCCGACGGCTTTGACTGTCCAGGTTGTGCATGGGGAGACGACAAAAAAGGTCGTTTTCAATTTTGCGAAAATGGCGCTAAAGCCGTAGCCTGGGAATCGACAGAACGAAAAATTGGCGCAGAATTTTTTTCCCAACACAGCGTTAAACAACTTCTAAAACAAAGTGACCATTGGCTTGAGTACCAAGGTCGACTCGCCGAACCTCTGATATACAATAAAACCAACGACAAGTTTGAGCCGCTCCCCTGGTCTGAAGCCTTTGAGTTTATTGGTAGTAAAATCAGCGCGCTCTCACCAAAGCAACTCGAGCTCTACACCTCTGGTCGAGCGAGTAATGAGGTTGCCTATTTGTATCAGTTGTTTGGTCGTACATTTGGCACCAACAACTTTCCCGACTGCTCAAATATGTGCCACGAAGCCAGCGGCGTCGCTCTGACTGAGTCTATTGGCATTGGCAAAGGCACCGTGGTTTTAGACGATTTTAATAGCGCCGACGCCGTGTTTGTATTTGGCCAAAACCCCGGCACCAACCACCCAAGGATGATGAACGCACTTCGCAAAGCCGCTCGCAAGGGCTGTAAAATTGTCACCTTTAATAATCTAAAAGAAGTGGCTCTGGAGCGTTTCGCCAGCCCACAAGATCCAGTTGAGTTATTAACGCCCGCGGCGACAGAAATAAGCCATATGTACTTAACCCCCAAACTTGGTGGTGACATGGCCGCAGTTCGCGGGATGGTCAAATCTATGGTGGAAAATGGGGTCAATTTTGATTCCGATTTTATTAAAAAGCACACCAATGGCTTTGAGGATTATTTAGCGGAAGTCGAAAACACCGCTTGGCGCGATATAGAGCGCCAGTCTGGACTCAGCCAACAACAGCTGGCCCAAGCCGCCGAAGTGTTTGCTCAATCTGAGCGGGTGATATCCACCTGGGCAATGGGCATTACCCAGCACAAACACTCGGTGGACACCATCCGCGAAATCACCAATTTGCATTTGCTTATGGGACAAATTGGACGTGCGGGCGCGGGTTTGTGTCCTGTCCGCGGGCACAGCAACGTTCAGGGAAACCGCACAGTTGGCATCAATGAAAAACCAAAACCTGAGTTTTTAGACGCACTTGAGAAAGAATTTAATGTGCAAATGCCGCGCGAACACGGTCATAACGTCTATCACGCCCTAAAAGCCTTACACAGTGGAAACGCCAAAGCCCTGATTTGCCTTGGCGGAAATTTGGCGGCGGCGGCTTCGGACTCCGACTTCACCTTTGAGGCCATCCGCCGCTCAACATTGAATGTTCACATTGCGACGAAGCTCAACCGCAGTCATCTGTTGGTCAGTGAAGACGCGCTCATCTTACCGTGTTTGGGGCGCACTGAAATTGACCGTCAACGCAGCGGCGAGCAAGCAATTACGGTTGAAGACACCTTTTCGATGGTACATGCCTCACACGGTGGCACCGAACCAGAGGGGCTAAATTGTATGTCTGAGACCGCCATCATCGCTCACATTGCTCATGCGGTATTAGGTCCAAAACCGGCTAACTGGTTGGCATTCGCCGACGATTACAGCGTAATCAGAGAGCACATTGCCAATACTGTGCCTGGATTTGCAAACTTTAACCAACAGATCCAAACTCCGGGAGGCTTCCATTTAGGCAACAGTGCGCGAGAGCTGCGTTGGAACACCCCGTCAAACTTAGCCAACTTTAGTTCCGCCGCTCTGCCCAAACATCTTTTTAACGATGAGGTCCAATCGGAAATAGAGAAACAAAAGACGCCAGTATTGACCTTACAAACCTTGCGCTCTCACGATCAATATAACACCACGATTTATGGTATGAACGACCGTTATCGCGGCGTTGAGAATCAACGTAAGGTGGTATTTATAAACCCCAAAGATGCCAAGCGGATGAAACTCTCAGATGGTCAACTGGTGGATCTGACATCGATATGGCAAGACCGGATAACAAGGCAAGTCAACGGATTTCAATTGAAGTTTTACGACATACCTGCAGGCAATTTAGCAGCCTATTACCCTGAAACTAACCCCTTGGTGCCGCTAGACAGTGTCGGTGACAAGTCTTTCACCCCAACATCAAAGTCCATCGCCGTGGTAGTGAGCCCCAGCGCAACGCATATTTCGGTTAAAAATGCAGAATGACCAATACCACCGTTGCATGGACAGTAAAAAGCCAATACAGTTGCGCCATTAACTGTAGTTAGGCGATAGTTTTGGACTGGTTATACTTACTCGACTTGATAGGCTGCGGCGTATTTGCCATTTCTGGCGCAATCATCGCGTATCAGAAAAAAATGGATGGTGTCGGTGTGCTGGTGCTTGCTGGCGTTACCGCGATTGGCGGCGGCACTACTCGGGACCTATTGCTTGATGCGCCTGTATTCTGGTTAACTCAACCAAGTTACATCTACGCCATATTAGTCGCATCTATCATCGCCATCATCTGGTTAAATCGCTCAAAAGCCATCCCCGGAAAGGCACTTGAAGTCGCAGACGCCATTGGACTTGGTTTGTTTGTCATTATGGGCACCAACAAAGCCATAGAATACGGAGTCTCTGATGTTACCGCCATTATTCTCGGTATGATGACAGGGTGTTTTGGCGGCATGATCCGCGACGTACTAGCCAATCGGATTCCGATGATTTTAAAGAAAGAATTGTACGCCTTTTGTTGCATCATTGGCGCCAGTCTCTATGTTATTCTGTTGCCTTATTCGACACTTATCGCCGCCAGTGTCGCGTTTACAGCCATTTTCCTATTGCGTATGGCCGCCATCAAATGGAAATGGCAAATCCACGTATTCAACTATAAATAATACCCGACACTGACTTCAGCCATGCTCAAACTCTTAAATTAGAATGAGCTATCTTTGCCAATCCTTGCGGACAATCCAATAAGCAGACACGGTTCTCTTGTCCTACCACTTCTGCGGTGATGATCTTTATCACTCTACTCGGGTGTATAACCTCTAGTGCAGAAGACCGTTTAAAACCTTCATGCGCTGTAAAAAACAAACCGTAAGTTAATTTTTCCTTTTAAATCAATAACTATACCTGCAAGCATCGTCTGGCGAAGTAGGCAAAATCGTTACCCAAGTCTCTCAATCGAAAGCCATCTCGCGCTCATATATCCGTTCACTGACATTCTTTATGTGAGCCGTCACAACAAGTCGCTGTTTAAAAAACTTTCCCGTGGAATGTCGACTATAGTGAAGAACGGAGTTCACCGCGCCATTTTTGAAGAGCACTATAGAGCGTTACTAGAAAACTATAAGTTTTATGACCGAAAACTCATAATCTTAAACAATCCAGACGTTTCCCAAGCGGCACTGGATGCCGTAAACCGATATGGCGTTGCCAGTTTTTTTATGGAAAATAGTCAGATGAACAAGCAAGTGTTGTTGCTATTTTTAGCCGTTGTTTTTTCCTCGCCATTGAGTGCCGCCGAAGATATCAAACTGTGGTATCGAAACTATGACAAATTGGCGATACGCGATTTTATAGATACGGCATTGCAAGTCACTGAAAACTCCCACGGCCCTGCCAATCTCGTCAGATCGATCCAGGTTCCTTTAGGTAGAGCGGTTAACCAACTTGAAAGTGGTAAAGATGTTGATTTGATTGTGACCGCTTTAACGGCAGAGAAGGAAAAGAAGTTTAATATCATTTACGAACCAATCGACAAAGGCTTGTTAGGTATACGGATTTGCTTAGTTCAAAAACGTAATGTCGACTTTTTCAAAGGCATGAACTCAATCGCCGATTTTCGCGCACAAAAAACAAGGTTCGGTGTAGGTAGTCATTGGATTGATCATCAAGTCATGAGTTATAACGATTTAGACATAATTCATGCCCCGGTTTATGAACGTTTATTCAAAATGCTTAAGGCAGATCGTTTTGAGTGTTTGCCCAGAAGTATCAATGAAATTGACTTGGAAATAGCTCGCCACAAACGGGACTTGGCCATCGAGCCTCATATCGCGTTTGCCTACCCGCAATCCGATTTTCTGATCTTAAACAAAAGCAATAAAACGCTGTTTCAACGACTAGAAACAGGGATTGAACGAATGAGCGCAGATGGCTCGTTACAGGCCTTATTTGACAAACATTATTCGCACCTTCTCAGAAAACACAAATTGTTCTCTCGAAAAGTCATATTTTTAGAAACCCAAATGTTGTCGAAGAATGCGTTGTCAGCGATTAATGAAAAAGGTGTGATGAGCTTTGTTTACTAGCTAGGCAATCGCTTTAACGATTCAATCTGATAAACCTCAAACAGCCTAGAGTCATTTAACAACATTTAATTGAGTGACTGTTATTTAAGTCCGACAAGAGAACATCTTGGACTATAACAAAAAGATTGCAGCCGGAGGTTATGCGAGGCAAAGCGCCTTGTTATAACCTCCTCTGTAGTGGAATTTGACCGTACTAATCCATTTTGATAACAATGCGGCCTTGAATTTTACCCGCAATCAAGTCGTACGCCGCATCAATTGCTTGGGTTAAACTAATTTCCTTCGATACCTTGTCTAAGGTATCCGCGTCTAAGAGATTGGCCAGTCTGTCCCAAGCTTCAACCCTATCAGCGATTGGACGCATTACGCTGTCGATCCCCGCCAAGGTTATTCCCCGTAAAATAAACGGAGCGACCGTGCCAGGCAAGTCCATACCTTGAGCCAAACCGCAGGCGGCAACCATCCCACCATACTGGGTACTGGCACATGCGTTAACGAGTGTGTGGCTGCCAACAGAATCTATCACCCCCGCCCATCGCTCTTTGGCTAAAGGTCGACCTGGCTCTGAAAGTTGACTTCTGTCCATTACCTCAGTCGCACCGAGATTCTTGAGGTATTCCGACTCTTCGACCCTACCCGTGGATGCCACCACGGTATAACCCAATTTTGCCAATATCGCGATTGCGAAGCTCCCTACCCCGCCATTGGCCCCGGTCACTAAGATTTCGCCCATCTCAGGTTTGATTCCGTGTTGTTCCAAAGCCATGACGCACAACATGGCCGTGTAACCCGCAGTACCAATCGCCATGGCTTGTTTTGTAGAGAGCCTGCTCGGTAAAGAAATCAACCAATCACTTTTCAGAAGTGCTTTCTGCGCTAGCCCGCCGCTGTGAATTTCACCAACACCAAAACCATTAAGCAGCACTTCATCACCTGGATTAAATTTACCGGATGAGCAAGTTTCAACCGTTCCAGCTAGGTCGATGCCGGGAATCATCGGAAACTTTCTAATAACCGGCGACTTACCGGTTATCGCCAATGCATCTTTATAGTTGAGCGTGCTGTATGCCACTTTAACTAACGTGTCGCCGTTTATTAGAACGTCTTCTTCCAGCGTCTTGACTTCCGCATTGTAATCTTGCTCTGTTTTATCTACGAGTATGCCTTTAAACATGTTTGCTCCAAATTTTGATCTTGTATCTATTCATTGTTAAACCTGCGCCTTCGGCAATCCGCTGAGAAAAAACGCCACATAGTTGTCGAGTGGTTTAACACTTTCTTCCAATTTTGCTCTCGTGACTGCCCCTTCCCACCCGGTCCAAAAAAAAGCAGCGATATCATGGCAATTCGCCACTTTTGAAATCTCTCCAATGAGTTGTGCCTGCCGCAGACATTGCGCCACACGGTTCTGCCAACTGACAAAAATTTCGATCAGCTTTTCTCTGAAACTGTCTGGCAAAAGCTCCACTTCTTGTCCCAAGTTCCCGACCAAACAACCTCGTTTAAAATGGTGTTTGGTCATTCCACATTTAGCGTCTTCAACAAAGTTCTTAATCCGTGCTAGCGGCGGATAAGTCGTATCCAATAGAAAGCGGTCTAGCTTGTCCTCAAAGTATTTGGCGTAACTCTGCAATACCTCGTGGCCAAACACCTCTTTGCTAGAAAAGTAAAAATAAAAAGAACCTTTGGGGACTCCTGCGTGCTTTAGAATCGTATCCAATCCAGATGCGACAAAACCTTTTTCCGTCAAATGTGCCAATCCACAGCGGATAAGTTCCGACTTGGTATCTCGGAAGTTTCCGTTGTTTTTGGGTGGCCTTCCCCTGCGGGATTTGTTTTCTAATGTTTTCATGCCGACATACTAGACCGGTTGTCTAGTAAATTGATATTGGCAAAAAGTCTAATACCACGATGGGGATGTTACAGAGTGATACATGTCCATATCGGTGTCCTATATTTGGGGAGCCGCTGGTGTCGATGCAGGCAGCGATGGATTTCCAGTCAAGTTGGGAATGACGGTGTGGGCGTTGGGAATGACGTTGAGAACGTGTGGAATGACGTTGAGAACTTTGGGAGCAAGGCCATGGAGTTTAGGAATGAGGCTATGAGCGCTGAGAACGGCGGGACGGCGTGGAACCCAGATATAACAACATAAACGATGGAAAGGTAACATCAATGTTTCTAAGGCGCTATCCATGTTGGAAATGCCCCTATGAAAAGAGGACTCGGCAGCACTGCCTTTTAGGGAATTGCAGCAGCCATCAGCATTAATTTGCCGCTGAATTAAATCCAATGCACGAGTTCACAAAAACGATTCAATCAGTGCCTAACTAAAGGTATCCAAGTACAAGTTTTCCACTTTATCCCGCGCCCACTGGGTTTTGCGCAAAAACTTAAGGGATGACTTAATAGATGGTTCGTTGACAAAGCAATTCACTCGAATCCTGCGGTACAGGCCATTCCAACCATAATGCTCCTGCAAGCGCACCAGTATTTTCTCCAAGGTCAAACCGTGCAATGGGTTATTGGGTTGCTGTGTCAAACTAAGCTCCAGAACATTCAAAGGAGGAAAATCAAAGGCCAGATTGTACCAGAGAATATCTTCAACCTTTGCGATTTTTGTAAAACGCGGCGTTTTCTTGTAGAAAGTTTCATTGCGGTTAACAATAAATACTCAACATTCCCCGAGGGCAAACACATGGATCAGCAAGCCGTTTTCGACTTATTAGAACAAAACAAAAATCAACGCGGCATCGACAACTGGGAAAAAATGTCCGATACCGGCGGTTTAACCAGTTACGGTATGGGCCTAACTGTACACCGCAAGTTGGCAAAAAAAATTGGCCGCAACCACGAACTGGCCTTGTCCCTGTGGCAAACGAACAATTACGACGCTAAGGTCATTGGGTTGCTGATTGACGAGCCTAAAAAATTAACGATGGAACAAATGGAGCAGCAAGTAGAGCAACTCAATGGCGGCATGTTGGTGCATGTCTTCAGCTCATGCGATGCCACCTTGCCGCGGGCGCCTTTTGCATTTGAGCTTGCCAATAAATGGCTTGCGGATGACGACGACATCCGTCGCCGCTGCGGTTTTGGTTTAGTCTATGAGTTTTCAAAAAAGAACCGCAAAGAAATTCCAGAGCAATTTTACTTTGATGTCTTAGAGATGATTGAAAACCAAGTGTTTGATGTCAGCAAGCGCGTACGGCTGGCTATGGGCACGGCGTTGATGGGCGTTGGTAAGCGCAGTGTCGAGCTGAATCAATATGCCCTAAAAATAGCTCGAATGGTTGGCCCAATTGAGTTCAGTGAAGACGGGCAAAAATGCGATCCATTCGATGTCGAAAAACACCTCACTAGCGACTATCTAAAACAAAAACTTGGATTGCAATAAACACAAAAAAACGCGCTATTTAGCGCGTTTTTATTCGAAGTGGTTTATTAGACCGTCGCGTGATTTCCTTTCGATTCTAGCCACTCTTTTCTATCGCCAGAGCGTTTCTTG
>CAXRBI010000018.1:0-97052 GCA_964229075.1 Alteromonadaceae bacterium | reverse complement strand
GCGCTTCCATTATCTGGCCTATTCATGTCGGTGGTTTACCCAACTCTAAACTCAAAGGCGATTAGCTGTTTTCCCAAACATCAACATGGCGCAGTAGCTGGAGTGACTTTGTTCTTTACTGCGCTATCGGCAGCGCTTGCTCCTCTTTTGATGGGAGTGGTCAGCGACATGTTTGGTCATATCTATTATGGCTTTTATCTGGCGACAGCCTTTTCTATCTTGCTGGTGGTTTTGACCGTTCTTAATTGGCGTTTTGATCCTGCAACACCTGTGATCAACAGGCAATCTCACTGAAACAGATAAGAAAATAAAAAGTTAACAAAAATGTTGATTAACTGTCGGCATTTGTTAAATTAAAACTTAATCGATTAAGTTTGCAAAAAATTAAAATTACAATTAACAGGTTTATATTTTGGAGACAGACGATGAATAAGATGAAAACTTTCACCATCGGTTTTATTGCCTTAGCAGTTTCTCAAGCGTTAGCTGCTAATGAACAAGAAGAAAAAGAAAGTAAAGGCATAGACTTTGAACGCATTGCAGTCACTGGTGTAGTCAAAGGAAAAACAGTGATGGACTCTTCTGTGTCAATCAGCAATGTTGACTTATCCGATATTGAAGTCGCAACGCCAAGAACCACCGCAGAGATTTTTCGTCTTATGCCTGGGGTGCGTTCTGAATCGACTGGTGGTGAAGGCAACGCAAATATCGCAGTGAGGGGTTTACCGGTCGCATCTGGTGGGGCGAAGTTTCTTTTGCTTCAGGAAGACGGTTTACCCATTATGCAGTTCGGCGATATTGCGTTTGGCAATGCCGACATTTTTTTGAGAGTTGATTCTACTGTTGAAAACGTTGAGTCAATTCGCGGTGGCTCCGCTTCCACGATGGCGAGTAACTCACCGGGCGGTATCATTAATGTGATCAGCAAAACCGGTTTGGAGGAAGGAGGGAGTGTATCAACCACTGTTGGAGTCGACTATGACAGCATTCGTACAGACTTCGAATACGGTGGTGAATTAAATAACGATACTTATTTCCACGTCGGTGGCTTCTTACGTCAAGGCGATGGTCCAAGGGATGCTGGTTACACTGCCAACAAAGGTGGCCAATTCAAGGCAAACTTAACCAAAGAGTTTGAGAAAGGTTACGTCCGTGTTTATTTCAAACATCTTGACGACCGTGCTATCAGTTACCTTCCTATGCCAGTGTATGGTGATGGCAGTTCTGTAGAGGGCTTCGATGCTTTATCAGACACACCTCACACGCCGTATTTCACTAAAACCCTGTCGCGAGGCAAGGATGGAGAGTTGAGAACCGCTGATGTTCGCGATGGTATGAATCCGGTTGTCAACGCGATTGGTTTTGAAGCGTCATTTGATTTGGGCAATGACTGGCAAGTTGAAAATCGCCTAAGAAAATCTGATACCAGTGGCAGTTTTGTTTCTTTGTTCCCGGCTGAAGTGGGAAGCAGTCAGTCAGTTGCTGAGAGCATCGCAGGTGCAGGAGCAACATTGGCATATGCAAATGGCCCTAGTTCGGGTAACGCATATACGGCGGCGAATATAATGCGCATTCATACGTTTGACGTTGAGATGGACGATTTTGATAGTCTCGTGAATGATATGAAGCTTACAAAAACCCTTGGTGATTCAAACATTACCTTTGGTTATTATGCGGCGAACCAAAATATCGGAATGAGTTGGTTGTGGAATTCTTACCTGCTCGAATTAAAAGGCGATGATGCAGCGTTGGTAAATGTTTTCTCTGCTGACGGCACGTCTTATTCTGACAACGGGTTATATGCATACGGTGTGCCTGCGTGGGGTAATTGTTGCCAACGAAACTACGACGCAGAATACACGATTACTGCGCCTTACATTGCGGCATCTACGACGATTGATAAATGGACGTTAGATGCGAGCGTTCGTCATGATTCGGGCGAAGCGAGTGGTACCTATGCTGGTGCTGTGCAGTCACAATACGATATGAATGGCGACGGTGTCATTTCTATGCCAGAAATGAGTGTATCGACTATTGATAGTGCGAATGCATCTCCAATCAACTATGACTGGTCCTACACCTCATACTCGTTAGGCGCGAACTACCAAGTCGATAACAATATGGCCGTGTTTGGTCGCGTCAGTAAAGGCGGTAGAGCCAATGCAGACAGGCTCTTGTTTGGTAAATTAAACTCCGACGGTTCAGCGGCAAAAGAGGACATCGTTGATGAAGTGATGCAATACGAGGCGGGCGTTAAATATCGTAAAGATACGCTGTCAGTGTTTGCAACGGCTTTCTACGCTGAGACTCAAGAGCAAAACTATGAAGCGACCACGCAGACCTTTTTCGACCGAGACTATGAGGCGGCAGGTGTCGAAATTGAAGCGACGTATTATGTCGGTGATTTTGATTTCAGAGGAAGTTTGACTTACACCGATGCAACTATTGCAGAAGACCAACTAAACCCGAGTGTTGAAGGCAATACACCGCGTCGACAACCTGATCTTCTTTATACTTTAACAGGGCGTTATACGCTTGATAGTACCTCGTTCGGCGTAAACCTGTTAGGAGCAACGGAGTCGTTTGCGCAAGACAGTAATGAGCTTACATTTGATGGTTACAATCAAGTGAACTTATTCGCAGACTATCGTTTGTCAGAAAATTTATCTATTTCTCTGAACATGAACAATGCGTTTGATGCCGAGGGTATTACCGAAGCGGAAGAAGGTGCGGCGAGTGCGAGCGACATTATTCGAGCAAGAACACTGACAGGGCGAACGACGTCACTTTCGGTGAAATACAGCTTTTAACCAGTTCCTCGTTGTGAGCTCTAGCTATTGCTAGAGAGTTGAAAGCCCCTTGGGGCTTTCTCTTTTTTTGGAGACATCTATGTTATCAGTATCCAGTTTTGGCGAAGTTTTAATTGATCTGATCCCCAATGACGATGGGTCGTTAACCCCTTATGTTGGAGGTGCTCCAGCCAATGTCGCTGCTGCCGTTGCAAAACTTGGCGGCGATAGTTGTTTCATTGGCGGCATTAGTCATGACGGCTTTGGTCTTAAAATAAGAGCTTGCCTGGAGCAATTAGGCGTGAAATTTCACCACTCACTCTTGGTGAAAAATAAAACGGCTTTGGTCGCAGTTTCGCTTGATGGTGACGGCGAAAGGAGTTTCGAATTTTATCGAGACAACACCGCCGATCTGTCGGTGAACTCTTCTAAGTTGGCAAAACTCGATTGGTCTGCGACTGATATCTTTCATTTTTGCTCTAACACCTTAGTTGATGCTTCAATGCGAGAGGCAACTCTATTCGCTCTAAAGCAAATGCATGAAGTAGGTGGCATTGTCAGCTTTGACGTTAACCTACGCCTGAACCTCTGGCCAGAGGACTCATTGCAATCAGTCATTGAGGTGCTGAATCAAGCGTTTTCTTTTTGTCACATCGTCAAGTTCAGCCGCGAAGAACTGGAATTCTACTGCCAGCGCACCGAACTGTCTAAAACCCAGTCACTTCAATACATGTTTGAGCTTGGCGTTGATTCAGTGATTGTTACTGATGGTGGCAATGAAATAGAGCTGCGCTTGGCGAGTGACATCGCGAGGGTTCAACCGCCTATTAGCTCGGTGCAGGACACTACTGCAGGTGGCGACAGCTTTGTTGGTGGGTTGTTGTTTCAACTTGCAAGGCTATCCAAACCAGAGCTACTAAAGACGGTTACACAAATTGAGAAGATGCAAGAGTTGGTTAAGTTTGCCGCAAAATGCGGCGCTTTTACCGTTGCTCGAAAGGGGGCGATTGAAGCACTCCCTTCTGCAAGCGATATCTAATTTTTTACAAATAACCCCCTGTTAGTACAGGGGGCTATTTATTATTCATCTTCAAAAATGTCTTCTATTTTCAGTTCAAACAGTCGTGCAATTTTGAAGGCCAATGGCAAACTCGGATCGTATTTGCCTTTTTCAAGTGCATTGATGGTTTGGCGCGATACATCGAGTTTTTCTGCCAAATCCGCTTGTGTCCAATCCCGCTCTGCACGTAGGACTTTGAGCCGATTCTTCATGATGATTTCCGATTGTTAAATACGGTACCAATAGCACCTACTATCGCCATATAGACTGATAAAAACACTAAGTGATTTTGGCCGATTTCTATCAGTTCTAAACTGCTCAACAACATCATCAGAATCACCGCAATCCACGTCATGCCCAAGGTGAAGGCCATCGAATGCAATTGAATTTGTTTTTGGAATTCGTCTAAGCCGCGTAGCCAAACCTGATGGGCTTTTAAAGCACCAAAGGCAAAGACTAAATGGACGACGACAAGACCCGCAATGATCACAAAGCTTAAGGGCCCCATAAATCGATTCAATGCGGCGGCAATGACTAAGGTTATTGCCCATAACATGGACCACTTAACCACGCTGACTGAGTTGGTCATATTCCGTTTTGTATAAGTTTCTTGATTGTTCATTTCAACACTCCTTTACTAAATGTTAAGTTGACTTTACTTTTTGGTTTTTGGTAAGTCAAGTTTGTTTTACAAAAAGTAATGTGTTCTAGTCTTAAAACCTTAGGAAATAAGATCTTTTTGTTTTAGCGGTTAGATCAAATGGCTGTAACTTTAATCTCGGTATACAGTGTTAGACACCGACCAAAAGGCAAGGCCAATGCCATGACAACCGATGATCAGCTCGTGCTTGCAGGGGCGTGGTCCATGACATCCCCACAGACGTGGTGGCAGCTTTAGAAACAGACCATGTTCTAATCGAGATTTGGTAGGGCTTAACGCCACTGGCGAGAAATGAATGGATTTGCTGGGTAGAAGATGCAAAAAAATCAGAAACTCGAACCAAGCGAACAGCTTTGTTAACTGTGCAACTTTTAGCGGGAAAGCGCAGGCCTTGTTGTTGGCCCGGCTGTAAACATAGGTAGCGGAATCAGGCATTTCTTGGCCGTTGAATTCAAACGTAAGGTGAACTAAGCACAGGAGTTTGCCGTAAATTATCGTCAGACAAATAGATAGGAGAAGGCGTATTAACCGTGGCAAAAAAGTCCCCTCATCCAGGCTGTCGAGGTTTTCCCATTTTGGTGGGCTGGCGGCGAGAGTGGCGGGCAATATGGTGCTAGAAGGTGCAAAACAGTTAAGCCGAGGGCAGAAACCTCAGACGGCAAATCTGCTGCTGACCGTCAAGAACGTTGAGCAAATCACCAATAAACTCTCGCACTTGCGTGGCGCAGCAATGAAACTAGGGCAAATTGTCTCTATGGATGCAGGGGAACTCATCTCCCCCGAGTTCAGTGCAGTGCTTGCAAAACTGCGCAAAGAGGCATCGCCGATGCCACACAAACAGTTAGTGACTGTTTTGAAGAACAACTGGGGAGAGAATTGGCTTGACGAATTCAGTCAATTTGAATTACGTCCATTTGCCGCCGCTTCGATTGGTCAAGTGCACCTCGCGTATCTGGCCACAGGCGAAAAGCTTGCGGTGAAAATTCAGTATCCAGGTGTTGCGGATTCAATTGAAAGTGACGTAGACAATGTCGCCACCTTGTTGAGGTTGTCGGGGTTACTGCCCAGCCATTTAGAAATAACCCCGTTGTTAGAACAAGCCAAAAAACAACTTCAAGATGAGGCCAATTATCAGCTCGAGTCTAGTTATATCGAACAGTACCAGGCACACTTAGATGCTGACGAATTTTCACTGCCGCAGGTATATCCTAACTTGAGTACGCCCGCTATTTTAGTGATGGGGTATGTCGACGGTCGCCCGATTGAATACGCGGTTAATCAACCCCAAGAAGTTCGCAATCGTATTGTTGAGCAACTTATCCGTTTGTTTTTGCAAGAGCTGTTCGATTTTCGATTGATGCAAACAGACCCCAACTTCGCTAACTTTCTGTTTGATCAAGAAACAGGAAAGATTGGCTTGTTAGACTTTGGAGCGACACGAGCTATTCCCGAGCACGTTAGCGAAGGTTACTTGGCTTTGATAAAAGCGGGCCTCGAAGGAAACAGTGACAGCGTTGAATCCGCCGCTCGAGAAATTGGTTTCTTTAAAGGCGAGCTTGAACAGGGTTACTTAGCTAATATTCTGAAAATTTTCGAGCTCGCTTGCGAACCTGTGCAGTTTAATGGAGCTTATGATTTTGCTAAAAGCCAACTGGCGACGCGAATAAAAACCATAGGCTTGCAAATTGGCAAACAGACATCTCAGTGGCACACTCCACCGGTTGATGCTTTGTTTATTCATCGAAAAGTCGCTGGTCTATACCTGTTGGCCTGTAAATTGGAAGCCAAAGTGAACGTTAATAAGTTATTAAGTGAGTCCACCTTCGGTAACCAATCACCTCAGTAAAGTATTGGTATTTAAGATTGTTGGCACTCTAGTGTTTTGGTGTTTGCCGTTACTATTCTACCCATCATCGGTTGCATCCATAGCCGGATTCGCCGGAGACTCAGCGACTATTTTGCCTTCAAACAGGCAATGGACGGGCAAACGCTGCAGCCTGCAATATGGGTCGGCGTTGTCAGCAATGGCGGAGGATGTTTGTTGTTGGGGTATTACGGCCTTCAAGGGCATTGGTTCGAACTGGGTTGGCAGGCCAGTCTAATTTTGTGGGGGTCTTTGCTCTCAACATTTGTCATTACCATTGGTTTGATACAATTCGGGCTTCGCCAAAACAAGGAAGACTGATTATTTGCATTGTGGGTTGGAGCTCAGCTCATCAATACGTCATCATTTTTTACATTAACTCGCTTGCACTTCAGCTAAAAGATCTGGTTATATGACTGGGTGTTTTTCAATTAAGGAAGAAAAATGAGAGCTCTCGGCAATCTAATATGGTTTGTTTTTGGTGGCGTAATTATGGGTATCGCATGGGCCGTTATCGGTTTGGTGGCTTTTGTCAGTATCGTAGGTATCCCTTGGGGGCGCGCTTGCTTCGTTATGTCTGGGTTTTCGTTTTTCCCGTTTGGCAAAGAGGCTATTAGTCGAGATGAGCTAACGCAAAGAGAAGACCTCGGCACGAGCGAGTTTGGCGTTGTTGGTAATGTCCTTTGGTTTATATTTGCAGGTTTGTGGTTGGCGATTGGTCATTTGATGTCGGCGATAGCTTGTTTTGTCACTATTATTGGTATTCCTTTTTCAATTCAACATCTTAAATTAGCTGGAATTTCAATCGCGCCAATAGGTAAAACGATTGTGTCAAAAGAAGTTGCTGAAGCGGCACGGATGGCGAACGCGGAGGCAGAAGTCTCTCGTTTGAGAAGGTAAACCTGAAGGTTTTAGTTTATGGCACTTTGGCGTCATAGAGGTCTCTGATTTAATTCCCAGACAATAGGTGACGGGCAAAGTGCGGATGTTTTATACTGCGGCCGAACATTCTAATTGAGGCAGTAACATGAGTGGCAATCTCCGCAGTAACATTTCCATCGGCTTGAGCGTTAAAGTCGTTCAGAAGCAACATCAACGAAGCGGTACTTTAACAACAGGTGTTGTTGCAAAAATCCTCACCAACAGTCCAAATCACCCGCACGGAATCAAGGTGAAACTTGAGGACGGTACGGTCGGTCGCGTCAAAGAAATTCTTGCTTAAGTTGTTATGCAGTTATTAAAAGCCAGCGTTCACCCGGACTTGGACGAAGTCTCGGGCATTGTTTTTACTCGGCTAACTACTCGTGCGATTGTCCTCAGAGGGGCTCAAATTCTACTTCTTTACACCGACCGTTATCACGATTTTAGTTTGCCAGGTGGTGGTGTTGATGAGGGTGAGTCTCTGATTGACGCGCTAACAAGGGAATTATCGGAAGAGACAGGGGCCAGAAATGTGCGCAATGTCCAAGCGTTTGGAATGTATGAAGAATGGCGCCCGTGGTATAAAGGCGACGCGGACATTATTCACATCCAATCTCATTGTTATTTCTGCGACATCGACTCTGAATTGGCGCTGCCTGAAATGGAAATTTATGAACAACAAAACGGCATGAAACCGATTTGGGTCAATATCCATGAAGCCATTGCACACAATGAGCAGACCATGGCGAATAGCCCGAAAAAAGGCATGTCCGTTGAAAGAGAGACGTACTTACTCAAACAAGTTGTTGTAAGCCGTGGTCTTTAATTTGCGGCTTGCTCTTTGCTCGCGGCCAACGAGTTATTGAGCTTACTGATAATTTCAGGCGATGTATTTTTGTTGAAAGCGAGGTACATGTCGCTGGTTGAGGCAAGGAAAACTGCAATCTGAATCACTTGTGGTTTTAAGCCATGCGATTCGATAAACACCCCATCTGCGTCTTGATAACCCAAAATGTAATCCACGCGGCCGGCTAAAAAACGCTCCACGTTTTGCTTCATCGATGTCACCGGATATAAATTAATACCGTCCAGGGACCAATCGATTGTTTTTATTGTCGTAGCCAACTTGCCCCGAAAGATACAAGGTGTTATCAACTTTAACCGCTTCTGAAAATGGCAATGAGCCTGAGCCGTTAGCGTTTAAAAAGGTGACTTTGGCGGTCGCGGAAAGGCTACAGAATAAAAGGGTGAAGGTTAAAACGATTCGGCGCATCGTCGCTCCTAAAATTATTGATTTAAATAGGCGATAAGTAAGTTAGGCAGTTCGGCGGCAAATTCCTCTGAGTTCAATTCACTCGCGGTCGCTGGTGTCATGTCTGGGTATATGGTCTTTTCCATCAACAAGGCAATCATAGTAAACACTGACGTTGAAGCAACGGTTGTGGATATTGTTCGACCTTGATTTTGAGCGGCCTTAATAAATACCTGAGAGATTCGTTGATAGATTTCGGCGCGGTCGACTTTGCTGTCTGATTTTAGAATTTCTGAATGAAGTCGGGTGTTTAAATGCAAGGTTCTAAAAACCCCCTTGTTTTCAAGTAAGAATACGTGCGCTTGTTCACAGGTTTGTGTGATCGCCGTTTGCAAGTTAGCAAAGTTGACCTTTTCCAATTCCTCCACCCAAGCTTGCATTCTGTTGCCGAAATCTTGATACAGCAATGGCAGCAAAGCGTCTTTGTTTTTAAAGCGGCGATAAAATGTGCCAACCGAAACATTGGCCTCAGAGGCTAGTTCCTTGATGCTTATGTGCTCAAAGTATTTGGTTTTTAGATTATTATGGAGGGCCGCGATGAGTCGGTTTTGCGTTGCAATACTGCGATCTTGTTTTGCTTCGATAATGCTTTCGGTCATGTTTCCACCTGTCTGAATAACGACGTAATGGTATGACGTTCGAGCATGTATGTAAATTTTAGTTCACATCCGATGAGGTGTACGCGAGTCTGTTTTTGAGCTGACGGCAGTTTAAATATAGGGGGATCCCCAATGGGATAGCTATTTTCCTGTGTCTATACTGGCAACGTTGCAGTAAGCTCAAGGAGTAGTTATGAGTGAAGATACCAACAGTGTGTATCAACAATTTGGAGCCATTAGATTTGTATTGACCATCGGCTTGATAGCTCTGTTTATCGTCATGGCCGGAGGCTTTTTCATTTTAGTGGCAGGTGAGTTCGGAACACTCACTGCATACCTCACCGTAGGCGGATTGTTGTGGGCGTTAATAATAGGCTTTCTCTGGATGCGCAGTCGAGGCTGACACTAAAACATCGACGAGTTGTTTAATACTCGCCGCAAAAACGCTGGCCAATTAGTTCGACGAAAATGGCTTAGCATATGTCTCAAACGAACTCTCAAGTTGAGTCTCGGTTATTTCAAAACTGCTTCAAACGCTTGCTGCAATTCTGGGTATTTAAACTCAAAACCACTTGCCAAAAGCTTCTGGGGCACCACATTTTGACCATAGACAAGTAAGTCGGCACTTTCACCAAACATAATCCTTAACACAAATTCCGGCATTGGAAAAAGGCAAGGCCTATTTAGTGCACTCGCTAAGGTTTTGCAAAAGTTCTGGTTGTCCACGGGATTTGGCGCAGTACAGTTAATTGGGCCTTTTATCACCGGGTGGTGAATCAAAAAATCAATAATTGCCACCATATCGTCTATATGGATCCAAGGCATATATTGTTGTCCTGAGGCCACTTTGCCGCCTAGCCCGAGTTTAAATGGCAATAACATTTTGCCCAATGCACCACCTGTTGGGCTCAGTACAATTCCGGTTCGAAGCAATACAGTTTGGGCTGGACCCGCTTGTAAGGCGATTTCTTCCCATCTGCGGCACAAATGGTGGCTAAACTCGGGGTAATTATCTTCGTAACTCTCATCGATGACTTGGTCGTTTTGACGACCGTAGATACCAACCGCACTGCCGCTTATAAAACGAATAGGCGAATCTTCAGAGCACTCGCGGTTTATTTTATCCACTAACATCTGAGTCAGTTGCCATCGGCTCTCACACAGTAATTGTTTTTGGTTTTCGGACCAGCGTTTATCGACAATTGGCTCACCGGCCAGATTGATCACAACGTCGTAATCAGCCAAAGATATTTCTGCAAGATCAACAATAAAATCAAGAGTTTTTGGTAATTTCTGCTGTGCTTGTCGAATATTTCGAGTTAACACCGTAAAATTGCACTCGGTTTTTTTGGCGATTGTGTGTTTGATAAACGCGCTGCCAATTAAGCCTGTACCGCCTGTCAGTAGAATATTCATAGGGAATTAAATTAGTTGTAAATTCACTTGTTAAATACTAGTAGTTCTTTTACCGTGTGAAAAACAATTTAGTTCATAAGTTTCAATAAATTATATTTTGGATTTGTCATGCCTAAACTCGAGTTGAATTTCGCAACTAAGTTTCTTTTTGTCATGGCCTGTTTGGTCATTTTGTTAGCGGGCATCAAAGCCGCCAGTCCGATTCTCGTCCCATTTTTACTTTCTTTGTTCTTGGCCATCATCACCAATCCGATAGTAAGCAAATTGGTCGAACTGAGAATTCCTCGCGGTATTGCGGTGTTGTTTGTTCTATCGTTGCTGGTAGTAGTCGGTCTGTCGTTGGCTGGTGTGGTAGGGCAGTCTTTTAACGATTTCTCTAAATCACTGCCTTTGTATCAAGAGAAGCTAGCGGGCGAATTCCAATGGTTGGTTTCAAAGCTTGCGTTGTTTGATATTGAAATCAACCAAGAGCAACTGACTCAATACTTTGACCCCGGAGTCGCAATGCAAATGGTGGGCAACTTGTTAAGTGGGTTTGGCGGCGTTATGGCCAACCTGTTCTTGATTATTCTGACCGTTGTGTTCATGTTGTTCGAAGCACCTGAAGCGGGTAAAAAAGTTCATATCGCGCTCGACGATCCGAAAATGAAGATGCAACACATCGACCGCTTTTTAGACTCGGTGAACAGTTATCTTGCCATCAAAACTGTGGTGAGTCTCGGTACTGCAGCTAGTGTCGGTGTTATGTTGTGGGTTCTAGGCGTTGATTATGTGTTGCTCTGGTCAGTTTTGGCGTTTTTGTTTAACTTTATTCCAAACATTGGTTCGATTATCGCCGCGGTGCCAGCGGTATTACTCGCAGTTGTTGTTCAAAGCCCTGCGGTAGCGGGTATTGTCGCTATCGGTTATGTCGCTATCAATACCGTTTTTGGCAATGTCATTGAGCCTAAGTTTATGGGCCGAGGCCTGGGTCTATCTACGCTTGTCGTATTTTTGTCGTTAATCTTCTGGGGCTGGTTACTTGGAACGGTGGGGATGCTTCTCTCTGTGCCTTTAACTATGATCGTCAAAATCGCATTAGAGGCCAATGAGGATAGCCGTTGGCTTGCCCTGTTACTTGGTCATGTCGACGAGGAACCGAAAAAGTCGTAACTCAAATTTAACTTGCAAACGGCCTGCACCAGACGCAACCGTTTGCTAGTCTAACTAAGACACCTTTACATTCAACAATACTCTGTTTGTTTTCAGTTGCAATCACGATAAGGAGAGACTGTGTTTACCCTGCTTGCAAAAATTTTGAGTGCGTTAAATTCTGACGCTGAACCTCATCAAATCGCATCCGCCATCGCATTGGCAATGGTGTTTGGATTAAACCCAACCCTAAGTTTGATGGGGCTGTTGGTCATCGTTTTACTATTTTCTCTGCGGGTAAATTTGTCGACTTTTATTGCTTTATTCGCTGTATTCAGTGGAGTGGCGGTACTGATAGCAAAGCCGATGCATGAAGTCGGGCTGTTGGTTTTGAATAATGAAAGTTTGCAGCCGCTGTTTACTGAATGGTTCCAAAGCTACTGGTTTAGGGTTCTTGAACTGAACAATACCTTGGTCATGGGAGCGATGGTAACCTCGTTTGTCTTGTTTATTCCGGTTTGGCTAATAGCGAAGTTTCTGGTCGATAAATACAGAGCCGCATTCCAAGCATTTGTTGAGAAGTTTAAAGTGGTACAGAGCTTAAAAGCCAGTAAGTTTTATCAGGTCTACCAGGCCGTTCATACGCAGTAAATAGGAATGGATTCGATATGACAGAAAAACAAATGAACGACAAGTCGCCTGAAAAATCAGAAGATTCAGCGAAGAATAACGACAAACCTAAGGGTATGTTGAGAACATCAGGATTAGCTACTTTATTGGTGTTAACTGGCGGTACCGCTGCTGGTGGGTACTTTTTTGCTGATAGTTTGGTCAAGTTGGCAGTTGAAAAGGGCCTATCAAACGCCGTGGGCGCGGAAACTAATTTGGCCAGCGCAGAAGTCAGTTGGCACCCATTTGGAGTGACATTGAATGGTCTACAGCAGACCGATCCGCAAAACCCAGAATTCAATTTATTACAGATAGAGCAAGCGGTGGCCAAGGTTAACTTGGGTGAGTTGCTGTTGGACCGACTTGTTATAGATGACTTAACTGTCTCAAAATTGCAACTAAACGTTAAACGTGAGCAGGCCGGTGAAGTATACAGTGTCGAAGAGAGTCAGAACGAAGAAGGTGATGAAGGAAAAGGGCAAGAAGGCGGGCTAGCTGACGGCTTTGCCATTCCGAGTGCTGATGACTTATTGGCGAAAGCGGATTTGCAAACAGAAAAAAAAGCGAAAAACTTGGAGCAAGTTTGGCAACGTGAAAATGCTGAAATGGACAAAGCTTTGAGGGCGATTCCAAACGAGGCTGAGCTTAAAAAATACGAAGACAAATGGAAACAGTTGAAAGGCAGGAAAATTAAGTCTTTGGACGATATTGAAAAGTTACGCGCGGAAATTAAGTCGCTCAAAGCCGAAGTTAAGTCAGACAAAGCCGCTCTAAAAAAGGCGAGAGAGCAGTTTAAGTCCAGCAAAGAAAAGGTTGGAGTTGCATACAAAGAGCTAGAAGCAGCTCCCGGACAGGATTGGCAGTCAATCAAAGAAACCTTGCCGATTGACGACCCCAATGCCGTTGCGATTAGTAAAATGTTGTTTGGCGATGAAATTGGTGGGTACCTCGAACAGGCACAATCACTTTACCTAAAGGTTAAGCCTTACATTGACGCCAACAAACAAGTTAAAGCCGATCAGAAAATTGATACACAGATAAGCTTCCGAGGCGAAGACATTCAGTTCCCATTAGAAGAAGTATATCCGGACGCGATATTACTTTCCGGTGGTGCGAGTGTGTTGGCGAATAATGGTAAAACATATCAATTGTCTTTTACCGAATTGACTCATCAATCGTATGTGAGAAACGCGCCTGGTACTTATGTGCTTGTGCAAGAAAATAGTGGATCTGCTCAAGCGCTGACGGTGGATGGCCAATATTTTATTAATCAAGCATCGGCGTTTACGACCGAAGGGCAATGGAGCCTCAAAGGTGAAAAGCTTGCGTCCAAAAGCTTGTCGGACAGCAGTGACTTAAAGGTCGAATTAACCAAGGCGATTATAAATGGCAATGGTCAATATCAGTTTGATAAGTTGCTAGAAAGTAGCCATCAACTCAAGTTTGAACAAACAGAGTTTACTGGCGAAAGCAGCACAGAGTTGTCAGATTTGGTTTTGAACACACTGAAAAACATCGATAACTTTGACCTTAATATTGGCGTAGATGGCGATATTCTAAGCCCATCGACGTCGGTTCGCTCAAACATGGACAGTCGCCTAAATACAGCATTTAAGGACGCGTTTAAGCAACGTTGGAAAGCGGTTGAGGGTGAAACCAAAGACAAGTTATCAAACAAGTTGCAATCCGCATTAGATTTGAACAGCGGTGACATGAAGAAATTGAATGATATGGATCTAGACTTAAATAATCTGGAGAGTTCTCTTTCTGAATATAGCCAAAAGGCACTTAACAACCTGATCGATAGCAAGAAAAAGCAATACGAAGACGAGTTGAAAAACAAGGCGAAAAAAGAAGTCGACAAGCAAAAAGACAAACTCAAAGACAAGTTGAAGGATAAATTAAAAGACTTTAAATGTTGCGAGTAACGTCAATTTAGCAGGTTTTGTTGTTCTATGTAGAGAAACCTTTCTTCCTAAAACTGTATGAAAAGGCCGTTTGTAAATATATTGCAACGGCTTTTTTGCTGTCCAAGGCGCGGTTATTGAAATTGATGAAAGACATTCTGAAAGTCTTTGTGTAGAATTACATCCCGAATTACATTTTGCCTTTCATCACAAACAGGAGTGAATCGTGGCTTTAATTTCGATGCGTCAATTGTTAGACCATGCAGCCGAGCACAATTACGGTGTTCCAGCGTTTAATGTTAATAACCTTGAGCAAATGCGCGCCATAATGGCGGCGGCCGATCAAACCAACAGCCCAGTCATCGTTCAAGCTTCTGCTGGTGCTCGCAAATACGCAGGCGCACCATTCTTGCGTCACTTGATTTTGGCGGCCATCGAAGAGTTTCCACATATCCCAGTTTGTATGCACCAAGACCACGGCACTTCACCTGCGGTTTGTCAGCGCTCTATCCAATTAGGCTTTTCGTCTGTCATGATGGACGGTTCACTGCGCGAAGATGGTAAAACTCCAGCAGATTATGACTACAACGTTGATGTGACTCGTCGCACAGTTGAGATGGCGCACGCATGCGGCGTCTCAGTGGAAGGTGAGTTAGGTGTTCTAGGTTCACTTGAAACAGGCATGGCCGGTGAAGAAGATGGTATCGGTGCGGAAGGTAAATTGTCCAAAGAGCAACTTTTGACAGATCCTGAAGAAGCAGCTGACTTTGTTGAAAAAACAGGTGTAGATGCGTTGGCTATCGCGTGTGGAACGTCGCACGGTGCATACAAATTTACGCGTCCACCAACAGGCGATATTTTAGCAATCGACCAGATTAAAGCGATTCACAAAAAGATCCCTAATACCCACTTAGTAATGCACGGTTCGTCTTCTGTGCCACAAGAGTGGTTAGCGATTATTAACGAGTTTGGTGGTGAGATTCCAGAAACTTACGGTGTACCGGTCGAGCAAATCGTTGAAGGTATTAAGAACGGTGTGCGTAAGGTTAACATCGATACTGACCTGCGTTTGGCTTCTACTGGTGCAATTCGTCGTTTTATGGCTGAAAACCCGAGTGAATTTGATCCACGTAAATATTTAGCTCAAAGCGTAAAAGCGATGCAAGAAATCGTTGTGGATCGTTACGAAGCGTTTGGTACCGCTGGCAATGCAGACAAGATTAAGCCTGTCTCATTGGAAAACATGGTTAATATGTACAAATAAACTATATAGTTAAAATATATAGAAAAAGCGGACAAGTGATTGTCCGCTTTTTTGTTTCCACGCATATTACGCAATCTTTTTGGGATGCAATCAAATACAAGGAATGTTTTTGAAAAACAAGACGTTAATTGCGTTAGTCACTCTTTTTGCTATATCATCTGCAAAAGCCAATATCGAACTTGAAGGCGTTTATCTGAGCGCCAGTGTCGCCAATGTATCCTATGAAGTTTCAGATGCTGAGCGCAGCTCAATTCAAGATGATTTTAATGGTGTAGGTGACTCGTCGTTTTTTGATAGTGATAGTGGTAATCAATTAAAGATTGGTTATCGCGTAAATGATTTTTTTTCAGCGGAGATTGGCTACTTAAATCTGGGTAGCTTTGGTTTTGGCATCGATGTGGATGTAGATCTAGTCGTAGACAACTCAATGTGCAAGGTTGCTGGCAATATAGATTCTATATACGAAGTAGATGGATATGTTGCCGGCCTCTTAGGTCATTATCCATTCACGGATAACCTAACGGGGTTTGCGCGAGTGGCGCTATACAAATAGGAAGCAACCGGGGATGTGGTTACTGTACTGACTTCAATTTTCCAGGGGCAAACTTCACAATCTCTTGAGTCTGAATCACTCGAGGGTTTGGGAAGTTCTGACCATTACTTTGGTTTTGGCTTGACCTATAACTTCGATTTAATTGCGCTAGTTGCTGAATACGAAAAGTTTACCTTGGAAGACCAAGACGTTAGCTCTGTTGGTATCGGCACTGTCTACCGTTTTTAAGTTGATATCTCGCAAAAAAAAAGGGACTCATTTGAGTCCCTTTTTCTATTGGTTAGTGATGTGTCCAGTGATATTGCTGGGCTTTTTTAACCATATCTTGAGCAGTTGCCGTTGGCATAGCGTTGATGCTCAAACGATTGAAGAATAGAGGTTCGGCTTCAAAGTCGCCGGTTTTCACCTCTTTCATCGTTTTAGTGTCATATAGACGGCCATTCAACATTGTGTAAGCAACATACTCACTTCGGCGCATGTTATTTAACACATCGCCTTTGACAATGGCGATATCTGCAAGTTTACCAGGTTCAATTGAGCCCAATTCTTTATCCATACCTAGTGCAATCGCGCCGTCAAAGGTCGCGCCACGGATGGCTTCCCAAGGTGTGAAACCGCCTTGGTTCATCATCCACATTTCCCAGTGGGCAGCTAAACCTTCACGTTGGCCGTGGGCGCCGATAAGAACACGAACACCTTGGTCGCGAAGGGTTTTTGCATATTTTGCCACTTCGATATGGTTGTAGTGATCTTCCGGAGCGGTATCGCGACGGATCGAAAGTGGTTCGATGATGTAACGCGGTGCATAACGCATTAGGCGCTCATTTTCCCAAACGTTAGTTTTGTCGTACCAGTATTTTTCACCCGACAAACCACCGTATGCAACAACAAATGTTGGGTTGTATGCTACTGATGTTTGACTCCATAATTGGGTTAGATCGTCATAACCACGAGCAACGTTAATTGAATGTTCTAACGTCGTGTGGCCATCGATGATCATGGTCATGTTCTGGTAAAGTTTACCGCCGCCCTCAGGAACAACGTTAACATCTAGATCACGCGCTGCCGATAAAACCTGTTGACGCGTGTCTCGACGTGGGTGGTTATAACTCTTGACAGAAACTGCACCGTATTCTTTTGTACGCTTGATGTGGAATTCAGCATCTTCAATATTATTGATTTTTGCTGTGTAGCCAGGGGCATAACCGGCATACAAAATCTTACCGGTCGAGAAAATGCGTGGACCAATAATTTTGCCCGCTTTTTGTAATTCTGCGGCAGCAAAGATTTCTCGGTTGTCATTCGACGGATCGTGAATCGTGGTCACACCAAACGCGATTGAAGAGAAATTCTTCCAGTTTTGCTGAGGAATAATTTGGCGGCTACCCTGTGAACCGTGTGCATGGGCGTCGATTAGGCCAGGGATTAAGGTGTGGCCAGTAACGTCTTGTACTTCGGCTCCCTTCGGGATGGTGACGTCGGACTGAGTGCCTACGGCAAGGATCTTGTTGCCTTCCACGACAACGACACCGTTTTCAATCACTTCCTGACGATTATCGGCATCACGCATAGTCACTACGGTACCACCGACTAACGCTATGGTCGTCGTTGGCTTATCGGCTTTTTTGTCGAAGCTCAGATCAATTCCTTCAGATGTTGGTTCTGGCATCGAATCGGCAGCGCCTTCAAGAAAATCGAAGGTATCTGTCAGCTTGCGTGAATACAAGGTAGAGGCGTTCGACCAATACAGCGTCATTGAGTCTTTTGACCAATGTAACTCTGAGCCGGCAGCAGCAGATGCTTGCTTAACTGGCGCCCAAGAAGCTTTCGGACCAATACTCAAGACTTTGCCTTTTTTCGCGAATGGAGCAACGTAGGCGTTGAACTGGTAGACAAAAGCCACCCACTCGCCATTTGGCGATACTTTAAACTCAGTGATTTTGTCGCCCTTGAACACTTCTCTTGAATCAAAACCATCCAAGTTCACCGTCATCAGTTTACGTTTTGTACCATAAGATTTGGCCTGGTACGCGGTGTAGAAAATGCGGTCATTGTCGTCACCGAAGTGTGCGTCAGAGCCAGACTTTACAACTCGCTCCATGTTTTTGCCTTTAACGTCGGCCACGTAGATACCAGGCTCCATTGACCATTCAGGCGACAGTAAGTAACCGCCGGTAAAACGATTAAACACTACTTTTTTGCCATTTGGTGAGAATTTAGGCTCGACATAGTGACCTGGCTCCGTCGTGATGACTTTGCCTTTACCGCCCTTGGAACGTACAACTCGAACTGTGCCGAGTTTGTTGTCATCCCAAGTTGTATAAGTGATGTATTTGCCATCGCGAGAAAAGCTTGGGTAAAACTCGTCGTGATCGCTTTGCTTGGTCAGACGCTTCACTTTGCCGCTTTTGGTGTCGCGAATGTACAGCTTACCTAACGCTTGGTAAACAATGCGGTCGCCGGTTGGAGACATGGTTGCCCAACGGATCTGTTTCACCTTGAACTGGTCAGGGGCTACTTCAACAGGAACGCGAATCGCTTCTTGTATTTGTTTTTCAACATTGACTCTAAATGGGATGTCGTTGATTTTTTTGCTTTCTACATCGATGGATTGAATTTTACCGCCGGTCCAGAAAACAATTTGTTCGCCGTCAGGTGTCCAATCAAAGTACGCGTAGTTGCCCTCGGTACCAAATGTCTCTTGATTGTCACGTTCCATTTCAGTGTAAAGGCGGGTGTCATTACCCGTTTTTAAGTCTTTTACGTAGAGCACCGTTTTGGTGTCTTCACGCTTTAGGTAAGCCATTTGTTTGCCATCAGGTGATGGTGTTGGGATAACCGCGCCGCCTGCGCCACCAATGTAACGCTCTTCTTCACCTGTGGTTAAGTCATGACGAATGATGTTAAACAACTCAGACGTTGAATTTTTGTTGTATTGCCACACGCGACCACTGGTGATGTCTTGGGTGTAGTAGAGGTATTTGCCATCTGGAGAAAACTTAGGATCTGTGATGTTTTTCTGGTTGAATGCACCAAAGCTGCCGGATTTTACTTTGGTACCGCTGCCACCTGTGTGGTGATATATCCAGATTTCCCCGGCGGCAATCGAACGTGAGCTCATAACACCTCTAGTAACGGCTAAATATTGGCCGTCAGGACTCCAAGTTGGCGTGTGGATTGTGTTCGAAGTCTCTTTGGTGATTTGCACTGGGTCGCTGCCATCGGCATTCATAACCCAGAGGTTACTCATGCCATCGCGATCACTCAAAAATGCGATTTTTTTGCCGTCAGGGCTAAAGACAGGTTGCATGTTCCAATCAAAACCTTTGACTAAAGGTGTCGCATCACCGCCACTGATTGGCATAGTGTAAATGTCGCCTAACATGTCAAAAATGATGGTCTTGCCGTTTGGATGAACATCTAAGTTAGACCAAGTTGACTCTGTAGTGTCAATCTGAACGGTTTTAACATCGCCTAATGGCTTGCTAACGTCCCATTTAGCTTCTTTCTGATCTTCGGCCAAAACCGCGGCACTGCTGCCAAGGGCAAAGGTCAGGGCAACGCTCAATACCGAGCGTTTGATTCCATCTTTCATTGTTGTCTCCCAGAAGGGTTATCGTTATTTTGTGGGGTATTCTACCCACCTCGGCTTGAGTTGATAGTTTCATGCGATGAAAAGGCAAATTATTTCGGCCGATGGAGGTGAGAGTTGCCAAAATCTGCGTACAATACGCGGCTGCGAAATAAAGAGGAAATGCAATGTCTATTTGGTTTTCGAAACCAACGCTGGAAACCGTGAATGGTTGGAGCGAGGGGACCATGTTGGAACATCTCGGAATTGTCATCACAGATATTGGTGAAGACAGCATCACCGCGACTATGCCAGCGGATCACAGGACTTTCCAGCCATTCAAACTCGTGCACGGCGGCGCCAATGTGGTTTTAGCTGAGTCCCTTGGCTCAATAGGTGCTCAGTTGTCGGTGAATCCCGAAAAATACTATTGCGTGGGTCAGGAAGTAAACGCTAACCATGTGCGAGGGGTTAGAAAAGGATTGGTGACTGGGGTAGCGACGCAAAGTTATAAAGGCAAAACCTCGCAGGTTTGGGAAATCAAACTCTATGACGACAGGCAAAAACTGACCTGCATCTCTCGATTAACCGTAGCGGTAGTAAAAAAATAATGACGAAATTCACTAGTCTAATCTTATTCATCCTATGTTTTAGTTTTCCGGCGCTGGCGGCAGCGGATAAAGCACAATCTACTGACGACAAGCCACAGCTCAGTCGGGAGTTTAAACCTTCTCCGGAAATGCTAGCGGCAATGAAAGACCCGCAGGCGGCAAGTGTCGACAATCTGACGCAAGGTGAACGAATAAAGAAATATTTACATTCGGGATTCATTCACATCATTCCTGAAGGCATTGATCATATTCTTTTTATTCTTGGTCTGTTTTTCTCTACCGTCGTTTTTTCAAAGTTAATTTGGCAGATAACCGCCTTTACATTGGCTCACACAATTACTTTAGCGCTCGCCACGCTGGGAATTGTGCAAATAAGTGCAGATATAGTTGAACCCCTCATTGCTTTATCGATTGCCTATATAGCAATCGAAAACATCCGAAATCACGAGCCAGGTAAAAGCAGATTGGGTGTCATTTTCTTCTTCGGTTTACTACATGGCCTAGGCTTTGCTTACGTGCTTGCGGAGTTTGGCTTGTCAACGCAGGCACTAATAACATCGCTTGTATCATTTAATATTGGCGTTGAATTAGGGCAGTTAACTGTGATTGCAGTCGCACTTGCACTGTTCTACCGCGTTAGCAAATGGCCATCTTATCGGGCGTTTGTGCAGGTACCTGCATCCTTAATAATTGGTGCGATAGGCCTGTTTTGGACGGTGGAACGAATAATCTAATTTTTGTAGTTGATTTCGATGTTCAGATTAAATAGACTAAGATTTATGCGCAAAGTTTGTGCAATTTGAATTGAACGACATCCACTAATAACAATAATAAAGGAAAGAATCATGTATTCTCCATCGTACAATAAAGGCATCGGTCTCGGCCACGTCTGTATCGTGGTTGCAGTTCTAGCGTTACTGACCCTTGCCACTCAAATGTAAATATTCATTCAAAAAAAGAGCCCGCTCAGCGGGCTTTTTTATGCCTGTAAAAGAAGGTCTAAATCATGTCAGAAGTCTCTCTTACAATCGACGGACACGTCCTCGAAATTCATTTAAATCGGCCAAAGGTAAAAAACGCGCTGTCGTTGGAAATGTACCGTCAATTGACCGACGCGTTAGTTCAGTTTGAGCGAAATGAAGCGCTAAACGTTGCGGTTATTTATGGCGATGAAGAATGTTTTTGTGCCGGCAACGATCTAAAAGACTTTTTGTCTGGTGGCGAGTTGAACAGTGAACATCCAACCATTGAGTTCATAAATTTACTGACTGAGATCAAAAAGCCTTTAGTCGCTGCCGTGGGCGGCCCTGCAGTTGGTATTGGAACAACGATGTTAATGCACTGTGATCTCGTTTACTGTGCTGACAATGCTGTGTTTCAAATGCCATTTGTAAAGCTTGGACTTTGCCCTGAGGCCGCATCGAGCTTTATTTTGCCTAGGTTAGTGGGACATGTAAAAGCTTTCGAATGGTTGGTTCTTGGTGAAAGATTCAGCGCTGAGGACGCCAAAGAAGCAGGGCTGGTCAATAAGGTTTTGGCCTCGAATGAGGTGATTCCAGTGGCTAAAGCGGCGGCAAAGAACTTGGCAAACTTGCCACAATCGGCAGTTTTGGCTTCAAAGCGGTTAATTAAGCAAGACTACCAAGTTGAGCTTAAGTCAGTGATCAAAAATGAAATCAGCGACTTTTCGGCACTATTAAAGTCGGAGCAAAGTCAGCAGATTATTCAGTCGTTCTTTTCCAAGTAGTTAGCGATTAGCGCCACGTTTTTGGTGGCGCTCTTTGTTCTGCATCCGAGCTTTTTCACTCTTTTTAAGTAACACATAGACCGCGCCACTGCCGCCATGAAAAGCCTGAGCAGAATGGAACGCAAGTACCTGCTCAAACTGCCTTAACCACTTATTGACGTAACTTTTAATAACGGCTTGGTGAGGCTGGCTTTTAACCCCTTTGCCATGTTGGATCAATAGCGAGCGCAAATCGGCTTGTTGACAATCTTCGATGAATTGAAACAGTTTTTGTCTAGCTTCGGTAACGCTCAAACCGTGCAAGTTTAACACTGAGTGAATGTCGTATTTACCTAGGCGAAGATTCTTGTATACGCCGTCTTGCACGCCGTCTTTTTTATATTCAAGCAAATCGTCAGGATCGACCAATTCAACCTGTTCAGTGGTCAAAAAATTTGGGTCCGCTTTACTTCTGGCTTCAGCGGCTTCACGGCGCGCCTTGGCTTTATCAGCATCTATCTGGGCCTTGGTGGTAATGATTTTGTCGTTGTTGCCTTTCAAGGGTTTTACATCACCCATGAGGGACATAAATGAGTCGTCTTCTTTCATAACATTACTATATACGCCGAGTTGAGCGCGTTAGTTTAAAACAAACCAGATTGAATAAGCAGTTCATTCCTTATAGCAAAGGATTGTTTGTTTAAAAAGTGGTCAATCACTATACTAAACTTAGGTAGGTAGTGTTAACGGATTAGCTTAGGAGTGGATTATGATTTTACCCAAGGCCCTATATGAAATTCTTCCTTATGGCTATATGTCAGCGGGTGTGGCAGAGATTGGTTATTTTAAAACCTTTATATCAACCGGTTCAGGCTTACTATTTTTCATGGCCGGCGCGTTAATCTGGGTGCTCCGCTCAAATCACCGACGAACCGATCCTAAAGCTGCTCGAAAGTCACTCGACGATAATCAAAGCATGTACGAACTCAAACCTTTTATTTGTATTGCTATCAGCGTACTCATGTTCACTTGGGTGAATAATTGGGTTGCATTGCCTGTTGCAGCTATGTTTTCTTTGTTTGGGCTCTATGTTCTTGTGCAAAGAAGCGTAAATAGAAACAAACGCGTCGCCTTTAGCCGCAATTCCTTGTAACACGATGTAGCGGCAAAGCATCAAATTCCACAAAGTATAGGTTAACGACTTTTGTTCTGAGTTGTTGATTTTCGGTTACAATTTATTTGATAAATTCGCTTATTGAAGTTTGCATTAGTGGGTGTCTGGTAATATGTTTAGGGAAGGAATGGAACAATATGCTTGTCGGGAGCACTTGCTAAATGTCTGAAATAGGCACACTTTCTTATTTAATCGTTGATGACGTCAGTTCTGTGCGAGAGTTTCTTCGTCAAACTTTATTGCATTTGGGAGTCTCGGATATCTATGAGGCGTCTACGGGTGAAGCGGCGGTAAATTCGTTCCAGAAAAATTTACCCGATGTTGTGTTTCTCGACATCGAGTTACCAGACATGGACGGTCAAAGTATATTGAAGCAGATTAAAAGCGCCAAGGAAAATGCGTTTGTAGTCATGGTTTCGGCTCACAGCAGTGTAGACAATGTCAAAACCGCTATTTCAAATGGTGCCAGTGGGTTTATTGTTAAACCTTTCTCGCCGAAAAAAATAACCTCTGTGTTGAAGAAGTATCAAAGTTAGTAGTATGAATTTGGAAGATATGCAGCGATGTGCGCCAAAAGCGATGTCGCTATTAAAAACAATGGCGAATGAAAAGCGCCTGTTTATCCTTTGTAATTTGCTCGATGGCGAAGTGTCTGTAAACGACCTTGCTGAACGCATTAATCTCAGTCAGTCGGCATTGTCACAACACTTAGCTATATTGCGCCAAGCCGATTTTGTCGACACTCGTAAAGAATCGCAAACCGTATATTACTCTCTAAAAGGGGAGGACACTAAGGCGGTGTTGAGGTTGTTGCATCAATTGTATTCATAAAAAAAAGGAGCCTTGAGGCTCCTTTTTTATGAACTGAAGTTTTGTTTGTAAACCGCTTCGGTATCTTGTTTTAAGTCTTGTAAGCCAAGTTTGTCGTAGGCTTCAATCATAATTTCTAAAGCAGGTTTAACAGAGGCACTCTGTTGATAGTACTCCAAAACATATTTACAACGGTTTAGAGCGGCAACGTATGCTGCGCGTCGCAGGTAGTACTTTGCGATGACTACTTCGTGACGAGCCAACTTGTCCAAAAGTACCTTCATACGAGCTTTTGATTCATCTACGTACTTACTTTGAGGGTATTGGTTTACAATTTTCTTGAAGTCGTTGAATGCATCTCGAGTCGCTTCCATATCTTTGTCCGCGTCTTCAATACCGAATGCTTCTTGGAACGGATTAACACCGGTTTCAGAGTTCACCATGCCGCGCATAAAGATAACGTAGTCAATTTGTGGGTGAGATGGATTTAAGCGCATGAAGCGGTCGATGGCAGGTAATGCTTCATCGTAGCGACCAGATTTATAAAACGCGAAGATCAAATCAATTTGAACTTGTCGAGATAAAGGGCCAAACGGATAACGAGTTTCCAAATCAGTCAGAATGTTGATGGCTCGGCTGTATAAACCATTATTTACCAAATCCTTTGCTTCTGTGTAACGCGCTTGTGGAGAGCGATCTTCAATACGCTCTAATTCATCTGGTGCGGAGGCACAACCAGTTAAAACAATTGAAACTAGCGCGACGGCATATAGGCCTTTTATTTTCTTAATATTTAACATTATTTACTACCTGACGAGTTTTCTTTTCTCGTTATCACAAAATTCGAGTAGAATGAGTCCTAATTTTTGCATTCTAACCCAGTCCTTATTTACATGCACTGGCAATTTCTAACTATTTAACATGACCAAAGAAACAATAGAATTAACCGCTCAAGTAAAAGATGAACATTACGGTAAACGCTTAGATCAGGTAATTGCCGATTTGTTCCCGGAATTTTCAAGAAGTCGACTAAAAGAGTGGATTTTAGCTGAAAAAGTAACCGTTGATGGCAAAATTGTCAGCAAAGCTCGTGAAAAAGTCTTCGGTGGTGAGGATATTACTATCGAAGCTGAACTGGAAGTTGAAGTTCACCACGAAGGTGAAGATATTCCTTTAAACATCGTCTATGAAGACGATCACATACTTGTCATCAACAAACCAGCAGATTTGGTTGTGCACCCAGGCGCTGGGAATCCAAGTGGCACCATCCTAAATGCATTGTTGCATCATTTTCCAGACATTGAACTGGTACCGCGAGCCGGTATTGTTCATCGACTGGACAAAGACACAACGGGTTTAATGGTGGTGGCTAAAACCGTTCAGGCACAAACTCAACTAGTCGCGGATTTGCAAGAGCGCCATGTAACGAGAGAGTACGAAGCTGTCTGCTTAGGCCGTCTCACAGCAGGCGGTACGGTTGACAAGCCAATTGGTCGCCATCCGACCAAACGCACAAATATGGCAGTGAATGAGATGGGGCGTGAATCCGTAACTCATTATCGGGTGATTGAGAAGTTTCGCAGCCACACACATATACGTTTGCGATTAGAGACCGGCCGTACTCACCAAATTCGTGTTCATATGTCGCACATAAAACACCCTCTAGTAGGCGATTACCAATACGGTGGTCGAGTGCAAACACCAAAAGGCGCGTCAGAGAAGTTTGTTTCAACTTTGCGTGGATTCAAGCGCCAAGCTCTTCACGCTGCAATGTTGCGTTTTCAACATCCTTACACGTTGGAAGAAATGGAGTTTGAAGCACCGCTACCTGAGGATTTTGTTGGCCTGTTAGATGAAATGCAGCAGGATACTAAAGAGCACCAAGATGACATGGACTTCTATTGATTTTCCGGAGTTACCTCGGGGAAATAGAGCAAAAGTAAAAGCGTTGATAACCCAGAGAAACGATGGGGTTTCTGCGGATGGTTTCGCCAGTTTTAACCTAGCCAGTCATGTCGGAGATGACCCTGCGGCTGTGATGACGAACCGGGCCATACTGCGCCATGAAGTGCCTTTGCCGTCTGAGCCATATTGGTTGCATCAGACTCACAGTGCGCAGAGTGTGGAGTTGCCCTATGAGTATCGTCCGGACATGCCGTGCGACGCCAGTTATACCAGTTTGGTTGGTAAAGTTTGTGCCGTTATGACCGCAGATTGTTTGCCTTTGTTGATTTGTAACCGTGCAGCGACTGAAGTGGCAGCGATACATGCCGGTTGGCGTGGGCTCGCCGGTGGCATTATTGAAAGTACCATTAAACGCATGCGAACACCGGCTCATGAATTGCACGTATTTTTGGGGCCGGCAATTGGCCCACAAGCATTTGAGGTGGGGAGTGATGTCAAAGCCGCATTTATTAACGAGTCGCCGTCACTTGAATCTTGCTTCACAAACAAGCCGCAGGAAGGCAAATTTAATTGCAATATCTACCAGATTGCTCGCCACAAATTAACCAATCTCAATGTGGCCTATGTCGGTGGCGGCGAAGAATGTACGTATTCGCAAGCCGACGATTATTTCTCTTATCGTCGCGATGGTCAGACTGGTCGAATGGCCTCACTCATTTGGTTGCAGCCTTGATTACAACTTTGATTTCTATCAAATAATTAAACGCAAGTTCACCTTTTACATTGAAATATTCGTTTTTGGCCTAATCTTATAAGCAACAACACAGCAGGCCCAAACTAAACGAACATGAGGTGAATAATGCGTTTAGACAGATTAACCAATAAATTTCAGCAAGCGATTGCGGATGCGCAATCTCTCGCGCTTGGGCGTGATCATCAGTACATCGAGCCGATCCACATTTTACATTCGCTGTTGAATCAAGAGAACAGCTCAATCATTCCTCTGTTGCACCAAGCTCGGGTCAGCGCGCCAGAATTACGATCGAAGATATCCCGAGAACTGGAAAAAATTCCCACTGTACAAGGGATGGCTGGTGACATCCAGTTGTCTCGTCACACTGCACAAGCGCTGAATTATTGCGATAAGTTAGCGCAACAAAGAAAAGACAAATTCATTACCAGCGAAGTATTCTTGTTGGCGTTGGTTGAAGACCAAGGTCCTGCTGGAAAAATTTTAAAACTCTTGGGTTTAAACAAAGACAAAGTTGAAAAAGCCATCGACAGTATACGTGGTGGCCAGAAAGTCGAAGATCAAAACGCTGAAGACACCCGTCAAGCATTAGAGAAATACACCGTAGATCTGACAGAAAGGGCAGAACAAGGAAAGCTTGACCCAGTTATAGGCCGCGACGAAGAGATACGAAGAACTGTTCAAGTGTTACAACGGCGCACCAAAAACAATCCTGTGCTCATAGGCGAGCCGGGCGTTGGTAAAACTGCAATCGTTGAAGGTCTTGCGCAGCGTATCATTAATGGCGAAGTGCCAGAAGGTTTAAAGAACAAGCGCGTGTTATCGCTCGACCTCGGTGCCTTGGTCGCTGGCGCGAAATACCGCGGCGAGTTTGAAGAAAGGTTAAAGTCGGTATTGAATGAGCTGGCCAAAGAGGAAGGGCAGGTCATTCTATTTATTGATGAAATACACACTATGGTGGGCGCAGGAAAGACTGACGGTGCGATGGATGCAGGCAATATGTTGAAACCCGCACTGGCTCGTGGTGAGCTTCACTGCGTTGGTGCTACTACGTTGGATGAATACCGCCAGTACATTGAAAAAGATGCGGCATTGGAGCGTCGATTCCAGAAAGTCCAAGTTGATGAGCCAAATGTTGAGGACACTATTGCGATCTTACGCGGTCTGAAAGAACGTTATGAATTGCATCATTCGGTCGACATTACTGACCCTGCCATTGTTGCTGCCGCGAGTTTGTCGCATCGTTACATCAGCGATCGTCAGCTACCGGATAAAGCGATTGACCTAATTGACGAGGCTGCTTCAAGTATTCGAATGCAGATAGACTCAAAACCTGAAGAGCTGGAAAAGCTCGAACGTAAAATTATTCAGCTCAAGTTAGAAGATAATGCCTTACTTAAAGAAACTGACGAGGCAAGCAAAAATCGACAAATGTTGATTCGTGACCAAATCAATAATTTAGACAGTCGTTACAATGAGCTGGAAGAGGTTTGGCACTCGGAAAAAGCAGCTCTGTCAGGTACTCAGAATATTAAAGAGTTATTGGAACAAGCCCGTATGGACTTAGAAGTTGCACGACGTGCCGGAGATTTGCAACGGATGTCGGAGCTTCAGTACGGACGGATCCCTGAGCTGGAAAAACAACTCGACCTTGCCTCTCAGGCTGAAATGCAAGACATGACATTGTTGCGAAATAAAGTGACGGAGTCAGAAATTGCCGAAGTCCTGTCTCGTTGGACGGGTATTCCCGTTAATAAAATGTTGGAAAGCGAGCGCGATAAGCTGCTTGCTATGGAATCCGTCCTGCATGAAAAAGTAGTCGGACAACACGAGGCCGTTGGTGCGGTAGCCAATGCAATCCGCCGCTCGCGTGCGGGACTATCGGATCCTAACAGACCGAATGGCTCATTCTTGTTCCTAGGCCCAACAGGGGTCGGTAAAACAGAGCTTACCAAAGCGCTCGCAAGTTTCTTATTCGATTCCAGTGACGCAATGGTACGGATTGATATGTCGGAGTTCATGGAGAAACATTCTGTTGCTCGTTTAGTTGGCGCGCCTCCTGGCTACGTCGGCTATGAGGAAGGTGGCTATTTAACCGAGGCTGTGCGCAGAAAACCTTATTCGGTGGTGTTGTTAGACGAGGTAGAAAAAGCCCACCCAGATGTCTTTAACATCTTATTGCAAGTATTAGATGAAGGGCGTTTGACCGATGGCCAAGGGCGTACGGTAGACTTCAGAAATACGGTGATCGTCATGACTTCAAACCTTGGATCGGACTTGATTCAAACGGTGCATGGGGAAGACGACAACAATTACGAAGCGATGAAAGCAACTGTGATGGAAGTGGTTGGTCAACACTTCCGTCCTGAGTTTGTTAACCGAATTGACGATACGGTGGTATTCCACCCACTCGGTTCCGATGAAATCAAGCAGATTGCGGAGATTCAATTGGCGTCTTTGAAGGCTCGATTGAATGAGCAAGACATTAAGTTGACCTTGACTCAGGCGGCGTTAGATAAAATTGCTGAAGCCGGTTTTGACCCTGTCTATGGCGCTAGACCATTGAAACGTGCAATACAAATGTACGTAGAGAACCACTTAGCGCAAGCCATACTCGGCGGGCAAATTAAGGCTAAAGACTCAATAACACTCGATGTCGACAACGACGAGTTTGTTATTCGATAAAACTGAAAAACGGGCGAAAGCCCGTTTTTTTATTCCATACGCTCAATAAGTTTATTGCGTTTCTCTATTTGTTGTTGCATTTCCTCAGGCGGGATCCCCAAGCGCATCATAACTTCTTCTGAGATATCTATGATATCGCCCACTCCGGCCACATTCCAAAGCCGGCCCTCTAACTCTTTCGCTCTATGTTGAGCATAGTGGCCAATGTAACTGAGCTCTTTTGCAACATAGTCCATATCCGGACGCCCAGTTTTAGAAATGTAAATTCTATAAGCAAAAAATACGTCATTCTTGGTGCTGGCTTTGACAAACGAGTTAAGCATGTCGGCGGATAGGAACTGCTTATCGTAGTGACAGATAAAGCTTCGAGCCTCCGACGCTTGGTTTTCCCTGTGACGAATATACAGCTCGACAATCTTAGGTTTATCCGTCCTCTCCATATCGTTGATCACCGGTGCAAAGACGGTATTAGCGGCGTTGTCTTTCAGCAATGGATATAGACTGACTTCATGATCATGTGGTTTGAATTGTTGCAACAGTTTTAACAACAAGTTCTGTTCGCCGCTGGAACCAAGTACGTTGACGTCGGTTTTAGGCCCTTCTTTTTCAAAGTATATTGGCGTATTTGATACGTGCTTTGCGAAAAGATTGCGCAGCGCTTTTGACAGGCCTGGATAGCGGCTTTCCATTTTTGCTGGGGTCAATTTAGCGCGGTTTTGTGCGATTAACTTCTTGAAGAACATACGAGCGTGGTGGAAACCTTTCGGCTCGTAGACGCGCATATTCATTATGCATTTGTCACGAGAGATCGCGACTAATTCATAGGCCAATTTGCTGAGATTGTATTTTTGGGTAACCTTTTGCAGCTCCGGTAATGCAAGTACAACGATGTCGCCTTTGCTAAATTGGGCTGGTTTCTCTAAAACGATCTGCAATCCATGCGGTGAAAAATCGCGAATCGCGCCGTCAATAAACTCGCTGTCGTTTGAATCGGGGACTACGACCTGCGCTGCAGATTTGTATAAGTAGCGCTCTTCCGAACGAAGGTTTACGTAATCGATGGTTTCAACTTCTATAGAAACGTAGCGTTTCAACTTCGGATGCCCAAACTTGTTTAGAACCTTTACTGGTTGCTCAAGGGCATAATTACTCTGATACAATTCTTCCTGGCCAGGTTGTTTAATTGGCGTCATAAAAATCAAAAACTTCAAACCTTTTAGCAAGCCTTGAACCTTTGGCGACGGCATTCGATTTAGTCGCTGGATTTCTTTTCCCGCAGAATCAGGTACGGACAATGGAATATGAGCGTCCTGCTCCGACGCAGGTACGAGTTGAAGTTTAAATACGTTCCAAGTCGGTTTACTGCTGCCAAACTTCAAGAATGTGTGACGCAACTGCTGGTTTTTATTCAGTTCTTCTTGAGTTGCGCTGTAAAAGTACAGCTTCCCGGCTTTTGCGTGAGTGAAACTGTAAAGTAGTGTCTCTTTCACCAACTTGGGTGAGTCAAGCAACTGTTCAATTCGATTTTGGTTGAGGATTTGTTGGAGTACTAGGTTTTTGTTTTCGTCAGAAAAATAACCCAACGTTGCTCGGTTGTTCTCGGTCGCGAGCGCAAGGGTTGGCAACAACCTATCGTGAACCATACGAATATATACAGGTAGGGTTGTGACACGCGGCAAATAGTATTGCTCAAAGCCTTTAATGGTCACTGCTTCGAGGGTATTATCTAAGTTGACTTTGTAGCGGCGTTTGTTGCCGTTAATAAAGTTGGCTAAAAATTCATCGAATGCCGCGATGTCTTCGGTAAAAGTTCGCTTCATGCGCAAGTAGTTGTGACTGCTATTGATTTCGTCTATTGCCACAACTTCATACTGGATGCCGTCTTTTAAACCTAATTCAAACTCTTCTTCCATTCCGACAAGGTAAACGGCAATCTTTTGACCTGGAATGACTTTTCGTGCCGCTGGCACTTTAACTTTGATACCGCCCACCGACAAGTCACTGCTGACCGCGCGCAGGGTATCGCCAATTGCAAATTGCAGTTCGACAGAAATACTGAAGTTCATTCGTTCTTCAGTTCGGATCCCATAACTTGTGAAGTGGATCAGGGAGCCGCCAAACTCTTTGTCCTTTTTTTGCTCGACCTTCTCTTGTTCAACGGGTGCAACGGCTCGTTGACGTTCCGCATTTTTTCGCGCAATGCGCTCTTCTTGCTCTTTTTTGTGCAGAACTCTGTGATTATTTTCGGCACTGAGTACAGCTTCGTAACCGCCAATGGTATATCGACCAAATTTAGATAGTTGGTCTTCAAAAATCTGTCGGGCAACTTCATCGAGAAAATGGATTTGGCCTTTGTGCTCATATTCGAACGGTTTGCCAATGACGTTTCCGCGCAAATCAAGCATTCGGTTACATGGTTGGGCAAGTCGTTTTAATTCCATTTTAATTAGGAATTGCTTGGCTTTGGGCACGCCTTTAGCTTTGACTTTGAACTGAGAGTCGAAGTCAGGCTGACTGATCACGGATTTGAGATCTTCAATTAGATCACTAAACTCTTGTAATTCAGTAGACATTAACCGCTTGATTACCTCTTAAATAAGTCTATTAAACCATTTATACTGCAGACGTTTGTAGGTCACACACCTAGATAAACCGATCATAAATATAATCGACTCGTTTGCACTTTTCGATCATTAATTTTCGTAAGTTGTTGTTTTGTTTTTAACTAACATTTCGAATTAGCAAACATTATGCCAGTAAACTTTAGGGAGCCTGGATGGCAAAATCAAAAATCGCTTTTGTGTGCAGTGACTGTGGTGCTGAATTTCCAAGATGGCAAGGCCAGTGCACGGAATGTAAGGCATGGAACACTATCTCAGAATTTAGAGTCGCGCCTAAGTCTAAGTCGGCACCGAGTCGCTTTGAAGGCTATGCGGGAAGCGTTGATAACAAAGTCCAAAAGTTAGACCAAATAAACTTGCAAGAATTGCCCAGATTTACCACTGGTTACGGTGAGTTTGACCGAGTCTTAGGGGGCGGCGTTGTACCAGGTTCGGCCATTCTGATTGGAGGCAGCCCCGGTGCCGGTAAAAGTACCTTATTGTTGCAAACCATGTGCTATTTGGCTGAGCGCATGTCGACGCTGTATGTCACTGGTGAAGAAAGTTTGCAACAGGTTGCAATGCGGGCAAATCGTCTTGGACTCGCTACAGATAAGTTGAACGTGTTGGCAGAAACCAGTGTCGAAGCAATTTGTACACATGCGCAAAATGTCAAACCAGCGATTATGGTGGTGGACTCGATTCAGGTTATGCACATAGCCGATATTACATCGGCGCCGGGCAGTGTATCGCAGGTTCGCGAGGGCGCAGCTTACCTGACACGATTTGCCAAACAAAATAATGTCGCTGTGGTAATGGTTGGTCATGTCACTAAAGACGGTACCCTCGCTGGTCCAAAAGTTTTAGAGCATTGTATTGACGCCAGCGTCATGCTTGACGGTGATGCCGACGGTCGTTATCGCACATTACGCGGCCATAAAAACCGTTTTGGCGCGGTCAATGAGCTCGGTGTATTTGCAATGACAGATAAAGGATTAAAAGAAGTCAGCAATCCATCGGCCATCTTCCTCAATCGCGCAGATGGCGACTCTTCCGGTAGCTCTGTCATGGTGCTTTGGGAGGGGACGAGGCCATTGCTGGTCGAAATTCAAGCCTTAGTGGATCACTCTCAGTTGGGACACCCAAGAAGGGTTGCGGTTGGCTTAGAGCAGAATCGTTTGGCCATGCTACTGGCAGTACTGCATCGTCACGGAGGGTTAATGTTAGGCGATCAGGATGTGTTTGTTAACGTTGTTGGTGGCGTAAAAGTGACGGAAACCAGTGCCGATTTGGCGCTGTTGTTGTCGATGGTTTCGAGCTTTAAAGATCAGAGTTTACCTAGGGAGCTGGTGGTGTTTGGCGAAGTCGGTTTGGCTGGTGAAATTCGGCCGGTGTCAAATGGCCAAGAGCGTTTGCGTGAAGCCGCTAAACACGGCTTTAAAAAAGCTATAGTGCCAAAAGCAAATATGCCCAAAGAGCCGATAGATGGTATGAAAGTGATTGGAATTAGCCGGTTAGCGGAAGCGCTGGAACACTTGTAAATATTCCAGCTATCTGGTGCTGTAATTTAGTCGTCGTCAGGGACTGACAATGTCTCTAGCTCACGCTCTAACAGATCTGCGCTGCCTACATTGAGTTCTATTAAGCGGCGCAAGTGACTTACGCTGTCGATATCAATTTTTTCGCATTGAATGCCAATGCTACTAGGTTCGGAATGGACTATGGTACCTTGCATTTCGATTTCAACATCGGAGCCTTGCAAATCAAAGTGCAAAGAACAGGGGTTGCCAGAAATGGTATCGTCTAAACCGGAGACAGTAGCGACGAGTGCGCCATTGAGTGAAATGTCGATTAAGCTTGTGCCATAAACTTCATTCCCTATTTTTAACTCTGCCGGTGTTGAAAACACGATGCGAGTAAAGCGCCTTTTTTCTTCCATTATTTTTTTACCTATTGTTATTACTACAATATCTAACTACTTAGCATGGCATTTTTTCGTAAAAAATCTAGCCTTAAAGGGATAAAAAAACGGAACCTAAAGGCTCCGTTTTTACTAATTATTTTAAGCGTTTGTACTTAATTCTGTGCGGCTCTGCTGCGTCAGCTCCGTAGGTCTTCTTCAGCCATTCTTCATAATCTGAATAGTTGCCTTCGTAAAACTCGATCTTACCTTCATCGCGGTAATCTAAAATATGAGTTGCGATGCGGTCTAAGAACCAACGGTCATGCGAAATAACCATAGCGCTACCCGGGAATTCTAGAAGTGCATTTTCGAGTGCACGAAGGGTTTCAACGTCCAAATCATTGGTTGGCTCATCGAGTAGCAGTACGTTTCCGCCCGCTTTCAACAGCTTGGCCAAGTGCACACGGTTTCTCTCACCACCAGACAACTCGCCAATACGCTTCTGTTGGTCCGAACCTTTGAAGTTGAAACGACTTACATAAGCGCGAGAAGCCACTTCGAAGTGGCCAACGGTGATGATATCTGAACCTTCAGAGATTTCGTCAAACACCGTGTTTTTGTCGTTCATGCTGTCACGGAACTGATCAACAGAAGAAAGTGATACAGTTTCACCAATTGAGACGGAACCACCATCAGGCTGCTCAGCACCACTCAACATTTTGAATAGAGTCGATTTACCAGCACCGTTTGGACCGATGATTCCAACGATAGAGCCTTTAGGCATGGTGAAGCTCAAGTCGTCGATAAGCACACGATCGCCAAACCCTTTGTTTAAGTTTTCAACGCTAATAACGTTGTCACCTAAACGAGGACCAGGTGGAATATAAAGTTCGTTGGTTTCATTACGTTTTTGATAGTCATTGTTTTGCAACTCTTCAAAACGTGCCATACGAGCTTTTGATTTTGCTTGGCGACCTTTCGGATTTGAACGAACCCATTCCAATTCTTGTTGAATTGATTTTTGACGCGACTTTTCCGCTCTTTGTTCTTGCTGTAGACGAACGTCTTTTTGTTCTAACCAGCTAGAGTAGTTGCCTTCCCACGGAATGCCTTCACCACGGTCTAGCTCCAAGATCCAACCCGCTACGTTATCCAAGAAGTATCTATCGTGGGTAATCGCCACAACTGTACCTTCATATTCATGTAAGAAGCGTTCCAACCAAGCAACAGACTCGGCATCCAAGTGGTTCGTTGGTTCGTCGAGAAGTAACATATCTGGCTTGTCTAGAAGCAGGCGACAAATTGCTACACGGCGTCTCTCACCACCCGATAGGTGCTCAATTTTGGCATCCCACTCAGGCAAACGCAGGGCATCGGCGGCGATGTCCAATTGGTTTTGCAGGTTATGGCCGTCTTTTGCCTGAATCACGGCTTCCAATTCGCCTTGCTCTTTTGCTAGCGCATCAAAGTCGGCACCGTCCATTGCATATTCTGCGTAAACTTCATCCAAACGAGTTAACGCGTGTTTCACGTCGGCAACGGCTTCTTCGACCACTTCCAATACGGTTTTGCTTTCGTCTAGCTTTGGCTCCTGTGGAAGGTAGCCGATATTAATGCCGGATTGCGGTTTTGCTTCACCTTCAAATTCGGTGTCGACACCGGCCATAATGCGTAAAAGGGTCGATTTACCTGCACCGTTGAGACCGAGTACACCAATCTTTGCGCCTGGGAAAAAACTTAGGGAAATGTCTTTTAAAATCGTGCGCTTAGGTGGAACCACCTTAGAAACACGGTTCATTGAAAATATAAACTTATCTGGCAAGACCGCCATAATCACTCCAATGGATATTTTGTTTGTTCGCTATTGTAGTGGAACTGGCTTAAACAGCGCAACAATCGCTAACAATAGAATTTGCAACTGGACTAGGGTTTTGTTGGATTCATTACTTACATTTCTAAAAATATACTTCGATTTTTCGTCATTCTTTGCAAAATTGATCGCAATTTACCGTTAATTGCTCGCAAACGTGTGAAAAGTCATTATTTTTTATTGTATTTTTTAACAACCAACTACAATTACACTTTAGGTTACAAACATTTGGGTTTATTTCTGATCTAGCGGTGTTATCGTGTAGGAGTTAATAACATCAATAAAGGATTTATTGGGTATTAGTATGAACGAACATAAGACGATTCTGGTTGTCGACGACGATAAGGCTATTAACCAGTTGTTGGTCAATTCCCTCTCATTTAAATATCAAGCAGATGCGGTTGAATCCGGCGCTGCCGCGATAGAATATTGCAAGGCCAAAAAGCCTCATGCCATATTATTAGATCTCAATTTGGGCGATTACGACGGTCGAGAGGTTTGTCAGGTACTAAAACGCGAGTTTGGCGACAAAACTCCGCCGATTGTTTTCATATCTGGCGACCAAGACGAGCAAAACATTATTAGCTGTTTTGACAATGGAGCGGACGATTTTATTGCTAAGCCGTTTTCCGCCGAACAAGTGGTCCGAAAAGTTGATGCATTGCTTAGGTATGACGTATTGATAAATAACCTAAAAGTTCAGAGTAACGAACTCAGTGAACTTGTGACTACGACAATGTCACAGGCATCCAGTTATGGCGCCGTCCTGCAAATGGTCAAAAATCTTAACCATTGCGATTCTGAGCAAGAAATATCCGACACAATTTTCAAGTTTCTTGCAGGGCAGGGCCTACATGCAGCGATTTATTTTACCAATTCAAATGGCAGCGCGTGTTTTGATCAAAAAGCGCGAATTTGTTCGCCGATTGTAAAAGAAGTGTTTGAGCTAGCGCACAACAAGAAACGCTTACATAAACTGGGCAGTCGCTTGCTTACCTCTGATGAGCACTGTTCCATGTTGATCATGAACCCTCCGGCTGAAGATGCCGAAGAGTACGGGGTGTTCATTGATGTTATCGCAGTGATTATTGAGGCGTTGGAAGCTCGATACCTCGGTTATTTGCGTGAGCGTGAACTGGGTATTTTGCATACAGAGCTGTCTGGAGTCATTCATGAACTGCACGAATCTGTAGAAGATGTTCGTGCAAAAAAACAAAAGCTAATCGACGACATCGTTTTACGTATCAGTCTGAGTTTTCACCAGTTGGACTTGTCGGAAGAGCAGGAAGATTTCTTTTCGAAAATGTTAGAAGACACGGTAATGACTCACGACGATAACAACACTGTGATCATGTCATTGCAAGAGCGACTCAATATTCTAGTTTCGGATATAAATGAATTAGTTAAGCGACAAAAAAGTACAGAGCCTGAGGTGGAAGTCGACGACATCCAATTATTCTAGTCATAACAGAGTTTTAATATATAAAAATTTCTAATGCTTAACATATAGGCATTTACATAAGAAGCGCGTATTATACGCGCTTCTTTCCTATGTAATTAATAGTGCCGAGGTGCAAGTATGTTAACGCGTGATATGAACATCGCAGATTTCGACCCAGAATTATGGGCGTCTATTCAAGAAGAAACCAAGCGTCAAGAAGACCACATTGAGCTTATCGCTTCTGAAAACTACTGTAGTCCGCGCGTTATGGAAGCTCAAGGCTCGCAGTTAACCAACAAATACGCAGAAGGTTACCCTAAGAAGCGTTACTACGGTGGTTGTGAATACGTTGACGTTTCTGAGCAACTTGCTATCGACCGCGCAAACGAACTTTTCGGTTCAGAATACGCGAATGTTCAGCCGCACTCAGGCTCACAAGCAAACTCTGCTGTTTTCCAAGCGTTAGTTAAGCCAGGTGACACGGTATTAGGCATGAGCCTAGCGCACGGTGGTCACTTAACTCACGGTTCTCACGTGAACTTCTCTGGCAAGCACTATAATGCGATTCAATACGGTCTAAATGAAGAGACTGGCGAATTAGATTACGAGCAAGTTGAAGCTCTAGCTCGTGAACACAAACCAGCGATGATTATTGCCGGTTTCTCTGCATACTCTGGCATCGTTGATTGGGAGCGTTTCCGCAAGATTGCTGACGAAGTTGGCGCATATTTATTCGTTGATATGGCTCACGTTGCAGGTTTGATTGCTGCCGGTGAATACCCGAACCCTGTGCCTCACGCACACGTAGTTACAACAACAACCCACAAAACGCTTGCGGGTCCTCGTGGCGGCTTGATCATTTCTGGTTGTGGCGATGAAGATGTTTACAAAAAGTTAAACAGCGCTGTATTCCCAGGCGGTCAAGGTGGTCCTTTATGTCACGTTATCGCTGCTAAAGCGGTTGCGTTTAAAGAAGCACTGCAACCAGAATTCAAAGAATACCAAAAGCAAGTTGTTAAAAACGCTCAGAAGATGTGTGAAGTTATGATGGAGCGCGGTTACGACATCGTTTCTAACGGCACTCAAAACCACCTATTCTTGGTTGACCTGATCAGTAAAGACATCACGGGTAAAGATGCAGATGCTGCATTAGGCCGCGCATTCATTACCGTTAACAAGAACTCGGTACCTAACGACCCTCGTTCTCCTTTTGTTACATCGGGTCTGCGTTTAGGCACACCTGCAGTAACTCGTCGTGGTATGAAAGAAGCAGAAATGGTTGAATTAACTAACCTAATCTGTGACGTTCTAGACAACATCGAAGACGACGCAAATATTGACGCGGTTCGTGAGAAGATCAAAGCACTTTGTGCACGCTTCCCAGTTTACGCTTAATATTTAGATAGTTACCTATGCTCTTTAGCGAGAGCTGTGGTACTATGAAAAGCCGTGCTTTGCACGGCTTTTTTGTTCCGAACAAGTCATTTTTGCTTGTCCGAAATTAATGGAAGTTACACATGCATTGTCCTTTTTGCTCAGCAACAGAAACCAAAGTAATTGACTCGCGACTTGTCGGCGGTGGTGCGCAGGTGCGTCGTCGAAGAGAATGCAATCATTGCAATGAGCGCTTTACAACATTTGAAGGCGCTGAATTGGTTATGCCCAAAGTCGTGAAAAGGGACAGTAAACGCGAACCGTTCAACGAAGATAAAATGAGTGCCGGGATTTTACGGGCGCTCGAAAAACGGCCGGTGAGTACTGAGCAAGTTGATCAACTTCTTTCTAGTTTGAAAAAAGAAATTCGAATGACCGGTGAGCGAGAAGTCACTAGTGAGTTCATTGGTAATTTGATTATGGACGGCTTAGTTCAGGTCGATAAAGTTGCCTATGTTCGATTTGCTTCCGTCTATCGCTCATTTGAAGACATTAAAGAATTTGGTGAAGAAATTGCCAAAATCGGCCAGCAGGCAGAAAACAAAAAAGAACTCTCTTCAGTTCAATCTAAACTCTTCGAATAGTTTCTATGTTCTCTCAGCAAGACGAATTTTTTATGGCCCGCGCCATTGAGTTGGCGAAGCAAGGTCAATTTACTACAACTCCTAACCCGAATGTCGGTTGTGTTGTCGTCAAAGATGGCGAAATTATAGCGGAAGGTTGGCACCAAAAAGCGGGGACGGGTCACGCTGAAGTCAATGCCTTTGTGCAATTGTCGGATGAGCAAGCGATAGGCGCAACCGCCTATGTAACCTTGGAGCCTTGTAGCCACTACGGCCGCACACCGCCGTGCGCAGAATTACTGATTAACGCTCGTGTTGGCAAAGTCGTTGTCGCCATGTTGGATCCAAACCCTAAAGTGGCTGGACGCGGTATTAAGATGTTAGAGCAGGCCGGGATCGAAGTAGTCTATGGACTGCTTGAAATGGAATCGAGAGCGCTCAATCCCGGCTTCTTAAAACGAATGGAACATAAACGTCCATATGTTCAACTTAAGCTTGCCGCATCTCTCGATGGAAAAACGGCGCTGTCCAATGGCGAATCTAAATGGATCACAGGAGCAGACGCGCGGGCAGACGTGCAAGTTCATCGGGCCAAAGCGTGCGCAATTTTATCCACCGCAGAAACTGTGATCACTGATAACGCGCGATTAAATGTCAGAATTGACCAAGCAGGCATTGATTATCCGCAAACTGACACCATAACGAGTGTGCGTCAGCCGGTGAAAGTCGTTCTTGATGGGCGCGACCGAATTAAACCACAAGACACTGACCAACTGGCTGTGTTTGCAGATGACGCTGAAGTGATTTTGGTCAAAGCGAGTGGAGCAGAGTCGTCCTTTAACAGCGAGTCAATAGACGTTGTTTATGCGTCCTATGATGTCTCAGAGGGCTTTGATTTGCAGGACGTTTTAACTCAACTTGCACAACGAGAATTGAATTTAGTGTGGGTTGAAGCGGGGGCTAAATTGGCGGCATCGTTGCTCTATGCTGAACTTTTCGACGAACTTATCGTATACCAAGCACCAAAAATTATCGGTCAATCGGGGCGCGAAATGCTGCCGATTGGGCCATTTTCAAGTATGTCACAGGTAACTGAGCTACAATTCAATTCTGTACAACGCGTTGGTAGTGACGTGAAGTACGTTTTAGTGAAAGGTTAATTTTATGTTCACAGGAATCGTCGAAGCGACGGGGTATATCGAGTCCATGGTCCGCACTGGGGGCGACTACAGAGTGAGTATTCAAAGTGGAAACTTGGACCTTACTGATGTGCAACTCGGTGACAGCATTGCTACGAACGGAGTTTGCTTAACTGTGGTTGAACTGAACAGCAATGGCTACATAGCGGACGTATCAAACGAAACAATTAACAACACTGGTTTTGCCCATTATCAATCGGGGCAAACGGTTAACTTAGAAAAAGCAATGTTGCCGACCACTCGTTTTGGTGGCCACATTGTCAGCGGTCACGTAGATGCGCAGGGGCATATTGCGGCGATTGTTGATAATGGTCGTGCCAAAGATATTTGGGTTAACGCACCTGCTGATTTGATGAAATACATAGTAAAAAAAGGTTCTATAACAGTCGACGGCATTAGCTTGACTGTGAATGACGTTGAGACGAAGCAGTTTAAGTTAACAATTGTTCCACATACCGCACAGCAAACCACGCTGAGCCAAGCTCAGGTTGGAACCAAAGTGAATTTGGAAATAGACGTAGTTGCTCGATACGTTGAAAAACTCATATCAAAGCAAAGTGGCGACGAAGGTGTCACCTTATCAATGCTCGCACGCAGCGGCTTTAAAGTATAACGAAAATAAGATCTGGACCCATAAATGAAATTGAATACAGCAGAAGAAATCATCGAGGACATTCGCCACGGTAAAATGGTGGTATTAATGGATGATGAAGATCGTGAAAACGAAGGTGATTTGATCATGGCGGCTGACATGTTAACGCCTGAACATATCAACTTTATGGTCACTCATGCCCGTGGCCTAGTGTGTTTGCCGATGACAGAAGAGCGCGCTCGTGCCCTGAACTTGTCGTTAATGGTTGATAATAATAACGCTCAATTCGCGACTAACTTTACCGTGTCGATTGAAGCTGCTGAAGGCGTCACCACAGGTATCAGTGCGGCAGACAGAGCGCGAACAATCCAAGCGGCAGTGGCAAAGGATGCAAAGCCTGCTGATATCGTTCAGCCGGGCCATATTTTTCCACTAGTCGCTAAAAAAGGCGGTGTATTAACTCGAGCAGGCCACACAGAAGCTGCGGTTGACTTAGCGCGTCTGGCGGGACGCACCGATGCCGGTGTTATCGTTGAGATACTCAATGAAGACGGAACTATGGCCCGTCGTCCTGATCTTGAAATTTTTGCTGAAAAACATGACTTAAAAATCGGGACGATTGCAGACTTAATTGAATACCGCAATCACAATGAGACGACCGTCGAACAAATTGCCGTTTGTAAGTTGCCGACTCGTCACGGTGAGTTTAACTTGCACACATTTAAAGACACTATTGATGAACAAGTTCATTTTGCCCTGGTTAAGGGAGATCTGAGTGGAGACAAAGCGCCGTTGGTGCGTGTGCACTTGGGCAATACTTTCTCTGATTTATTGGGCTCAGATCGCAGTGTTAATCGCAGCTTTTCAATAGAAGACGGATTAAAGCGCATCAACGAAGAGGGCGGTGTGTTCGTGTTATTGGGCAAACAAGAGCAACAACAAGACTTAATCAACATTGTAAAACGTTTTGCAGCAGAAGATTCTGGCGAAAATTTACCGCCGGCAAAGTGGAGCGGAACGTCAAGAAACGTTGGTATTGGTAGTCAAATTCTATCGCAATTGGGCGTTTCTAAAATGCGTCTTCTGAGCTCGCCAAAGAATTATCATGCACTTTCTGGATTCGGTCTAGAAGTGGTTGAATACGTAAGCGAATAAATAATAATTACGGCGCGATCTTCTCCTAACATGATCTAAGATCTTGTGGTATCATCGCGCACAATTTTTTGACAAGAGAAAAGGTCTACGAATGAATATCGTTGAAGGTAACTTCCGAGCTACGGGCAAAAAGTTTGCAATTGTTGTGTCCAGATTTAATCATTTTGTCGTGGATAGTTTATTAGAAGGTGCTGTCGATGCACTAGAGCGTCACGGCGAAGTGGCACAGGACGACATCACCGTTGTATATGTTCCGGGTGCTTATGAATTGCCATTAGCTGCAAAATTAGCAGCAAAGTCTGGTAAGTATGACGCTATCATTGCGATTGGCGCTGTGATCCGCGGTGGTACCCCACACTTTGATTTTGTCGCAGGTGAATGCAACAAAGGCCTAGCAACTGTATCTTTAGAGTACGATATTCCTGTTTCTTTCGGTGTTATCACGACTGATTCAATTGAACAAGCAATTGAGCGCAGTGGCACCAAAGCGGGCAACAAAGGTGGCGAAGCTGCTCTTGGCGCTCTGGAAATGGTCAACGTAGTCGCGCAACTGTAAGGAATCAATGTGAAACCTGCAGCACGTAGAAAAGCCCGCGGTCTGGCGGTGCAAGCCATCTATTCTTGGCAAATTAGTCAAAATCACGTAAGTGATATCGAGCAGCAAATGTTGCTCGACAACGACGTAAACAAAATCGACGTTGAATTCTTCAAGGAATGTGTCCGTGGTGTCGCAGCTCATTACAAGGAGTTAGATACTGCGTTAATGCCGTACACTGAACGTCCTTATGAAGAAGTTGATCACATTGAAAAAGCGGTCTTACGTTTAACTGCATATGAACTTAAGTTCCGCGTAGATGTCCCATATAAAGTGGCGATAAACGAAGGTATTGAATTGGCGAAGAAATTCGGTGCCGACGACAGCCATCGATTTGTAAATGGCGTGTTAGACAAAGCCGTTAAAGACTTACGCGTACCATTACAGTAATCAGTCCACTTAGCTTTAGGGATATTTATGAAAGAGTTTGAGTTAATTCAAACCTACTTTTCAGGTCGTGGTCCGCAGCGCAAGGATGTTGTTTTAGGGGTTGGCGATGATGCCGCCCTTACTCGTGTCCCGACCGACAAGCTTCTTGTAGTCGCCACCGATACTATGGTGGAAAACACCCACTTTTTTCCAGATGCATCTCCTCGTTCCATCGGGCACAAATGCTTGGCGGTAAATCTCAGTGATTTTGCAGCCATGGGCGCAGAGCCCGCTTGGGCCTCAATCGCATTGACTTTGCCAAGTGCAGACGAAGCCTGGGTGAAAGAGTTCACCGATGGCCTATTTGAAATTGCCGATTATTATCACGTCCAGATTGTAGGTGGTGACACCACGCAAGGCCCGCTTTCGGTCAGCGTGAGTCTTAAGGGCTTTATCTCGGAAGAAAAGGTGCTGTTGCGAAGTGGAGCGAAAGTTGGCGACTGGATCTATGTGACCGGTAGCTTAGGTGACTCTGCGTTAGCTGTCGACAGCAAGCTCAAAGGTCTTGAGTTACAAGAACCACATAAATCGTCGATTGAAGAAAAGTTTAACTTTCCTGCAGCGCGTTTGGCGGCGGGTCAGATGTTGCGTCATGCAGCAACTTCTGCGATCGACGTCTCCGATGGAATTGTGCAAGATTTGCAACACATCTTAAATGCTTCAAACGTAGGCGCTGAGATTGATGTTGACAAATTGCCAATATCTGTTGCTGTTGAATCTAGCTGTGACCGTCTTCAAGCCGAGCGTTATGCGTTGACTGGTGGTGAAGATTACGAACTGCTGTTCACCGTTCCGGAAGAGAAGAAGGGTTACTTGGAGCAAAATGCGACAGCTATGGGCGTCAACTTTACCTGCATTGGTCAAATTAAAAATGGCGAAAATAAGCTGGTATTAGTTAAAGAAGGCGAGGTTTATTCCTTTGACGATGCGCCTGGCTATCAACATTTTTCTGCGGCGTAGTATGGCTGAACAATCCTTCAACTTGTGTAACAAAGTTCATTTGCTCGCGACCGGTTTTGGTAGCGGGTTGGCGCCGGTCAGTCCGGGTACCTTTGGCACTTTGGCGGCTGTTCCGTTCTATTTGATGTTCGTATACAGCCCAGTATGGCTGTTCTGGTTGTTTACTCTAATCAGCTGCCTAGTGGGGCCATATATTTGTGGTAAAGCGGCCGATGACATTGGTGTCCACGATCACAAAGCAATTGTTTGGGACGAGTTCGCGGGCTTCTTCATTACTATGTGTTTTGTGCCTTTTTCGTGGACTGCTTTAGCCATAGGCTTCGTTTACTTTCGGTTTTTCGATATTGTTAAACCTTGGCCAATTTCCTATTTAGACAAGCAAGTACACGGTGGATTAGGCATCATGTTAGATGACATTGTTGCCGGGATTATGGCCGCTATCGCCTTGCACTTTACTTTGCCTTTTTTTGCTTAAATAACCTCAATCAATTAGACAAAGCCTAGGGCACCTTTTCAAGTGGCGTTGTTGCTGAGGTTGCACTCACTATCGATTTATCTCTAGACACAAAAAAACCGGAATAATCCGGTTTTTTTATATCTAATATCGTCTCTAGTTGCCGTCTATCATATCGCCTAAGCCGCCAAGCACAGAGCCTTCACCTTGACGACTGCCGCCGGCACTGGGGGCGTGTTGAATGATGCGGTCTGCAAGTCGAGAGAATGGCAAGCTTTGAATCCAAACTTTGCCGTGACCACTTAAGGTTGTTAAGAACAACCCTTCACCACCAAAAAACATGCTTCGGAACCCTTTAACCATTTCGATGTCATAGCTGATGTTACCAGCAATTGCCACTAAACAGCCGGTGTCTAACCTCAGGGTTTCACCATTGAGCTCTTTTTCTACAACGGTGCCGCCGGCGTGAACAAACGCCATACCGTCACCTTGTAACCGTTCCATAATAAAGCCTTCGCCGCCAAAGAAACCTGAACCGAGTTTTTTGTTAAAGGCGATATCGACTTTTGTTCCCATTGCCGCACATAAAAACGAATCTTTTTGGCAGATAATTTCATTGCCCAGTTTTGCTAGATCCATTGGCACAATAGTACCAGGGTAGGGCGAAGCGAACGTCAACTTGCGCTTGCCGTGACCTTGGTTGGTGAAATGGGTCATGAACAGTGACTCGCCGGTAATAAGGCGTTTTCCGGCACTGAACAACTTGCTCATGAATCCCTGATCAACATCGGAACCGTCACCCATTCTTGCTTCGAACGTTATGTCGTCTTCCATGTAATTCATGGCACCAGCTTCTGCTATAACGGCTTCACCTGGGTCGAGTTCAACCTCAACCATTTGCATGCTGTTACCCAGAATTTCGTAGTCTATTTCATCGCAATGCATATCCAATCCTTATGCTTCAATTTCAATGAACAGTGAACTTGGATCAATTATCAGGCTGTGCTTATCTTCAAGTTGAACCAAACCTTGCATCATTGCCGTGGTTTGGGCATCTAGTTGAAAGCCAATAGCAGTGACTGAATCCAGTTTCTTTATGTCCGCTTCGTCGACATGGATACTGTCTTCGACTTTATCAACGAGCAAACCAACATGAGGGTCTCGACCATCGGTTGTCGTAAATACAATAATGGGTTTGTAGCCAACGTCTACTTGATCAACCGCAGATTCAAACAAGCGTTGAACGTGTGAGGTTACTGACGTGTAACGTCGATGCCAATCACCCTCATTGAATTCATTGTCGCCCTGCGTCATAAAAAATTCATACAATTCAGACAAAGGCGCTGGGATTCTTTCCAGTAGAGACTGCAAGTCTTCGTTGTCGCAACTGAAATCGGCCAGCCACTTACAGAACTTCGTTTGCTCTGGCGTTCCAACTTTGTTTTTCTTACTTTGGCCCGAAACTACGCCCTCTAAGCTTTGTAACCAGCTCATGGTGTCGTCTTTAAGTTGGGTTAAAGACTGTGACAGGTTGCGGTTGGCGTCTGCTGTCGAGCCCTTGTTTAAGATTTTTCCCAAGTCAAACACCGGAACTGGCACATTCATAAAGTCTTTTACCCCAATAAAGCTTGGATTTTCATTGGGTAGTTCAGTGAGGTTCTGCTCGTAGCGTTCTGTTAGCAGAATATTGAGAATTGGTAGGGCAACCGTTTTGCTACCCACCTGAAAGTTGACTAAGTCCATTGCCTAACCTTTGTGACGTGTTTTTAATTCAAACATTTTCTGAAGTTGTTACTGAGTATAACGACAAATTGTTAAATAAGTTAACCTGTTAAGTCACTTATTTATCTTTGGGTTGGTCGAAATCTGCATCTTGATCATCGCCAATCACATGCTCTAATTTGATCTTCTTTTCGGTTCGAAAGGTGGTAATTGGACCTGAGACCGCGTAAAGCGCGAACACAGTAAATAACACTTCGGCCGGACGGGCAGCAACCAGGGCGAAGATAAGTACAACCGCCAAAATGACCACAAAAGACACTTTGCCTTTCCACTCGATTTCTTTGAAAGAACTGTAGCGAAAATTGCTAACCATAAGTAACCCCAGCAATACGGTGACCACCGCCACTGCGATGTTCCAGTCGTGCCCAACGATACTGAATTCTACGCCAGCCCAGACCATTGACGCGATAACCGCGGCAGCCGCTGGTGAAGCGAGACCTTGGAAGTAGCGTTTGTCGGTGTTGCTCGCTTGGACATTGAACCTGGCCAATCTTAACGCGGCACAGGCGACAAAAATAAACGATGCTAACCAGCCAATTTTACCTAAGCTTGATAATCCCCAGTTAAAAGCAACCAATGCGGGCGCAACACCAAACGAGACTATGTCGGCCATGCTGTCGTACTCGGCACCGAATTTACTCTGAGTGTTGGTCATTCGAGCGACGCGACCATCTAAACCGTCAAATATCATGGCAACCAGTATTGCAACGGCAGCAGGTTCGAATTCACCTTTCATAGACGCGACGATCGCATAAAAACCAGAGAATAAACCAGCGGTGGTCAGTAAGTTTGGCAATAGATATATGCCTTTATGCGTACTATTTTGTTGGGTCATGTAATTTTCTTTTTATTTTCTATTACAATAGGAATATAACTGAACATTAACATAGAACAAATAGTGACAAAATGAGGTGACGACATGAGAGCGACATTTGTGACCGTATTCTTTCTTTTTGTTACGGGTTCAGTGACGGCTGAAAAAATCAAAGTGTACAAGTGGGTCGACAAAAATGGCGTTGTCACGTTCAGCGAATACCGTCCTCCGGAAACCGAATATATTGAGCTCGAGATTGAAGGAGACCGCGTCATCGGCGGTCAAAGTGAAGGCTTAGATTATGATATATCCTCGCTACAAAGAGATAACGTTGACGAAGGGGTAGTCGACGAGCTCAATCAAAAAGCAACGGAGTATTGTGACAAGGCTAAACACAACCTCAACGTTTTGGACTCTTTCAACAATGTGAGAGTGTTAGATGAAAGAGGCCAACCGAAGGTGCTCAGCCAAGAAGAAATTTCACAGCAACGTCGCTTGGCGAATCGTCAGATAGAGCTTTTCTGTAGCAAGCCGCCACAAAATAGCTAGTCCTGCTTACTATCGCTGCTAGCTTCGTCTTCAGCCAATGGCCAACCACCGAGTTGTTTGTAGCGATTGACCATAAAACAGAACAAATCGGCCGTCATCTCGGTATCGTATAGGGCCGAATGCGCGGCCGCATTATCAAATCCTAACCCTGCTTTTTTGCATGCTTCCGCCAACACCGTTTGGCCTAAAATCAGGCCAGCAAATGACGTGGTGTCAAAGGTCACAAACGGATGAAAAGGGGCTCGTTTATAATTGCAACGCTCGATTGCAGACATTAAAAAACCGTGGTCGAACGCAGCATTATGGGCCACAACGACACTGCGGCTACAGCCTGCCGCTTTCTGACCTTTTCTTACCGCTTTACACAGCTCTTTCACCATGTCTTTTTCATCAATGGCACCGCGAAGTGGATTATACGGATCGATGCCATTGAACTTGATTGCCGCTTCTTCGATATTCGCACCTTCAAATGGCTCTACGTGAAAATGAAAAGTCTGGTCTTTTACCAAATTGCCCTGTTCGTCCATTTTCAAAGTGACCGCGGCGATTTCTAATAAAGCATCAGTGTCTTTGTTAAATCCGGCGGTTTCGACGTCAATTACCACGGGATAAAAACCGCGAAAACGTCCTGCGAGAGACAATGGACTAGGTTTAGTATTAGCTTGTTCAGTTGCTGACGTGACTGATTCAGAGTTGGTATTTTCCACAAAAAGGCCGAGAATGGTTAAACAAGCCGAAATTATCCCAAGCCAGAGCGACTTTGGCTAGTCTATTTTTCTCTGCTTTGGTATTTAATTTGCTTATGGTTTAAGCCATGGTGCCGCTAACTATTTTAGAGGCCGATTCGATCAGTGAACCGAATATCAGGAATTTTATGTTACGAACGTTAATGACCACTTTGTTGTTATGTACATTTGCGACAGCGGAAGCGTCGACGCTCCGCAGCTATGGTGGTGGATTAGAGAACTCTCGTTGGCGCGTAACCGAGAATTCACGCTTGATGTGTGAATTAAACCACCAAATCCCAAATTACGGCGCCGCTGTTTTCAGTAGCCAATCGGGCAAAATCGATAACTTGAGTTTTGAGTTAGACATGAAGAGATTGCCGTCGGATTATTCCCTTGCACAGGTTGTGTCTGTGGCACCGAGCTGGCGTCCGGGAATTGGGGCAAAACCAATTACCACTATGCAGTGGCGCAAGCAGTTCAACGGCGATGTTGACCAGCAAAGTGCATGGACAATGTTAACTGAGTTGGAAAAAGGGTTCTTCCCAACCTTGTACTATGCAGATTGGCACAATAAAAACGATCGAGTGTCAGTTGCGCTCTCTGCTACCAATTTCAGAGATAACTACTACCAGTTTCTCGATTGCGTCGACAACCTACTCACTTATGGCTTTGAAGACATCTCGTATACTGTGTTGCATTTTAAAAACAACAGCTCGGAATTAGATAAAGAATCGAAAGAGAAGCTCGCGCGAATCGAAGAATATTTGAAGCACGATAAGAACATAGAGTCTATCGCACTTAAAGCGTATTCAAGCTCTTGGGGTGGACGTTACACCAACTTAAAGATGTCGCAGAAACGGGCGATGCAAGTGAAAGACTATTTTGTCGATTTTGGCATTGAACCAAGCCAGATATCTACCGAGGGTTTTGGCGAAAAACGTCATATCGCTTCCAATCAAACAGAATTGGGCCGAGCAGAGAACCGCAGAGTCGTTATCGAGATGGTCAAACCATAGCGAGATTGGTGAGGCAGTTAGGTGCTAGGAAGCTAACTGCCCATTTCATTGACAAAGTTTGGATGCTGACCTTTTGTCCGTTTAAGTTGGCGAACCAAAAATCGACTTGGGCTGACGCCGATGGTGAGCTCTTCATTCAAAACAAATCGCCTTTCTAACATAATTGCACTTAGGTGTTTCGCCATCAAAGGTCCGGTGGTGATGCCCCGTGCACCTAATCCCGTCATTACGTAAAGTCCGGACAATTCGCTAGACGTCGCGTTTTGAGGGGCAAAGTTGCCCGTGTTTTTATCGACGTTTTGGGCTATCCACTTGGCTGAAAATAGGGCTCCTACCATAGGGCAATGATCGGCAGAATTGCCCCGAATCCCAGCTTTTGCCGATGCAATCGATTCAGCACTCAGTTGCATGCTCCAATCTTGTTTGGAATAAACTTTCTGTATTTGGGCAATATTGGTTTCGTTGTCTGCTGTGTCAACATGGGTGTCCACCGAACCTTTTTGGAAGGTCGCGCCAAAGCTTTGCACTTGGCCGTTGCTCGGCGTTGCATAACCTTTGTGGCATAACACTGTCTTGAGTGCTGAAAATTCTGTGTTGGGGTTAAACTGGCTGACTTGTCCGCGAATCGGTTCAAGAGGCAAAAACGAGGCTTGTTGGAAGTCAACGGTGCGATAGCCAGCGCAAAGTGCAACTGCATCATGATGAAAACTCAAACCTTCGGTACTTTTTAGCTGCCAAAGTTTGTCTGATTTCCTAATCTCAGAGATTAAACAAGAGGTCTTAACAGTCAACGAATGTTGCTCTGCTAAATACGCAATAAGTTCACGTGAAAATTGCTTTGGCGATAACCAACCGCCATTTTCAAACCATAAACTGGGGTAGGGCAGTTCTAGACCTGCCAATTTCGACGATTGCGCTGAGTCAATTAGCGTCGTTAACTCTGACCAAATCTCGGAAACCCGTTGTAATCGCTCGTTTAACTGCGGAGTGTGTGCTTGTTGCAGCACGCCGCACTTTTCGTAGTTGAACTTACCGCCGAGTAACTGGTGCAGCTCAGTGTAGTATCGGGTGGCATAAAGGAAGCTCTCTGCACTGACGGAGGCCAGTACTGAACGACTGCCTTGCAGGTGCGGGTAAATCGCCCCCTGATCATTGCCCGAAGCGCCCACCGCAATGTCGCAATCATTGCAATATATAGTGATTGACAGTTCAGAGTTGAGTCTAAACAGTTGGTCGGCAAGTAATGCACTGGCAATACCACCACCGACTATTGCGATGTTTCTGGGGCTGTTAGATTCGGGGATGTAGAGCTCAGCGCACGACACTATTTAACTTATCCTTGACGTTGTCCAATTAACATTTCTCGTTTGGTACCAAAGCCTTTGCATTTACGCATATCAAATCCGACGCTTTGTAAACCTCGACGAACAAACCCTGCAGCGGTAAACGTTGCCAGAGTCGCGCTTGTTGTGCTCAGTCTAGCCATATGCTCAAACAGGCTGTCGGTCCACATATCTGGGTTTTTGCTTGGAGCAAACCCGTCTAAAAACCAAGCGTCGACACTCAGCTCATTGGCGTTAATCTCAGCAATTCTGTCGTTAACATCGCCTAGCAGAATATTGACTTCGACTTGTCCATCTTGTAGCGCGATTTTTATGTCGGATGTTACGTCACTGGGATAAGCTTCGATCAACTGTTTTGCAAGTTCTCCGACTTCTGGCCAATGATTCAGTGCTTTTGCCAGGTCTTGTTTGTTTAAAGGATACTTTTCGAAACTGGTGAACTGCAATTTCGCTTCTGGATTTGTGACGCAACGGTTGAATTCTGCCCAAGCCGCCATCAGGTTAAGTCCGGTTCCAAAACCTGTCTCGCCAATGCTTAACGATGTTTTTGTCATGGGCGCGGCCAATTCTGCAAATCGCTGCGGCAGCTGATTCTGTTGAACAAACACGTAAAAGCACTCTTTCAATCCATCGGAATTGGAGAAGTAAATGTCGTCAAACATGTTGGAAATTGGGGTGCCGCTGTCATTGAAACTGATCTCGGCGTTTTGGATCTGCAGTTTATCTGTCATAAAACTAAAGTATGATGGAAATTGGCGGTCATTGTACTTACGTTTTAACAATATCCGAACAGATATTGGTAAATTTTAATTCAGCTAACACTTGTTCGCTGAAATTAGACCAGTTACTATAAAAAAACGCGTAAAATACCGCAAAAAATTTTGATTCACTAATTGGATAAGTTATGAAAAGAGCTGTAATCACCGGTTTGGGCATTGTTTCAAGTATTGGTAATAATAAACACGAAGTGTTGGAGAGCCTAAAAACTGGTAAGTCTGGAATTAGCGCATCAGAGCAATTCAAAGAATACAACTTACGTTCACAGGTGTGGGGCGATATCGATTTAGATGTGAGCGAGCACGTTGACCGTAAGACCATGCGTTTCATGGGCGAAGCTTCAGCGTACGCATATGTTGCGATGAAAGAAGCGATTGAAGATGCAGGTTTGACAGACGACCAAGTTTCAAACCCTCGCACTGGACTTGTTGCTGGCTCTGGTGGTGCTTCTTCTAAGAACCAAATTATCGCCTGTGATACGTTACGAGAGCGCGGAGTAAAGCGAGTTGGTCCATATCAGGTGCCACGCACAATGAGCTCAACATGTTCAGCGACGTTGGCGACACCTTTCAAGATCAAAGGTATTAACTATTCAATCAGCTCTGCATGTGCCACGTCAGCACACTGTATTGGTCACGCATGGGAGCAAATCCAGCTTGGTAAACAAGACATCGTTTTCGCTGGCGGTGGTGAAGAGGTTGATTGGACATTAGCCGGTTTATTTGACGCTATGGGCGCGCTATCTACCAAGTACAACGAAACGCCAGAAAATGCGTCTCGCACTTATGACGCTGACCGTGATGGTTTCGTTATCTCTGGTGGCGGCGGTATCGTTGTGGTTGAAGAGTATGAGCATGCTGTTGCTCGTGGTGCCAAAATTTATGCCGAAATCGTTGGCTACGGTGCAACCTCTGACGGCTTCGACATGGTAGCGCCATCAGGCGAAGGTGCTGAGCGTTGTATGCAGATGGCATTATCAACGGTTGATACACCAATTGATTATTTGAATACGCACGGCACATCTACGCCAGTTGGTGACGTTAAAGAACTTGGCGCAATCCAATCAGTGTTTGGCGGCAAATCTCCGCTTATTAGCGCGACTAAAGCAATGACAGGTCACGCGCTAGGCGCAGCTGGCGTTCACGAAGCAATCTACAGCTTACTTATGATGGAAAACAAGTTTGTCGCACCTTCTGTGAATATCAGCAATTTAGATGAGCAAGCTGAAGGTTTAAATATCGTTACTGAACGTCAAGATGCAGACATCACTACAGCCATGTCGAACAGCTTTGGTTTCGGTGGTACTAACGCAACGTTAGTTTTCCGTAAGGTTTAATACCAAGCTTAATTAATAGAAACCCGGTGCAGATAGCTGTACCGGGTTTTTTTATGTTTATAACAAAGCGATGTAAACCTATTGAGGGATATGCGATACAATGCTGAATATCCATCTCACTACATTTTGCTAATTTCTTGAGCGTGACATGAAGTTTCTAATTGACGAGAACATTCCATTTGCCGATGACTTTTTTGCCGACTTAGGCACCATCGAACGATTCCCTGGGCGAGAATTAACGCCGCAACAGCTGATTGATGCCGATGTATTGTTGGTTCGTTCTATTACAAAAGTGAACCAAGCACTTCTCAGTGCTGCGAAAAAACTGAAGTTTGTTGGCACTGCGACAATCGGAGAAGACCATATTGATAAGCCTTATTTAGCCGCCAACGGTGTTGAGTTTAGTTCCGCGCCTGGTTGCAATGCGAACTCGGTGGCGGAGTATGTCATTAGCAGTTTGTTTGTTTTGCAGGAACGCTACAACTGCAATTTTGCAGAGAAAACCATCGCGATTGTCGGTGTCGGTAACATCGGTAAAGCGGTAAAGAGTAAACTAGACGCGCTTGGCATCCGTTATTTGTTGGTAGATCCTATTCGTGAATCTAACGAATACCCTGAAGGAAATAGCCCTTTTGTCTCGTTAGAACAGGCCATCGCAGAAGCCGATATTGTTACTTTGCATACGCCCCTGACGTTAGATGGCGAGCACCCCACCATGCATTTAATCGACGAACCGAAATTGTCGTTATTAAAACCTGGAGCTGTGTTAATTAATGCTTGTCGAGGTGAAGTGATCGACAACCATGCCTTGCTTGAGCACATGCAGGACGAAAATAACGAAACCATTTTGGTTATGGATGTCTGGGAAGGGGAGCCAAATCCTTTGCCCGAGCTGATACCGCTGTGCGACATCGCCTCGGCTCATATTGCTGGATACAGCTTAGAAGGAAAGTCTCGCGGTACAGAAATGTTGTATCACAAGGTTTGCGATTTGTTTGGATTAGATAAAACTAAGTCATTGGCTGACATGTTGCCTGAAGCAGAGATTGCCACGCATGCAATATCACAAGCGCCTGATCGAGTTTCAGAGCTGAAATCGCTGGTGCATATGGTTTATGACGTTCGCCGCGATGACCAGTTATTCAGGGAGTTATTGGCTCTGAAAGGGTTTGACTGGCTTCGAAAGAATTACCCAGTTCGCCGTGAGTGGTCATCATTGCAAGTTGAAATTGAAAAAAAATCAACAAAAAGTCTCGATTTAGGCAAAATAGGATTTGCTATTTAGACGTCTAGACGTTAATTTTAGTGTAAATACACTAAACAAACTTTGACCGATAATCGGTCGCAAACAAAACTATCAGAGAACACCATGTCACAGCAAAAATATAATGTTGCAATCCTCGGTGCGACAGGCCTAGTTGGTCAGCACTTGATGGAACTTTTAGAAGAACGTGACTTTCCTGTCGGAGAGTTGTTTCCACTAGCCAGTGCACGCAGTGCGGGGAAGACGGTATCTTTTAAGGGTAAGGACATCGAAGTTCTAAATGTTGATGAGTTTGATTGGTCACAAGCGCAAATCGGTCTGTTTTCTGCTGGTGGTTCAGCCTCAGCTAAATATGCACCTGTGGCTGCAGATGCTGGAGTTGTCGTTATCGACAACACGTCTCACTACCGTTATGAGCCGGACATTCCACTTGTTGTGCCTGAAGTCAATCCACAAGCATTAGCGGATTATCGCAACAGAAACATCATCGCCAACCCTAATTGTTCAACCATTCAAATGCTAGTGGCCTTAAAGCCGATTCACGACGCGTATGGCATTGATCGTATTAACGTTTGTACTTACCAATCGGTCAGTGGCGCGGGCAAGTCGGCTGTTGATGAGCTTGTATCGCAAACGGCGCAATTGATGAATGGTCGTCCCGTTGAGGTTGAGAACTTCCCGGTGCAAATGGCGTTTAACGTGATCCCACAAATCGATGTGTTCCAAGACAACGGTTACACCAAAGAAGAAATGAAAATGGTGTGGGAAACTCATAAAATCTTGGGTGACGAGAGCGTGGGGGTAAACCCAACGGCGGTTCGAGTTCCTGTATTTTACGGTCATGCAGAAGCCATTCACCTCGAATTACGTCAACCGGTAAGTGCGGAAGACGTAAAAGGCGTATTAGAGGCCGCTCCTGGCGTAACGTTAATTCCAGATAGCACTGAATACCCAACTCAGGTGACTCACGCCAGTGGCAAAGATGATACGTTCGTTGGCCGCGTTCGCGAAGATATCTCCCATCCAAATGGCATAAACCTATGGGTCGTTGCGGATAATATTCGCAAAGGTGCGGCAACCAATAGTATTCAGATTGCCGAATTACTGATTGCTGAATATTTATAAAATTCACTGATTGAAAAAGCCCCTTTTGTTAAAGGGGCTTTTTTTTTGGCCGATATATAACAGATAAGGGGTTTAAGGCGCTTCGAGCTTTCTTAGTAAATGTGTCAATTAAATTACGTTTATTAGTGGTATAAGCTTTGCTTTGAAATTGAATAGTGTTTAAATATTTGATGCCCGTCATGCAGTTAGTATTAGATTCTAGTGATTAAGGTTATTTGTACTAATCTAATTTTGGCGGTGATATCTCAGTTTGCTTTTATGTTTTGGAATTTATTGATGCGCTCTAGCTTTAAAATTCTTCTCTTTGTTTTCCTTACCTTTTTGGTAGCAGATTATGCTATTGCCAAGCCAGAGTCTCGTTTAAAAGGTCCAAAGGGTGTCGACTACGGTGCCATGGGAGAAGTCTATGGTCCGGTTACCTCTCGTGACACGATGTGGCAACTGGGTAATAAATTTCGAGTAAAAAATGACGTCTCTGTTTACCAAGTAATGGTGGCTATTCTTAAGAAAAACCCACAAGCCTTTGACCACGATAACCTCAATGGCCTGAGAAATGGCACTTACTTAAAAATCCCTAGTCATGCAGAAGTCAGAGATATAGAGCCGGCGTTCGCGAAACAGAGGGCTGACGCGGATGATGAGCTTTGGGCTGATAGGGTTTCTGGCAAATTTAGCAATAAAAAAGCGGAACAGTTACTGGCCCCTATTGAAGATGCGAAGCAAATTGACGTCAAAGTCGCCAAGCAAGAAATTGAACAAAAAATCGAAGCGGTTCAAGAAGAACAAATTGAAAAGTTAAACGCAATTCAAGTGCAGTTTGACACCTCTCAACAAACAGTAGAATCGGTGCTGGCCGAAAACCAAATGCTGCAAGACAAGCTAACCGCGCTTGGTGAGCAGCTCGTTTCTGTGCAAGAAGCTCTGGTGGCAGAGAAAGAAATGCGCGATTCAATGTTACAGATCCTCGAGCAACTTTCTACGACCGCACAACAAGATTTAGCGAATACCACGATTCTCGTTGAGGAAAAAGGACCATTAGAGCAAGCGGCAGAATTTGCCTCTTCGACGGCCGGAATTGTGACACTGTCAACCTCGGCAACGTTGGCGTTGCTTTTCTTTGTCGGTATGGCACTGAAAAAACGCAATGCTCCGCAGCCTGGGGCAGAACCACAGAATGTGCCACCGCCGCCAGTAGCGTCTCCACCGCCAATGGCAGAGCCTGCACCGATGGCGGATTTCGATCTATCGGAACCAGTTGATGATTTAGATGATGCGCTAGACGGTCTCGATTTAGGCGATGATTTGCTTGATGACGATATCCAACTCGACGTTGAAGACGATTTGGATATGAGTGATGACGTATTTGGCGACGACTTACTGGGCGACGACACATTACTCGATGATGGGTTGTCTGATGACTTACTGGATGATTCCAGCGAGGCTGAAGAGATTGATGTATCGACCGATGACGGCGACGAAATCTTAAAACCAGGTGATATCGAAGATTTATTAGAATCTGATAGCGAAGAAGTTGCAGAAGATCTCATCCCGGACATGGACGACGAGATCGACCCTGACAACATACTATCGTCAGATGACATTGACGGATTGCTTGATGAGGAATCCAGTGAGGCTGAACAAGAAATTGATGAAGACGCTTTATTAGACACAAGTGTTGATGACGTTGATGAAATCATGGACGAGTTGGGAATTGGCGGCGACCTTGATGAAATGGACGAGATCGACGCAATTGAAGATGAAATTGACGAGATAGATGAAGTCGTTGAAGACAGCGACGACTTTGATATCGATGATCTGATTGACAATGCGTCAGAAGAAGCCGCGGCGGACGAAGACGATTTTGATATCGATAAACTAATTGAAGATACCGACACGGTTGATGCTGATGAGACTGAGCAGGAAATAAGCTCAGCGCTGGAAGATGATTTCGATATTGACGCCCTAATCGATGACGCCAACAGCGGTGACGACCTACACGAAGCAGAGGATCTTCTTGCGGAAGACGTTGAAGTTGATGTTGAAGACATAGATGCCTTGTTATCGGAAGAGAATGGCGTCAGTGATGGTATGCTCGATGAGTTTAATGGCTTATCGGAGGAAGGCAAAGACGAGCCAAGCAGTGAAGAGGAAGAGGAAACTTCGCCGTTACTGGGTGATTTAGAAGATATCTTGGACGATGAAGATATTATCGACCCTAATCTTGCAACTGAACCAAACGATGCTGTTGAGCGCGATATCGCAGAAGAAGATTCGGTTGAATCTGAAGCCGAAGACCCGTTTGATGTCGATGCGCTTATTGATGAAAGTACGGTTGGACCGGCTGACGAAACTGAAAGTGACGAGCTAAGCGAAGAATTGTTGACGGAGTCTGAGTTGACCGAAGACGACGAAGCGCCGGTTGACGTTAATAATATTGACGCACTATTGGATTCCACTGATGTTAGTGAAAGCCAAGAAGAGAGTACTGAAATTGATGGCGAACTCGATGAAGGCATCAATGACGATTTAGATTCTTTGATTGGGCCTGAACTCGAAGATGTGCAAGAAGAGTTAGATGCTGCGGTTGAAGCGGATTTAGACGAACTAGTAGATGCAAATTCTGAAGAGACTTCTATTGAAGAAAGCCCTGAAGTTGAAGTCGCTGCAACTGATGAAAGCGACCTGGATGAGCAAGGCGCAAGTGAACTTGAAGAAGATGCCGAGTCGCTAGATGTTGCTCTGAACGAAGATGACATTCAAGACCTCGAACCGGAGCACGAGCAAGAATCAGAAGCTGAGCAAAGTGAATTAGACGACGAACATGAGGCTGCCTCTGAGCTTGAAGAGTCCAGTGTTACTGATGACGAGTTGCCAATAGACGATGGTGAAGCGCTTGAACAGGACACCATAGACGCCGAGGAAGAGCTAAACGTAGATGAGTTTATCGACGAAGAAGACGAGAGCGAAGAGCAAGGCGCAGAATCAGACGATTTTGAAGAAGTTGCTGATGAATCAGCACTAGATGATATCGATCTTGCGGAGTCAGAGGTTGAATCAGACCAACCTATTCGCGATGTTGAAGCAAGTGCCGAGCTAGATGTCTATCCAGAACTTGACCTTGATGAAAGTTTAGATGACATAGATATCGATGAACTCGGTGATGATCTCAGTGAAGGCATAGACGAGACTGCTCTCGTTGATGCTGATATCGAAAACTTGCTCTCTGATCCTGAGCAAAGTGCTGAAAACATCCTTGGTGAAGATGACATCGAGAATCAAAGCTTCGATGAAACAGATATAGAGAACTTGTTAAGCGATGGCCTTGATGACTCGTTGGATGAAAGCTCAGAAGTCTCGGAGCCAAATGAAGAATCGTTCCGAATTGACGAGTTAGAACAAGCGGACTTCGACCAATTGTTGTCTGAATTGGCGGACGACTTCGATACAGTTGAATCAATTGAAGAGGCGAGCTTAGTCTCTGATGAAGATTTATCGACAGATATCGCTGATGAGTTGGGAGATGACCTTGCCTCAGAGTTGGATTCGCTTGAGCAAGATTTTGTCAGTGTCGATAATCTAATCGATGATCTTGACGACGGAGAAGAGGTTGAAGTTCCAGACGACTTGGGTATTGATGTCGGTCTTGGTGAATTTGACGAGTTAAGTGAACTCCGTGGCAGCGTTGATGTTGACCTGACAGAAGGTGGTATGGCAACGCAATTGGATTTGGCGCGAACCTATTTTGAAATGGATGACGAAGAAAACGCTCAGTTGTTGCTAAACGAAATCCTAGAAGCAGGTAATGATGAGGCCAAAGCACAGGCTGAAGCCCTACTCAAAGAATTTAAAAACGAATAATTTTGTGATTACCCCTCGAATTCCATATAATGCCGCGCTCAAATGAGCGATTAAGAAGTTAATATGCGAGTAGCGTTAGGAATAGAATACGATGGTGCCCAATTCTTTGGGTGGCAGAGACAGAGAGAAGTAATCACAGTTCAAGAAGTGCTTGAAAAAGCCTTGAGCACTGTTGCCAACCATCCTGTAGACGTATTCTGTGCTGGCCGAACCGATGCTGGCGTTCACGGAACTGGGCAAGTCGTGCATTTTAATACCGATGCGGTTCGTGGCGAACGAGCCTGGACCTTGGGCGTAAATGCCAACCTACCTGACTCTGTCGCGGTTCGATGGGCAAAAGAAGTTAACGAAGACTTTCATGCCCGGTTTTCTGCCACTGCACGTCGCTATCGCTACATCATTTATAATTCAAAACTGCGCCCTGCAATATTGCAACACGGGCTGAGTCATTACCATCCCCCTCTAGATGCAGATAAGATGCATTTAGCGGCACAATCGCTGCTAGGTGAGCAAGATTTCAGCTCATTTAGGGCAGCTCAGTGTCAATCCAATTCGCCATTTCGATTCGTTCACTTTGTTAAAGTGACCCGTCACAATGACTTTGTCGTAATCGATATAAAAGCCAATGCGTTTGTTCATCATATGGTCCGTAATATCGCTGGAAGCCTTATTGCTATTGGGCGTGGAGATAAACCTGTCGAGTGGATGGCCGAAGTTTTAGCGGCAAAAGACCGTACTTTAGCGGCTGAAACTGCAAAACCTCATGGGCTCTATTTGATCGAAGTTGATTACCCCGAAGAGTTTAACCTACCAAAAACTAATCCAGGCCCATTATTTCTGCCAAATTGAAGGCGATAGGGTAAGTTTCTATACAAATAAGACCAGTTTATTTGGTTTTTTTTACTCACAATGTGGTTTAATAGGCGACAATTTTCGACGTCGGCCGGAAATGCCGTTCTGATAGTGCCTGTCAAAGGCCTTAAAATTGGATTGGCGTGGCCCATATAGACCCCAATAAACAGTAGGTAAAAATTACATGAGCTGGATAGAAAAAATCCTTCCAAGAACAAATACCTCAACCAAGCGCAACATCCCAGAAGGCGTTTGGACTAAGTGTACAAGTTGTGACTCAATCCTATACAAAAACGATCTAGAGAAAGAGCAGGGCGTTTGCCCTAAGTGTGATCACCACATGCGCCTAACAGGTCGTAAACGTTTGGAATTGTTCCTAGACGCTGGAGAGAAAGTTGAGATTGCTGCGGAACTAGAGCCGCAAGACGTGCTTTCATTCAAAGACAGCAAAAAATACAAAGACCGAATTTCAGCAGCACAAAAGCAAACTAGCGAAAAAGACGCGATGGTGGTTATGAAAGGTCGCGTAAAAGGCGTACCTTGCGTCGCAGCAGCATTTGAATTCTCCTATATGGGTGGTTCAATGGCGACGGTTGTCGGTGAGAAATTTGTTCAAGCGGTCAATGTATGTATTAACGAAAACATTCCTTTGATCTGTTTCTCTGCTTCGGGCGGTGCTCGAATGCAGGAGGCTTTGTTCTCTCTTATGCAAATGGCCAAAACCTCAGCTGCTTTGGCGAAATTGAGCGAGAAAGGATTGCCATTCATTTCGGTATTGACCGATCCTACGATGGGTGGTGTATCTGCGAGTTTGGCGATGTTAGGTGATATCAACATTGGTGAGCCGAAAGCCCTTATTGGTTTTGCTGGCCCTCGTGTAATCGAACAAACCGTTCGTGAGAAGTTACCTGAAGGTTTCCAACGCAGTGAGTTCTTATTAGAGCATGGAGCGATCGATATGATTGTTGACCGTAGAGACATGCGAAATACTGTTGCACGTTTGTTCACAAAATTGTGTAAACTACCGTCACTGGAAAAAGAACACAGAACGGCATAATGACCAATCAAAGTATTTTAAAGAGTCAGTCCCTAGAAGACTGGCTTTTTTATTTGGAGTCTCAACACCACAAAGAAATTGACCTAGGCCTTACTCGTATCATTGATCTTGCAAAAGATGCCGGCCTTGCAAACTTGGGTTCTGCCAAGGTTGTTTTGGTCGCAGGTACGAATGGTAAAGGCACCACGATTCGATTTATGGAGCAGTACCTTCTGTCTCTGGGTCATTCGGTTGGGGTTTATGGCTCGCCGCACATGCACGTGTACAATGAGCGAGTTCGAATCAATGGTGAAATGTTGTCAGATGAGGATCACATTGGAGCATTTCGTTTCATCGAAGATGTCAGAGCCGACAAAGGTCTGACGTTTTTTGAGTTTGGTACTTTGGCCGCATTCAAACTACTCAAAGATGCGAATTTGGACTTTACGTTAATCGAAGTTGGATTAGGCGGTCGACTGGACGCGACCAATATTCTTTCCCACGACGTTTCAGTTATCACGACGTTAGGGATGGACCATACGGATTGGCTAGGCGACACTATCGAGCAAATTGGATTTGAAAAAGCAGGAATTTTTCGGGCCAACAAACCGGGAGTAGTTGGTTTGGCAGACGCACCTGCGACGGTTTTTGAGCAGGCAGAAAACCTCTCAGTTAGCTCGCTAGCGGTTCGTGGTAAAGACTTTGACGTGATTCAAAATGACAAGAATTGGGATTATGTCAACGGTGATATGCAAATACGAGATCTGCCGAATACCCTTATTCCTCATCAGAATATAGCAACTGGTCTCACGGCTTTGATGCAACTCGGTATCTTGCCAGAACAAGCACAAGTTCAAAACGTATTGCAAAGGTTGTCATTACCCGGCCGAATGCAAATCGTTTCTGAGCAGCCACTTTGTATGGTCGACGTTGCCCACAATGCACACGCAGTAAAATACTTGGTCTCACAACTCGAGGGCGATGAAAAGCTTAGAGCCGTTTCTCAGCGCCAGGCTGTGATTGCGATGATGGCCGATAAAGACATAAATGATGCCATAGCTGAAATTGCACCGCTGATAGAGCAATGGCATGTGGCGCCACTCGTTGGCAACCCACGCGCAGCGACAGTGCAAGAGTTGGTCGATATTATTTCGACACAAAGTGACAAACCGATTAAACAATACGCCACTATTTCAGATGCTTGGCAAGGTGCAAAACAGGAAATGAATCACGACGGCCTTTTACTTGGCTTCGGTTCGTTTTACACTGTTGCGGAAATTTTAAAATAACCTTGCGCTAATTGATCAAAGATTTCGAGGAAAAGAGTGACTGAGTTAATCAAACAACGTTTAGTTGGCATGTTGATTGTCGTAATTGCCGGTGTGGTTTTTTTGCCAGATTTATTAGACGGCAAAAAGCAGCTAACCAAAGAAGAGTTTAAGAAGATCCCTCCTAAACCCGAAGTTAATGAACAACCTATCCTCACCGAGTTTCCACGTGAACAAGTGATGGAAAGCATGGCTGAAGCGCCGCAGAATAATGACGTTGTTGCCAGCGATGCGGTCACTGTTTCAGCAACCGATAAAGTCGAAATTAACGTTTTACCTCAAGAAGATGATGTGTCAAACCCACAGGTTGAAACCGCCAGCAACGACAACAGTGAATCAGCCCCTGAACAATCGGACGTCGGCGAAACCACGAGTGATTTTAAACAGCCTGCTTGGATTTTGCAGTTGGGCAGTTTTAAACACAAAGAGAACGTTGATGCGCTCAGACAAAAGCTACAAGAAGCGGGTTTTAACACGTTTACAAAACCAGTTCAGACCAAAGCAGGCGTGCTTTCTAAGGTTTATTTAGGCCCAGCAGTCGAAAAGTCAGAACTGCAAGAGGCGCAATTGAAACTGAAAGAATTGGTTGGCCTTGAAGGCAAGATCACTCGATTTGATCCAATAAAGTAGTGGCTAGCAACGCATGCTTCTGTTAGACTTCGCGCCGAAATTTACAGAGCAGGTTCATTCGTTTTGATGGTCTGGATAGATTACGCAATCATAGGCGTAATAGTTATCTCCGCGGTAATTAGTTTATTTCGCGGTTTTATTAAAGAAGCTGTATCCCTTGCTGTTTGGATAATTGGTGCTGTCATAGCGTTCCGGTTTTATCCCAATCTGGCGGCTTATCTGACGGGCATAGAAAATGAAATGCTTCGCAGTGGGGCGGCCATTGCAATTCTGTTCGTAACTACTCTTATTCTCGGCGCATTATTAAATCACCTCCTTTCCGAGATCGTTCACTACACTGGATTAAGCGGCACTGACAAAATGCTAGGCATGGTATTCGGTGCTTTACGCGGCGTATTAATCGCGGCGATGACCTTACTTTTTTTAGACACTTTAACTCCCGCCAATTCATCTGAATGGTGGCAACAGTCGATTCTGATCCCCGAGTTTGCAAATGTGATCGATTGGGTGCTTGAAGTGTTTAAGCAAAATTCTAGTTTATTATCTACACCACTGACGGAGAGTTAAACATGTGCGGTATTGTTGGTATTGTTGGTAAATCGCCAGTAAATCAAATTATTTATGATGGTCTGACGGTTTTACAGCATCGTGGGCAAGACGCTGCCGGCATCGTTACGATTGATGATGGCCACTTCCGATTAAGAAAAGCAAATGGATTTGTTCGCGACGTTTTCCAAGAGCGTCACATGCAAAGGCTTGCTGGCAACATGGGCATCGGCCATGTTCGTTACCCAACCGCGGGTAGCTCGAGCTCAGCTGAAGCGCAACCTTTCTATGTAAACTCTCCTTTTGGCATCACCTTGGCGCACAATGGTAACTTAACTAACGCTGCTGAGTTAAAAGAAGTGTTGTTCAAAGAAGCACGTCGTCATATCAATACGACGTCTGATTCAGAACTCTTATTGAACGTACTTGCGCACGAGTTATGCGAATCCAAACTCATGGAGTTGCAACCACAAGACATGTTCGACGCGATTGCGCGTTTGCACAGAAAAGTCCGTGGCGCATACGGTGTTGTTGCGGTCATCATTGGCCATGGCATGTTAGCGTTCCGTGATCCAAATGGCATTCGCCCATTGGTACTTGGTCAGCGTGAAACGGAACATGGTGTTGAGTATATGGTGGCATCTGAAAGTGTCGCACTAGATATCGACGGCTTTACATTGGTGCGCGACGTTGCACCAGGCGAAGCAATCTACATTACTGAATCGGGGGAGCTTCACACACAACAGTGTTACAACGAAGCGAAATGTGTTCCATGTATTTTTGAATACGTATATTTTGCCCGTCCAGATTCACGCATTAACGATGTGTCGGTATATGGTTCGCGGGTTAAGATGGGTGAGTACTTAGGTCGTAAGATCAAAGAAGAGTGGGCCGACCTCGATATTGACGTAGTTATTCCAGTTCCAGAAACGAGCTGTGATATCGCACTGCAGATTGCCAACGAGTTGGACTTACCATACCGCCAGGGTTTCGTTAAGAATCGTTATGTCGGTCGTACCTTCATTATGCCAGGTCAGGCGCAGCGTAAAAAATCTGTGCGCCGCAAATTGAACACCATTGAAGTGGAGTTTAAGGGCAAGAACGTTTTACTCGTTGATGACTCAATCGTGCGCGGTACGACATCGGAGCAAATTATCGAAATGGCACGTGATGCTGGTGCAGCGAAAGTGTACTTCGCGTCTGCGGCTCCAGAAATTCGCTTCCCTAATGTGTATGGTATTGATATGCCATCGGCGACAGAATTGATTGCTCACGGTCGCGAAGTTGAAGAAGTTGCGCAAATGATCGGTGCAGATAAATTGATTTATCAATCGCTCGAAGATCTGCAATCAGCTGTGCGTGAAGGCAATGAATCATTACAAGCGTTTGATACATCTGTATTTGATGGTAACTACATCACAAACGATATCGACCAAGCGTATTTAGACTCGCTTGAGTCGGCACGCAACGACTCCGCCAAAGGTGGTCGTAAAGAGCCGTTGCAAACTGGATTAGAATTGCACAACGAAGAAAGCTAATTTCTTCAGCTCAATAATAAAGGCACCTCAAGGTGCCTTTTTTTATTTTACTGCGTTTTTAACCGTGAAACTTTTCGCATGCTTCCAGCGTGTTCTCAACCAAAGACGCTACGGTCATAGGGCCAACACCACCTGGTACAGGTGTAATCCAACTTGCGCGTTCGCGGGCATCGTCAAATTTAACATCACCCACGAGTTGACCTGAATCTAAGCGGTTGATACCTACATCAATGACGATCGCGCCTTCTTTAACCCAAGTACCCGGGATAAATTCAGGTTTACCGACCGCAACAACGAGAATATCAGCTTGACGCACTTGATGTTCTAAATCTGTAGTGAACTTGTGGCATACAGTTGTTGTGCAACCTGCAAGCAATAACTCCAATGACATAGGGCGACCAACAATATTAGACGCACCAACGATGACCGCGTGTTTACCCTTTGGATTAACGTGTGTGTTTTCAATGAGGGTCATGATGCCTTTTGGCGTACAAGGACGCAGGGCAGGGACGCGTTGTGCCAATCTGCCTATATTGTATGGGTGGAAGCCATCGACATCTTTATGCGGGTGAATGCGTTCCAAAATTGCTTCGGCATTAAGACCATGCGGTAATGGCAACTGAACTAAGATACCGTCCACTTCGTCATTGTTGTTTAACTCGTCGACTAAATCGATCAACTGCTGTTGGCTTGTTTCTTCTGGTAAGTCGTAAGAAGTGGATACAAAGCCAACTTCTTCACAGGCTCTTTTTTTATTACCTACATAAACCTGTGAGGCCGGATCTTGGCCAACTAGCACAACTGCTAAGCCTGGGGCGCGCTTACCGGCCTCTATACGGGCATTAACGCCGGTCTTTACTTTATCTCGAACTGTTTGCGCTATGGCTTTACCGTCGATCAATTTTGCTGTCATTATTTTCTCTACGTGTATCTACAAAAATTCTAATGCGAATTGTAAACCTTTTGGGGGAATTTCGCATCGATAAAAAGGGGAGTAAGTCGCTGCTTTTTCCAAATAAATTATTAATTATGAAAAATCTGTGCAGCATTTCGACAAATTCAGTACGTTTCTACGCCTTTTGCTTTAATTTTCAGCAAATGGAAAAAATCTTTAAAAAAATGTTTGACGACAATAAGTGATATCCGTAATATGCCGCCCTGTCGCGAGGCAGCAAGTTCTCAAAGATTTAAAGTCGGTGTTTAGCGCAGCTTGGTAGCGCACTTCGTTTGGGTCGAAGGGGTCGCAGGTTCAAATCCTGCAACACCGACCATCTTAGCTTTTTAGCCTTCTTTTCTAAAATTCCATAAATTTCGATATTTTTCGTTTATTTGCCTATAAATCGCCCATTTCTGGTCGTTTTAAATGGACGATTAAAAAAGACATGGCTATAATGCGCCGTCATTTTAAGAACATGAAACTGTGCCGTTTAGAAAAAGATTTAAAATCGGCCGGACAGTTGAAGATAATTGAGGTAGAAAATGCAGGTTTCTCTAGAAACGACTCAAGGTTTAGAACGTCGTTTAACGATCACGCTTCCTTCAGATCAAGTAGAAGAGCAAGTTAAAAAACGTCTACGTGAAGTAGGTAAGACAGCACGTATCGATGGTTTCCGCAAAGGTAAAGTTCCAGTATCTGTTATCGAAAAGCGTTACGGCCAATCTGTATTCGCGGAAGTTGCACAAGAGCAAATGCAACAAAACTATATTCAAGCAATCATTGCAGAAAAAGTTAACCCAGCGGGTGCTCCTTACTTCGAGCCAAAGAATTTAAAACGTGGTGAAGACTTAGAATTCATCGCGACTTTCGAAGTTTTCCCAGAAGTTGAAGTAAAAGACGTTGAAGCTATCGAAATCGAGCGTCCAGTTGCAGAAGTAACTGATGCAGATTTAGACAAGATGATGGAAACTCTTCAAAAGCAACAAGCGACTTGGGCAGAAAGCGAAGACGCAGCTGCTGAAGGCACTCGTGTAAACATCAACTTCGTTGGTAAAGTTGACGGTGAAGAGTTCGAAGGTGGTAAGGCAGAAGACTTCAACCTAGAAATCGGTCAAGGCCGCATGATTCCTGGTTTTGAAGACGGTATCATCGGTAAGAAGGCAGGTGAAGAAGTGACTGTAAACGTTACTTTCCCTGAAGAGTACCACGCAGAAAACCTAAAAGGTAAAGACGCTGAGTTTGCTATCACAGTAAACAAAGTTGAAGTACAAGAGTTGCCAGAATTGAACGACGAGTTCGTTGTTAACTTCGGTATTACAGAGGGTGGCGTTGCTGCACTTAAAGAAGAAGTTAAGAACAACATGACTCGCGAACTTAACCAAGCTTTAAAATCTAAAGTTAAAGAAGCTGTGATTCAAGGTTTGTTAGCGAAGAACGAATTTGACGTTCCTAAAGCTTTAATCGATCAAGAAGTTGATAACCTACGCAAGCAAGCTATGCAACGTTTCGGCGGTCAAGTAAACGCTGACAACATGCCAGAGCTTCCTGCAGAGTTGTTTGAACAGCAAGCGAAAGACCGCGTTCGCACTGGCTTGTTATTAAGCGAGTTCATCAAAGCGAACGAAATTAAAGCAGACGAAGATCGTGTTAAAGAGATCATCGAAACGCAAGCTTCTGCATACGAAGATCCAACAGAAGTTATCGAACACTACTACGGTAATGAACAGCTTCTAGGTAACATTCGCAACTTAGCGACAGAAGACCAAGCGATCGACTTAATTTTAGAAAAAGCGAAAGTTGAAGACAAAACTGCAAGCTTTGACGAAATTATGAACCCTCAGCAAGGTTAATGTTAAATCCCGATTGACTTAGGGGTTGAACATAGTTTAAATGGCTCGATATACAAAGGTATGTCGAGCCGTTTTCGTTTTAAGGAAGGTAAATGTTTAATAACAGCAATAACAACTCAGCTGGTCTCCCATCAGATATTCTAAACGCGCTAGTTCCTATGGTTGTCGAACAAACCGCTAAAGGTGAGCGTTCGTACGATATTTATTCTCGGTTATTAAAGGAGCGAGTGATCTTTTTGACTGGTCAGGTCGAAGATCATATGGCGAACCTGATTTGTGCACAGTTGTTGTTCTTGGAGTCTGAAAACCCTGAGAAAGACATCTACCTTTACATTAATTCGCCAGGTGGTTCGGTAACGGCAGGTATGTCAATTTACGACACTATGAATTTCATTAAGCCGGATGTTGCAACCGTGTGTATGGGACAAGCGGCCTCTATGGGCGCTTTTTTGTTATCTGGCGGTGCCAAGGGTAAACGCCATTGTTTACCAAATTCACGCGTCATGATTCATCAGCCATTAGGTGGTTTCCAAGGTCAGGCATCTGATTTTGAGATTCATGCACGTGAAATATTAACTATTAAAGAAAAGTTAAATCGATTAATGGCAGAGCACTCTGGTCAGCCTTATGAGAAAGTTGCGGAAGATACAGATCGTGATAACTTCTTGAATCCACAAGAAGCTTTGGACTACGGCCTTATCGATTCGGTTTTAACCAACCGCGAAGCTAAATAATTAGCAAATTTTTCCGATAAAGATTTAAATTAGATTTTTTTGACTACCATTAATGGTAAGTCTTTTGCTAGCAAAGTGAGGTGGCTTTATGTCAGAACATACAGATAACGATAGCAAACTCCTGTATTGTTCGTTTTGTGGCAAGAGTCAGCATGAAGTAAGAAAGCTTATTGCAGGCCCTTCTGTATATATTTGCGACGAATGTGTTGATTTGTGCAATGACATTATTCGTGAAGAAATAAAAGAAATTTCGCCAAAACGCGATGCTCAATCGTTGCCAACACCACGCGATATTCGCGCCCACTTGGACGACTACGTGATTGGGCAACAACATGCGAAGAAAGTGTTATCTGTAGCGGTTTATAACCACTACAAACGCCTACGTAACTTAGGTTCGGATTTAAACGTTGAGCTTGGCAAAAGTAACATTTTGCTGATCGGCCCAACTGGTAGCGGTAAAACATTATTGGCAGAAACGTTAGCCCGTTTCCTTGATGTTCCGTTCACAATGGCGGATGCAACGACACTAACTGAAGCCGGTTATGTGGGTGAAGATGTTGAGAACATCATTCAGAAACTACTTCAAAAGTGCGACTATGACGTAGAAAAAGCGCAACGTGGTATTGTTTACATCGACGAGATCGACAAGATTTCGCGTAAAGCTGATAACCCTTCAATTACCCGCGACGTGTCAGGTGAGGGAGTGCAACAAGCGCTGTTGAAACTCATCGAAGGTACTATCGCTTCGATTCCTCCACAAGGCGGTCGTAAACACCCTCAGCAAGAATTCTTGCAGGTTGATACATCTAAGATTTTGTTTATCTGTGGTGGTGCGTTTGCGGGACTCGATAAAGTTATTGAAGCGCGTTCTGAGACAGGAACCGCGATTGGCTTTGGTGCTGAAGTTAAGTCATCGGCTGACAATAAGTCACTGACTGAACATTTCGAGAATGTTGAGCCAGAAGATTTAGTAAAGTATGGCTTAATTCCTGAGTTTATCGGCCGTTTACCAGTAGTCGCAACTCTCGGTGAGTTGGATCAAGACGCGCTTGTGCAAATCTTGAGCGAGCCTAAAAATGCATTGACCAAACAGTATGGTGCATTGTTTGAGCTTGAAGAGGTTGAATTAGAATTCCGTGAAGATGCTCTAGCTGCCATTGCAGCAAAAGCGATGGAACGCAAGACCGGCGCTCGTGGTCTTCGTTCAATCATTGAAGCGGTATTGCTAGATACAATGTACGAACTTCCTTCTATGGAGGACGTGTCTAAAGTCGTGGTTGATGAATCCGTCATAAGTGGCGATTCTGACCCAATTCTCATATACGATAATCCACAATCGAAAGTCGTACCGGAATAAATTATTCGTACAAAAAGGAGTCAATTGACTCCTTTTTTATTTTAAGTAATTGAACTTTTTCCCACGCGCCCCATATACTCAGTAATCAAAAAAAATATCAATCCAGAGAATTCTTAAATATGACGCAAGAAGCCGCAAGTTCAAATATCCCCGTATTAGCGCTTAGGGATGTGGTTGTTTATCCGCACATGGTCATTCCGTTATTCGTTGGCCGAGAAAAGTCTATTGCTTGTTTGGAACAAGCGATGGAGAAAGATAAGAAGATATTCCTCGTTGCGCAAAAAGATCCATCGAATGATGATCCTTCTACGGAAGATATGTACGAAGTCGGCACGGTAGCGACCATATTACAAATGTTGAAACTGCCTGACGGAACGGTCAAGGTACTCGTAGAGGGCAACCTTAGAGCCAAGATTCAACAATTCACTGAAACGGATGAGTATTTTGAAGCGGATGTAGAGATGATGCATCCAGAGGAAGCGGACGAGCGCGAGCAAGAAGTACTTATTCGCAGTGCCGTTAACCAATTTGAAGGTTACATCAAACTCAACAAAAAAATCCCACCTGAAGTTTTGACTTCTGTCACGGGTATTGATGACGCTGACCGTTTGGCCGATACCATGGCATCGCACATGCCGTTAAAAGTTGAAGAGAAGCAACGGGCATTGGAAATTGATGATGTTCGCGAGCGATTAGAGTACCTAATGGCCCTGATGGAAGGCGAAATCGATTTGCTACAGGTTGAGAAGAAAATTCGCAGCCGTGTTAAAAAGCAAATGGAAAAAAGTCAGCGTGAGTATTATCTGAACGAGCAGATGAAGGCAATTCAAAAAGAATTGGGTGAGTCTGAAGACGGCGTTGACGAGTTTGATGCACTTGAAACCAAGATTGCTGAAGCAGAAATGCCAGAAGAAGCAGAGCAAAAAACTCGCAATGAACTGAAAAAGCTAAAGATGATGTCGGCGATGTCGGCTGAGGCTACTGTTGTACGTGGTTACATCGACTGGATGACAGGGGTGCCTTGGAAAGCAAAGTCTCGTGTTAAAAAAGATCTGGTCAAAGCGCAAAGCATTTTAGACTCTGATCACTACGGGTTGGAGAAAGTCAAAGAGCGCATTATTGAATATTTGGCAGTCCAACAACGTACCAGTAAATTAAAAGGTCCGATCCTGTGTTTAGTAGGTCCTCCAGGTGTTGGTAAAACATCTTTGGGTCAATCCATTGCTAAGGCAACAGGTCGCAAGTATGTGCGAATGGCACTGGGCGGGGTGCGTGACGAAGCAGAGATTCGCGGTCACCGCAGAACCTACATAGGTTCAATGCCTGGCAAGATTATTCAAAAGATGTCTAAAGTAGGTGTAAAAAACCCACTGTTCTTGTTGGATGAGATCGACAAAATGAGTTCAGATATGCGTGGTGATCCATCTTCAGCATTGCTTGAGGTGTTGGACCCGGAGCAGAACTCCGCCTTCAACGATCATTACCTGGAAGTAGATTACGACCTATCTGACATCATGTTTGTTGCAACGTCTAACTCAATGGATATTCCAGGTCCTTTGTTAGACCGAATGGAAGTTATTCGTCTTGCTGGCTACACCGAAGACGAAAAGCTCAATATTGCGAAGCAGCACTTACTGTGTAAGCAAAAGAAACGCAATGGTTTAAAAGAAGACGAACTGGATTTAACCGATGATGCCATTGTTAATATTGTACGTTACTACACACGTGAAGCGGGTGTACGAAGCTTAGAGCGTGAAATCTCGAAGATTTGCCGTAAAGTAGTGACCGAAATCTTGACCAAAAAAGACACCGACTCGGTGACAGTTAACGGTGAAAACTTAGGGGATTACCTTGGCGTTCGCCGCCACGATTACGGTAAAGCAGAAGACGACGACCGTATTGGTCAAGTTACCGGACTCGCTTGGACGCAAGTTGGCGGTGATTTATTAACAATTGAATGCGCTACTGTACCAGGTAAAGGTAAGTTGGTTTACACAGGTTCTTTAGGTGATGTGATGAAAGAATCCATCCAGGCGGCAATGACGGTTGTTAAGAGCCGCGCTGAAAATCTGAGAATCAATGATGATTTTGCTGAGAAGCGTGACATTCATATTCACGTTCCTGAAGGTGCGACACCAAAAGACGGTCCAAGCGCGGGTATTGCGATGGTCACCTCGCTTGTATCCTCTTTGACGGGCAATCCTGTGCGTGCGGATGTAGCGATGACCGGCGAAATTACCTTAAGAGGTGAAGTGCTCGCGATTGGTGGTTTGAAAGAAAAATTACTAGCTGCTCATCGTGGTGGCATTAAAACGGTACTAATCCCACATGAAAATGAGCGTGATTTGGAAGAAATTCCGGTTAATGTCAAAAAAGACTTAGAAATTATCCCGGTTAAATGGATTGATGAGGTGCTGAAAGTCGCGCTGAGTCAGCCTTTAGAGCGAATTTCGACTGAAAATTGCGCATAATTTAAAAAAAATCGTTTTTTTTTACAAAAAAGGCTTTTCAAAAGCTTGGACTATGCTAGTTTATTGGGGCTAGGGGGGTTGGCCAGCCTTCCCCCAAACCCAAAAATTACAGTCTAACGTAGCAATACGAAAGACATACAGCTTCAAAAAAATGTGCTGTAAATTAAGAATTATAAAAACAAACTAGGGGATGATATTGTGAACAAGTCTCAATTAATCGAAAAAATCGCAGAAGGCGCAGACGTATCTAAAGCTTCAGCTGGTCGTGCGTTAGACTCTTTCATCGACGCGGTAACTGATGCGCTTAAAGAAGGCGATTCTGTTGCTTTAGTTGGTTTCGGTACTTTCTCAGTACGTGAGCGTGCAGCTCGCACTGGCCGTAACCCACAAACTGGCGCGACTATCGAGATTGCTGCGGCTAAAGTTCCTGCTTTTAAAGCTGGTAAAGCTTTAAAGGATGCATGTAACTAATAATCCTTTTTTATTGATTAAGGAGCGGTAGTTCAGTTGGTTAGAATACCGGCCTGTCACGCCGGGGGTCGCGAGTTCGAGTCTCGTCCGTTCCGCCAATAAAAAGGTTCAAGCATTAAAGCGCATCTGTTAAGATGCGCTTTTTTTATAAGTCCAGGATTGATTTCGGCGGTAACAGACCGCATATTTTTGCCTGGAAATTCCTATACAGCAAAGAGAAGTAATCATGCTAGAAAGAATCAGAGAAGGGTCTCAAGGAGTTGTAGCCAAAGGTATTTTATTTTTGGTCATCATTACCTTTGCCCTCAGCGGAATTAGCAGCTACATAAACAGCCAAGCCGATTTAACCGTGGCTGAAGTCAATGGCGTAGAAATTGGCGAGTCAGAGTTAGAACAGGCGTTTCAGAATGAACGTTCCCGTATGCAAGCTCAATTTGGCGACATGATTGATCAGTTGATGTCCGATGAGAGCTACGTTGCGAATATGCGCGCTGGTATCTTAGAGCGTTTAGTTGTTGAAGAAATTCAAAAGCAGCAAGCAAAAGATATGGGTGTCCGTGTTGGTGATGACCAAATCAAAGATGCGATCCGTAAGATGCCAGAGTTCCAAGAAGCTGGCCGCTTTAACAACGATATTTATATCGCTCGTTTACGTCAAGCTGGTTATACACCTGCGCAATTCCGTGACTACTTAAGACAACAAATGGCTCGCACACAGTTCTCCGGTGCAATTTTTGGCTCAGAGTTTGTTTTACCATCAGAGAAAACTGCTTTCGGACGTTTGAACGGTCAGACTCGCAGTTTCCAACTAGCTAAGGTCGAAGCAAAAGCACTTCAAGCTGAAATCACGCCAGAGCAATCAGATCTTGATAATTACTATCAGTTGAATCAAAGCCGTTACCAGACGCAAGAAAAAGTCGCTGTGGAATACATTGTTATCGACAGCAACGAAATGCAATCGCAAGTTGAGGTTTCTGACGAAGAAGTTGCTCAATACTACGAAGAAAACAAAGCAAGCTACACGGTAACTGAAAAGCGCCGCATTTCTCATATCCTAGTTGAAGAAGGCGAAGGTGCAGAAACAAAGATTGCCGAAGTTGCGGCTAAGTTAGAAGCAGGTGAGAGCTTTGAATCACTAGCGAAAACATACTCTGATGATACTTTCAGTGGTGAGAATGGCGGTGACCTAGAATACTTCGATGTCGGCATTTTTGGCGATGATTTCGATGCTGCTGTTTTAAGTCTAAGCACTGTGGGTCAAGTAACAGAAGCGATTGAGACTGAATCTGGAACGCACTTTATCAAGTTGACTGAGTTAGAACCTGCGGTTGTTTCAGCTCTGGATGAAGTGAAAGAAGAAATCTCTGCGACGTTGCGTGAAGACAAAGTTAGAGAATTGTATATTGATGCGCAAACTCAAGTAACTCAAATTTCTTACGAATTGTCAGACTCGTTAGTTGAGGTAGCAAAAGAAGTTTCATTAACAATGCAAACAGCGCCGCTTTCTAATCGCGGTCAGTTCACAGGTGACTTGGCTCAACCTGCGGTACTGAATCAATTGTTCGATGCCGACTTTATCGAGCAAGGCTTCAACAGTGACTTGATCGAATTAAGCGGTGACAAGTCGATTGTTGTTCGTGTTTCTGAACACGAGCCAGCACGTCAGCAGTCGTTAGATGAAGTAAAAACTTTTGTCGAGGCTGCTGTAAAACAAGATAAAGCTGCAGAGCTAGCGCAGAGCCGCGCTCAGGAAGCCTTAGAAAAGCTTAAGTCTGGTAGCGACTTTGCAACAGTAACGAGCGAGTTGGGCTTAACAAGTGAAGCGCACAGCCAAATTGGCCGCACAGACTCAAGCATAGAGCGCAACGTGCGTAATGGCGTGTTTACCATGCCTAAGCCAGTTGACGGTAAGTCTGAGTTTGACGTGATTGCTGCGGCGAATGGCGACTCATATATTGTTGCATTAAATGCAGTTCAGGTGGAAGAAGTGGAAAATGATGCTGAATCCAACCAGTTAGCTGCAATTTTATCTCGCATCGCAACCAAAGCCTTGGTTGATGCAAGTAAATCGAATGCATCAGTGACGTTCTAAAAGCGCTTAAACAAATGATAAAAAAAGGCTCCAGAAGGAGCCTTTTTTTATGGTATTACATGTCAATCGAATTGAGTAATTTTTGGGTTTTCGGGTGTTTCGGTTGGGCAAACACTTGTTCAACATCTCCCTCTTCGACAACTTCACCTTTGTCCATTATCAGAATTCGGTCACTCAAATATTTGATTAATGAAATCTGATGAGAAATCAAAATATAAGTCAGTTTACGTTTTTCCTGCAATTCCAATAGCAAATTGATCACCTGAGCGCGCAGAGAAGGGTCCAGTGGCGCTAACGCCTCATCAATGATAATTACCTTAGGGTCAAGTATTAAAGCTCGTGCAATACCGATGCGTTGTGCCTGACCGCCTGAGAACATGTGTGGGTAATAGTCGGTGTGTTCCGGCAATAAACCAACCATCCTCAAGGCTTCGTTGATCTTATTAATTCGCTCTTTTCGGGAGAGTTGGGTATTGAACAGCAAAGGTTGCTCTAATTGGTCGCCAATAGGTACCGTCGGGTTTAATGACTTCTGAGCGTCTTGAAATATAAGACGTATGTTTTCACAAAAAAACTTATTGTTATCCCAATCTATTGACTCAACATGATGAAACAATTGGCCACTATCAGGGGATTCGGCACCCGACAGAATTCTAGCTATCGTACTTTTTCCAGAGCCCGCCTCGCCAACGACGGCTAGAGTTTCGCCTTGATTTAGATGAAAAGAGATGGGACCAATGGTGACATCTTGTTCTTTCTTGAACCAATGAGACTTGTCTTTGTAACACTTTTTGATATTAAGGGCGGAAAACAGCGGGGTAGCCATAATTACAAAGTCTCCGGTAGAGGATAGTGGCAACGAAAATGTTGGCCTTTAATTTTTCTCTGTTCAGGCATAGATACACAGGCTTTTTGGGCGTTTGGACACCTTGGGCCCAGTCGACAACCGATAGGTAAATGTTGCAGTGTAGGAATCGTTCCTTTGAGCGTATAAAGCTGCTGTTTACGATCGTATTCTTGATCTCTGAAATTTGGCTCGCTGTCAAAAAGGGCCTTAGTATATGGATGTTTTGGTTTTTCAATAATGCTGCGCGTTGGCCCACTTTCAATTAACTGACCGCAATACATAACATTGATAGAGTCTGCCCAACTGGTAATGGTATTGAGGTTATGGGTGATAAAAACAACCGCCATATCTTTTAGTTGGTTCAAGCTTTTCAGAAGCTTAATCACTTGCAATGAAGTAGAACTTTCAAGTGCGGTAGTGGGTTCATCTGCAATCAGCAGTTTCGGCTCCTTTGCGATCGCCATAGCGATCATTATTTTCTGACATACACCCTCAGATAACATGTGCGGATAGGAATTAAACACTGAGTTGTGGTCTTTTATTCCAACTTTGTGGAGTAAATTGATGCATTTTTTCAAACGATGCTTTTTATTGGCATTGAACCAACCTTTAAATTCGTATTCTGGTAACGATTCTTCAAGCTGCGAAAATATGTCTGCTGTGGGGTCTAGGCAGCGACGGGGCTCTTGATAGATCATAGCGACATTATCCGCAATGATTTTACGCCGTTGACTGTCGTTCATACGGTTTAGATCCTGACCCATAAAGTGCAAACGGTCGGCGTTGATGACCCAGCGATCATTTAACACCCCAACCAAAGCTTTGGCGATCAGACTTTTACCTGAGCCTGATTCGCCAATTAGGGCGCTAACTTCACCTTCTTTCATCGAAAAATTTGCCGACTCGACGGCTTTAACCAATTCATCATTGGTAATGAGTTCGATGTTTAGATTTCGGATATCTAATAGCTTCATGGAAAACCTACTGTACTCGACGTTCTTTCAGGGCATGACGAAGGCCATCACCGACGATATTGGTTGAGAGTACGCACAAAAACAACACAAGACCAGGTAACATCACCGTCCAAGGGTTTAAATAGAAGACGTCTAATGAGTCGGCAATCATAGCCCCCAGTTCAGGCTCAGGCGATTGCGCGCCAATGCCAATGAAGCCGAGTACAACGATATCCAACACGGCAGATGAAATCGCCATGGTCGAAAATATGATTAAGTGCTCAATTAGGTTCGGCAACAGAGCGTAACGAAATATCTGAAAGTTATTGGCTCCGTCCAGGCGATATGCGATCACGAAATCTTTTTCCAACAGATCAGAGACTTCTGTGCGAATGTGATGAATAAACTGCGGCAGCATAGCTAACACCACTGCCCAAAATGTATTGGCAATGCCGGGGCCTAGAATCGCTACAATGACAATCGCGATAAGCAACGATGGCATGGTCAGTAAGACATCTAATAGATGGTTCAAGATACTGGAGCGAACCCCTTTACTGAATCCTGCGAGAAGGCCAATTAACACACCTAAGGTCAGCGCTAAAAAAACGGCAACTATCGCAAGACCAAACGAATAGCCAACTCCGAGTAAAACTCGCGAGAATATGTCTCTTCCTAATGCGTCGGTACCAAATGGGTAGTTAATCTTTCCTGCGAGATCCCACGCAGGAGGTATTAGCAGGGCGTTAGAGTGCTGTTCATAAGGAGAATACGGGGCGAATATTGGCGCAAATATGGCGACAAAAATAAAAAACAAGAAAACCCAACTCGCGACTAAAGAGAAATGGTTACGTTGGAACAGTCGCCACAGTTGCCGAAATGGGCTGGCATTGTTTGGTGCGCTAAAGATTCTAAATTTTGCCATAACCTTGCCTACGAGCCAGTGGATCGAAAATCATATAGACCACGTCAAACACAATCGTGGTTATGAACACCATGCCTGAAAGCGCCATAATCCCTCCTTGAATTGCTGGGTAATCGCGCTGATAAATTGCGTCAACCAGCCACGAACCCACGCCCGGCCATGAAAATATGACTTCCGTGACCATAGCAAGTGTCACTAGGGTTCCAAAATGGATACCGAGCATCTGGATAACTGGCAACAAACCATTTCGTAAACCGTGCCGTTTTAGCACTTGAAATGTACTTAAGCCTTTGGCTCTTGCAGCCTTAACATAACTGGTATCGAGTACTTCTTTCATGGATTGCCGAGTTGTTCTGATCAGGATTGTGGTCGGGTAGGCCGCCAGAACAAACGTCGGTATGGCCAGGTGTTTCAAAGCATCCTTTGCCGCTTCCCATTTGTAACTGACATCTGACCAAAGGATATCCCATAGTAAAAAGCCACTTTGGTGAGGGATATCGTAGACCAAACTTAGCCGACCAGAAATCGGGAACCAACCCAATTTGATTGAGAAAACCAATATCATCAGCATTGCCAACCAGAAGATCGGCATGGAAAACCCAATGATAGAAAGCGCAAGTATCGATTTATCCAGCCAATCCTGCTTGATGTAAGCTGCGATAAGCCCAAATGGAATGGCAACAATGAAACTGTATATTAAGGCATAGGTTGCGAGCTCGATTGTCGCGGGAAGCGCCCCAAAAACTTGTTCATAGATACTGGTGTTATTGATAAAAGAAACACCCCAGTTGCCCTGAGTAATGCGTTGAAGGAATTCCCAGTATTGAACAATGACACTTTGATCTAGCTTATATGCCGTGGCCATTTGATTATATTCGTCACCTGTTAGGCCAACTAAGCCCGTCATATTAATTAACACGTCACCAGGGAATAGGTAATTTAAAGAGAACACAAAAAGCGTGATGCCGAAGCTGATGAAAATAAGCAATGAAACTTTGCGGTAGATATAATTAAACATTAGTCTAAATTCTTCTCCGCGTTTGAGAAATCAATTCCACCGTACGGGTTGATATTGACATTTGATACGTGTTTTCTGTGGACTTTATGCCTGAACGCATGGGCAATAGGGATAAGCGGGGTGTTCTCGGTTATGATTTGCTCAGCGTTATCGTAATAAGTCTTACGGGTTTCATGATCTGGGGTTGATAGAGCCCGCAAAATATTGCGGTCGTAATCTTCGTTGCACCAACCACTGCGATTCGAACCAGAAAAAGCGGCCGCGCAGCTCAGTAGAGGTCGGTAGAAATTGTCGGGATCGGAATTGTCGGCTAACCAACCAATTAAAACAGTGTCGTGTTCGCCATTAGCCAACTTCTTGCGGAAGGTCCCCCAATCGTAAGTGACAATATTGGCAGTAATATTAAGTTCCGCTAAGGTTTGCTGCAGAATTTCAGCCATTTTTCCCGCGTTTGGGTTGTATACACGTTGGACTGGCATTGCCCAAATATCCATTTCAAAGCCGTCGCCGTAACCTTCTTGTTGCAACAGAGCTCTGGCAATCTCTATCGAAAACGGGTTTACATACGTATTGTTTGAATACGCCCACGAGGAAGGGGGCACTAAGCTCTTGGCTGGTTCCGCGAGGTTAAAATAGACCGCGTCAATGATTGCATCTCGGTCGACAGCATAGGATAGAGCCTTGCGAACATTTGGGTTGTCGAATGGCGCTACATTAGTATTAAACGCCCAGTAGCTGACATTCATTGACATGCTCTCAACAATATCAATTTCTGCATTATTGGTCAGGTAACCAACGTCTGAGGCACTTGGGTAGCCAAAAACATCACATTCACCGGTAAGTAACTTTGCCATTCGGGTGCTGTTGTTTGGCGTGATATCAAATATCACCTGCTTTAACTTTACGTCATCTTTCCAATAGTTCTCATGCGCGCTGTAACGAATGTAGTGGTCACGTTTATATTCGCTGAATTTGAAAGGTCCGGTACCGATTGGCAAGTTATCAAGATCTTCCGGTGTGCCTTTTGCGAGCAAAGTATCGCCGTATTCTTTTGACAAGATAATAGCAAAATCGGTGGCCATATTGGCGAGGAACGAAACTTGTGGGTCGGTAAGGCGAAACTCTATGGTCAAGTCATCAACCACTATGATCTGTTCTATTAGGTTGTCCAGCCCTAATCCATTAAAAAATGGATAGAGACCACCGCCAACTTGATGATAAGGATGATCTGGCGATAGAAAACGGGCAAAGCTGAATAAGACGTCTTCACTGGTTAGAGTCCGAGTTGGCGTGAAGTAGTCCGTTGAATGAAATTCGACGCCTTTTCGAAGGTAGAATCGATAACGCATGGCATCGCTTGAAATAATCACCTTTCGAGCTATGTCTGAGACGACTCTACCGCTGTCTGGATCAATCTTCACTAAGCGGTTGTATAACTGGTTTGACACCGCGTCAATGGTGGTGCCTGAAGTAACTAACTGTGGGTTAAAAGTATCTGGTGAGCCTTCGCTACAATACAATAAGGTTTGTGAAGCCAGTTGCGACTCGTCATCACTGCCGCAATTCGCCAATAGCATGACGGAAATGGCGATTGCAGCTATTTTTGAGCAAAACCTTGTTGTTTTGAACACTTTTGAGACCCTTAACTGTCGGCGCTTTTATCGAGCAAGTTGTATTTCTTTAGATAACCACGTAATTGGTGGTACGTAACCCCCAATTGCTCCGCTGTTTTCTTCTGATTGAACTGACAATGAGCCAAAGCACTTTGAATGAGGTTAATCTCAAAGTCCTGACTTGCTTCTTTGAAGTCCAACGGAAAATTCAACTCAGGTTTGATTACATTCGGTTCCGCCGTCGCTGTAGGCTGCGGAGCTTCTACTGACGATTCCGTCGCCGATTGTACAGGTTGTGGTGCCGCTTGTCTGTCTTGTGTTTTTACACGCTTTTCTGGCCTGTATGGGCTAGCAAATGGGTCGAGTACGATTTCATGCACCGGCACATGTGGGTTAGCAGTGCGGTAAACGCTTCGTTCAACCACATTCTTTAATTCACGAACATTACCTGGCCAGTGATAATCTAACATCGCCTCCTTTGCTCGTTTTGAGAAGCCGCTAAACAGCTCCCAACCAAGCTCTTTTGCCATGGTGATTGCGAAGTGTTCTGCTAAAACCAGAATGTCCTCTTGTCTTGCTCGTAATGGGGGTAAGGTAATTACGTCAAATGCTAAACGGTCGAGTAAGTCAGAACGAAACTCTCCAGATTCCGCCAAGGCCGGCAGGTCTTCGTTAGTTGCGCAGACCAAACGAGTATCAATCTTAATTGTTTTCGTTCCCCCGACACGTTCAAATTCACCGTATTCAATAACGCGAAGAAGCTTCTCTTGGACGAGGCCCGACGTATTTGCAAGTTCGTCTAGGAACAAGGTACCGCTATTAGCGCGTTCGAATCGACCTTCGTGTTTCTTGCCCGCGCCGGTAAATGCCCCCGATTCGTGACCAAACAACTCACTTTCAAGTAAGTTTTCGTTTAATGCCGCGCAGTTTAGGGTGACGTAGTTTTGATCCCAACGTTGCGATAAGTAATGCAGACGAGCGGCAATCAGTTCTTTACCTGTACCTCTCTCTCCGATAATAAGTACCGGTTTGTCTAGCGGGGCGAGTTGAGAGACCTTTTCTAACACTTCTAAAAAAGAATTGGCCTGTCCAATTAAATTATCTTTACTTCCGAATTGTCTCATAGTGCAACTGTTGGTTAAAATGACTAATTAGTAGTGTATTTGAAAAGTTAGTTTTCTTAAAGGCCTCTTTTGAAAAAATAAAAGAATAATAAAATCAGTGGTTTAAAAGGTTTCTAAAAACTGGCAGGATATCTGAATGCATCATTGTGAAACTTAAAAACAAGTGATTTTAAGAGAGGTAAATATTATGGGTATTTTTTCACGCTTTGCTGACATAGTGAACGCAAATATTAATTCATTGTTAGATAAGGCCGAAGATCCTGAAAAAATGGTGCGCCTAATCATTCAAGAGATGGAAGATACGTTAGTTGAAGTTCGCTCTTCATCAGCTCGTACAATTGCAGATAAAAAAGATGTTGTTCGCCGCATCGATCGCTTAAAAGCGGAAGGCGAAGATTGGCAAGCGAAAGCTGAGCTTGCTCTTTCAAAAGAGCGCGAAGACTTAGCACGCCAAGCACTGATTGAGAGACAGAAGTGCGAAGAACAAGTGGTTTCTTTGGAAGGTGACTTAAATGCGTTGGACGACCAAGTAAACCGCCTGAAAGAAGAAATTACGCAGCTTCAATCTAAGTTAGAGGATGCAAAAGCACGTCAAAAGACCATTTTGATGCGCGGTAAAACAGCGAGTTCGCGTTTAAATGTGAAGTCGAAGTTAAGCAGCGACAAAATCAATGACGCCTTGAGCCGCTTTGAACAGTACGAGCGCAAGATTGACAACCTTGAGGCGGAAGTTGAGTCTTACGACTTAGGTAACAAGTCGTTAGCGGACGAGTTTGCTGAGCTGGAAGCTTCAGACAAAGTTGACAGCGAATTGGAAGCGCTAAAAGCGAAGTTAAACAAAGATGAAGCGAAGCCTGCTAAGGCGAGCAAAGCAAAATCGAAAAAAAGCTAACTGAGCGTACTAAGGAGTAAATTATGGAAGACGTAGTAGGTATATTGGTCGCGCCGATCATAATCTTCATGATATTTGTCGCTCCAATCTGGCTGATTTTGCACTACCGCAGTAAGAAGCTAGTTGGCAAAGGCTTGAACGAACGAGAGATTGAAGAGTTAAGTGATTTGGCGCATCGTGCAGAAGCATTAGGTGAGAGAGTTAAAACACTTGAAGCTATCTTGGACGCAGAAGCACCTGAATGGCGCAGCAAAGGCTAATCTTATGATGGCTAAGGAGTCAGAGATGACAAAAACAACTGAAAAACAATTACGACGTATCCCTAGCAAAGGTAAAATCGCCGGGGTATGTGCAGGGGTCGCTGAGTACACCAACATCGAATCTTGGTTGGTTCGAATCATCTGGTTTACCGGCCTAGTGTTCTCGGGTGGTTTTTTCTTTGTCGCTTATGTTGCTTGCTGGTTCATTTTGGACAAAAGCGAAGACGAGTTTCCAAATTCTGCGCGCTTCAAACGAAAAGGCCAATCGGATCAATGGCACCGTTTTGAAGACAACGATATCGACAGAGCGGTTGGTGTTAAAAGTAAGGTTTGGCAGCAAGGAGAGCCGCCAAAGCAAGCATTCCGTGATATCGTGAGCCAATTTGACGGCATAGAGAAACGCGTTCGCGAAATGGAAACCTACGTTACGTCAAACGAATTTACACTGAAACGCGAAATAAATCGCTTGTGATTAAGTTTCAAAATAGAAATGGCCTACGGGCCATTTTTTTTCGCCTGCAGTTTTAGTGTAATTTTTTATTTACGCCTAGACATGGAAAATTGTGTAAATTAGATTATTAACTCTAGTGAAAATCTAGCAAAGTGCGCTCTAATTTTTATAAGCCTTAAACCGTTTTTTAGGTTTGAAATTTAGAGGCCAAATATGTCTGTATCTAACATTAAAAAAAATGAAGCTAACGTAGAGACGTTATGCATTCATGCGGGTAAAGAAAAAGGTGCCCACCAAGGCGCGCTGACGACCCCAATCTATCAAACATCCACTTTTGTATTTGAAAACGCTGAACAGGGCGCACGACGTTTTGCCGGTGAAGAAGGTGGATATATCTACACCCGACTTGGTAACCCGACGACTCGTGAGCTAGAGCTTAAGATGGCCGCACTTGAGAAGATGGAAGATGCGGCAGCTACAGCCACTGGCATGGCTGCTGTCTCTGGTGCTGTTCTTAGCTTCCTTGAAGCGGGCGACCACGTTATTGTGTCAAAGGCAATTTACGGTTGTTCTTTTGCGCTGTTTAACCATCAGTTGCCAAAGTGGGGCATCGAAGTATCGTTTATCGATATGGCTGAGCCAGAAAATCTTAAAAAAGCGTTAAAGAAAAATACCAAGATGGTGTTTGCTGAAACGCCAATCAATCCAAATCTGCAAGTGCTAGATCTCAAAGCTATTGCTGACTTCTGCTTGGCGCATAACCTAATTTCTGTAGTGGACAACACTTTCATGTCCCCAGTGTTACAAACACCAGTTGATTTTGGTATCGATATTGTCATTCACAGTGCAACCAAATATTTGAACGGCCATGGTGATGTTGTCGCTGGCATTATCGTTTCGAGTGCCGAGAAAATTGAAACGATTAAATTAACAATCTTAAAAGACATCGGCGGCACAATCAGCCCTCACGATGCGTGGTTAATTCTTCGTGGGTTAAAGACGTTATCTGTTCGAGTTGAGCGCCACTGCAAGTCGGCACAAACAGTCGCTGAATACCTAGAAAACCATCCTTTAGTTTCCGAGGTTTACTACCCTGGATTGAAGTCCCATGCAGGTCACAAGTTCTTAGGCTCACAAATGCGCGGCGCTGGTGGTGTTATTGGTTTTGAATTGGACGGTTCTTTGGATGAAGGTCGCGAGTTCATTAACTCGATGCAACTGTTTTCAATTGCCGTGAGTCTTGGTGATGCCGAGTCATTGATTCAACATCCAGCGTCAATGACCCATTCTCCTTATTCTCCAGAAGAAAGACAAAATGCAGGTATCAGCGACGGTCTGATACGAATTTCAGTTGGCCTTGAACACGCTGACGACTTAATAGCCGATCTAGCGCAAGCCTTTGATAAGGTTCTGCAGTCTCGATCTTCTTCGCTATCATCTGCAGGTAATTGGAGCTAATCACTATGGCAAAACAATCAAGTTATGTATCTAAACAGTCGGATGAAAATGGCTTTATTCAGTGGACCGACGAAGAGAATCAAATTTGGTCTGAATTGATTGCACGACAATTGAAGTGTATTGAAGGCAAGGCCTGCGATGAGTTTTTTACCGGTTTAGACAAGTTAAAGCTGCCTATGGACCGAGTGCCACAGCTTTCTGAGGTTAGTGAAGTTCTATTGGCTGAAACGGGTTGGCAATGTGCCGAAGTGCCAGCACTCATTAACTTTGAATCGTTTTTTAAATTGCTGTCTGAGAAGAAGTTTCCAACCGCAACCTTCATTCGTCGTCGAGAGCACTTTGACTATTTGCAAGAGCCTGACATCTTTCACGAGATCTTTGGTCACTGCGCCATGCTTACGAACAAAGCGTTCTCTGAGTTTACTCACAAATACGGTCAGTTAGGGTTAGCTGCAACCAAAGAAGAGCGAGTTTATCTTGCTCGACTTTACTGGTTTACCGTGGAGTTTGGTTTGATGCGTCAAAATGACGAGTTGAGAATCTACGGCGGTGGTATCCTGTCGTCGCCTGGTGAAACAGAATACGCGTTTACTTCAGATCAACCTGAACGCTTGCCAATGAACGTGGTTGATGCGTTTAGAACACCATATCGAATCGACATCATGCAACCAAAGTACTTCATGATTGAAAGTATTGATGAGCTGTTCGAAATGTCACAAATGGACCTCATGAAACTTGTGCGTGAAGCGATGAAACTCGGTCTATTTGAGCCGACATTCCCACCTAAAAACGCAGCGTAATTATGGGGCGAATTATTCGCCCTTTATTTACCTACAATAAACACAAACAAAAGTCTTTTCTTTACTGTAAATATTGGTTTACAATCGCGGTTCGTTATCCAAGCTTTAATTGTTAGTGGAGTATTAATGCGTCTTCAAATTGCTTGCCAAGATCGTATGGGTTTGGCCAAAGAAGTATTGAATATACTGGTAGAGCACGGCATCGACTTAAAAGGTATTGAATTCGATCAAGTCACAAAATGTCTCTATGTGGCGTTTCCACAAGTCGAGTTCGAATCGTTTCAACAAGTCATGGCGTCAATTCGTCGAGTCGATGGCGTCACAGATGTAAAAACCACTAACTTTTTACCGTACGAAAGAGAGCACAACGAACTGGTTACTCTGCTTCGTATTCTTCCAGATGGCGTAATTTCGATAGATAGCAAGGGCAATGTTGTAACCGCGAACCAAGCGTCACTTATTGATTTGGGGCGCAGTGAGTCTGAAATCGTTGGTCAGCCGATCCAGAGTTTATTGAAGGGTTTTAACTTCAATAAGTGGCTTGAAGGCAAAGAAGTCCTTGGTCAGACCCTAAAGCTGACCGGTAACAATGAAGAGTTTGTGTCAGACATTTTGCCGATTAATGTCACCGATGAAGAAGGTAACGTTCGTCTTGCTGGGGCTGTGGTTAACTTGAAGTCTCACAGCAGACTTGGCCAACAAATCAACGCCTTTAGAGACGATAACAACGAATCATTTTCGAGCATATTGGCAAACAGTACCAGTATGCGCCGAGTCATTCGCGAAGCGAAAAAAATGGCGCACTTAGATGCACCGATTCTAATCCAAGGCGAGACCGGAACAGGGAAGGAGTTAATTGCTCGTGCCTGTCACGATGCCAGCAGCCGCGGCGAACACTCATTTTTGGCGCTAAGTTGCGCTTCATTACCTGACAATGTTGCGGAATCTGAATTGTTTGGTTACGGACCCAATGCGTATCCAGGGAGTGGCGAAGGTGGCAAGCGCGGCATCTTTGAACAAGCTGAAGGTGGAACTGTATTCCTGGACGAAGTCGGAGAAATGTCGCAAGAGCTACAAACCAAATTGCTGCGCTTTTTACAAGATGGTACTTTCCGCCGAGTGGCCGATGAAAACGAAGTCAAAGTTGATGTTCGGGTCATTTGTGCGACACAAAAAGACCTTGCGAATATGGTTCAAGAGCACACGTTCAGAGAAGACTTGTACTATCGCTTAAATGTATTGAGTCTGCATATACCGCCGCTTCGTGAACGCAAACCAGATATTTTGCCATTAGCCCAGCATTTCGTTCAGCGCTTTTCTCATGAGCTTGGCAAACAAACGCCGACGCTTTCCAAGAGCTGTTGCGAATATTTGCAGAACTACCCTTGGCCGGGCAATACCCGTCAGCTTGAAAACTCGGTGTATCGCGCCATCAGTCTAATCGATAGTGATTTGATTGAAAAAGAAGCACTTGAATTACCGACGTATACCAATGAATTTGGTTACCTTGAGCAAGAGTTTGAAGGTTCGCTTGACCAAGCCGTAAAAAGGTTTGAGGCGAGTTTACTGAGGAAGCTATATCCGGCCTACCCAAGCTCAAGACAGCTAGCTAAAAAACTAGGTTTAAGCCATACCGCTATAGCCAACAAGTTGCGTGAGTATGGCATTAATAAAAAGAGTATTAAGGTTTAATCAATGAAATTGTTTGGATATTGGCGTTCGTCTGCGGCCTATCGTGTGCGTATCGCGCTTAACCTAAAGAATTTAGAATGCGAGCATGTCTCTGTGCACTTAGTCAAAGACGGTGGTGAGCAGCACAAAGCCGACTACAAAGCATTAAATCCCAATGAATTGGTACCAACGCTGGTTGATGGTGACGTTCGTTTGAACCAATCGATGGCGATTCTAGATTACTTAGAAGCCAAATACCCAGATGTGAACTTATTGCCTCAGGAGATAGCCGATAACGCGCGCTGTCGAGCTTTGGCATTAGACATTGCCTGTGACGTACATCCATTAAACAACCTGCGCATTTTACAATACTTATCGGGGCCGTTGGCGGTGTCTGATGAGCAAAAAACTCAGTGGTATCACCATTGGCTCCATGTCGGTTTTACTGCGTTTGAGCAAACACTTGCTGAAACGGCAGGCCGGTATTGTTACGGCGATGACGTTACCTGGGCAGACATTTGTTTGGTACCACAGGTCTACAATGCGGAGCGTTTCAATCTAGATATGTCAGCATACCCAAAAATTGTTGAAATAACTGAGCGTCTTAGACAGCTACCGGCGTTTGCTGAAGCCGCGCCAGAAGCGCAAGCCGATGCGGTTTAGTCTGGCGTTGATTAAATTGCGTTTGCGTAAAGGTAACTTTGTGATAGTTTTGTGTCGGTTTCATAACTGGGGGATGGCAAGTTGATCAATGTGTTATTAGTGGATGATCATGAACTTGTTCGCACGGGAATAAAAAGAATCATAAATGACATTCGCGGCATGAAAGTTGTCGGTGAAGCTGCTTCAGGAGAAGAAGCATTTCAGTTTTGCCGAGCAAATGAGCCCGATGTGGTTTTGATGGACATGAATATGCCTGGTATTGGCGGGTTAGAGGCAACGAAAAAAATCGTTCGTTACTGTCCTGACGTTAAAATCATTATTTTAACTGTCCATACTGAGGATCCGTTCCCAAGTAAAGTCATGCAAATTGGCGCGCACGGTTTTTTGACTAAGATGACAGGACCGGAAGAAATGATTAATGCGATAAAATGTGTCAATGTTGGTCAACGCTATATTGCACCCGACATTGCGCAGCAAATTGCGTTAAACCAGTTCTCAGGTAATAAAGAAGAAAATCCGTTTGAAAGCCTGTCTGAGCGTGAACTGCAGATCATGATGATGATTGTGAAAGGTGAAAAAGTTCAGGAAATCGCTGATCAACTCAGCTTGAGCTCTAAAACCGTAAACAGTTACCGCTATCGAATGTTCGAAAAACTCAACGTATGCAACGACGTAGAGTTAACCCACTTGGCAATCCGTCACGGATTACTTGATATGGAAAAGCTTTAATCGGCTTTTCCGCTGTTGTTTTAAATCTTCAATGTCAGAATTTGATCACGCCAGCTTTTTAAAGTCCTTGACCTCAAAGCCTGGGGTCTATCGCATGTACGATGCCGATGGTACTGTTATTTACGTCGGTAAGGCGAAGAACCTGAAAAATCGACTCTCAAGTTATTTTCGAAAAGATCTCGATAGCGTTAAAACTCGAGCGCTGGTGAGTAACATCCATAATATCGAATTTACGGTGACTAACTCTGAAACCGAAGCTCTGATTCTCGAAAACAACCTGATCAAGGAATATCAGCCCAAGTACAATATCTTGTTGCGAGACGACAAGTCGTATCCCTACATATTGCTGACAGAGCACAAACACCCGAGGGTGACAATGCATCGTGGAAGCAAACGTTTTAAGGGCGAATATTTTGGGCCTTTCCCCAGTGCTGGTGCGGTTTGGAATAGTCTACGTATCATGCAAAAAGTGTTTCCTGTCAGGCAATGTGAAGACAATTACTACAAAGCCAGAAGCCGACCTTGTTTGCAGTACCAATTAAAACGATGTTCCGCGCCTTGTGTTGAGGGGTATGTCAGTGATGAGCAGTACGACAGTCAAGTTGCCTTGGTCAGAAAGTTTCTGGCGGGAAAGAGTCAAGATGTGGTAGATGAGCTCATTGAAAAGATGGAGACCGCAAGTAGTCAACTCAACTTTGAAGATGCGGCGTTTTATCGTGACCAGATCAGCTCGTTGAGGAAGGTAACAGAGCAGCAGAACGTTAGCGGCAGTGTTGAAGAAATTGACGTTATTGCGATTGCTATTGATAAAGGCCTGGCTACGGCGCATGTTTTATACATTCGCGATCAAAAAGTACTTGGCAGTAAAAGTTACTCTCCTAAAGTGCCTGCAAACTCGGAACCGAGCGAAATTGCGACTTCATTTATCAGCCAGTTTTATCTCAACGGCATGGGTGGACAAAACATTCCAAAAACCATCGTCGTTCCCGGCATTACCGAAGGTTTGGACGAGTTGCAAAATGCGATAGCCCAGGTCAGAGACGCTAAGGTCGAATTAATCACGCCTCAGCGAGGTGAGAAATTTAAGTATTACCAACTGGCTCAGAAAAACGCCGATATTGATTTGGCGACAAAGCTGGCTGATGGCCGTGCTATTAGTAGCAAATACAAAGAGCTTTGCGAAGTTTTGAAATTGCCCGCGATTGAACGAATGGAATGTTTCGATATTTCCCACACGTTTGGCGAGTATCCGATAGCGTCATGTGTAGTATTTGGTCCAGAGGGGCCAAACAAGTCTGAATACCGACGATATAATGTTAAAGGGGTCAAAGCTGGAGACGACTATGGGGCGATGGAGTTTGCCATGAACAAGCGATTTGGCAAAGTTGATTCAGACGAAAAAGTGCCCGATATTCTGTTTATAGACGGTGGTAAAGGACAGCTCAACAAAGCCGAAGCGTTTTTCTCCAACTGGACTTTGGATAAAACGCCCATCATTGTCGGTATTGCCAAAGGCGAGGGCCGCAAGCCAGGCTTAGAAACGCTCTACTTGAACGGTGGTGAGATTGAGGTGCATTTACCAAAAGCGTCCCAAGCTTTGCATTTGATTCAGCATATTCGCGATGAATCTCACCGATTCGCAATTACTGGGCACAGGAACAAACGCGGCAAAGCAAAAACCCAATCAGTATTGCAAGACGTACCTGGCGTCGGAGCAAAAAGACGTCAAGCTTTACTGAAGAATTTTGGTGGTTTGCAAGGGGTAATGGCCGCGAAGCCAGAACAGCTCGCACAAGTGCCCGGAATCAGCAAAGAATTGGCAATTGAGATACATGCCTTCTTGCATGATACGGATTAAATAGGCATCATTTCACCTCGCCTATAATAATAACGATTTATAGTAGTACCTTTTTTATGTGGAATATTCCAAACATCCTCACTTCATTTCGAATTTTTCTAATTCCAATTATGGTTGCCTTTTATTATTTGCCAGGCGAACAATATGAGTGGAAGTACTTTGCAACCGCGTTTGTGTTTTGGTTTGCAGCCATTACCGATGCATTAGACGGCTATCTGGCGCGCAAATTAGACCAACAAACACCTTTCGGAGCCTTTTTTGACCCCGTAGCAGACAAAGTCATGGTGGCAGTTGCCTTAGTTATTGTTGTTGATGATTACGCCAACTGGTTAGTGACAGTATGTGCGCTGTTAATCATTGGTCGCGAAATTGTTATATCTGCGTTAAGAGAATGGATGGCAGAGCAGGGCAAACGAGCGGACGTTGCGGTAAGCATGATGGGCAAATATAAAACCGCTGCTCAAATGTTGGCGATTATCGGGTTACTTTGGCATCCAAACGAATATTGGGTATTTGAAGGCTGGCTTTTGGGACCTCTTTTAGACTTCGCAACCTATGCGTTCTTATACTCTGCAACCCTGTTAACTGTTTGGTCTTTGGTCACTTATTTCAAAGCAGCATGGCCGTACATTAGTGGCAAAAAAGATTGATTTTTGGACGTGTGAGTCAATTTTTCATCAAACGATGCGAAAATGTCATTTTTATTTAAAATAGCGGTTGACTCAAAAAGGTTTGGATGTAGAATGCGTCCCCGTTGTCAGCGATGACAACAACGAAATATGAAAGATTTGTACGCGAGTTTGGCTCAGCTGTTAATGAGGAACGCAACAAGGTTGCAGAACTTAAACAACTAGATTGATTCGTTTACGCGGAGTGCGAGTATAGCTCAGCTGGTAGAGCGCAACCTTGCCAAGGTTGAGGTCACGAGTTCGAACCTCGTTACTCGCTCCAAACTTTCACATTCGGCGGGTTGGCAGAGTGGCTATGCAGCGGATTGCAAATCCGTGGACCTCGGTTCGACTCCGGGACCCGCCTCCATGATTTCAAAAAAAGTAGAATTAGTGTCGCCCGGGTGGTGGAATTGGTAGACACAAGGGATTTAAAATCCCTCGCTTGTAAGAGCGTGACGGTTCAAGTCCGTCCCCGGGCACCATCGCTTTTGCGATAAAGTTCCGAAAGGAATTGCCCAATGGAGTGCGAGTATAGCTCAGCTGGTAGAGCGCAACCTTGCCAAGGTTGAGGTCACGAGTTCGAACCTCGTTACTCGCTCCAATTTTCCTCAAGATTTAGTTCAAATTCCCCAACTTCTATTTAAGTTATCCGATTTGCGCTTTTGTTGTCTGTTATTCACACTCAGATGATTGTAGATTACACTTTGCCACAATTGTTGTTGTGTATTTAAAGCATACATGGATGGATTAGTTTGTTTAGAAAAGTATTTTTAACGTTGGCGGCTTTACTCTTTTGTGAAACGATACATGCATCTTCGCCTGTCCAAGTTGTGACTGAAGTTTTTCCGCCATTTCAGTATTTTGACAGTGAGGGCAAGCTTACTGGCTTATCGGTAGAAATTGTTCAGCTCGCCGAGAAAAAGCTTTATTCTGGTGATTCCGACGAAATTGAAGTATTGCCCTGGGCTAGAGCGTTTGAACAAGCCAGTAATACTGATAACGTCCTAATCTTTACCATCAGTCAAACACCCAGTAGACAAGACGATTTTCAATGGGTTTACACCTACGAAATGGATAACACCCCTTACTTTTGGGTTAAACGAAATAGTCATCTTAAATCTTTGTCTTGGTCGCAAGCTTTGTTGTACTCAACCGCGATTCCAAGGCTAGATACTCAATATGATGAGTTATTAGCAAAAGGTTTTTCGGCTGACAGAAACCTTTTTGTCACCAACAGTTTTTCTCAAGCAGTGAACATGTTGTTAGCAGATCGCGTGACCTTTCTATACGCTGGAAAGATTACAATGTTGAGTCAATTAACCGCCAATGGCATCGACGCTGAGAAATTCGTTGCGGTTAAGTCAGACGCGAAACAAAGTCCCAAATTAGGGTTCGCGTTCAATGCTTCTACCTCAAAACCTAGAGTTGAAGCATACAAACGAGCGTTCGCGGAGTTAGAAAGTGACGGGACGATTGCGGAAATCATAAAAAAATACCTCAGTACTGAGGGATAATAGGCGATAGGGATTTCAATTTTCTCTAAAATGCTTTAATTTACGCAACCTGATAATAGTAGTTCGTGCGCGTTATGTATGGTCTCGCGCACCGTATGAGATTAAGAAGAGTAAGTTATGGGAAGAGCGTTCCAAAACCGTAAAGAGTCTATGGCGAAAACCGCCAATATGAAAACTAAGATTTATTCAAAATACGGTAAAGAGATTTACGTCGTTGCAAAAAGTGGCGGTTGTGATCCAGATGGCAACTTAGCGCTGCGCAGTTTGATGGATCGTGCGAAAAAAGATCAGGTGCCTGCTCACGTTATAAAAAATGCATTAGACAAAGCACAAGGCGGTGCCGGAGAAGATTACTCTCCTGCTCGCTACGAAGGTTTTGGCCCAGGTGGTTGTATGGTTATTGTTGATTGTCTTACGGATAACCCAAATCGCACCATCATGGAAGTTAAAAACTGTTTCACCAAAACGAACTCTAAATTAGGTGCGCCAGGCAGTGCTGCTCACATGTTTGATCACGTGGCGGTATTTGTTTTTGATGGCGATGATGAAGATTCAATTTTAGAAGCCTTGATGATGGCCGACGCGGACGTAAACGACGTTGAAGTCGAGGACGGCAAGGTAACTGTTTTTGCTCCTTACACTGAGTTCAACGCAGTAAAAGTTGCGTTAGAAGAAGCGTTTGAAGGCATTGATTTTGATACTCAGGAAATCTCTTGGGAGCCACAAACAATGGCCACAGTTGCTGGAGAAGATGTCGCTGTATTCGATAAATTCATTGATATGTTGAACGATTGTGAAGACGTGCAGGACGTTTATCACAATGCTGAAGTTCAGCGTTAATTATGAGAGCCGGCGCTAAGCCGGCTTTTTTTATGGCTAAGCCGAGAACCAAACTACCCAATAGATCCGTCGCTATTTACTGTCAAAAATGTCGTTTTCACCTTTATGATTACAGAAAGGGCGGTAAAGGATCGTTAGTAAAAAGTTTTAAATCTCGTATTACAAAAGACAACACAGAATCGTTAGGGGTGTGCCCGCAATGTCAAACCGTAATCGGGCGCGATGCCATGGTTCGAGGTGAGCGGGCGATTAAATTTGTCGGTGGTAAAGTCTTTCACAAGTAGCAACTATTTGCACCGAGGCCACGGCTTATCTGGCCCCTGTTCAAATCCATCATTCTAACCAAAATTTTAATATTATTAGTGATTTGCGCATTCTTAAAACACCTTCTACTTTTTATTCAGTAACTGGTATTACAAAAGTTAATCTGTATAAGATGAAAAGGATGCGAAAAAATGGCTCCCATTTCCAAACACTCTGTTAGTTCTTCATTCGTAAAATCTACCCTCGCTATTGCTATTACTTCAACGTTTGTACCTTCTGCTCTAGCAGATACAACAAACTTGACGGACAGCTCGGTTGACTCGACAACCAACGGCGCGGTGGTTTCTGCGGATAATACTTCCGTAACAGTGCTTAACGGACAAACCATCATTAATTGGAATGCGTTTGGTTTGGCGAGCTCTGAATCTATCGACTTTACCAACACTGAAGGCACGATGGCTGGCACTGTGGTCTTAAACCGTGTCATTGGAGCGGACAGTTCATTAATTGATGGCACTATTTCGACCACCGATATTGAAACTTTGATTTTTGCTAACGCAAATGGCATTACGGTGGGCGACAATTTTGTAAACACCGGTGCAGGCACTAGTAATCTGATGTTTTCAACAAAAGATATCTCGTCACTATCGGGTTACAGTGTTTCAGGGGATAATTTCGGATTAACTTTGGGGACGGATAATGACGCAAACCTCATTATCAACGGTACTATTAGCACAATTGAACCTGCAGACTATAAGTTGACTTTGGTGTCTGGTGGAGATGTGACTTTTGGAGCTAGTGGGGATGATGGCGATCAAATCGCGACCAGTTTCCTCTCAATCACCGCAGACGGAGCTGTAGATGGCAGTAATGGATTATTGGATGTGGATGGCGAAGTCTCTGTTCGTGCAACTGGCGATGTAGTCATAAATTCCATCAAGTCCGCGCCTCTCTACATAGATACCTACGGTGATATCACCATTGACCAACAAGAGGACGTGTTGGAGATTGGCCAGCTTGAAGGCGCAAATATAACGCTAACGGCTTCACAGGAAATAGTCGCTGGTAGCGTTGAAATTAACTTGCCCATCACAGCGACAACCGACAGTCAAACTGCAACTAATACGGCCTTTAGTTCTGATGAAAACATCATTACTGATGGTACGATCACCATCAACAGTAACAGCATTGCAAGCAATAACTTAGAATTTGGCGCCAGTGGTAATCTTATTTCTATCAACAGCTCAGGCGGTACAATCACAACCACGGGCAGCACGATTGGCAACTTGTATGTTGAAGTTGATGGCAGTCTCAATATAGGTGACGTCACAACAAATGACGATGTACAGATTAGTGAGCAATCAGGTGCAACGGCGAATTTGACTCAAACGGGCACTATTACGTTGAACTCGAGTTCTGATTCGACGCTAGATTTTAGTGGCGCAGACGTTGCTGATTTATCGGTGACAAAAACAGGTGGCAACTTAACAATTAATGCTAACGACATTTCCTTAGGTGGTGCTCTGGATGTTACTGGCAACACCCTGATAATTGATGCGACGGGCACAATTACTGGAACAGCGGGTAACGACGTCACTGCTAACAAATTGACTATTGAAGGTGGCGCTAGTAGTGGAGCAATAGAGACCACAGTCTCGGAACTCGAATTAACCCAAGCCGACTCACTGTCGATAACCAATACAGGCGACTTGTCACTAGATACCTCCAACATCAGTGGCAATGTATCAGTCACCGTCGACGCGGGTAGCGATATTACCGTGAGTAATTCTGTCGATATCGGTTCATCAGCTGCTTTATCCTTAAATGCTGGCGATGCGACCAGTGTGGTGACGATAGGTGCAGCCGTGACTGGTGATGGCGGTACATTAAGCTTAATGTCAGACAATATTAATGTGAATGCTACGGTTGATGCCTCAACGACGAATATTGAGACCTTTACCGCAAACGGCAGTATTGATCTTGAAAACGCCACTGACGACTCAGCGACATTAGAGTTAAACGCAACCAGTATTTCCAACCTATTTAGCGACAATGCCGGTATTGATAGAGTTGTAAATATTGGTGCAAGCGGCAGCACTGGCGCAGTAACAGTATCTGAAGGTGCAAGCAACTCAAACGCGACGGCCACCTTCAACGGCGGAGCGGTCAGCATTACAGCTGCAAATACACTAGACAACATGAACATCGTTTCATCTTCGACAGTCTCTGTAACCGGCAAGGTAACCGCAAACGATTTGTCAGTCCTTGGTTCGGGTGACGTGACTCTGACTACCGCAGTCTCAACCTTGGATGTTGATGCGGGGGCTGGCGACATTACCGTGACAGAAGATGATGACATAACACTGCAAGACGTCACAACGACAAGTGCAAACACAACTGCGTTATCAGTAACTGCGACTGCGGGAAGTATTAGCTCTGAAGCTTCTACTGCGGTAGCAGTTAACTCAGGTGAAGTAGCTTTAAGCTCCAGCGGCAACATTGATGTCAATGTCAGTGGTGCCACAACGTTCAACTCTCTTTCAGAAAATGGTTCACTGAGCCTGATCTCAGACGCCTCCTCGATTACGTTAGGTAACGATGTAGGAGGTGATGGCACCTTTACACTTACTGGGTTTAACGTTTCTAATGCCTCTTCCTTGGATACGGGAGACGATGACATTACAGTGTCTGGTGATGTAGATCTGTCAGTTACGGGGGCACTAACGGTTGCAGGCGCGCTGAGTTCAAGTGGTGCAGTGACATTATCTGGTGGCAACGTTTCCTTGGCGGCAGTGACATCGGATAGCGATACCTCGGGTGGCGATGGCGATATTGTTATTGAGGCAGGCACAGGCTTGGCGCTAAATGGTGTTGTTACCTCAAATGATAACGACATTACCCTTCGTGGTAACAGCGACAGTGTGACACTTGATTTTGGTACTGCCGGCAGCGGCAATGTGAGTGTCGATCAAACTGAATTGGACAATCTAAGAGCGGGCACGGGTTCAATCACCTTTGGTTCGGCAACCGGTGGTGATGTCAGCTTTGATGGCGTTGATCTTAATACAACGACCACTCAAGCGGGCGTTTCCATTCTAACCGCAGGGGCACTTACTACCGATAATGCGTTGAATATAGGCGGTGATGATTTGACGATTACCGCAGATTCAGTAGCGGAAACAGGCTCAACAGTTATCACGGCAAATAACGTTGCATTGACCGTAACCAATGCTGCCGATTTGGGCGGCAATAACGTCATTTCTGGTTCCCTCTCAGGCTCCGCTGGTGCTCTTACAGCCAATAACAGCCAAACGTTGGACTTTGGCGCAATTACCGCTGCGTCTCTCTCCTCCACTGTAGCTGGTGCAGTAACAGACAGCGGCAGTTTATCAATCTCTGGAACCACAAACATTGATACCTCAGGCAGCAATGGTGCAATCACCTTAGATGATGATGGCAACAGCTTAATGGGCGCGGTGACAGTTGCAGCGGGCAC